>JBJEMA010000026.1:0-61726 GCA_051879435.1 Lachnospiraceae bacterium
GAATATGCTAAAAAATTAAAAGAAAAATTAACAAATTTAACGATTATTATTTTCTTAAAAAAATTCATCCACAATATCTTGTATCACTGTTTGACTATAAACTACAAAATATAAGATTTCCACATAATGTGGATAACTTTTTGATAATTTACATAAATTTATCCACTATTTGTTTAAAAGTTGTTGATAAATCATTGAAAAATTTAAAATCATCAATATTTATCTACATTTTCAAATGTTAAAAATGTGGAAGAATTATTCACAATCAACTTATAATATTATTATTTTTTTATACTATGTAAACCAATATTAAAAATTTGTAATAATTTATAACCATTTTTTCAAAATTTGAATTTATTTTTCATTTCGATTATTATGTTTTAAAGTGTATAACAAGTGTCTTGCGGACGCCTGTATTTCTAAGATAAATCGAAGATTAAAGGAATCATTCATGGACAAAAACAGTATTGATCTTAAATTAAAATCCTAGTGGCAGCAAATTAAAGAATATATTCGTACAGAATATGAAATAAAAGATATTGCTTATAAAATTTGGATTGAACCATTAAAATATTATCGTTGTCTAAACAATACAATTTCAATTATTGTTCCAAATAACAGTACGGAGATGATTAATTACATCAGTAAAAAATACAAAAGCTGTTTTCAGGCAACAATTTCTGAAATGTTTGGAACCATGTTTGAAATTGAGTTTATTGAATCTGATGATAACATCCCAAAGGAAGATGAATCACTTCACGAAGAGGATAAAGAAAAAGATTCTTCCTATTATAAAGGTGAAATCAGCAAAAAGATGAGTGAAGCAAATTTAAATAGTAAATATAAATTTGAAACCTTCGTTGTTGGATCAAATAATAATATGGCGCATTCTGCCTGTCTTGCAGTTGCTGAATCCCCGGGTAAGGATTTTAATCCTCTTTTTATTTACGGCGGATCCGGACTTGGAAAAACCCACCTGATGAATTCCATCGGCCATTATATTTTGGAAAATAATCGGAACATGAAAGTTTTATATGTTACTTCAGAAACATTTACTAACGAAGTAATTGAATCCATTCGTCAGGGTAATTCCAACGGAAATACCTCTGCAATGACAAAACTCCGGGAAAAGTATCGGAATATTGATGTTCTTCTCATTGATGATATCCAATTTATTATAGGAAAAGTTGCAACACAGGAAGAATTTTTCCATACTTTCAATTCTCTGCGGGATGCAGGAAAAGCTATTGTTATATCCTCTGACAAACATCCAAAGGAAATGACAACATTAGAGGAACGGCTCCGTTCCCGTTTCGAATGGGGACTTTGCGTGGACATTCAGCCACCTGTGTATGAAACCAGGGTTGCAATTCTTCAAAAATATGCAGAAACCTACGATTATGAAATTCCAAATGATGTAATAAATTACATCGCAAACAATATAAAATCTAATGTTCGGGAATTGGAAGGTGCTTTAAATAAAGTGATTGCTTCCTATAAATTAAAAAGAAATTTTGACACAGACATACAAATTGACATGACGCTTGCCCAGGAAGCGCTGAAAGATACCATTTCCTCTGACAAGCCGACCATCATTACACCAAACCTGATTCTTGAAGTAGTGGCCAATTACTACAACATTGATCCGGATGACATTTCCTCAAAAAAGAGAAATGCCGAATTTGTAATGCCTCGTCACATTTTTATGTTCCTTTGCAGGGACATGACAGACATTACATTAAAGCAGATTGCTGTATTGCTGGAACGGGATCATTCCACAATCCTTCATGGCGTTAACAAAATTGAAAATGAAATCAGGAAAAACAGGGAAATGAAGGAAACCATAGAAATATTGAAGAAGAAAATAAAGAATGAGAACTAATCATGAACGAAAATGCGGTTTTAAGAATTATAACTTAAAATCGCATTTGGAATTTTAAACATATTTATCAACAAAATGTGGAAAACTTCTGTTAATTTTATGTTATTTCATTGTTTATTTCCTGTGAATAAAATAATAAAAAAATTAAGAGAAAAAGCAAAGTAAAATTTTAGCCTTATTTGGCTTTTATTTATCCAAAATTTTGATTTTTTTGAAAATGTTTTTCACGTACTTATACCTTCCATTTTTGCCTTATTTTTAGTATAATAAATGTAGTTTTGCTACTTATCAACAAACACTAATAAGATTAATATATATCTTTCTTACTATATTACTTTTGCGGAGGTACCAAATGAAAATCGTTTGTTCCAAATCAGATTTATTTAATGGTGTTCAGATTGTTTCAAAAGCTGTTCCAACAAATACAACCATGACTATTTTAGAGTGCATTCTTTTTCAGGCACAGGACAACTGCATTAAATTAACGGCCAACGATACAGAGATAGGAATTGAAACATATATTAACGGAACCGTCTTGGAAAAAGGAACGGTTGCTTTGGAAGCAAAGATGATTCTTGATGTGGTTCGTAAACTTCCGGACAAAGACATTACCATTGAAACAGACAATAATTTCAATACAATCATTTCCTGCGGAAAATTAAAATTTGACATTCTTGGTAAATCAGGAGAAGATTTTACGAATTTACCTAAGATTGAAAAATCAGATAAGGTTGTGATTTCCCAATTTACATTAAAGGAAATGATTCGTAAAACCATCTTTTCCATCAGCATGAACGATAACAACAAGATTATGTCCGGTATCCATTTCCTGATTGAAGGGGATACACTTAAAATGACAAGTCTGGATGGACACAGAATTTCCATTTGTAAGGTTCAGTTGAAGGATAACTATGAAAGAAAAGAAGTAATCATTCCCGGAAAAACCTTAAATGAAATTAGCAAGATTATCAACGGAGATGCAGAATCCATCATTTGTCTTTATCTTGAAAAGAATTACATTTTGTTTGAATTTGAACAGACAATTGTTGTTTCCAGACTCATCGAAGGTAATTATTTTAATGTAAATAAAATGATATCTTCGAATTATGAAACGAAACTCGTGATTAATAAAAAAGAATTGTATGATTGCATCGATCGTTCTTTGTTATTTTCGAAAGAAGGCAATAAGAAGCCAATCATTATTACTGTGACGGATGGTTCTTTGCAGCTGGAAGTAAAATCACCTCTTGGAAGTATGGATGAACAGATTGAAATTAACAAACAGGGTAGTGATATTCGAATTGGACTTAATCCGAAATTTATGTCCGATGCTTTGAAGGTAATTGATGATGAGGAGATTTCTCTTTTCTTCATGAATGCGAAAGCACCATGCTACATAAAGGATGAAGGTGAAAATTATATTTACATGATTTTACCGGTTAATTTAAGTTAAGAAAAAATGATTTTTTAGAATAATAAGAATAAAAGTTAATTAAATAAAATATTTACATAAAAAATTCGAATAATAAAATTAAAAGAAATTTTCAAAAAAATAATTACATGAAAATTTATAATAATATTTATAGGAAATAGAAAGAATCAATAGATGGAAACGATAAAACTTCGTGGGGAATATATAAAACTTGGACAGGCATTAAAAGCAGCCGGACTTGTTGAGGAAGGCGTAGATGCCAAGTATGCAGTGATAGATGGGGAGGTTATGGTGAATGGCCAGACCTGTACTATGCGTGGAAAGAAACTGGTTGCCGGAGATGAGGTATCCTTCCGGGGACAGATGATTAAAATTGTAGAATAATTATGATAATAAAATCTTTAGAACTGGATAATTTCAGGAATTATGAAAAATTGCAAATGGAATTTAATCGGGGTGTGAACATTCTTTATGGTTCCAATGCGCAGGGAAAAACAAATATTCTTGAAGCAATTTTCATTTCAGCAACAACAAAATCTCATAAGGGAAGTAAAGACAGGGATATCATTAATTTTAATGCGGAAGAGGCACATATAAAAACCTATCTTGAAAAAGATGGGATTGAAAGAAGAATTGATATGCATCTTCGAAAGGCAAAAGCGAAAGGTATTGCTGTCGATAAGGTGCGTCTGAAAAAGACAGTGGAACTTCTCGGTCTATTGAATGTGGTATTTTTTTCTCCGGAAGATTTGTCCATTATCAAGAATTCTCCTTCAGAGAGAAGAAGGTTTTTGGACATGGAACTTTGTCAATTAGATCCGATTTATCTTTTTAATCTGAATAATTACAACAAAATTGTGAATCAAAGAAATAAGATTTTGAAGGAAGCGTATTTGAATCCTGATTATTACGATATGATTAGTATTTATGATATGCAGCTTATTTCTTACGGAAAAAAAATAATTGAACGAAGAGATAAATTTGTTGATGAATTAAATGAAATTATTTTTGATATACATAAAAATCTCTCCGGCGATAAGGAAGAGATGACTATCAGATATGTTCCGAATGTTACGGCGGATAATTTGGAAAATACCATAAAAAATAGTATTTCAAAAGATGTGCGACTGAAAATGACAACAGCAGGTCCCCACAAAGATGATATCTGTTTTCTTTCCAATGGTATTGATCTTCGAACATTCGGATCCCAGGGACAACAGAGAACGGCAGCACTTTCTTTGAAGTTATCTGAAATTGAATTGGTAAAAAAAATGACAAAGGATAATCCTGTTTTACTGCTTGATGATGTTTTGTCCGAACTTGACAGTGACCGGCAAAATCAGCTTTTGAATTATATTGGAAATATACAGACGATTATTACATGTACCGGTTTAGATGAATTTATTAATAATCGTATTTCCATTGATAAAATTTTTAAAGTAAATGACGGACAGGTGAGCCCTGAAAATTAATAATATACTTTTGTGTAATACTTTGCAGATATTGGAAAGGTATGGTTAAAAATGAGTGACGAAATAAGTAAAAATGTAGAGCATGAATATGGTGCCGATCAAATTCAGATTTTGGAAGGTTTGGAAGCGGTAAGAAAAAGACCGGGTATGTATATCGGCAGCACTTCCAGCAGAGGACTGCATCATTTGGTTTATGAAATTGTAGATAATTCCGTTGATGAAGCACTTGCGGGATTTTGCGATACCATTCAGGTTTTCATTAATCCCGGAGATTCCATTACCGTTATTGATAACGGACGAGGTATCCCTGTTGGAATTAACAGTAAAACCGGCCTTCCGGCTGTTGAAGTGGTATTTACCATTTTACATGCAGGTGGTAAATTCGGCGGTGGAGGATACAAAGTATCCGGTGGTCTTCATGGCGTAGGTGCATCGGTTGTAAATGCACTTTCCACCTGGCTTGAAGTTGAAATTTGCAAAGAAGGAAAAGTATATATACAGCGTTATGAAAAAGGAAAAGTATGTTATCCTCTGAAGGTCATCGGAGAGTGTTCCATGGATAAAACAGGAACAAAGGTTACTTTCCAGCCGGATTCTGAAATTTTTGATGAAACGACTTATGAATTTGATGTTTTAAAACAAAGACTTCGGGAAATGGCCTTTTTGACGAAAGGAATTCGTATCGAATTAACCGATTTGCGACGCAATGAAGAAAATATGGTGGAAGTGGAATCTTCTAATCCTGATGATTATGATGAATCATCAGAAAAGAAGGAAAAGAAATTCGTTCCAAAGAAAAAAATATTCCATTATGAAGGTGGAATTAAGGAATTTGTAAAATACCTGAATAATAATAAGACACCGCTTTATGATGAAATTCTTTATTTTGAAGGAACTAAGGATGGCGTTTATGTTGAGGTAGCTCTTCAGCACAACGATGGTTATAACGAAAGCAGTTACGGTTTTGTTAATAATATCAATACGCCGGAAGGCGGAACCCATGTGGAAGGATTTAAGCGTTCCATTACAAAAACATTTAACGATTACGCCAGAGCGAATAAAATTCTTAAGGATAATGAGCCGAACCTTTCCGGTGAAGATATTCGTGAAGGTCTGACTTCCATAATTTCCGTAAAGATTGAGAATCCGCAGTTTGAAGGTCAGACAAAACAAAAACTTGGAAATGCCATTGCGCGTAATGCTGTGGACAGCGTGGTAAGCGAGCAGTTGACTTATTTTCTGGAACAGAATCCGACCGTTGCAAAATTAATTTGTGAAAAATCCCTGCTTGCCCAGCGTGCAAGAGAAGCAGCGAGAAAAGCAAGAGATTTAACCAGAAGAAAAACTGCATTAGAGGGTTCTTCCCTGCCGGGTAAATTAGCAGACTGTTCCGATAAAAATCCGGAAAACTGTGAAATTTACATCGTTGAGGGAGATTCCGCGGGGGGAAGTGCAAAATCTGCAAGAAGCCGGGCAACCCAGGCCATCCTTCCACTTCGTGGAAAAATCTTAAATGTGGAAAAAGCGAGACTTGACCGTATTTATGCCAACGAAGAGATTAAATCCATGATTACCGCATTTGGTACTGGTATTCATGAAGATTTTGATATTACGAAACTTCGGTATCACAAAATTATTATTATGACCGATGCCGATGTGGACGGTGCTCATATTGCTACTCTGATGCTGACCTTCCTGTATCGTTTTATGCCGGAACTGATTAAGCAGGGTTATGTTTATCTTGCCCAGCCACCGCTTTATAAACTGGAGAAAAATAAGAAAATCTGGTACGCCTACTCCGATGAGGAATTGGACAGCATTTTACAGGAGGTTGGCCGGGATCAGAATAATAAGATTCAGCGATACAAAGGTCTTGGTGAAATGGATGCCGAACAGCTTTGGGAAACCACTATGGATCCGGAACGAAGAATTCTTCTTCGTGTCTGCATGGATGATGACAATGAATCCGAAGTGGATCTTACTTTTACCACACTGATGGGAGATAAAGTGGAACCGAGAAGAGAATTTATTGAAGCAAATGCAAAATTTGTTAAGAATCTTGATATTTAATTAAAGGAGCATTCACAATGGATGATACAATTTTTGATAAAGTCCAGGAAGTTGATTTAAAAAAGACCATGGAAAAATCATACATCGATTATGCCATGAGCGTTATTGCCTCAAGAGCATTACCGGATGTAAGAGACGGTTTGAAACCGGTTCAGCGAAGAATTCTGTTTTCCATGACGGAATTGCATAATGATTATTCCAAGCCACACAGAAAATGTGCCCGTATCGTCGGTGATACCATGGGTAAATATCATCCGCATGGAGACAGTTCCATTTACGGTGCTTTGGTAAATATGGCGCAGGATTGGAACACCAGATATCCGCTTGTAGACGGTCATGGTAACTTTGGTTCCATGGATGGTGACGGTGCCGCTGCCATGCGATATACCGAAGCAAGATTGTCAAAAATTTCTGCTGAACTTCTTGCCGATATCAATAAAGATACTGTTGATTTTGTTCCTAACTTTGATGAAACGGAAAAAGAACCAAGCGTTCTTCCAAGCCGTTATCCGAATCTTTTGGTAAATGGTACTACAGGTATTGCCGTTGGTATGGCAACCAATATTCCACCGCACAATCTTCGTGAAGTTATCGGTGCAGTGGTGAAAATCATTGATAATCGCGTGGATGAGGGAAGAGACACAGATGTTGAAGAATTAATGGAAATTGTAAAAGGACCGGATTTCCCAACAGGTGCCCAGATTCTCGGAACGAGAGGAATCAGTGAAGCATATCGTACCGGCCGCGGTAAGATTAAAATCAGGGGTATCACAAATATTGAAACTTTATCCAACGGCAAATCCCAGATTGTAATTACGGAATTACCTTATATGGTTAATAAAGCACTTCTTCAGCAGAAGATTGCCGAGTTGGTGAAACTGAAAAAAATTGACGGTATTACAGATATCCGGGACGAGACGAACCGCGAAGGTATGCGCGTTGTCATTGAACTTCGAAAAGATGCCAATGCCAATGTGATTTTAAATCAGCTTTATAAACATACACAGTTACAGGATTCTTATGGTGTAATTATGCTTGCCCTGGTAAATGGGGAGCCGAAGGTATTAAATCTTCTGGATATGTTGAAAGAGTATATCAAACACCAGGAGGATGTGGTAACAAGAAGAACAAAATATGATTTAAATAAGGCGCAGGAAAGAGATCATATTGTGCAGGGTCTTTTGATTGCCCTGGATCATATTGATGAAGTAATTTCCATAATCCGGGGTAGTAAGACAACGCCCGAGGCAGTTGAAAAATTAATGACAAGATTCGGTCTTACGGATGTTCAGGCAAACAGTATTGTGGAAATGAAGTTGCGTCAACTCACCGGTCTGGAACGGGAAAAACTGGAAAATGAGCATGCCGAATTAGTCAAAACCATTGCAGAATTAACCGCTATTTTAGCAGATGAAAATAAATTGCTTGGTGTTATCAAGGAAGAAATCTTAGTCATCGGCGCAAAATACGGCGACGACCGTAGAACAAAGATTGGATATGACGATTCCGACATTTCATTTGAAGATATGATTCCAAATGAAAATGCAGTTCTTTGTGTGACACATTTTGGTTATATCAAGAGAATGTCTGTGGATAATTTCAAAGCCCAGAACAGAGGCGGTCAGGGAATTAAGGGAATTACCACCATTGAAAATGACTTTATGGAAGATATTCTTATGACCACCACAAAGCAGTATATTATGTTCTTTACCAATTTCGGAAGGGCTTATATCTTAAAGACCTACGAAATTCCTGAGGCGGGAAGAACTGCCAGAGGAACGGCAATGGTAAATCTCCTTCAGTTAAATCCGGGAGAAAGAGTTGCTGCCATGATTCCGTTTGACGGATTTGAACAGGGAAAGAATCTGTTCTTTGTAACAAAGAAAGGTATTGTTAAGAAAACATCGGTTATGGAATTTGTACATATCCGAAAGACCGGTATTCAGGCAATTTCCATTCGTGAAGATGATGAATTAATGGAAGTAAGAACTACGGATAATGATTCTGAAATTTTCCTCGTTACGAAGAAGGGTATGTGCATTCGTTTCCGGGAAAAAGAAGTCCGCAATACCGGCCGGGGTTCCATGGGTGTGATTGGTATGGATCTGGCAGCGGATGATGAGATTGTGGGAATGCAGTTAAATACCCAGGGTGATTCCCTGTTAATCGTCAGCGAAAACGGTATGGGTAAACGAAGCGACTGCAATGAATTCTCACTGCAGCATCGTGGCGGTAAAGGACTTCGTTGCTACAAGATTACCGAAAAGACGGGAAATGTAATCGGAGTGAAGGCAGTTGATGACGAACATCAGATTATGATGATTACCACAGCCGGCATTATTATTCAGATTCGTATGGATGAAATCAATGTAATCGGACGAACCACTTCCGGCGTGAAACTCATGAATTTGAAAGGCGATCAGAAGGTTAAGAGAATTGCAAAAGTTCGTGCAGATATTGTAGAAGAAACGGATTATGAGGAAAAATCGGATTCCGAAGAAAATCTGCAGCAGAACAATGATGCGGAAACGAACAATAATGATAGTCAGGACAATGTTTCCGGTCAGGACAATTCCGGTAATCAGGCACAGGACAATTCTGAAAATGTGGCATTTTCAGAAAATGAAGATTACTCTGATTTAAATAAATTATTGGAGAGAGCATCCCAGAACGATGAGGAGGAAGAATCCAAGAACGATGACAAGAAGGAAGAAGGCGCCGGGGACGGCAATAATTCCGAAGAGTAATCATCAAATAATGCAATAACTATTATTACTATGCAATAAAATACGAAAGGTTTTCACGCAAGGGCACGACTGGTTGCCGGTAAAATAAAATATACAATTCCGGAGAATACATAAAATGAAAAGTATAAAAAAACTTGTTGAAAACATGGTTTTTCAAAATATTATTCTTGGCGTTATATTTTTTAATGCAATCATTATGGGATTACAGACATCACCAATGATTGTGAGTAAGATTGGAAATATTCTTCTTATTCTGGATACCATTTGTTTGTTTATATTTATCATGGAAATCATATTAAAACTTTTGGCCTATGGAATACGGTTCTTTATTGACGGCTGGAATTTATTTGATTTATTGATTGTAATGATTTCCATTTTATCAAGTTTATCTTTCCTGACTGTTTTCCGGGTTGCACGTATCTTCCGGGTTTTCCGTTCCTTCCGGGCTTTCAAAGGAATACGATCGCTAAAATTAATATCCGGATTAAAGCACCTTCGTATTATTGTGGAGGCAATCGGAAAATCCATTCCGGGAATTTGTTGGAGTGCAGTACTTTTGTTGTTGATTTATTACATGTTTGCCATTATGGGTACGGATTTATTCGGAAAACAATTTCCGGACTGGTTCGGTTCCATCGGAGCCAGCATGTATACCTTATTCCAGGTTATGACACTGGAAAGCTGGTCAATGGGTATTTCCCGACCGGTCATGGAAGTTTATGGCTGGGCATGGATTTATTTTGTTCCGTTTGTACTCATTGCTTCTTTCATTGTTATGAATGTGGTAGTTGGTATTGTGGTGAATGCAATCAGCGAAGTTAGTAGTATTGATACGGATGTTGATTATATTAATTCCGCAAAGAAAAACGAAAATGCGGAAAACGATAAATTAGAAAATAAGAAGGTAATACAAACAAGTCTTTCCGAAAAAGAAGAAATCAGAACAGAAGTTTCTGAAAAAGAAGAAATTGTACAGGTCTCTGAAAAAGAAGAAATGAAAAAGAACTCTGAAAAAGAAGTAATCAAAACAGAGATATCTAAAAATGAAATAAATAATATACGGGAAATTTCAAAAGAGGATTTAAAAAAGGAATTGGCCGCTTTGCGGGAAAGCATTGCAAGGATTGAATCCTGTCTCTCAGCAGAAGAATAAAAATTTATCGTTTGTCAGAAGAATGGAATTCAATCTTACAGCAGAAAATAGAATTCAGATTTTTTGGTATTGGTGATATCTGTTTTTATTTCCTACATGTTTGATTTGCTGAAAATATTGAAGAAGATTTAATAATATCTGCGCTTCGCGGAGGGAACACTTCGCAAGTGCAGATAATTCTTTTGAAGTGAAAATTTCCGGCAAATTTTCCGGCAGGAACCGGATAAGTTCTGCGATGGAATACAGATGATATTCTCCTAAAATTGCAGTAGGAATGCGGTCCGTTTTTGTACCGCCTTTCTTTTTATCTTTTCCAAATCCATCTAATAATTTGTATTCTTCCATTGTAATAAAAGAAAGAATGAAATGTAGATTTGGATAATTTAAAAATTCCCGAATGGAATAAAGTTCCGGTACAATTTGATAAATGTGGCCTTTCTTAATTGATTTTCTGGGCGGTGCAATTTCTCCCGTTTTCGGATTAACATAGCGAAGGTATTTTTCACAGACGACGGGATATACGATGGTAACTTCATAGTCCTGCAAAAAATATTCCAGTTTCTTTTTCATAAGATAAAAACTTTTACTTTGAATTTCGTAAATTTCACCCTCCCGGCAAATGTCGGCAACGAAGGGGCCGATTTTAATTTCCTGCCACTTGCTTTGCGGTCCGTAATAATTTTTTAAAACGGCATGAACCGTCTTTTCTCCAAGGGTTCCGATTCCATGAAGTCCCTGCCCTCTTCCGATGATGTCGGAGCAGGATGTTTCAAACAAGGTAAAGTCCGTATGGGAATCGTCAATAAAAGATGAAGTAAATGAATTACCGTTAATACGATTCTTTTTTTCTGTGTTGAATGGTTGTGACATTTCATAATCCTTTCGGAAACGGGAAACCGCAGGAAACATGATATAATATGCCCAAAGAAAAACAAGCGGCGCCGACGGGCGACATTTGTTTTTCTGGGCATATTAATGAGCAATCTGCCTGCGAAGCAGGCAAAAGCGCGAAAGCGCAGGATTGCGAATTAAAGAGCATGATTGGCGAGCGGCGAAATGCGATCATGAATGAAGTTCATGATATTGTGTGGTATCTTTATTATACCAAAGAAAAGGTGCTTTTATATTGTCAATGCACCATTTTATTCAATTATTTTACTTGTAAAATCAAGCATTTAAACCTGATTTACAGGTGGGGTTACAGGTGGGAAAGTTGAGTAATATACAAAGAAATATAAAAAATATAAAAAATATCGAAATAAAAACAAAAAACAAAAAAACGAAATTAAACATGGAAATATTTCAGGAGTAAAGCATGATTCAGGAAATTGGAAATTACAAATTTGATAATCAATACAAAAATACAAAACCACGTGAAGAGGATTATGCATTGTATTTTTCTGGAACCGGACGGAAAAATGACAAGGTACTGGTGAAAAATGGAGACGAAATCGATTTACCAAAAATAAAAGAAATCCGGAAATATTATGGGGAAATAGTACCGGAAGAAATATATTTGTTTTCCATAGATGAAATGCGGTTTTTCCTGATTTTTGAAAAAAAGGAAAAAGAAGAGTATCAGGAGACGGGAAAAAGTGATATTATCGGACAATACGGTATTTCGGAAAGAATTTTATATGCGAAGGAAAATAAAAACGGAAAATCGGATAATTATTTTCATATGGAACCGGTTCGCATTTTCCGAAAAAATAATCCGGGTTTTTTGTGTTTTACCGGTATGACGGCTTATCATTTGTTTTCCTGGTATCGGGACGCAGCCTTTTGCGGACGCTGCGGTGCAAGGACTCTGCATGATGATAAAATCCGGATGAAGAAGTGTCCGGTCTGCAATAACATGCTGTTTCCCCGAATTTCCCCGGCTGTTATTATCGGACTTCGAAAAGGGGACAGTCTGCTGTTGTCAAAATACGCGGGAAGGGAATATAAGGGAAGAGCCCTGCTGGCAGGTTTTTGTGAAATAGGGGAAACGCCGGAGGAAACCGTATCCCGGGAGGTTATGGAGGAAGTGGGATTAAAAGTAAAGAATATTACTTATTTCGGTTCCCAGCCCTGGGGTTTTGATTCTAACCTTCTTCTTGGCTATTTTGCGGATTTGGATGGTGAGGAACAAATTACTTTAGACGAAGAGGAATTGGAATGTGCCGGATTTGTTAAACGAAGTGACATTACCTATGAGTCGAATCAAATGAGTCTGACGGCAACCATGATTGAGGCATTTCGACAGGGCAAATGGTAATTACCTACAATATGATTTGGTCAGGTTTTATTCAAAAAGAAAGTAAAATCTTCTAAAAAAAATGGAAAAAAAGAATGGAAATGAAATAAAGTGATGAAAATTAGGGAACATAGGAAAATCCCTTGAAATATTATCTAAAAAATTTATTATATATTTGTACATATTATCTAAAAATCAAATGATAAGGATATCAAAATGGAACCTAATACACTTACTTATCTTTCCTTTATGATTGCCGTTGCACTTCTTGCAGGAAAAGTTGTAAAGATGTTGCATCTGCCTAATGTTACCGGATACCTTGTGGTGGGAATAATTGTGGGTCCTTACGGAACCGGTTTAATTTCCGCTGATGTGGTGGATCAGTTTCGTAACTTAATTTCTGATGTTGCGCTAGGCTTCATCGCATTTTCCATAGGGGAAGAATTCAGTATAAAATACTTGAAAAAAATCGGTAAATCCCCCATTGTTATAGCAATCTTTGAGGCCCTGACCGCAACGCTGCTTGTGGATATTACTTTTATTCTGTACGGCTGCGATATCACATTGGCGCTTGCCATTGGTTCCATTGCTTCGGCAACGGCGGCTGCTTCCACTTTGATGATTGTGAAGCAGTACAAAGCCAGCGGTCCTGTGACCAACACCCTTCTCCCGGTGGTTGCCATTGATGACGCAGTCGCATTAATTGCATTTGGCATTTCCATTTCTATGGCAAAGGTTATCGGTACCGGGGATTTTTCCATAATCGCATTGCTGGACCCTCTTAAGGAAATTTTCGGCGGTATCCTGTTTGGTGCAATTCTGGGATTTCTCCAGGTGCTTCTGGTTAAATGGTACACAGGCCGTGGAAATCGTCTTGCCCTTACCATTGCCCTGGTCTGCTTTTGCGTAGGCGGTTCCAATATGTTTGGATTTTCCTCATTGCTTGCCTGCATGATGATGAGTGCCATATTTACTAATTTTTCCGGATATACGGAAAAAATTTTTGAGCCGTTGGACCGCACCACGCCGCCTATTTACATGTTGTTCTTTGTAATTTCCGGCGCATCTCTGGATATTACCATTATCCCGAAGGTGGGTGTGATGGGAATTCTTTATATTGTGGTCCGTGTGGTGGGCAAGGTGCTTGGTGCTTATGTAGGTGCCCGTCTGTCTCATGCTGAGCCTGTAGTGCAAAAATATTTGGGATTTACTTTGGTACCTCAGGAAGGTGTTGCCATCGGTCTGGTTACGGTAGCCATGAACGCCATTCCGAAATATGCCAACACCATTCATACGGTTGTGTTATGCGGTATCGTAGTTTATGAATTAATCGGTCCGCTGATTACTAAGCTGGCTCTAAAGGCAGCGAAGGAAATTTGAATTAGAGACGGAAAGATACGGGAAAATGTGCCAAATTGTCCGTATCGTGGTAAAATAAAAGAGTAAAAAGGTGAATGACAAAAGAGAGGGGGAGTAGTTATGACCTACGAAGAAATAGTTGATAAAGCCAGAGCCGGATATGAAAATGCGGATGCCAGAACCATTTTCGAACATATTGCCATTCAGGTAAATATCGATGGAGAAGGAAAAGGCGCATTTTATATTGAAGTTGCGGAACGAAGTGTTTGTGTAGAACCTTATGATTATCATGACAGAGATATTCTGATTACCACAACCGGTCCGGTATTTTGCGATATTGCCGCAGGCAAATTAACTCTTCATGATGCAATAGAAAAAGGTCTTTTGCGCGCGGAAGGAAATCAGGAGAAACTCCGGCTGGTGGAGGAGCAGATTATACTGCCGACGAAAAAGAAAACCAAGAAGAAATAAAAGCAGAAGCGCAAAGAAATTACAACAAAACAATACAGCAAAACAATACAACAAAATGATACAACAAAATAATATAACAAAATAATATAACAAAATAATATAACAAAATAATACAAAAGAAAGTAAGATAAAATCTTTGAAATCATTGGGGGAAAGGAAAAATTTTCATGAAAAAACATATAACAAAACGCATACTTATTATTTTAATGAGTTTGGTTTTTGTATTTAGTACCACTGCTTGCGGACAATTAAATCTGGTGGAGGATGAGGTGTCCTCTGATGCAGTAATTACATCGGAAAATGAAGTTGCTACGGAGGAGTCAAACGAAGTTTCTGACGATTCCGCTACGGGAACCGATACCAGTGAGACTACCGTAATGATTACCGATGTTTCAGAATCCGGCAATGAAGTTACGGAAACGCAGGAATACATACCGGATGAGCAGGAAAGCTCCAATCCGGCCACCGGGGAAACACAGGAAGAAGAAACACAGGAGTCCGAAACAACAACTGCTGCGACTTCACCACGGATAGAGAGTGGTACACCGGTTGGAAATCATGGAGAACTTTCTGTTCAGGGAACTAACCTTGTGGATAAAAACGGCAATCCATTCCAGATTCGTGGCGTGTCCACCCATGGTCTTTCCTGGTTTCCGGAATATGTGAACAAAGAAGCTTTTCGTACCATTCGTGATGAGTGGGGCGCAAATTGTATTCGTCTTGCCATGTATTCTGCAGAATATAACGGTTATTGTACCGGTGGCAATCAGTCACAATTAAAACAAACCGTAAACAACGGCGTTTCTTATGCTACAGAACTTGGTATGTATGTTATCATCGACTGGCATGTGCTGGGAGATCAGGATCCGAATGTATATAAATCCCAGGCAATTGCATTTTTCAGGGAAATGTCGGAAAAATATGCAGATTATGACAATGTCATTTATGAAATCTGTAATGAGCCGAATGGTGGCGTAAACTGGGCTTCCGTAAAGAGTTACGCGGAAGAAGTAATTCCGGTTATTAAAGCCAATAACCCGGATGCGATTATTATTGTGGGAACGCCTACCTGGTCGCAGGATGTGGATCAGGCTGCTGCAAATCCGATTACCGGATACAGTAACATCATGTATACACTGCATTTCTATGCAGATACCCATAGAGATTCCCTTCGCCAGAAAATGATTTCGGCTCTGAACAGTGGAATTCCGATTTTCTGTACGGAATTTGGAATTTGCGATGCCAGTGGAAACGGTGCCAATAACATTTCAGAAGGAAATGCCTGGATTGCAGCTATGGATGCCAATAACATCAGTTATTGCATTTGGAACCTTTCCAATAAAGCAGAAAGCAGTTCTCTGATTTCTTCCGGTTGCAATCGTACCTCCGGCTGGACCATGAATGATTTATCAGAATCGGGAAGATGGTATGTGGGAATTTTGAACAATGGGGTTGAACCCGGTTCTACTGCAAGCGGGGATACAAGCAGTTCCGGCAATTCCGGAAACAATTCCGGCAATAATTCCGGCAGCAATTCCGGCGGTAATTCCGGCGGTTCCACAGCCGTAACTGCAACGGCAGCCAATACTCAGGCGACCATTGTTTCCAGTGGAAATTGGAGTTCCGGTAATTCCAATTGTTATCAATTTACCGTTACGATTAAAAATACCGGCAGCAGTGCCGTGAAAGATTGGAAAATCACCATTAATATGGGTTCCAATGTGTCTTTGGACCAGTCCTGGAGTGGCAATTTTTCCGTTAACGGCAGCAACCTTGTAGTAACCCCAATGGATTTCAATAGTGAAATTGCAGCAGGACAATCTGTAGAAGTCGGATTTATTGTTTCTACCCAGGGTTCTTTGGGAACGCCGTCGATAACCGTTAATTAAGCAAAGGTAACAGATTTGAACCACAAGTCTATGAGTGCGCCGTCGATAACCGTTAATTAAGTCATAGGAAAGAATCGAACCGTATGATGAAAAAAATGAAGTTTAATGTGAAACCGCATAAGGAACAGAAGGGAAAGAGAGCAAAACAATTGTTGTGTCACATTTCCCTTCTCCTTCTTCTTGCAATAATGGGAGTGGGCTGTGGCAACAATGCGGTGGGTCCGGTTACTTCCAGTGCCAACACTTCCGACGATCCATTTGCCAATCTTAACAGCAATGATGCTGCCAGTGGCAGTTTTCGTGATGTTACAAATGGCAGCCTGGGTGATGGCATCGAAGGCAGTTTGAATCATGCATCCGATGACAATTGGAATGGCGTATCCGACAATAATGCAAATAATACAGAAGATGGTTTCCCGGCAGAAGCGGGAGGTGCAGAGGCAGAAGTGGTAAATAATCCTACCGATTCCGATGTGCCGGTTATGACAACGCAGCCGGAAGAGGTTTCCACTAACACTGCGGCTACATTTTCATTAGATAATGTAACAGATGTGAATAATACCATTTATATTGCCAATATGTCCGGAAAAAATATTACCTCTCTGTATCTCACATTTCATGTGGATTCGATGAATGAAATTGAGGTTCTCGGGGAAGAATCATTAAAGGATGGCTCTTTATTTACCTATGTTTCGACGGACATGAGTACCCTTTTAAATCAAGCGAATCTGACCCTGACCATCCGGGGTGTTTTGCAGGGTGGCGAGGAGATTTCCTTCGGAACCGTAAATGTGATTAATCCAAGTGGTATGACGCTTGTTCTTTCTACAAATGAGGAAGGCTATGACGCCTATGTGGATTAGTATAGAAAGAGAATGAGTTGACCCGCGTTTTGAATGGATGGCAACGGAATAAAACATATTTCATGAAAAGGAAAGGCTGGTTTATTTATGGAAATAATTGTAACAGAACAGAATTTTGAAGAAGAAGTATTAAAATCTGAATTGCCGGTGTTGGTGGATTTCTTTGCTACCTGGTGTGGCCCTTGCCAGATGATGGCACCTATTCTTGCTCAGTTTGCCCAGCAGCAGGAAGGAAAAATTAAAGTCTGCAAATGCGACATTGACCGGAATATGGATCTGGCAAAAGAATACAAAATTCGCAGTGTTCCAACCTTGATTGCATTTGCCAATGGAGAAGTAAAGACCAAAAGCGTAGGCGCTATTTCCATGCAGGAAATGGAAAGTATGTTTTCTTAAATTGATGTACCCGGAAAATCCGGTGCTAGGTTTTGAGGTTTTGAATCCGGAAAAGAGAATGGAAAATAGAATGAATGATAATTTAGGGGAAGCAAAAAAGAGTTACACATTACTGTGCATAAAATATTTTGTATTTGGAATATTAGTAACGGCTTTACAATTTATATGTGTTCTTTTTTTAGAGGATAAATACGGCAAAGAAGACTGGTATGTGTGGGGAATGACCGCATTTACCATATACATAATCGGATTTCCGCTGTTGTTGCTTTTGTTTTGTAAAACACAGAAAATGTCGCCTCAAAAAGAAAAATTCGGTATGGGCAATTTTTTGGCAGGAATTCCTCTTATTACATTGCTTTGCCTTGTGGGATCCATTATGGGAAATGTGGTTTCTTCCGCAATTTTACTGCCTTTCGGGAAAAGCGTGCAGGAAACAAATGTATTAAATGATCTGGTATTGAATTCCAACCGTTTTTATATGATTCTGACGGTTGGAATTTTAGCGCCGATTTTTGAAGAACTTATTTTCCGGAAATGGATTATTGATCATGTATTAAAATACGGAGAGTTGGCAGCCATGCTGCTTTCCGGAATTATGTTTGGCATGTTTCATGGCAATTTTTCGCAATTTTTCTATGCAACGGCATTGGGTATATTCTTTGCCTATGTCTATATTCGTACCGGAAAAATCCGGTATCCTATCTTTTATCATATGATTGTAAATCTCTCCAGTTCGGTCATTACAACAGGGATTGTGGAACGAATCGAACTTGAGAAAGTACAAAAGTATGAAGCGCTGGTGGCACAACAATCTCCAGAGGCCATGGATCTTCTTATGGAAATTTTTCCGGCGATGCTGGTCTTTTTGATATGGTTTTTCTTCCTTGGGTTACTGGCACTTGCAGGATTGATTATTCTCATTGTTTTCCTGGTACAAAAACGGTTTTACCTTTGTCCGCAGGAGAAGGAACTTCCGAAAGGAACCCGGGGAAAAGCAGCATTTCTCAATGTGGGCTTTCTTCTTTATCTTCTTATGGTGCTGATTCTTTTCTTTTTATATTATTATCAGATTGTGGCATAATAAAATACCTGTAAAATATGCTCTTTTTCCCTATGACTCGTATCATTGTGCTTCATCCGGTTAAGTGTATTTTATATGCTTTTAAGTTCTAATCATATCCTGTTTGACAGAAAAGAAAAAAGAATAAAAAGAAAAAATATAAAAAATATACAAAAAAAGTCTTTACATGACAATTTTTTTGTGCTATATTACTCATAAATCAAAGCGGAAGTTCTTTCCGATGTTATCTGTTATCCGAATTATAAAAAAAGAAGGATAAGATCCAGATAATATATTTCCAGATTTTTATTAATTTTTTGAGTTGGTGTGTTTTTATTTTTGGGATTTGTGTTTTATTTGACTGAAAAGTAACTCCTATTAGAAAAGCAGATGGATAAGAATTGAAAAAGAGTTTTAAAAGAATTTAACAGAATGTGAAAGAACTTAATAGAAATGGGAAAAAGATATGTGATTGAATGGAAGTATGAATGGATAAGGAAGGCAGATGTACAATGGAAGGATTTTACAGTATAGTTGTATGTGCAACCGTAATGGATGTATTTACAAAGAAAATCTGTAATGCTTTGATGGCAGCAGGACTGATAACCGGTATGGTATATCAGTTTTTGAGGGCAGGGCCGAAAGGACTGTGTTATCATGCGGTTTCAGTTTTGCTGATATTTATTATTTTATTTCCGGTATATCTTATCAAAGGTCTGGGAGCCGGAGACAACAAATTATTTTGCGTAATTGCTGCATATCTTGGATTTTTTAACACTTGCAAAATTCTTATTGTCGCATTGTTTTTTGGTGCGATTCTTGGTTTAGTCAACCAAATTTACACAATTATTAAAACAAACAGAACAAACAGAACAAACAAAACAAACAAAACTAACAAAACTAACAAAACAAACGAAACAAACGAAACAAACGAAACTAACGAAACAAAAGAAACTAACAAAACAAACGAAACTAACAAATTTAATAATACGAATAAAACAAAGGGTAATCGTTTTTGTTTTTCTCCGGCAATACTCATGGCGGTTCTCCTTTGGGCAGGAGGCTATCTGTAAATGATGCAATCAGGAAAAAAATTATTTACTTTATTTTTTTGCGACCAAAATGAAAAGTATGGAAAAAAATTGCAGGATGTTTTGCAAATGAGAGGCACATTTCCTTTTGAAGTAAGAGTTTTTACAGACTATAAAAAAATATTTCTTCAGGAATCATTAGAAGAAAACATTATCTTTCTGTCCGGCGAAGAATATGAAATTATTCAGAAAAATGAAAAAGAAAGAACGGAAATGACAAAAAGAAAAGAATTGTTGATTCTTTTGGAGAATGGTCAGGAAAGATTGGAAAACGGCGTACCGGGAATTTATCGTTATCAATCTGTGGATCAAATAAGGAAAGAAATATTACAGATTTACGGAACAAAAAGAGGAGAACTGCAATCAAAAGGAACAGGAAGACATAAGACAAAAATAATAGGCGTTTATTCTCCAATTGGAAGGTGTTTACAAACTTCCTTTTCCCTGCTTTTGGGACAATTGCTGGCAAAAGAAAAAAAGGTGCTGTATCTCAATTTTGAACCCTTTTCGGGATTTCGAAATATATTGGGCAAATCAGAGGATAAGGACATTACGGATCTGGTCTATTCCATGCATGGAAAGAGCAACCGGATTATTTTTCAGATGGAAAGTATGGTTTCTAATCTTAATGGAGTGGACTATATTGCTCCGGCGAATTCCTTTTTGGATTTATTTTCCATATCGGAAGATAACTGGATTATTTTGTTGCAGGAACTAAAGGCATCGGGAAATTATGATTATGTAATTCTGGATTTATCAGAGATGGTACAGGGTTTATTAAATGTTTTGAGGGAATGTACCATGATTTACACCATTATAAAGCCGGATGGATTTGCAGTTTCCAAAATGATGCAATATGAAAATCTGTTAATGCAAATGGATTATTCCGATGTTATTTCAAAAACGAAAAAATGCGAATTTCCGATTTTTAAAAAAATTCCTTATGAATTGGAGCAACTGCCTTACTCGGAATTGGCCGGATATGTAAAAAATATGATCGAAAATGAGGAAAAGTTTCAGGAATGATAAATAATCTGGAAGAAATAAAGCAGGAACTGAAAAAGCAAATATTAGAAGAGATGGATCTCTCCAGAGAATTATCGGATGAAGAAATGGAAGAGATTGTTGATAAGAAAATATTTTCTTATAGCAGGGAACATTATATGAATTATTTAGAAAAAGTGGAGCTTGCAAAAGAAATATTTAACAGTCTGCGAAAGTTGGATATTCTTGAGGAATTAACGGAAGATCCCAAGGTGACGGAGATTATGATTAATGGAAAAGATCATATATTTCTGGAAAAAAACGGTCATTTATTTGAATGGGAGAAAAAGTTTGAATCAAAAGAAAAACTGGAGGATGTGATTCAACAAATTGTATCCAAATGCAATCGGACGGTAAATGAAGCCTCTCCGATTGTAGATGCCAGACTACAAAATGGTTCCCGGGTGAATGTGGTTTTACCGCCGGTGGCATTGAACGGTCCTATCGTTACGATTCGAAGATTTCCGGAGAAACCAATTCAGATGCAGGATTTAATAAGGTTTGGAGCTATTACCCGGGAAGCTGTAACCTTTCTGCAAAATCTGGTAATTGCCGGTTATAACATATTTATTAGCGGAGGCACAGGTTCGGGAAAAACTACTTTCTTAAATGCATTGTCCGATTTTATTCCAAAGGATGAAAGAATCATCACCATAGAAGATAGTGCAGAATTACAGATTCTGGGCGTACCAAATCTGGTGCGCCTGGAAACCAGGAATGCCAATGTGGAAGGTTGTGCAGAAATCTCCATCCGGGATTTAATCAGGTCAAGTCTCCGAATGCGTCCGGATCGTCTGGTGGTAGGTGAAGTTCGAGGTGCGGAAGCAATAGACATGATTCAGGCAATGAACACGGGGCATGACGGTTCTCTTTCCACCGGACATGCAAACAGTGCAAAAGATATGCTCTCACGATTGGAAACCATGATACTAATGGGGGGAGTGGAACTTCCTTTACCGGCAATAAGAAGTCAGTTGGCGAGTGGAATAGATATCATTGTTCATTTGGGAAGATTACGTGATAAAAGCAGAAAGGTGTTGCAAATCGTGGAAATCATTGATTATCAGGATGGAGAAATAAATACATCAACTCTTTATGAATTTCAGGAAAAAGGGGAGACAAAGGATCAGAAGATTATAGGCGAACTAAAGCAGGTGGGAGAACTTCGGCACACAGAAAAATTGGAAAATGCCGGATTGATTAGGAGGGAATATGCCGGACTATGAAAAAGAGAAAATTTCAGGAAAAGAAACAGTAATATCCGTTATACAGTGGTTTGGTTTATCCGGCTTTTTCGCTTATATGTTTTATCGTTCTTTTTTCGCATTTTTGATACTTTTATGTGCATTACCGTTTTTTCTTAAAAGGAAAAAGAAAGAATATGTCCGGAAAAGAAAAGAGCAGTTAAGTCTTCAATTTGGAGAAATGCTAAACGCATTAATTGGCAGCCTACAGGCAGGTTATTCCATTGAAAATGCATTTCTGCAATCTTATGAAGATATCCGAATGATGTTTGGAGAAAAATCCATGATGGCAAAGGAACTCATTTATATCAGACAGTCTCTTCATAACAACAAAAACTTGGAAGATGTATTAATGGATTTTGCCAATCGGAGTCATATTGCCGATATTAAGGATTTTTCAGAAGTATTTTATGTTGCAAAGAGAAGCGGTGGTAATATGCCGGCTATTATTCGTTCTTCTATAGAAGTGATTCGTATGAAAATGGAGGTCAAGAAAAAAATCGAAACCATGATTAGTGCAAAAAAGATGGAGCAAAACATTATGAATGTTGTTCCGTTTGGGATTCTTTTTTACATAAATGCAACCTCTCCCGGTTTTTTCGATTGTCTCTATCACAATCCGGCAGGAATTCTTATAATGACCGTTTTATTTGCTATTTATCTTGTGGCATATTTTTTGGCACAAAAAATCATACAAATTGAAATGAATTAATAATTCGAAAAACATAATGAATGGAAACGAATGAATGAAAACAAAATTATGAAAACAAATGAATGAAAACTTAAGAACCGGGATGAATAAGCAGGAATTTTGAAAGCGGGGAAAGGATGAAAATGGTACTGGCAGGAATCTTTTTTTCAGGTTGTATTATCTTACTTTTTCTTTCGAAAAAAATGTCTTTGGAAAAAGAATGGAAAACATCAAAGTTAACGGCACCATTTTATAAAGCTGCAGCATGGATTTTTCAAAAGACAAGAAAGAGAATCAGAAAGTATTACGACAATCAGAAAGAAAAATTACATATATTGCAACCATCACAAAACATCGAAACGGAAGAAAGAAATTATTTTGTGCATAAGATGGCAATTACATTGATGTTGCTAACATTTGGTCTTGGTATTGTTTTGCTGGCAGGATATTCTTCGGAATCGGAAACAATTTTGAAAAATGGCAATTTACTGGCACGAAAAGAAGTTGATGGAAAAAGTTATGAAATGAATCTGGATGTCCGGTTGAATGATCAGACCTTGGAAAATATTCCTTTGGAGATTCATCAAAGAAAGTATACAGAGGAGGAACTGGAAGCAGCACTTCTTGAATTTTATCCCAAGTTGGAAGAGGAATTCTGCGGTGAAAACCAGTCCACAGACTGCATTAATACAAATGTAAATCTTTGTACGGAAATCGATGGTTATCCCTTTGAAGTGGAGTGGAATTGTGATGACTGGAATGTTATCGACAGGGAGGGACAATTAGGTGAAAACATTGATGAAAATGGGCAGATTGTCCTGATGAGTGCTGCTATTTCCTATGAGGATAGAGAGTTGGAGTATTCATTTCCGGTTATGGTATTTCCTAAGGTTTACAGCGAAGAGGAACTGCTTATACAAAGATTGACAGATGTATTAAAAATTAGCGATAAGGAAACAGAAACAGAGGAATATTGGAAACTTCCGATGGAAATGGATGGAATGGAAATTTATTGGACGGAAAAGAAAACGAATAATACGCTTATTTTTTTCATTCTAATCCTGGTGGCGGCGGTAGGAATATTTATGGGAAAGGATCGGGAGTTGTCATCAAAACTGGAGAAAAGACAGGAAGAGATGTTACAGGATTATTCGGAAATCGTAAGCAAAATAACGCTTTTTGTGGGAGCGGGAATGAGTGTACGAGGTGCATTTCAAAGAATTGCTTATGAATATAGAGAAACAAGGAAGAAAGGGGCGAAATATCGTTATGCATATGAGGAAATGTTATACACCACATACGAAATGGAAAGCGGGGTAGAAGAAATGACCGCATATCGGCATTTTACAAAACGCTGCCGAATTCAAAAATATGTAAAATTTGGAGCATTACTGGAACAATACTTAAAAAAAGGAGGAAGAGGTTTTATTGATACTCTGAATCAGGAAGCCTTTGAGGCATTGGAGGATCGAAAAAATGAAGCACAGAAATTAGGAGAGCAGGCCGGGACAAAACTGCTTGTACCAATGTTTATGATGCTCTTAATTGTTATGGTAATGATCATGGTGCCTGCGTTTATGGGAATGTAAATAGTCTAAAAACAGGAAGCAAAGAGAGGAGAAGAAAGAATGAATTCATTAAAAAAATTTTTTGAGGAAGAGGATGGAATGGGAACCGTTGAGGTTATTTTAATTATTGTTGTTTTGGTTGGTTTGGTACTTATTTTCAAACGACAGATTACATCTATTGTCAATGATTTATTTGATCGAATTACAGATGATACCAGTCGGATTTAACCAAACTTATTGGAGAAAAATGGGTAAAGTCTTATGAAAAAAGGACATTTATGCAAAAAAAATATGGTTCATGGACAGATGACCATTTATCTGGTATTAATGCTGGCTGTTCTGATTCCGCTTATATTTACAATGATAGAGGGAGTCAGGGCCAGCGCCATGAAACTTCAGTTGGCCTGTGTTACGGAAATGGGATGCGATTCCGTTCTTGCGGAATATCATCGGGGATTAATGGACCGGTATGATCTTTTGTTTGTGGATACTTCTTATGAAAATGCAACCGGTTCTCTGACATATACGAAGGAACATTTGCTGGATTATATGGATTACAATCTCAATCCCGGAAAAGAGCTGGTTATTCGGGAAAACAGAGATTTCTTTGGTTTTGAAACGCCAATTGTGGATATTTTAATGGCGTCTCGGGCAACGGATGAGCAGGGAGCGGTATTTCGCTATATGGTGGTGTCTTATATGAAGGAAAAATATGGTTTAAGTTATGTGGAAGATATGAGTGATCTTATAAATCAGGCCGAATCCTATGGTATTTTCGATTATGATATTGTTGCTGAAAACGAACAATCCCAACAGGAGATAGCTGACATTGAAATACCGGAGCCGGAGGAGGGAGAGGAATGGGAAGAGGTGACGATTGAAAATCCTACGGAGGGAGTAAACCAGGTTCGGAGCCAGGGAATATTAAACTTAGTTTGTCAGGAAACGGTTTCCGGAAAAACCATTACGCCATCCCTGTATGTATCCGGCCGTAGCCTGGTAAATGGGGATGGTATGTGGGAAAATTGGACATCACCAAACGCATTCGAAGAACAATTGCTATTCAATGAATATATTATGGAAAAATGCGGTAATTATCGGAATCCGCAGGATGGAAGTTTACTGGATTATGAAGTGGAATACATCATTGCCGGGAAAAATAATGATACGGATAATTTGATTTCAGTCGTTAATCGCCTGCTTTTAATTCGTGGAGGAGCCAATAGTGCTTATTTCTTCACAAATGAAGAACTGATGATGCAGGCAAAAACAGCAGCATCAACACTTGCCTGTGTTGTTACCTTACCGGAATTGGAGATTATATTTGAGGCAGCCATTATTGCAGCATGGATTTATGCGGAAAGTGTGTATGATGTTCGGCAACTTATGGAAGGGAAAAGAGTGCCGTTAATAAAAACACCGGGACAATGGAATCTGAGCCTGGAAAGTGCATTAGGTATTTCGGAAGAGATACTTGAATCGGAAGCAACGGATCAGGAAGGTACCGGTTTGAACTATGAAGAATATATTCGGATTCTTCTTTATACTACCCCTTTGGAAAGCAGAACATTACGAATGATGGATACGGTTGAAATGAATATAAGGCAGATAGAGGGACAGGAAAACTTTCGTATGGATGATTGTGTTGCAGCATTTCGTGCACAGATGATTTTTACCAGTACATATGGATATTCCTTTCTGGTAGAGCGTGATTTTGGATATTACTAAATTAACAAATAGAGAAAAAAGGAAAGATTTGATAAGATGTCCTTTTTTGGATCTCTTATCTATTTGGGCTAAATCTATAAAGACATTTCTCCGGCACATCTCTTTAGCATATCTGTACTTGTTATGTTGTTATAGATGGCATGGCAAGTACAAGATCCAAAAGAGGATTTCCTATCAAATCTTTTCTTTGTGTAAATGAAAAACAGGAGACGAGTGTGAAAGGAAAAGCAATAAACAAATCAAATAGAAATAATGTCGGAAGCATGACATTAGAAACGGCGTTTGTTTTGCCTTTATTTATATTTGCAATACTCACATTATTGTCGGTTATGACTATCCTGCGTTTTTATGTTTCGCTGGAACAGGAAATGACAAATACGAGTGAACAAATTGCCATATATACTATGGCTGCAGAAGGCACAGGATTTGAAGAATACAGTGGAATATTTGTTCAAGGATATGCAAGAACAAAGGTCTTGTCCAATTATACAGATGAAGATTTGGAAAATAATGGCATTGCGAATGGAAGATGGGGAATCGTCACTTATTTCTCCAGTGTGTTGGAGGACGATGATGATATCGTTGATCTGGTATTTCATTATCGAATGAAACCCAAAGTGAATTTTTTTGGTTATGCTGGATTTCCCTTAACGAATCGATGTAGAGTGCGTGCATGGACCGGATATGAATGCATTCCGCATAATTCCGGTAATGAGGAGCGTATTGTATATGTGGCAGAAAACGGAACGGTTTATCATCTAACGGAAACCTGTACTCATCTGAATTTAAGTATTTCCTATGTTCCTTTTGCAGAGGTAGATTCATTACGAAATAATGGCGGCGGAAGATATACCTGCTGCGAAATCTGCGGTTATGATGAGCAGGAAACTGTTTATATTACCAGCGAGGGTGATCGCTATCACAGTTCACTGACATGCGGCGGACTTCACCGAACCATTCGGAGTATTCCGATTTCCCAGGTTGGTTCAATGCCGGTATGTTCCAGATGTGCAAGTCAATGACAGGGATGAATACAGAAAGAGGGATATATGAAATACCCGGAGTATTTTTCATTATTATTTTTATGTGTCAGCAGTGTGTTGGATTTGAAAAACAAAACACATAAAATATCATTTTCCTATTTTTTCATTTGTCTGCTTCTTTCTATTGCAATGATACTAATTTGTAATCGGTCCATCTGGAAAGAATCCTTATTTGGATTACTTATCGGATTATTTTTTTTAATTATTTCCAAAATAACGGAAGAAGCCATTGGATATGGGGACAGTTTTTGTTATTTGATAATCGGTATTTTGAATGGCTGGCAGACGGAATTAAAAGTAGTTTGTCTTTCTATTCTTTTCGGTGCTATCGTGGCAATGGTTTTCGTGGTGAAAAATCGATTTCAAAGATGTGGAAAAATGCCGTTTATTCCGGTTTTGACTTTTTCGTATTTATTTGTGTTGTGTATATAATACATCAAATATCTTTTGTTATTGAAAAAGAAAGAAAAGCCAAAAAGAAATCAAAAAAATCAAAGAAAAATCAAAGAGAAATCAAAGAGAAATCAAAGAGAAAATATTTGAGAAGAAATATTTGAGAAAGAGATGAAAGAGATAAATTGATAGAAAATGAGAGAAATTATCGAGAGAAATATTGAGGGAATTAAATAAGAGATAAATAGATAGGGAATAATGAGAGGAATAATGAGAGGAATAATGAGAGGAATAATGGAAGCAACGACCGATGATAAAAATGACAAGGGAATGATTACCGTTGAAGCAAGTATTCTAATACCTTTTACACTTGGTATCATATTAATCTGTATATGGATTGGATTTTATCAATATAACAAAATGGTATTCACCCAGGTTGCTGCCTGCAGTGTTTTAAAGGGTGCTCAATATGCCGAGAAACCGAATGAAGAGATTATCCAATTGATTCAAATGGAAATCCGGGAACAAATGAATAATAAATTAATTCTGGTGGATAATCCGGTAGCGAATATTGAAGTTGATTACGATACGATACAGATAGAATTAACCGGTTCAATGGAGGTTCCCGGCTATATTAATATTTTTAATACTTATGATCGTTTTGGATGGAACATATCTGTTACAAAAAGTGCGAATCGCATCAGAAGATCACAAGTTATACGGACAATCTGGCGAATACAGGATTTATCGGAAAATGTTTACGAAGAAACGGAGTTGCAGGAAACGATAGATTATTAAGTCATGCGAATGACTCATGCTAATTAACGGTAGGAAAAAATAGATTGATGAGTCAGAAAAAAAATGGAAGGTAGGAGACGCTGGATAAGATGATAAGTAAGGAGAAGGTAGAATACCAAAGAAGCATTAATCATAACTATCTGATTGTAAAAGAAGAAGCGAAAGATATTAACTTCGATGATATAAATATGCTGATGGAAAACAGATTTAAAACACTTCTTGGAACGGAGCTGCGTCAGGAAGAGGGGGAAGATAAATTATTTTATGAAATCAGTTCTTTGCAATCGGTTTATCGAATTTTCGAATATAAATCCTTATCGCTTGATGATATTTTTTGTATTTTTTGTGGCATTTTGTCAGCAGTAGATGAGACAGAATTATATCTGCTTTCTGAAGATGCTATTGTGTTAGAACCGGAATATATATTCATGAATATGGAGCAGAAAGAAGTAAAATTTCTTTATTATCCGAAAGAGAATCAGGATTTTATTTTTTCCATAAGAGGTTTGGCAGAGTATATATTGGAAAAGGTAAATCATCAGGATGAAACAGCAGTGGCAATAGGATATCGATTTTATAAAATTGTTCAAAATGAAAACTTTGTGTTGGACGAAATCCGACAATTAATGCAATCAAAGGAAAAGACAAGTAAAAAAGAAGAACACAGAGAAGAAACGACAGAAGTAAAAATAGAGGGTATTAAAGGAAATGAGATAGAGAATGAGATAGGAAAAGAGAGATGGAAAGATAGATGGAATAAGAAAGAAGAAGTGTGGAATAAAAGAGAAGATGTAAACCTGGTTACGAAGGGAAAAGATTTATGGAATTTGGAGGAAAAAAGGAAACCGGAGGGAAAATGGAATCCGGAGGAAAAGAAATATCAAACCCGAAAAAAATGGATTGGTAAATTTGGTGGTGCGCTTCTGCTTCTTTTTTTCGGTTTTTGTTATTGGAAAAACATTTTTGGTCTTGTGGGAACACAACGGTTCATTTTCCTTGCATTGTGGATTGTAGGACTGGCAGCATATGTTTATCTTGTGATTTTTAAAAAACAAAATGCCAGTGGAGAGAATATTGAGAATGGATGGGAAATGGGTATCGATAGAGATACAGATAGAAAAACAGATAGAAAAACAGATAGAGAGGCCGCAAGAGAAAAAGAGAGAGAAACAGAAACAAAATCAGAAAAAGAAGCACTACAATTTTCCTATTTCAATGAAACGGAGGGAATAGAAAGCAAACCGGAAGAATACGGAAAAACCATGTATATCGTTAAGAGTCCGCAGGAAGAGGAACGAATATTGGTGGAAGAAAAAAGCGGAAAAACATATCGTTTGAATAATTTTGGTGATTGCATTTTAATCGGAAAATTAAAGGAACAGGTTGACATTTTACTGGAGGAAAAAAGTGTAAGTCGAATCCATGCCAGAATTCTGAAAGAAAATCAAAAATTATGGATTGAAGATATGCAATCTACCAATGGAACATTTTTAAATGGGATTCAATTAGATGTTGGTGAACGCATGCCTTTGGAAGCAGAAGATCGAATAGAGATTGGAAAAATAGTTCTGGTGTATCGTTGAGATATACAAAGATATAATATACAAGAACACAATATACAAGAACACAATATACAAGAACACAATATACAAGAACACAATTTCGAAATGGGAGAAATAATTAAGAAGGTGCGGGGGTGGAAGTTACGAAACGAAAATAATAGGAAATAAAGTCGATTTCTGTTGAATTAAAATAGAGAAAGAAGGATAATTTATTTAGACAGTGTTTTTAAAAAAGAAAAAACCAAATGAAAATATAGAAAACACTGAAAACATAAAACACAGAAAAATGGTAGCATAGGAGAATTCATAATGAAGAAGAAAGCAATGGAAATCATATTTGTATTAAGTATTTGTACTATGTTTTTCACAGGATGTCAGAACAATTTTTCCGGAATGGAACAGGATAATTCACAGGATTTGGAAGTAGAAGGGGATACGGAAGAAAGCCCTGATGCGTTACAGGAAAATTTATCGGAAGCACAGGAGCATGGTTCTGACGATGAAGATGGAGATTTTGAGGAAACGGATTCGTCAGAAAATCAGGACACAGAAAACAATTCCTTGCAGGAAATGATAATATCGGATAACTCCATTATTCTTTACGAGCCGGAATATGAGGAAGAATGGCAGGTGGCATATGCTGCTGTTATACAGGAGGAATTGGAAAAAGCAGGCTCTGACAGATTTTCGGCTTATTATCAGGATGAAGAATTGGCTTCGGAGTATTCTTTGTATGATATCGACAAAGATCAGATACCGGAATTATTTATACATCGCGGAAATTGTGAGGCAAATTACCATTCTACCGTTTATACTTATCGGGATGGTTTGAAAGAACTGGATGTAATTTATCTTGGACATAGGTCCTTATTTTCCTATCCAAATGAAAACGGTATGCTTTCCTGCATGGCACACAGCGGATATGCCTGTATTGATAAATGTTGGATAGAGGATGGATCCCTTCATTTTGAAAGCATTTTTGAAGAAAGCATGTATGATGAAGAAGGCAATTATATTGAGGGAAAGGATTATACATCACCGGATGAAATCGTGGAAGGGGCAAGATTGATTGATTCCTATCCGCTATCTTCTCTGATTGCACTGGAATATTATTCACAGAAAGAAAATTATTTAAATGGGGAAGAAATTGCAAGTGGCAATTTGCCAGAAGCCGATATGCGTACGAGTACAAAAGAGCAGGCGGAAGAATTTTATTCCTCTTATTTGGAGGAGGACGGTCTCATCTATGTCACGGCAATTGACCGATTTATGAATAATCCGCAGGAATACATGACTTATTCCCATATGTTGGAAGAAGACATCATGTATCCGTATATAAGTGAACCTTTATCGGTTACCCAAAGACTGGTTCGGGATTTGGACGGTAATGGCAGTTATGAATATATTGTTTATTACATAGAGGGAGACGACACATTTTGTAAATTTAAAGTTATTTATAATTTGCAGGATGATGTGGTATATGCTTATTTATCTTTTCTTGCGTATGAAAATACCATTACGGAAGACGGCGTATTTATAAGAGAGGATGGTTCTATAAATAATAGCTGGAGAGTATTATTTGATCACGATGCCTGTTTCGAATTTTATTGTGATTAATGGAAAATCGGGAAGTCCGTCAGAGTTTCGATTGTGTTTGTGTAGTCGACTATACAAAAAATGTTTAATTTGTTAAATATGTTTGGATTAATCTGTTAAATATGTTTGGAATGCTAGTCGGCTAGAGGTCTTCATGGTAAAATATTCTTGAAAATATGTGATGAAAGAAAAAATCATATTTGTCGGATAATGCTTGGCAGAAGAGTATTGTGCAAAGCAAGAAACAGACAAAGGGATTTTTGAAAGGCGGGGTTACCATGAAATTTGTTCCAGCAGATAAGTTAAAGGTTGGAATGCGTTTAGCAAAACCAATTTTTAATAAAAACGGTGTTATGCTTTACGAAAGAGATTCGAAACTGACTTCACAAGGTATTTCAAGTATTCGTAATTTTGGTTTAATCGGCATTTATATTTTAGAGCCGGCAGAGCCTTTGCCGCCTATGACCGAGGAAGACCGGGAGTTTGAGCGTTTTCAGACCATGTCGGTATTTACATTACAGGAAATCCTTTTGAGCATCCGTAAGGGAAAACATCCTCAGACATTGCTGACTCTGGCAAATGAAATTCTGAGAATATTTGGGAAGTATAAAGGGAAAATTACCTTTATGCAAAATCTTCGAAGTATGCAGGATACGGTATATAAGCATTCTCTGAATACAGCTATTTTGGCGGCTGCCATTTCCGGAAAAATGAATGTAACGCCGATTACACAGCAGAATATTGTGCTGGCTGCACTTTTGCATGATATTGGTATGCTGGATGTTCCTATGGCCATTTTACAGAAGCCGGAAGAGGAATATACGGAAGACGACCAGAAGGTCATTCATCAGTGTCTTGAAAACGGATACCGTCTGATTCGGGAAAATTGTGATTTGGAAGCAGCCGTTATGAAAAACATATCCTATCTGCTTCGGGAAATTCGGGAAATAAAACTTCCTCTCGATAAGATTGAAAATCGGACAAAAGACCTGGAGGTAGATATTTTAACTGTTTCTTATTGTTTTGATACACTTACGGCAATGAAGTATGGTGAAGATCCAAAGTCGGATATTGGCGCATATCGTTATTTACGCCATCCGCGTAACCGAATGAATCAGCAGGTAGTGACTGCAATGACTTGGGCAATTAATATTGTTCCGGCCGGTGCGGCAGTACAGTTTGCAAACGGGAAAAAGGGAATTGTTTTAACGGAGAATGAAACGGATATTCTTCGACCTTTCGTTTTGTCCTTTGAAGATAATCAGATTTATAATCTTGCAGATGGAAAAACTTACGAGGAATACCAAATTATGGATGTGATTAAAACTTTGGATAATCGTTATGTAATGGTGGATTCCTACAAAAAGTACCTGGAAAATCTGGCAAACGGAACAGTAAAATGATTTATGTATTTTGTAATACAATACAGATGCTCTGAAAATACAGGGCATCTTTTTGGTTCAGTTAATTTGGAAGAGAGGAAGCATGTATGCATAAAGAAATATTAAAGGATGCCTGGCTGATGAAAAACTTTCGCAACGGGAAAGTTTATTCCACTACTGCCCCCTGCAGTGTGCTTTCCGTATTACTGGAAGCCGGGGAAATTCCTCATCCTTATGACCGGGACAATGCTGACAAATTATTGGACTTATTTGAAGAAGAATATGAGTTCACAAAAATTTTTTCCGTAAATGGAGATCAGATGAGAGAAGATCATATTGATTTGATTTTTTACGGAATTGACACCTTAGCAGATATTTTTTTGAATGGGCAAATGTTAGGAACGGTCAGTGATATGCACAGAACTTATCGTTTTTCCGTAAAGCCTCTTCTTCATATGGGAGCGAATGAAATCTGTATTCATTTTTATTCTCCTCTGAAATACATCCGGTCCTATGAATCCGTTCCGGAAAAGAAAATGTCTTATACCAATAACGGTTCCATTTTTGGAAATCAATGGATACGCAAATCCCATTCCATGTTTGGTTGGGATTGGGGTCCAAAACTTCCGGATATTGGTATATTTCGGGATGTTGCTCTTGAATGTTATTCGAAAGCAAAAATTCAGGAAGTTTTTTTTCATCAGGAGCATGGACAAAATCAAGTTACTTTATATGTGGATCCTATTTTATATCTCATTGACCGGACGCCGGTGGATGTGGAGGTGCTTGTTGGAAATCTGGAAAGGGAAGTCTGCGTAATTCGCATGCCGGAAGAAAATGATATGATTACAAAACCGGGAGAGAATGTGCTGAAGATACAGATTTCAAATCCTCTTCTTTGGTGGCCGAATGGAATGGGCAATCCGAATCTTTACGATGTAATCATTCGTGTCCGCAAGGCAGAGACCATTTATGATGAGCAACATTATCAAATCGGACTTCGTACCATTACGGTTTCCCGGGAGCCGGATGAATATGGGCGGGAATTTGCCATATGTGTCAATGGAGTCAAAATGTTTTCCATGGGAGCAAATTATATTCCGGAAGATGCCATTTATCCGCAGATTTCCGGAGAAAAGCAGAAAAAATTAGTAATTTCGGCAGCGATGGCGAATTTTAACTGTCTTCGGGTTTGGGGTGGCGGATATTATCCATCGGACGAGTTTTATCAACTTTGCGACAGATACGGAATACTGGTTTGGCAGGATCTTATGTTTGCCTGCAATGTGTATGAGCTGACGCCGGAATTTGAAGATAATATTGTGGCGGAAATCAAAGATAATGTAACCCGGCTTCGTCATCACGCCTGTCTTGCACTCTGGTGCGGGAATAATGAAATTGAATCTGCATGGCTGAATTGGTCGGATTTTGCAAAAGAGAGCAATTATCTTAAGGCAGACTATATCAAAATATTTGAATACATTGTTCCGAAGGCGCTTCGGGAGGCAGATAAGGAAACCTTTTTCTGGCCGTCTTCCCCTTCTTCCGGAGGTTGTTTTGACGCTCCTGCCGACGAAAATAGAGGGGATTCCCACTATTGGGAAGTATGGCATGGTCAAAAGCCGTGGGAGGAATATCGGAATCATTATTTCCGTTTTCTTTCCGAGTTCGGATTTCAATCATTTCCATGTTTAAAAACGGTTGCTTCTTTTGCAAGACCAGAGGAACAAAATTTATTTCATCCTGTTATGGAAGCACACCAGAAAAATGATGCAGCCAACGGAAAAATTATGTCCTATCTGGCAGACCAGTTTTTATTTCCGGCAAATTTTGAAAGTACCTTATATCTGAGTCAGATTCTTCAGGGACTGGCAATAAAAACAGCGGTGGAACATATGCGACGCAATCGGGGCCGTTGCATGGGAACATTATATTGGCAAATGAATGACAACTGGCCGGTGGCTTCCTGGTCCTCTGTTGATTATTATGGTCGATGGAAAGCGCTTCATTATATGGCAAAGAATTTTTACGCGCCGGCAGCCGGAAGTGTTCTTTTGTCGGAGTATGGTGCGAGTGCCCATGTGGTTAATGACAGCAATGCCATGGTGGAATGCAAAATACGGATGCAACTCATGACAATGGACGGGCAGCAGCTTATGTCATTTACCGATCAAAGCTGGCTGTCTCCGGGAAAGGTTTATCATACCAGAGAGTTCGATATGAAGCGGATGTTATTAAAGCACGGGAAAGAAAATGTTTATGTGGAAACCTGTTTTACATTCGGAAATGCGCGGATTCAGTCGGATTATCAGGTTTTTCTTCCATACAGAGAAATGCATCTTTTGCAGCCACAAATTACATTGGATGTGGTGCAGGAAGAAGAAGGCTTTGCCATTACGCTCTCCAGTCAGGTATTTACTCCGTTTGTGCTTTTGGATTTCGATCACAAAGATGTTTTGTTTGAAGACAATGTATTTCATCTGGGAGTTGGGCATCCGGTTACGGTTCGTGTCGGAAAGGAAGATTATCTGCAGGCGCCATTATTGGATGTAGCAGAAGAAATACGGGCATATAAAGAAAATGAAGTTATGATGCCGGAAGAGGAAATCGATTATCTGGATGATCCCGATCCGGTGAAAGAGAACAATTATCAGGGCGATAAGGACTCTTCAGATGATTTAAGGCGGACAGATGAATGGCGGATTGAAGAATGCCCGGAAGATGGAGATTCTTTAGAAAAAAATGACTATGTTACAGAAATCAGTGACCATCTTATGATTCATTATCTGCAGGAAACCATTGCATATTCTTAGGGCGCATTGCCAAATTGATAAAGATTTAGTTGGAGGAAAATAATGTTTCGGGACGATTTTGTATGGGGTGTATCCACTAGTGCACATCAGATTGAAGGGACCGCACCGGAATTGGAAAGCGGAAAAAATGTATGGGACATGTATACGGAGCGGGGCAGATGCAAAGATGGGCAGACGGCGGTTCGAACCTGTGATCATGTACACCGTTATAAAGAAGATTTTCGTTTAATGAAGCAACTGGGGATCAAGGCGTATCGTTTTTCTTTGAGCTGGGCAAGAATATTACCGGAAGGAACCGGAAAAGTAAATGAAAAAGGTGTCGCATTCTATCGAGATATGATTCTGGAAATGAAGAAAAACGGAATTACCCCATATATCACCATGTTTCATTGGGATATGCCATTGGCGCTTTATGAAAAAGGCGGTTGGCTGAATGAAAAATGTGTGGAATGGTTCGGGGAATACGCAAAGGTATGCGCGGAAAATTTCAGTGATATTTGCGAATATTTTATTACACTGAATGAACCACAATGCTTCGTCGGACTTGGTCATATGGTAGGATGCCATGCACCGGGCGATAAGGTGAGCATAAAAGACAATTTGCAGATTGCCCATAACGCCATGAAAGCGCATGGAATGGCAGTGATTCAGTTGCGGAAATATGCTTTGCAGCCCATTAAAATCGGATATGCTCCAACGGGCGGAGTAGCCATGCCTGCATCGGACCGACCGGAGGATATTGAAGCAGCGCGCAAAACATATTTTGGAATGCAGCCGAACGAAGATCGCTGGTACTGGAATGTGAGTATGTTTTCCGATCCCGTATTTTTAGGCCATTATCCGGAAGAAGGTCTGAAAAAATACAAGGATTATTTGCCGGTAATTACAAAAGAAGATTTGGAGCTGATTCATCAGCCTTTGGATTTTATGGGGCAAAATATTTACAACGGTTATTATGTGAAAGCCGGGGAAGATGGCAAGCCTGCCTATGTACCGCGAAAAGAAGGAGCACTGATTACTGCAGCCAAATGGCCTGTGACACCGGATTGTTTATATTGGGGAATGAAATTTCTGTATGAGAGATATCATCTGCCTATTTTCATTACGGAAAATGGAATATCCTGTGCAGATGTGGTATCCGGAGACGGACAGGTTCATGATGCGGAACGAATTTATTTCCTGGATCAGTATTTATCCGGCTTACAGAAGGCAAATGATGAAGGCGTTGAAATAGCCGGTTATTTCCAATGGTCTTTTCTGGATAATTTTGAGTGGGAAAAGGGGTATTCCGAGCGGTTTGGTTTGGTATATGTGGATTTTGAAACCCAGGAAAGAATCGCCAAGGACTCTGCTTTATGGTACAAGGAAACCATGGAATGTAACGGAAGAAATCTTTCCATTAACCGGGAACCGAAACATCTTGTTCGTGTGGATCTGCCTTTTCATCAGACACTTCGTAACGATCGGACCGGTCTTGAGGGAAAGAAAGATTTGGGCTGTAAAATTATGGGAGAAATCCATTTCTCCGATACGGAGGAAAACCGGATAAGGGCAATTTACGAGAACTATCAACAGGGCGCCTTTTTTGGAAATGTTCCCTTGGAGAAAGTTTTGGATACCTATCACATTTACAGGGAGTGGCAGAAACTCCATAAAATAAATGGTGTGGTGGAGGAAAACCGGCAGCAGACGGAAAAGAAATGGGAACAGGAGCCGGCAGATTGTTTTATTCCGATGGTAAGCGAAGCAGATTATCAGATTTGCAAAGTCGACCTGAAAAATCAAATGACCATAGACAGCACATATTCCTATCTGTTTATTACCATTACAGAAGGAGAAGGTTTGATTAACGGTCAATTAGCGGAAAAAGGAAATATTTTCCTGGTGCCTGATTGCATGAAGCAGGTGAAGATAAGCGGCAATATGAAAATGATTACTCTTTCCTGATCCCTGCCACAAAAATAAAACTACTTTACGAAAAGTAACCAAAGTGTATAATGATCCATGTTTTTGAAAATAAATAGTAGAATATATTTACATTTTTTGGAGAAAATATGATATTATTCGAATTTAAAGTTGGAAAAATGCATTATCATATCACTTTTTTCAAAAATTTTAAAGAAATAATATACCGATTCGACAAAAATCTGATATAAATATATATGTGGATTTATTTTTGGAGGAGAAACATGAACGAAATTACACTTGAAAAATTCAATAAGAAATTGGAGAGTATACTTGCTGATGGAAAGAAGAAAGGATACTTATATTATCAGGAGGTAATGGATACATTTTCTGATTTGGATTTGGAAGAAGATGATTTTCAGAAAGTATGGGATGCCTTGGACAAGAACGGTATTGTTCTTCAGGAGGAGATGGCAGAAGAAGAGATTACGGAAGAAGATTATCTTGAAATCGATGAATCAGAGATGAAAGAGATCAGTGATATTGAGAAGATAGAAGATACCAATATCGATATCAATGTCAGTACGGAAGATCCGGTTCGTATGTATCTCAAGGAGATAGGTCGTATTACATTATTGGATGCGGATGGAGAGATTGCTCTTGCCCAGGCAATTGAAGCAGGAAAAGAAGCAGATGCAGAGAATGAAACTTTGCTCAAAGAAAAAGAAGCGTTGGAAGCAAAGGCAAAGATGACCGCAACCGATAAAAAGCTCTATGAAACACTTAAGAATAAGATTGCGGAAAATGAGGATCTGATTAAAAAGGGAAAGAAAGCGGAACACAGTCTTGCGGAAGCAAACCTGCGATTGGTGGTTTCCATTGCAAAGCGTTATGTGGGACGGGGAATGTCGTTCCTGGATTTGATTTCCGAAGGTAATCTTGGTCTGATTAAAGCCGTTGAAAAATTTGAATATAAAAAGGGATATAAATTTTCCACTTATGCAACCTGGTGGATTCGCCAAGCCATTACCAGAGCAATCGCGGATCAGGCAAGAACCATTCGTATTCCGGTTCATATGGTTGAGACCATTAACAAGATGATACGTATCAGTCGTCAATTGTTACAGGAACTTGGACGGGAACCTACGCCGGCTGAAATTGCAGAAAAAATGGAGATTCCGGAAGAAAGAGTACGGGAGATTCAGAAGATGAGCCAGGAGCCTACCTCTTTGGAAACTCCGATTGGAGAAGAGGAAGACAGTCATCTTGGAGATTTCATTCCGGATGATAATGTTCCGGTACCTGTGGACTCTGCAGTATCCACCATGCTTCGGGAACAGATGTATGATGTGTTGCAAGGTCTTACGGAAAGAGAACGAAGAGTATTAATTCTCCGTTTCGGTATTGAAGATGGACGTGCCCGCACTCTGGAAGAGGTTGGAAAAGAGTTCGATGTAACACGTGAACGAATCCGTCAGATTGAAGCAAAAGCAATCCGCAAGATTCGTTGTTCCAGCAAAGGTAAACAGATGAAAGATTACTTGTACTAAATCGGTTACGATAAATAAACAAATTTAATGGCACTATTTTATAAAACATCAATTAACACAATTAATTAACACCATATTTTTCATAGAATTCTTTACAGGTTAGAGCAACAAGAGTTTCAAATTCCCGGGAAGAAAGCAGATGGCAGCCTTCCCCTTGAATGATCTGTTGCTCTAATCCATCTGAAGTCACTACGGTGATATCGTATTTGGAATGATTCTGCCCTGCAAAGCGTTCAATGTATTGATCTGCTGTTTGACCTTCTTTTGTATATACGATGTGAATATTTTGATAGGGTATTTCTTCCACAGGATGCCCTTTTAATTTATAAGCATCATATACCACAATTAGGTGAATGCCGGTGATGGCCTGATAATTGCTGAGAATATCATTTAATTGATCAACGGCGGCATCCATATGAAGTCGGGCCGTTTCTTCCAGATTTTTCCATGCATGAATAACATTATAACCATCTACCAGCATATATCTTGCTTTTCTCGGTATCGGTTTATATTCCCAGGATTTTTCTATCCCTTCCCGATCGTTTTGTTCGCTGTTTCGGTGTCTGGCTCTTTCTCTTTCTGCCTGGGATATGCCTTTATAAGAATTTTTCCTGCCATTCTCATTTGCCCGAAAATTCCGATACAGAATGGCATCAATTTCTTCCACGGAAATGGGAATTTCCCGTGCCATCTTATTGTCCCGTTCTCTTCGCATCTGGTTGGCTTCTCTGGCCTGTAACAGTGCTTCTTCCTCACGGCGGTTTTGAATATGTCCATCTGCAAATACATTTCCATCTACATATTCCAAATGCATATAGTCGGCAACTTCATACCAGGGAATAATGGTTCCGGAGCCATGGATGCAGAAAACAGAACTGCTGGGATTACGGGTATCACTTTCCGGATCATAATGGGAAGCCGAGAGCACCTCATCCTCATTGTGGCAACGGTCATAGCCGGCAAGAACAAATGATAATTTACCCAGCCCTTTGGTATAGGAAATTACTTCCTTCACATAAGAATGAATGGTGGCAACCGGGGCGCGACCGGTAAGAATGGTGATATGGTTTTCATAATCATTTTCTGCAATTACTGCAGTGCCAAACATTTTGGAAATGTCTGTCATAGCCCGTCCCACATAGGAATCCGGTATTTCCAGGGTATAGTTGTAGTATGGTTCCAGTAAATGACAACCACCAACAGCACGCAGCTCCATAAGTCCCTGCCGGATGGCACGATAAGAGGCCTGACGAAAATCACCGCCCTCCGTATGTTTGGTATGAGCCTTTCCGGCCACAAGAGTCAGGCGCATATCGGTGATAGGTGTGCCCAAAAGAACACCCTTGTGTTCCCGTTCGCAAAGATGGGTATATACCAGTCTTTGCCAGTTTTTATCCAGCAAATCTTCACTCACATCGGTGGCAAATTCCAATCCGCTTCCGGTTTCCAGGGGCTCCATTTTAATATGAACCTCTGCATAGTGGCGAAGGGGTTCAAAATGTCCTACACCGATAACGGTGTTGTCAATGGTCTCCTTATAGCAGACCTTCCCTTCGGAAAAGGAAACCGGAATCGCATAACGACGCAAAAGGGTATCGGTAAGAATTTCCGTTTGAACATCTCCCATAAGTGATACAAATATTTCCCCGGTTTGTTCTTTATATTCCACATTTAGAGAAGGATCTTCTTCCTCTAATTCCTTTAAAACTTGCAGCATACGGTTTTGGTCGATTTCCCGGGGATAAGAAACGGCATAACTCAGCGCAGGCGTAAAATATGGTGTTGAAGTCAGGGCAGTACCACCGATGATTTGTCCGTTTCCGGTATTTTTCAAACCCGGAACACAAACAATGTCCCCGGCGAAAGCTTCCTTAATCGTTTCATATTTATCTCCGTTGTAAATACGGATTTCATTGACTTTTTCCTCTCCCAGCATATCTTTAACCCGCAGACTGCCGGCCAGAATTTTCATAAAGGTCAGTCGTTTCCCGCCTGAATCACGACTGATTTTATAGATGCAGCCTTGAAATGTGTCATTTTTTTCTGCCATGATTTGCGGTTTATTAATGCTTTCCGACGAAAGGATTTTATCCGGGTCTTTGCAGATATTTTCTTTGTTATTATTCCCCGGGGTAAATAGATATTTATTCAGCGCATTTACAAATTCGGTGATTCCCTGCATTTTCAGAGCAGAGCCAAAAAATACGGGATAAATCTGCCGCCCAAAAATGGCATTATGAATAGACCCTGTGGAAATACTACCATTAGACAGGTATTCTTCCATCAGAGATTCCTCGCAGGTGGCAATATTTTCATCCCGAATATTGGAAGAAGATTCCTGAAAAGAGATGCACTTTTCGGAAAATAAGGATTGCATATGAGCCAGTAATTGTTTTTGATCAATTCCCGGCATGTCCATTTTATTGATAAAAAGAAAAACGGGAATACCATGAGACTGCAATAATTTCCATAATGTTTTTGTATGAGACTGTATGCCGGCCGATGCGCTGATAAGTAAAATGGCAGCATCCAGAACAGAAAGAGCGCGTTCCGTTTCCGCAGAAAAATCAACATGACCGGGGGTGTCAATCAGTATCATTTCTCCGTTTGCTAAAGGAATACGGGCATTTTTGGTATAAATGGTGATTCCTCTCCGGCGTTCTACAAAATCCGTATCCAAAAAGGCATCCTGTGTATCCACTCGTCCAAGTTTTCGAATGGTCCCGGTTTCGAATAAAAGACTTTCCGATAAAGTTGTTTTTCCCGCATCAACATGAGCAAGAATGCCCACTACCACTTTTTGTTTCATTATGCGCTCCTAATCCATACATTCGTTTTTGTTTTTTTAGTATAGCACAACCGCAAGGCTGCCGCATTGCAAAGCGGAGCAAAAATCAATGTGCAGCCCTGTCGGCATTGAGAGTCTGCCCGGAAATCTTGCGGCATTGTGCTACTTTATCGGAATGATTGAGAACAGGAACGGAAAAAGATATAATATCAAAGAGAAAAGGATTTGGTTATTATTTATGAATAAGAAAAAGAGAAATATTGTTTATCTGGAAATACTGCGAACAATAGCGATTTTTAGTGTATTGTTTTGCCATTCCGGAGAAGACGGAATATATCATTTTATGAAAACGGACAATCAAATAGAGTATGTATGCGGACTTGCTCTGGCAACGATAAATCATCTGATGATTCCTCTCTTTTTTATGATATCCGGTGCATTGCTGCTGAAGAAAGAAGAATGTTTTTCCTATGTTTATCGGCACCGCGTGCTGCGAATTGCTATTATTATTCTTCTGATTTCCACATTTCAATATTCGTATCACTGTTACGAAAGCCATCTTCCATGGAGTTTTACAGAACTTCTTCGTAAAATATATGAGGGAAATGCGTCGACACCCCTATGGTATTTGTACGCTTATTTGTCTATGCTGTTATTTTTGCCTGTGCTACAAAGGGTGGTCAAGGCAATTCCGGCAAAGTGGTTTTGGTTCTGTTTTGCCGGCTATGTGGTTTTCAATTATTTATGTCCCATTTTCCAGATAGCATGTGGATTGGATACGATTCGAATCAGTGTTCCGATGATGACTGCTTATGTGCTTTATTTTTTCTCCGGCCATTATATTGCAGAGGACAGGAATAATTTGCAAAAGTCCTCCGTTATTATAATGATTTCCATAGGAACAATTATACTGTGGGTTTTGCATTGTTATCTGAATCATCGATGGAAAAATGGCGTGGGAATTCGTCTGGATGATTTTATCGTTATCTATGCGGCAGCGGTTTTTGTATTCGTGCGTTATTTGTGCAAGAATCATGCGATACCAAAGTACTTAGCAGTTTTCTTTTGCTATATCGGACAAGGTTCTTTTGGCATTTATCTTTTTGAGGAACAGTTAAGAAAGGGTTTTTATCCGGTTTATGAAAATCTGGTCTCTTTTATAGGTGCATACCCTGCCACATTTTGCTGGCTTTTTACGGCAACGCTTTTTGGTGCAATAATCGTTAATTTTTGCAAACATCTATTTGCTGCAGGATCATTTCTTATTTCGCGAAGATAACCTTTCTGCATGACGAAAATTCTTCTGCATGACGATAACCCTTCTGCATGACGAAAATTCTTCTGCCATGCGTTTGTCGCAGGAATCGTCTTCCGTTACGAAGATACCTTTCTGCCATGCGGTAATGATATTGTGTCATTTGCAAAATATTAGAATATACATAAAAGAAAGACGAAGAAATGAGAACGCTATGGATATTTTTAATAACTACTTCGGATTTCAGGCGGACCAGGGTAATCGCCCGTATGCGGCAAGTTTTGATATGTTGGCAATGACAAATCCGTTTTTTCGGGAGACGGTCTGGACCGGAGATCATCTGCAGATTACAATGATGAGCATTGATAAGGATTCGGAGATTGGCTTGGAATGCCACGAACACCTGGATCAGTTTCTGTATATTGTCTATGGTTACGGAAAGGTTTATATGGGGAGAACCAAAACGGCATTGGATTTTACAAGAGAGGTAAAATCTGGTTTTGGGATTGTGGTGCCTGCCGGAAAATGGCATAATCTTGTTAATACGGGAAATTGTGATTTGAAACTGTTTTCTGTTTATGCACCGCCAGGGCATCCGTTTGGAACGCTGCATCGCACAAAAGCGGAAGCAGAGGAGGAAGAAAAATATTAGAATAAGGCATGAAAACGGATATTGGAAAACAGACATTCCGGGTTTTGCAGTAACCTTGCATAAAAATAAGGCATTTGGAGAGAGATGATTTTTCTATCTTTCTTCAAATGCCTTTCGTATTGAATGTAATGCCGATTGCCATATAAATTATCTATGTGACAAAGGGACGCTCCTTGTGACAAAGGGACAATCCTTGTGACAAAAGGTACGTCCCCACAACTATTTCACCACGATATTGATGATGCGTCCTTTAACATAGATTTCTTTGACAATGGTTTTTCCTTCGATTGCCTTTTTAACGCCGTCGAGTTCTTTGGCTTTTGCCAAAGCGCTTGTCTGGTCTTCGTCAACGCCGATTAATGCTGTGCCTTTTAATTTACCGTTAATCTGAACGCCGATTTCGATGGCATCTTCTTTTAACTCTGCTTCATCATAGGTTGGCCAGCTTTCGTATGCAATCGTCGTATCGTGACCGAGAATACTCCAAATCTCTTCACCGATATGCGGGGTAATGCAGGAAAGCATTTTGATTAAGCCCTCTGCATATTCCTTTGGACAGGTACCTTCCTTGTAAACGGCATTTACAAAAATCATCATCTGGCTGATGGCTGTGTTAAATGCCAGAGCTTCAAAATCATCCGTAACCTTCTTCACTGTCTGATGGTAAACCTTGGTTAGGGCACCATTATTTTCGGCAACGATATTCTCGCTGTTTGTGAAGAAATTCCATACACGGTTGAGGAATTTTCTGGCTCCTTCTACGCCTTGCTTGCTCCAAGGCTTTGATACTTCCAGTGGTCCCATGAACATTTCATAGAGACGAAGGGTATCTGCGCCGTAATCCCGAACGATGTCAGACGGATTTACCACATATTCCGGATAACGTTTGCCCATCTTGATACCGTTTTCTCCAAGGATCATTCCCTGATGAACAAGTTTTTTGAAAGGTTCCTTCGTCGGTGCCAGACCCTTGTCGTATAAGTAGCGATTCCAGATTCTTGAGTAAATCAGGTGTCCTACCGCATGCTCCGGACCGCCAATATATAAATCAACCGGCATCCAATGCTTCAAGAGTTCCTGATTGGCAAATTCATCCTCATTGTTTGGATCAATGTAGCGAAGGAAATACCAGGAAGATCCGGCAGAACCCGGCATGGTAGAGGTTTCCCGTTTTCCCTTGATTCCGTTTTTGTCATATGCTTTCCATTCGGTGGCATTTTCCAAAGGTGCCTGTCCATTTTTTCCTTTGTAGTCTTCCAACTCAGGAAGAATGAGTGGCAACTCCTCATCCGGGAGAGTGTAAATCTTGCCGTCTTCCCCATGAACAACAGGAACCGGTTCGCCCCAGTAACGCTGGCGGGCAAAAATCCACTCGCGGAAATGATAATTAACAGTCCGTTTTGCCACGCCCATTTTTTCAAGTTTTGCGGTAATGGCCTCCTTGGCTTCTTCTACGGTGAGTCCGGTAAATTCGGCAGAATTAATCAGTTTGTAGCCTTTTCCAAGATAATCATGTTTTTCAAAAGCTTTTTCTTCTACAGAAACATGGCCCAGTTTTTCATCTCCATCAATAACCTGAATCATATCGATGTTGTGAACAAGTGCATACTCAAAGTCACGCTGGTCATGGCTTGGAACGGCCATAACGGCACCGGTACCATAAGAAGCAAGAACGAAATCACCGATAAACATGCGTACTTCTTTTCCATTCACCGGATTGATACAGGTAACGCCCTTTAATTCGCAACCGGATTTTGTCTTATTTAATTCCGTACGATCCATGTCATTTTTCTTGCGCGTTTCATCAATGTAAGCCTGTACCTCGTCCCGGTTGGTTACCCGGTCAAGAAGGCCGGTAACAATATCCCCGTCCGGTGCAAGCACCATAAATGTGATACCGTAAATGGTTTCAATACAGGTGGTGAAAATGCTGAATTTGCCACCGCCAACAATCTCAAATTCTACTTCCACACCGGTAGAACGGCCGATCCAGTTACGCTGAATTGCTTTGGTGGATTCCGGCCAGTCGATTTCCTCAAGACCTTCCAGCAATTTTTCCGCAAATGCCGGCTGGTCAATTACCCATTGTTTCATATTTTTACGAACAACCGGATAGCCGCCGCGTTCGGATTTTCCATCAATGACCTCGTCATTGGAAAGAACGGTACCAAGTTCTTCACACCAGTTTACCGGCATGTCAATGTATTTCGCATAGCCGTCTTTGTAAAGCTGCTTGAAAATCCACTGTGTCCATTTATAAAATCCCGGATCGGAAGTGGCAAGCATCTTCGTCCAGTCATAGTCAAAACCAAGTTCTTTCAACTGTTTGGAAAAGGTTTCAATATTTTTCTGTGTAAATCCATTCGGGTGATTACCTGTGGTTACGGCATATTGTTCTGCCGGAAGACCGAAGGAATCATAGCCCATCGGATGAAGCACATTGTAGCCCTGCATACGCTTCATTCGGGATACAATATCTGTTGCGGTATAGCCTTCCGGATGACCGGCATGTAAGCCGACGCCGGATGGATAAGGGAACATATCAAGTGCATAGAATTTCGGTTTGGAAAAATCCCAGACATCGGTTTTAAAAGTCTGATTTTCTTCCCAGTATTTCTGCCATTTTTTTTCAATCTCCGCCGGATTGTAAACATTTTCTCCGTTTTTCATAACTGTCTCCGTTTCCTAAAATTAGTTAATAAACGCTAATAGAAATTATACGACCAGAAAAAAAACCATGCAACATGAATTCCCGAAGACGAATAGGAATATAAAGTTTGGGAAAATTTGAAAACCGTGTGCTTCGAATTGCGGGGAAAAGAATCACAGATTGGAAGATTCCGTGTGTGATTGCAAGTTTTTTATAATCGGTTGTGCCTGGCGGAACATGTTTCTGACGAAGAAAACAGGATACCAAAATAAAATGGCATGCAGAAAATGTAACTGTAAGCATAGCGAAAATCCTCAGCCACGGGCGAGGCAACCATTAGGGACGCAGCAATAAGAATTCCCGGTAACAGCACAAGCGCTTCTTTTCCCCGATTTTGCACAAGAAGAAAAACGGAGAAAAACAAAATAATCCAGAAATTGGCTCCCATGCACCAGAGTAAACCATAACCGGGCAGCAGTTGTTTTAGTTTGAGGTTGAGTTCATGAATTTTCACGATGACCGGACCTTTTAAAAGCGGGATGGAGTAGATGCCAAATTCATTTGGAATAATATATTCATCACCACCCACCAGAATAGTGCTCTCCGGAAAATAAAATCCATAAGTTTGGTCGATGTAACCGCGCAGATAGGCTCCCGGATTATGAAGACCAATGGAAATATAATTGCGGAAAAATTCTCCGAGATTATCCTGAAGAACCCCGCGGTCCTTTGCAAGATTTTTTATATTGTCCGATACCACCGGGTGGTATGCATTTCGCATGGCTTCCATGCCCATAATGGATTCCAGATATTCGGATTCCTGCTGGGTGAGGGAGCCATTTTCCTTAACAACCCGCGCCATCTGCTGTAACGGAATGGAAAGGGATTCGGTAATCTCTGTTTCTGCTACCCCGAAGTGCTGCATCAACGACCCTTTCATGACAAGGAGAACTGCCAGACTCAGAATCAAAATGGTAGCAACGGATTTCCACTGCTTTCGGAATGCGATGAACAGAACCGGAATCATGCACAGAAATACATACCATCCATTGTTGCGAAACAGCGACAACATAAGACAGGAAATGCCAAACAGCAAAGGATTCATTTTCTGCCGGCAGAGGCGGAAAATGCAAATGGTATAAAGCAAAACGCCGGCGGCGAAAGCAGCATCCTTCCAAACAGTTACGGCAAAGAAAGCGTTAAATGGCAAAAGGGCAAATATGCCGGCTGTGATAAAGCACCAGCGACGGGAAAGGCCGGCAACGGAAAACAGCGTCTGCACGCCATAGGCCGCCACTGCCGCCATCAGCATCATTTGAAAAATGGTATAGAATGCGATGGCATGAACCGGACTACCCGTTATGGCAAGACCCAGGGAATAAAAAAGTTTGATCATCATGGTGTGCCACCAGGGATGGTGGTTACTCTGCTGCCATGCGCCAATAACCTGGGCATATTGATTGATGCTGTCAATGTTCATGACGCCCGGATAGTTTTTCAGAAAATAAGGTAGCCAGGCAATCATGCAGAACAGAAATGTAAAAAGAAATACAAATTTTGCATGCATTTTTGCGTCTGTGTCTTTCGGGGAGGCGGCATGGTTATTTTCCGGAAGGTCAGCCCGGGCGAGGGGAGAGCCGGTCAGATTTATTTTCGTGTAGCAGGAAGAAAGCGCCTGCAGGAAAAACAGAATCAGAAGACGGAATAGACAAAACAGGCCAAGAGCAGTGAGAGTAAGAAAAATGATCTGAAAACCGCGGTTATCCAATCCGCTTAGAATTTTTCGGTAAGAGCCGCAAACATAGAAAAGAGTATAAACTGCGGAAAGTACGGACACATAAATTTTGTGGGTTTGTTTTTCAATAGGCATTTCCCTTGACAGAAGCAGATAAGAAAGCAGGGGAAAAATAAGTGTCAAAAGATTGGTTGCTTCTATCTGAAAAATACGCATCCCTGCAAATGTAATAAAAAAGCATTGCAGAATGCGAAATACTAGTTGCATTTTATGATGTGGCGGAAGGATTGTTTTCATATATTGTGATTCATTCTTTCTAAAAAATATTATTTCACAAGCAACTATAGTATAGCATAATGTAAGTCTTATACCTACGAGAGAAAATCAGAAACCGTAAATTACTCCGAAAGAATCGGGGAGAAACTGTATATTTCGCTGAAGAGACAGTGAGAAACTGTGTATTTCGCCAAAGGAATCAGTGAGAAACTGTGTATTTCGTCTAATAGACATAAATTGACGTAACAAATTATAATTAAATAGATGTGGATATTTTGCAGAACAGATTTGAAAAGTGAAAGAAAAATCAGTTGGGAAATCCATGAAAAACAGGAGACTATAAACCGAATGGATATATTTGAAATATGGTTAAAAGAAGAAAAAAATATGAAACAAAGGTCTGCCAAAGATGTTATTTCCCGTTGTAAACGGATACAGCGGATTATTGATTGTGAAGGGCTGACTGCACAGTCTCTGGATTTGCTGTTACAGAGCGAAGTTTATGGAGAACTTTCTCCTTTTATTCGGTCCCAGTTAAAGAGGGCTCTTACCTTATTTCTGGAATTTACCATGTCTAAGGCATCGTAGAACCGGCCAGAAAACCGAACCGGAGTATGGCGAAACAGAGCCGGCAACCGGAATATGACCAACCAAATATTATAGAAACGGAAAATAATGATTTTATGAGAAAACGAATCGGATTACTTCTTGCACAATTAGAGGAAAGAACGCAAAGGCGTTTCGTCAGTGCTTTTATAAAAGAAGCCTATGAAAAAGATTATGATCTTTGCATTTTTTCCATGTATCAGAAATATCAGGAAACAACGCTGCGCAATGTTGGAGACAGCAATATATATTCGTTGGTGCCATACGATATTTTTGATGCCCTGATTATTCTGCAGGATACGATTCTTACACCGGATTTGGGGGACAAACTGCAAAAGCGGGTAAAAGAGAATTTTTCCGGTCCCGTTATTGTTGTGGATCAAAAAAGTGACATTTTTCCTTATGTGTTGATGGATCATTATATGCCTATGCGGAGTTTGGTGGATCATCTCATCGAGGTTCATGGGTATCGGGATATTATGTTCCTTGGGGGAAAAGTAGGTCATCTTCACTCACTGCAAAGACTGAATGCATACAGGGACAGTTTGCGTAGTCATGGCATACCTGTGCGGGAGGATTACATTTTCCATGGGGATTACTGGTATGACAGCGGTGCGCGTGTGGCTGAAAAAATCTGCCAAATGAAATCACTTCCACAGGCACTTTGTTGTGCCAATGATTATATGGCAATTGGTGCCGGAGCGGTGTTCGAGAAAAATGGAATTCGAATTCCGGAAGATATGGCATTGGTTGGATACGATTCCACCCAGGAGGGCTGGAACAGCCCGGTTCCGCTGACGTCTGCATCTATTCCGGCCTATGAATGCGGTAGTGCCTGTTTTCGGAAAATTCACGCAGCCATTACCGGTCAGGAGGAAGAAAAGCAGAAATACCATTCGAAAATCATGGTTGGCGGAAGTTGCGGATGTACGGGATATGAGAAACATCTGATTTCCGCAAATCGGAAAAGCTGGGAGAACGACCAGTCAACGGAGAGTTACTATTCGGATTTTAACCACATCACAGAGGACATGCTGGAGCAGAACGAGTATGATAAATTTTTCCGTGTGGTAGAGAATTATTCGCATCAGATTATGCCGTTTCATCAGTTTAGTATGTGCCTGAACGAGAATTATACAGACCCCTTGGCAATGGTGGGGGAAAATGCGATTCGTCACGGATATACCGAAAATATGAGTCGCGTCATTTCCATCAAAGGAAATGCGGCAGGAATGGAAGCGGGTCACGGCAATAACATTTCCCTTACGGAAGAATCGGACAAAAAAACTTTTCCGACGCAGAAGCTGATTCCGGAGCTTTGGGAAGAACGGGAATATCCGGGTACTTTTATTTTCAATCCACTTTATTTTGACGACCGATGTTTCGGATATACCGTAGTTTTCTTCGAAAATGAGGTATGCATTTACAGCAATACATACCGTGTCTGGATCCGTAATGTTATGCAGGGAATGGAAGCATTTTTCCGGCAGCGGGCGATGCAGAGCCTGTTGGACAAGGCAAAGGCAGCGCAGATCCGGGATACGGATACCGGTCTTTATAACTACCAGGGTCTTCGCATGAAAATGGATGAAATGTTTGCCGGTGGGCTGGATGAAAATGTAATGGGAATTCTCTCTCTCGATATCAGCAATATCCAGGAAATAAATCAGATTGCCGGTCATTTAAATGGAAGTCATGTGATTAAAAAAGTTTCAAAGGTGATTGCCCAGGTTATTGATATTGACGAGACCTGTGCACGCGTATTTGGAGATGAATTTGTAATTCTGTTTTTTGCAAAGGACTGCGAAGCGCGTTCTCGTGAGATTATACATACCATCGAAAAAGAATTGAAAGATTACCGGATTGATCATTATCCGGAGCTGGCGGTGTCCGTCAGTACAGAATTTACCTGCTTAAACTGTCATGATCTGGCCAGCGGTGAAATGGTGGTGAACCAGACCATTAACCGGAAAAACCGGAAAAAGGAGCAGCGGATCAAGGAAAAATCCTTTGGAAACATCAGTCAGGAGGAAATGGAAAAATGTAAACTGGTGGAAAAACTGTTGGATGAAAATAAATTGTTCTATCATTTCCAGCCGATTGTTTCCGCCCAGACCGGAGAAATCTTCGCTTACGAAGCATTGATGCGATGCGATCCGAAATATCAGTTGTCACCACATGATATTCTTTGCCTAGCACAAAAACTGAATCGTTTATATGACATTGAACGACTGACCTTTTTCAATGTGACCGAATATGCGAAGAAAAATAAGTCCATGCTTTGCAACCGGAAAATGTTTATTAACAGTATGCCTGCTTATACCTTACAGGGAGAGGATAAGGAAATATTCGCAGAGAGGGCAAAAAATCTGCAGGATACCATTGTTGTTGAATTTACCGAAGAATCGGAATTGACGGATAAACGGCTGGCTTCCATGAAAAAGCAGTATGAAAACATGGGAATCGAAACAGCAATCGACGATTACGGAAGCGGATATTCCAATGTAAACAATCTGCTTCGTTATATGCCGAAATTTGTTAAGATTGACCGGATGCTGATAGAAAAAGTGGATCAGAATCCGCAGAAAAAACATTTTGTAAAGAGTATTATTGATTTCTCCAAGGACAATAATATTCTTACTCTGGCAGAAGGGGTGGAAACCACCGAGGAATTGAAAACGGTAATTGCACTGGGCGTGGATCTGATTCAGGGATATTATACGGCAAAACCGGCTTGTGAAATCATCCCGCAGATTGCACCGGAGGTACTTGAGACGATTAGTTCCATAAATGCTGCCTGTGACATTTCCGGTGCATATCAGACCAGTTTGTGAATTTCATTTCCGGGAAGGAAATCGGCTGATTTAGGACCCATATCGTTTATTGGTTTAGATTTATGGAGGAATATCATGATTTCAACAAGAGGACGTTATGCATTACGAGTCATGATTGATTTGGCAATGCACCAGAAAGACGGCTATGTTCCCATGAAGGATGTGGCAATGCGTCAGGATTTATCGCTGAAATATCTGGAACAGATTTTACCGGTGCTGCGCCGGAATAATTATATTGAGGGAATTCAGGGCAAAGGAGGCGGTTATCGTCTCACCAGAGAGCCGGAACAATATCGAATCAGCGATATTTTAAGGTTGACGGAAAAGGATTTGGCACCGGTGTCCTGTTTGTCGAAAAATGCAGCGGTTTGTGAACGCAGGCAGCAGTGCAAAACCATCGCCCTTTGGGAGGGGCTGGAGAAGGTTATGAATGATTACCTGGATGGAAAGACGCTGGCTGATTTGTTGTGAGACCGGGCAGGAAAACATTCGGAATTTTCAAAAAATTAAAAACGGATAAGAAGAAAGCATGCTTTTTAATAAATGGAAAAGCATGCTTTTTTCATACATAATTTTTTAATACATAATATTACATACCTTCCAACCTTCCATTGTATTGACAAAGAAGAAGGTGAGATCGGTAATGACAGTTTCCGGCCGGCCGTAAGCTACCATATCCTGCTGCAGGCTGACTTCGCAGACATATACATTTTCGTTATAAACCGTAAACCGCTTGATTTCTTCATTGCTGATAACCGGTGAAGTATGCGGTGAGAAATAGTTGGTGCGGACGCCTTCCCGGATTCGTTCCATAATCGGACAGTCCGGAACAAAATATGCAGCCAATTCCGTTGTAGAGATATCATGGCTGATGCAGTTGGCGTAGGCAGTAGCGGTTTCAATCGCATAGGATTTCATTTCCTCCGTTGTCTGTGCATCCGGCTCCCCGAAGGCAACCTCCTGCATTCCCGTTTCCGGGTTAAATGTGATACGGCTGGATTGTCCAAAGGAGTTTACTGCAGTGAGGTCGGGCGTTTCGTAAAATCCGTCTGCCCGGTATTTTCGGTAGACCGGCAGGGTCGCGTAATCCTCCACATAACTGCGTTCCTCTATGACAATAACTCGTTGATAACAATAATCGTCGTTTACAGGAATTTCATTGATATAAATCGAAGCATTGTCGGGAGTCAGAATGCTGATTTCAAAATCCGCCTGCGTGTAAAATTCGAAATAGGAAATATCCCAGATCGGAAAGCCGTAAGGAAGATATTCGTCTGCTCTTTTTCCCAGACATAACTTTGCGATGAGATAGTCGTTGGCAAATATGTAATACTCGGGGCGTTCGTCAAAAGAATTCTCCGTTTCGGCATAGGAAAATCTGGCATCTGCAAGGAGTCTGCGCATGTAATTTTTCACATTTTCCTCGGTTTCAAATTCATTGATTTCCGGCTTTTCCGTAATCCAGTCGTAAATAGTGTCCATGTCCATTTGCTCAAAAGAAAGCATGATTTCATCCATTTTAAGATTTGGCCGGCTGCTCTGGTACACATTTTCATAGTCGACAAGAAAATCAAAATAATATCCAAGACCGATGGCGATGGCAATGGAAAGGGCGCCAAGCCAGCAGATGAGACAAATGCGATAAGGGCTGGTCTTTTTCTTCATTTACATTCCCTCCACAAGAAAGGCAGTCGGAATTTTTCGGGTATAACCCAGCGTGCAGCTGTCGATGATTGTTTCGCCGTTATATACCATGGCAGAGGACATGCCGCCGTCCAGATTTGCAGCATTGACGGCACCGTATTCCAGCATAACTTCAATAATGTCTGCCATGGATGCACCAAGAGAATCGGCCTGTCTGCCTTCTATCACAAGAAGCAGAACCGCACCGTCACTGCGTTGTCCGATAGCGGTCCGCGGATTAAGTCCGCTTCCAAGACCGGAATAGTTGGCGGCGTGCCCATTTACAATCAGGGCAGGACCAAAACTGACCGCATCCCGGATGCCCATGGCAACCGCCTGAGCAGCCGTCATATCTCCGACCACAAGAACATTATCCCGGGTAAATCCATATACGCCGTAAACAGTATCCGGATCGCCAAGCAGAAGCTGCCCGTCGGAAATGACGATGCCGATTGGCATTCCCCCGGAACCCAGTCCGATTTCATCATCATATTGCCCGCCATTGACACCGGCCACAGCATCGTATTTGGCGACGATGTTTTCCAATGTCATACCCGGCAAATCCAGATCAAAGGTGTTGATGACGCCCACCTTTACCCGCGACGGATCCAGAACCACCATCATTTTTCCGCGATAGGTGGCCCATGCACATCATAAACAATAATGCCGTCGCCATCCGGATCCTCCGGATGAACTGCATTGTCGGACACGGAACCATCGGAACTGTTCTTTTCCGAATCGTTTTGCGATAAAGTTTCGGCAGCCATGACATGAATCAGTGTGGTATCCGTGACTTCATTCATTTCTTTCATCAGATTCTGATTACGGATTTGCTCGATTTCTTCCTTTGAGTAAAATAAACGCACCAGATAACCTCCGGCACTTGATTCCATGGCGGAAGATACAAAAAGAGCAGTCAAATGTGGCGATGGTCCCTTATTGGTATAGTAAAGAAAAACATAGGCGCCAAGGAGTAAAACCAGAAGCGTGGATAATATCCAAATTAGAATGCGGCGCACAACTTTAAAAAACCGTTTGCTTCCGGATGGCTTATTCTTTATAGAATCGCTTCCTTCGGTGGAACGGGTTTCGTTTGTTGAATCGCTGCCTTCGTCGGAACGGGTTTCGTTTGTTGAATCGCTGCCTTCGGCGGAATGATTTTCATTTGTAGAAATATCGCCAGTATGCAAATCGATTGGGGAAATGTCCTTTGCAGTTTTTTCCATGATATAAAATCCTTAAATTAATTCGTTTCAAAACTTTGATTTGTTTTGAAGAAAACAAATTTTTTGATTCATTAAGAACACAACTATTTTTATATAATAGATATTCTTATATTTGTCAAATATGGACAGGCTCAGGAATCTCATCATGTGCAGGCTCAGGAACCTCATCATGCAAAAAATTAAAATGCATCGTGTAAAAAAATTAAAATACCTATTGACAAGGTAGGTAATTAAAAATATAATGCCAATCAAAGAAGAAAAGAAAGGAAGTGACAAGATGAGAAAAAATGTAATCGTTTCTTTTATGAATATGTGTTGTATGTGCTTAATGCGATTCTCCCCGGCAGATATTGGCGGTGGCGTCTGGCAGACTTGTCATGCGCCGAAACCGAATTGAGACACCATAAGGATGTAGTCAGTTAAGCCGATGCCGGGAGATATCTTCAAGGCATCTTTTTTTATGCCGTTTGCCGAGAAGACAAAACGGATCATCAAAAAGCTGCGAAATATCGTCAAACGAATAGCCGCGAATGCAGCCGGACCGGATAGTATCAAAATAAAGTCGGCAGGATCAGCCGGGTCGGATTGCTTCGAAAGTGAATTTCGAATAATCATTAAGAAGACAGGAACGAAAAGAAAGGAGAAAACATAGGATAAAAATGGGAACGATTTTATGCTTTGGTGATTCAAATACATATGGTTATCGTCCACAAGATGGCAAACGGTTTCCAAAGGAGATTCGTTGGACCGGAATACTGACGGAAAAAATGAAAAAGGAGGGAAACGAAATAATTGAGGAAGGCCTGGTGGGAAGAACAACCGTTTTTGACGACAGTATCCGCCCGGGTAGAAAAGGAATTGATTTTATTCTGCCAATTCTGGAATCGCACAGTCCCGTAGAACAATTGATTTTGATGTTGGGAACGAATGACTGTAAATCCGTTTATAATGCATCACCGCAGGTGATAGGTTATGGTATGGAAAATATTTTGAAACAGGTAAAAAAATTCAATCCGCAAATCAAGATTTTACTGATATCACCGATTCATCTCGGCGAACGGGTTTGGAAAGAAGAATACGATCCGGAATTTAACAGAAAATCTGTTTATGTTTCAAAAAAGTTAAAACCCATCTATTCCGCACTGGCAAGAAAGTATGGTTGTCAATTCCTGGCAGCATCGGATTATGCCAAACCTTCCGATATCGATCAGGAACATATGTCCGAAGAAGGACACAAAACTTTGGCAGAAGCCATTTATCGTGTATTAAGTAATAATTATTAAAAATATAAAAAATAAAGAAAGTAGAGGAGAAAAATTATGAGAAAAAATTTATGGAAAAAAGCAGCAGCAACTTTATTGGGTGCAACATTAATCGGAAGTGTTATCAGCGGATGCGGAGCAGCGGATACCACAACTACAACAAATCAAACGGATACGAATACGGTTACGGAGGAACAGGCAACGGATTCAACAGGCGAAACCACGGATGTGGTGTATCGTACAGTGGATGAAATTAAGGAAAGTGGCGTAATCAACATCGGAGTATTTTCTGATAAGAGCCCGTTTGGATATGTGGATGAAAATGGAGATTACGCAGGTTATGATGTTTATTTTGCTGAGCGGATTGGTGCGGATCTTGGAGTTGAAATCAATTATGTTTCTACGGAAGCTGCCAATCGAATTGAATATTTGCAGACAGGAAAAGTTGACATTATTCTTGCGAACTTTACCGTAACGGCAGAAAGAGAAGAGGAAGTGGATTTTGCTCTGCCATACATGAATGTAGCACTTGGCGTGGTTTCTCCATCCGATGCGGTGGTAGAGAGTCTTGATGATTTAGGTGCGGATGATGCGGTAATTGTAATATCCGGAACAACAGCGGAAACTTATTTGACAAATAATTATCCGAATATTTTATTACAGAAATATGATGCCTATGCAGAAGCGAAGACTGCTTTGGAAAATGGAAACGGTGTTGCCTGGGCGAACGACAACACAGAGGTAATCGCATTTGCCCTTGAAAATGAAGGCTTTACCGTTGGTATTCCTTCCCTTGGAAGTGCGGACACCATTGCACCGGCAGTAACACAGGGAAATGAGACATTGTTAAATTGGCTGAATGAGGAAATTGTAGCCCTTGGCGCTGAGAATTTCTTCCATGCAGATTACGAAGCAACATTGCTGGATACTTATGGCGCAGATTACGAAGATACCCTTGTAGTTGAAGGCGGCGGCGTACAGTAAATATTTTTTGAAAAGAGGAAGTGACCATGGATGTTGAAATCCTAAAAGAATATCTTCCGCTATATAAAGAAGCACTATTGCTTACGTTGAAAGTAGGATGGCAGGGCATATTTGTATCATTTGTAATTGGTATAATAGGTGCTGCTATTCTGCATTTTAAGACGCCGGTGCTGAAAAATATAGTAGGTATTTATATTGAATTGTTCCGTAATACACCTCTCCTGGTTCAGTTGTTTTTCCTGTATTTTGCTTTGCCGAAAATCGGAATCCGAATTCAGGCGCAGGATTGCGGCGTACTTGGCCTGGGTCTTCTGGGCGGTGCTTATATGATTGAAACTTTTCGCAGCGGTCTGGAGTCGGTTCGGAAAATTCAATCGGAAAGTGCATATAGTCTCGGAATGACAAAGAGCCAGGTTTTCCGGTATATTATTATGCCACAGGCGATTTCCATCAGTGTGCCGGGTCTTCTGGCAAATGTAATTTTTCTACTGAAGGAGACCTCTGTTTTTTCCACCATCAGTCTTATGGATCTCATGTTTACGGCAAAGGATTTGATTGGTATGTATGCGAAAACCATAGAGTGCCTGTTTCTTTTGGTGGTATTTTATTTTCTTATGCTCTTCCCGGTATCTATTCTGGGAACCATAATTGAAAGGAGGTTACGCTATGCAGAGTTTGGGGATTGATGTTCTTTTTAAAGGAACGAATTTTCTTCGTCTGCTGAAGGGACTATGGGTGTCGGTGGAAATCAGTCTAATATCCGTTTCACTCAGCATTTTACTCGGTATGATAGTAGGTGTTCTGATGACCTCCAAAAACAAAATAATACATGGCACCTTGCGGCTCTATCTGGAGACGGTCCGGATCATGCCGCAAATGGTTTTGCTGTTTCTTGTATATTTTGGTTCTACCCGGGTATTTGGATGGGATTTGTCGGCAGAACTTTCTGCCATCATTGTATTTGTCTTCTGGGGCAGTGCGGAAATGGGAGATCTTGTCCGGGGTTCTTTGAAAAGCATTCCGGTAATTCAATACGAATCAGCAATGGCCCTTGGGATGAATTCCCTGCAGACCTTTCTTTTCATTATTTTTCCGCAAATCCTGCGTCGTCTGGTCCCGCTTTGCATCAATCTGGTAACCCGGATGATTAAAACCACATCTCTTGTTATGATGATTGGAATTGTAGAAGTTTTAAAGGTTGCACAGCAGATTATTGAAGCGAACCGAAGAACCTCGCCAAATGCAGCATTTGGTGTATTTGCAGTTGTTTTCCTTCTATACTTTCTGGTTTGCTGGCCTATCAGTAAATTGGCAACCGTGTTGGAAAAACGATGGGCAGTTGAATAAAAGAAAAAACGGGAAAGTGTAAGCATTTGAGGCACGCGGCGGTGTATAAAATGTAGGCAGAGCGCACCGCTGCGGGAAAGCGTAAGTAAATAAAGCGCGGTAAATAGTAGAAAAGGTGGACGATAAGTTGAGTGAGTTGGTTAAAATAGCACATTTGTTTAAACAGTTTGGAGAACACGTGGTGTTAAAGGATATTAATCTTACCGTTGAGAAGGGTGAAGTTGTGGTTATTATCGGGCCATCCGGATGCGGGAAAAGTACATTCCTTCGTTGCCTGAACGGACTGGAGGAAACGCAGGGTGGTGAAATAATTCTGGATGGAACTATAGTAAACCCGAAGAAAAAAGATATCACAAAAATCCGTCAGAAAATCGGTATGGTGTTTCAGTCGTATGATTTATTTCCCCACAAAACGGTTTTGGAAAATATAATTTTGGCACCAATTAAGGTGCAGAAAAGAAAAAAAGAAGAAGCGGTTGCCGAAGCGCTGGAACTTCTGGAAAAAGTGGGGCTTTTGGAGAAAAAGGATTATTATCCACGCCAGCTTTCCGGCGGACAGAAGCAACGGGTTGCCATTGTACGGGCACTTTGCATGCATCCAGAAATTCTTCTATTTGATGAGGTGACGGCAGCCCTGGATCCGGAAATGGTGCATGAAGTTTTGGAAACCATGCTGGAACTTGCCCGGGGAGGAGCCACTATGCTGATTGTAACCCATGAGATGGCATTTGCAAGAGCAGTTGCTGACCGCATTCTATTTTTGGATGCAGGAGAAATCGTGGAAGAAACAAGGGATGTGAAAGGGTTCTTTGAGGAACCGCAAACGGTACGCGCAAAAAAATTCCTGAAAACCTTTGCATACGAATAGGTCAAAAAGGAAAGAAATGCATCCGCAAATTCTTCGAAATCTGCAAATCCTTTGAATACTCTTCCTCGCAGAGCCGAAACAAGATATAATTACCCTATGTGATGGATTCTTTTGCCGGCGCAGGAGCCTGTCGGCAAAATTTGCAAAATGAGAGGGAATACTCTTACCGGCGCAGGAGCAGTTTATGAAAGCAGAGAGAAATCGTACCATTGATATTTCTGTGGAAGATGGGAAAGAATACTTGGAAAGATGTCTGTCCTTTGAGCAGTTGATGATGCAGGTCAATGCCTGCTACAACAGCGCATCCTTCGGTAAATCAGGAAAAGATCAAAGCAATGCATCTTTCAATAAATCGGGAAAAGATCAAAGCAATGCATCCTTCAATAAATCGAGAAAAAATCAAAGCAATGCATCCTTTGGAAAATCGGACAAGGAACAATCATTTCCTCTTTCCTATGTTTTGGATCAAACTATACTAGGCGATACATTTGAGGTGCTGGCACATTTGCCAAAAGAGAGTGTGGACTTACTCATTGTGGACCCGCCTTACAATCTGGACAAGGATTTTCATGGGAATAAATTCAAAAAGACAGAGGAAAAAAGTTACGAAGAATATACAGAGCGCTGGGTACAGGCAGTAAAACCCCTGCTGAAAAAGAACGCATCCGTTTATGTCTGTTGCGACTGGCTTTCGGGTTGCGCAATTGCGGGAGTATTGAAGAGGCATTTTCATTTGCGCAATCGGATTACCTGGCAACGGGAGAAAGGCCGGGGTGCGCAGAGGAACTGGAAGAATGGCATGGAAGATATTTATTTTGCCACAAATTCCGGTAATTACACTTTCCATGTGGAAGATGTGAAGGTGCGAAGAAAAGTGGTGGCTCCTTATAAAGAAAACGGAAAACCGAAAGACTGGGAAGAAACCGGGGAAGGAAAATTCCGCAATACCTATCCTTCCAATTTCTGGGATGACATTTCCATTCCATACTGGTCTATGCCGGAGAATACGGCACATCCGACCCAGAAGCCGGAAAAACTTCTTGCAAAGTTAATATTGGCCAGTTCAAATGAGAACGATGTGGTGCTGGACCCATTTTTGGGCTCCGGCTCAACTGCTGTGGCGGCAAAAAAATTGCATCGTCATTTTATTGGAATTGAACAGAATCCCCAGTATCTGGTGTGGGCGCAAAAGCGTTTGGAGATGGCTGATTCCGACCCTTCTATACAGGGATATACAGATGGCGTATTTTGGGAGCGGAACACAACGGCATTGCAGCAGAGAAGAAAAAAGAAATCGGAAGTGTAAAAACGGAAGATTAATGTAATGAAGAAAGAAATGAAAGAAGCATAGAATTATAAAACAGAATTATAAAATAGAATTATAAAATAGAATTATAAAATAGAATTAAGAACAGATTTAAGAATATGAAGTATTTCAAAAAAAGTGAACAATTTGGAAAGAAGAGAATCTCTGAGAAAATGAAAAAGTTTGGAAAAATGAGGAAACGGATAACATATATGACAATTTGCATCCTGTTATTATCTTTCGTGTCCGGCTGTGGAACATTTTCCGGCACGCAGAGCGATGGGGATAAAATTACCATTGTAACAACCATTTTTCCAATCTATGACTGGGTACGGGAAATTGCAAATGGGAATGAAAATGTGGAAATCATCCTTCTTATGGATAATGGTGCAGATCTTCACAGTTTTCAGCCAACGGCAGACGATTTGATTCAGATTTCCCGCTGCGATATGTTCCTATATGTTGGCGGAGAATCTGACGGCTGGGTAACAGATGCTCTGGCTAATGCCACGAATAAGGATATGGTAGTTATTCCGTTGCTGGAAGCCTTGGGAGAATATGCAAAAGAAGAGGAAATTGTAGAAGGCATGGAGATAGGAAACGAAGATGGTCATGACCACGATACCCACGCAGAAGAGGTGACTCCGGAGAACGAGGATGCCCACATAGAAGAGGCGGCTCCGGAGAACGGGGATGCCCACATAGAAGAGGCGGCTCCGGAGAACGAGGATGCCCACATAGGAGAGGCGGCTTCGGAGAATGAGGATGCCCACATAGGAGAGGCGGCTTCGGAGAATGAGGATGCCCACATAGGAG
>JBJEMA010000026.1:61826-77632 GCA_051879435.1 Lachnospiraceae bacterium
AGGCGACCCCGGAATATGATGAGCATATCTGGCTTTCCCTGCGAAATGCAGATCTTCTCTGTGGCCTGATTGCGGAAAAACTGGCCATAGTGGATGAAGAAAACAGTGATCTTTATGAAGCCAATGCGCAGCAGTATCGGCAACAACTTCTTTCCCTGGATCAGGAATTTCAGACGGTAGTGGATGCGTCGCCCATAAAGACGGTTTTGTTTGGGGATCGTTTTCCGTTCCGTTATCTGACGGAGGATTACGGACTTGATTATTATGCCGCATTTTCCGGCTGTTCTGCTGATTCGGAAGCGAGTTTCGAGACCATTACTTTTTTGGCTGGGAAGGTAGATGAATTAGGTCTGCATACGATTCTCATTTTAGAGAGCAATGATGGGAAAATTGCGCAGACAATTCGGGAAACCACGACAACAAAGAACCAGCAGATTCTAACCATGGATTCTTTACAGTCGGTATCGGCAGAGGAAGTGGCAAACGGCGTAACCTATCTTTCTCTTATGAAGGAGAATTGCAGGGTGTTGCAACAGGCACTACAATAAACTAATATATAACCATAATAAAAAAAGATATACAGAGGAGAAGGGAATCTTGGGGGTAAATAAAAATACGAATTCTTCGAAAAAGGGGCTTACAGGATATATAATATTTGTTTTCGTCTTATTATCTGTTTTGTTGTTCTTCATTTTTCGCTTGTTGTTTCATTTTTCCCGTGAAAATGTTTTGAGCATTGGACATCTGAATGTTACACAATTGGGGCAGGAGGTAGAATATTATCTGATCGAGGAAATCGACCAGATTGTTTTGGCTGCCAAAACAGTTGAAATCATGCTTGAAGAGGGAAATTCCAATGAAGACATTCTCAATTATCTGACCTTTGAATCCAGCGTTATCATGGAAACAATCGATGAAAATTATACCGGATTGTATGGTTATATTAATGGGGAATATCTCGATGGCAGTGGCTGGGTGCCGGAAGAAGATTATGTGCCACAGGAAAGACCATGGTATCAGGAGGCAGTGGCAGGCAACGGGGAAGTTGTATTTGTTACGCCTTATCTGGATTCCCAGACAAATACGGTTATGATGTCTGTGGCGCAGCAATTGCCGGATAAAACTTCGGTAGTTTCTCTGGATATGTCATTGGATCACATACAGGAAATTGTGGAAAGAGATGACTATCTGATTTATGATGAAGTAATTATTACGGACAATAGAAATATTGTTGTATCTGCAACCAATCAGGATTTGCTTGCAACCGATATTTCCGAGACATCATTGATTGCGGGATACCGGGAGGCGTTGGCTCAAAAAGGTCCGGATATGGATTATTTTATCTTTTCCAATGAAAGCGGATCCCGGCAGTCTGTGTTTGTCTCCCATATTGGAAACCAATGGAATGTTTATCTGATAGTAAAAAGCAATGAATTGAAGAATTCTCTGAATTATATTTATGTGGTGTTAATTACAGGAATCGTTGTTTTTGTGATATTTGCTTTTCTTGTTTACTGGAATAACTATAAGAAGCGTCGAATGGCAGAGAATCTAAATAATCAATTGGAGTCGATTGCCGATATTTACATATCCGTTCATAAATTTGACCTGGTAAATGATACGATTGATGAGATACGCTGTATGCCTTATGTGCGGGAGCAAAAGATAATTGCGGAGGAAACGGCCAAGAATTCCCAGGAAGTGTTATCCAAAGTTATGAAGGCATTGGTGCGGGAAGAGCATTGGGAGGCCATAGAGCAATTTATTGATTTTTCCACTCTGGATGAGCGAATGGGTTCCTCTAAAGCCATTTCCATTGAATTTCTTGGTATCTATGGCTGGACAAAGGCTCGTATCATTGTCATGAAGCGGAAAAATGACAAAATCACCAGTTTTTTGTGGATGGTGGAAGACATTGACGAAGAAAAGAAAACCCAAAGTGAATTGCGATATCTTTCCGAAACGGATTTGATGACGGGAATTCGTAACCGTGGCTGTGGAGAACGACTGATTAAAGAGCAGATACAGAAAAATGTCAGTGGCATGTTCTGTCTGATGGATGCCGATGATTTTAAATCCATTAATGATAAATACGGTCATGATGTGGGAGATCAGGTAATTAAGGAAATTGCCAATTGTCTGAAAAACGCTTTCGGTCCAAATGACATTGTGTTGCGTTTAGGTGGAGATGAATTTGCTGCTTTTGCCATTGGTGTAACCGAGGAAAGCCAATCCAGAGCAATTCTGAATCGATTTTTACAACAGATGGATGAAATTGATATTCCTCAACTGCGAAATGAGAGAAAGATTGAACTAAGCATTGGCGTCAGTTTTGTATTAGAGGGCAATGAGAAGGACTTTGAGACGATTTACAAGGAAGCAGACCGCGCGGCATATATGAGTAAAAAGATGCCGGGAAGTTATATTACCTATGAAGTCAATTAACTCTTTTTACTGCAATGCCGGGACAGAGAGGATACATATTATATGCTTTTCTTATGCTGAAAAGGCATTATATATCTTTCGAGTATACCACTGCCCTGGCTTTCCCGTTTTGTTTTGCTTTGTAGAGTGCGTGATCGGCACATTCAAAAATGAGTTTGTGGTCGGTTTTTTGTGAACAGTGGTAGATCCCTGCACAAATCTGCAGATTATATGGTTTGTTCTTTTCTTTTAAGCGTTGATTGATAAGGTTCATCTTTTCCGCAACCACGGAAGCGTCCTCGAAAGAGACCACTGCAAATTCATCTCCGCCATAACGGAATACATGCTCGCCCAGCATGCCGGTAAGCAGGCTGGCAATGTCAAAGAGACACTGATCACCCTCCTGATGTCCGTAAGTGTCATTGATTGTTTTAAAATTGTCGGCATCCAGTAATACGAAGGAAAATGCATCTTCGGTATTTCCCAACTTCTCTATATAATTGTCCAGGGCACGCCGGTTATATACCCTTGTCAGTGCATCAATTTCAGCCCATTCTTCCAGTTTATTATTCAAAGTATATTGTTCCCTGATGGATTTGAAATTACGAATCTGAACAGCGATGACAACAATAAGAAAAATGACATGATTAATATAAAAAGGTAAGTGAAGGGATTCAGTGCCTAAAAGCGTTGTAAATGCAACAATGCATCCGCTGGATAAGATAGCCACGCTTGCATATAAAACAGGATTTAACGCAACCAGGCTGCTGACTGCTGCCAATATAGTCATATAAGTAACCGGATAACCGCCTCCGTGAATATCAAGGGAGGAGATCACTGCAGTCCAGAAAATCAAAACCACAATATAAATGCAGGCAATTTTTGTTGCAATTCCCATGTGGTTCTCGCTTTTCATTAATTGATGATTGATAATCGCAACAAGAATGGTGGTGCAAAACAAAAAGATGTAGCATCCGTAGTAGAGTACGCGGATCGGATTTGAAAAATCAAAGTGCCACTTTCCATACACCATCATTAATGCTTCCAGTACTGCAATTAAGCATAAAAACATTTCGTACCCATGCCAGTGTTTTTTCATATCCAGCAGAAGAATTTGTTTACTGTTCATATTAGGGTCCTTATCACTTTCGTAGGTTAGAATATCAATTTTTTGTTGGAAAAATTTCTAAACAATTTATTAGGAAAATTATTATTATCGAGGTAATTATAACATTCCGGCGCTGTTTTGAAAAATATTTATGCTTGCGGAATACTTAGATTTCTTAAAATCTGTAATCTGTAAAAAGTTTGATTTATCGAACAAAAACATATATGTTTCTGATAAACAAAGAAAAGAAAACCGCATAATTATTGAATTTGCCATGGATAAAAGGAAAGGAGTTTATAGATGTTTTATAATAGGACGATAAAGTCATCTTTAAGAAAAAGAATACTATTTTCCTCCGTTTCTGCATTGCTTATTCTTGCACTGGTAATGGGAACAGTATGTGTATATGTCGTTGGAACACTGTCAAAAGATGATTCCCAAAAAATAATGTCTCAGTTCTGTGATAAAGAATCTTTGCAGTTTGATAACAAGTTGCATCTTGTTTATAACGCTGTTGAGATCCTATATAAATATGCAAAAGAATTGCAGAATACAAATGATGGGATGGAAGTATATTCCGTTGAAGATGAGCAGCGATTGAAGGCATTCTCTTTTGCCGTTGCAAATGAAACGGATGGAGCGGTTGCGGTTTATTTTCGATATAATCCGGAAATTACAGGTAAAGGTATCGATGGTTTTTTCTTAACAAAAAATATGGAAACGGGCTATTTTGAAGAAGAAATGCCGACCGATATACTTGCTTACAATTCAAGTGACATAGAACATGTTGGCTGGTTCTATATTCCAAAAGAAACAGGGGAACCTTTGTGGATGTCACCTTATTATAATAATAATCTTGATGTGTTTATGATTTCCTATATTATTCCTTTGTATCTGAACAGTGGGGAATTTCTTGGTGTAATAGGAATGGATATAGATTTCAAATTAATTTTGAATGAAATTCAAGATGTTCAGATATATGAATCCGAATCTATTGCATGTGTGGATCTGAAGGAAGGGCTCATATATTATTCTGATTCGGACGGAGAGGTCAGAAGTGAAAATCTTTCCAATGAACTTTATCACCGCATAACAACAATTGATAACAGCAGTGAACTGCTGGAAATTACCGACATGGAGGGAAATGCTTCCGTCATATGCTGCAGAAAACTGTCTAATGGAATGATAATGTATATTAATGTTCCAAAAAGTGAAATATATCACAACAGGAATTATCTGATTATGATATGTATACTAATTACCATATTCATATTTAGCATTTCTTCGATTGTTATTTGGAAACATACGAAAAAAATGTTATATCCGTTGGAAAAAATATCCGAAGTGACAGATAAATATGCAGAAGGAGATTGGTCCATCCAGTATATTTCATATACGGGAGATGAATTTGAAAAGTTATCGGAAGGAATTGCCCGAATGGCAAGAAACACCCAGGACTATATCGAAAAACTTAACCATATGGCTCGTACAGATGCTGCTACAGGAATTGGAAATAAAACAAGTTATTTGGAACTGGTATCGGATATCATAAATAATAAGTTTAACCGATACGCAGTGGTGGCAATGGATCTGAATTATTTGAAAAGAACAAATGATACCTATGGTCATGAAACAGGGGATATTCTTCTTAAGGAGGCGGCAAAATACATAAGTCGCATTTTTAAAAACAGTCAGGTATTCCGGACCGGTGGAGATGAATTTGTTGCAATATTGTTTGCTAATGATTATAGAAACAGAAAAGAATTGATAAAAGAATTCGAGGAGAAAATGAGATATCCGATACCGGAAGCAGATGATTTAGTTTTGTCGATTTCTTATGGTATGGCGGAAGCGCCGGGAGAACATACCGATTATGATAAGGTTTTTGAACTTGCGGACGAAAGAATGTACCGGAAGAAAAAAGAAATGCGGATGGAAACCGTTTAATAGTGATAAGATATGGGACAAAGTTCCATAGTCATGAAAGGTATACAATTTTCGGAAAGGGATTTATGGGTAATGTAGATAATTATTGTGCCGATTTGGATGATTTGAAGCAACAAGCAGTTGCTTTTCACAGTTCTGTTATGTAGGTATAATGGAAACAGGAGGGCTGGATTATGGAGACAAAGGACATTATCGTAGAACTAAGAAAGAAAAATGGTTTATCACAGGATGAACTTGCGAAAAAAGTAATGGTTACCAGACATGAACCTGTTATAATAGGACTAAATTAAGAGAAACCCAACAAAATCAAGGGTTTGCACTGATTTAGTCCTATTTTTTATGCCATGAGGTTAAGGTTAGGACGACGTCGTTTACAATCAAAAACCTACATTTCAAAAAGTCAGATAATAGTCGATACCTGATATGGTCGAACTTTGGCTTTTATTAGAATGCGAGGTGGAATTTAATATTACAATTCATGTAGGACTGAATTAGCTCTTAAGACGGTTTATCCGGCATTGCTAATATAGTCCTACTTTTTTTGCCCGAAAAAGGAGGATGGCAATGACAAAGCGAGAGTTAATTCAGTTCATGGACGAGCTGGTGGAGTTAGCCAGTGAGGAGAACAAGACAAGAGCAATCTTGGTAAAAGAAAAATTCATTAGTGATTTTGAGAAAAGTTACGAGTATGAAAAGGAGGTTCAGACAGAGGTTTCCTATCTGCCGCCATATTATATAGCAGCTATGCCGGATGATGTGCAGGAAGAAATAAAGCAGAAAGTAATAGCGGCACTTACCGAGCATGGTGAGTGTACCCCGGAAAACATTGAGAATGCCATGTGTTCCAAAATCTACGACTTGGAAGATCTGATTGATATTCGGGAGTATGTAGAGAGGATGGAGGAAGAACAGAGAAAGAAGCAGGAACAGTCGGGGAGGGGCGGCAGATGATAGGAATAGGGATATTGACAGCACTTGTAGGGTTAGTGTTTTATGCGCTGATCAGGTCGGCAGGAATGGCAGACCGTAAACTTGAGGAAATCCAGAGGCTTACCGCCGAGAGAGAGGCGGGTGGCTCAAGTGGGAATTAACGTCAGGGTACAGAAATCTCCAAAGCCTTTAGATGTTATTGAAGTACAGGCAAAGTTAGAAAGAGATTTGAGAAGCTGTATGCGGTGCAGATTCTTCTACGGAAACAACAGACAGTGTATAGCAAAGAAATGTGTAAAAGAGGACGCACAGCCTAAAGCAGTGGAGCAGAAAAAGGAAGATGAATGTATCGGGTGTCCGTACAGACAGTCAGAAAGATACTGTTTTCCATGTATGAAAAAGCTGCTTGGAACAGAGGAAAAGGAGCATGAGAAAGAAATTGTTTTTGAACAGGAGGAAAAGAAAGATGGATAGACATATTGAAGTAATCGGAATCGACCACGGCTGGTCCGGCATGAAAACGGTCAGTCAGGTATTTACCACCGGAGTAAAAGAGATCACAACGGAGCCTGCGTTTTTTAACAACGTGGTGGAGTACAACGGTTCCTACTATAAGGTAGGCGGCAGAAGATTAGAGGTAAGGGACTTGAAAGTCGAAAATGACAACTTCTATCTGCTTACGCTGGCAGCGGTGGCAAAAGAGCTGAACAGACGGGGAATGAGAAATGCAAATGTTCTTTTATCCGTTGGGTTACCGCTCACCCGTTTTGGAGCAGAAAAGCAGGACTTCATCGACTACTTATCAAGAAATAAGGAAGTGACCTTCCGCTTTGACAACGAGCAGTACCGGATGAATATTGCAAGGGTATCGGTATTCCCTCAGTGCTATGCGGCGGTTGCCGACAGAATGAAGACTCTTCCGAAAAGGGTGGTAGTCGTGGATATAGGAAGCTGGACGATTGACATTATGCCGATTGAAGATTCCGCTCCAAATGAAGCAGAGTGCATCACAATCCGGGAGGGACTGATTAAGTGCATGAGAACCATCAACGAGGAATGTATGAGGCAGTATGGCAGGGAACTTTCCGAGGAAGATATACAGGAGGTCATGAGAAACGGAAAGAACGATAAGCTGCCACAGAAGTACATGACGATTGTGGAGGATGCTCTCAGAGCTTATGTGGAAAAGGTTTACAACATTCTTTTAGAGCATGGATATACTCTTGATGTGACAGAAATCGTCTTTGTAGGCGGTGGTGCAACCGTGGTGAAGCGTTATGGAAGCTATGAGGGTAACAATATCCAGTATATCGAGGATGTAAAGGCAAATGCCAAAGGATATGAATATCTTGGAAAGCTGTATCTTTCCACCCACAAAAAAGAGTTTGGATTGGGGTGATTGTAGATGGGCAAAGGAAATATTGTATATCACAATCTCAGAATGAATCTGGATAATGAACAGCACAGACGGGTACATTCGGTTTTAGCTGAGCTGAATACCGATGTTCATAAATCAGTCAACCAGTTCCTGATAGATGCGGCAGACAGTTATATCAGCCGCCTCGCAGGAAATGAGCTGACAAAGGAGCCGGAGCAGACGGGAGAATGTCTGTATGTCAGGCGAGAGGAACTGGAACAGATACGAAGGGAAATCAAGGACGAGCTGCAAAGAGAAGTCATTGTTACGCTGGGGACAGCTCTCGCAGGCGGAAAGATCATTCAGATGCCGCAGACTGTACCTGAAAGGGCAGTGGCAGAGCAGACGGACAGAGAAATTGAGACAGAGGCAGACGAAACAACATTGGGACTTGCTTCATCATGGGGCTAGTGGAAAGGAGGACTATTTATGGCAGGAATGATTTTGAGAAAGACAGGCGTGGTATTACTTACCATACTGAAAGGGCTGCTTCATGCGGTACTTATGATATTGAAACTGTTGTGCATGGGATTAAAGTTGTTTCTGCTCCTGCTTGCACTGGTCGCAAGAGTGGTATTATCCCTGGTCGGTGTGTCTGTCGGTGATTAGGAAAGGAGGTGTCTGTTATGTTCAGATATAAGTTTTATCAGGCGTACAGAAAGAATGCCAGAGCGAGAAGATTGATGGCATACTACAACAGAATCATGGTACAATAGCAGGAGGATGAAATGAACAGAATACGGGACAGTCCCTTAGCTCTTTGGAGCAGATTAAGAGAGCTGATCAGAGGCGTTCCGTAAATTGCAGATACAGATAAATACAGTTTACCCACGAGGGTAATGCCGCAGATGCGGCAGGGCAGTTTATGGAACGTAAGCCTGTCCCTCGTGGGAGAGAGGACAGGTGGTATTATGAGGAAACAAAGATTATTTCTCCTTTTATCCGTAACCATCCTGCTTCTTGCAGGATGCGGGGGAAAGGAAAATCAGGTAACAGAAGAACAGAATGTGGAGACAGAAACGCAGACGGTTTTAGAGGCTTTGGAAGATATTTCTGAGGAAAAAGAAACGGAAACTGTGACAGGGCAGCCGGAGGAAACACAGGAATCCACGGAACCGGAGGAAAGTGCCACGGCAGAGGATGACAAGGAAAAAGACAATAGTTCAGAGGGACAGACTTCCTCTGCAACAGAAAAAGAGCAGGACTCACAGAACCAGAGTAATGCACAGAATGAACCGTCTAAACCTCAGACAACCGAACCGGATACCAAGCCGGAGCCGGAACCGGAGGCACCACAGGAACCGCAGCAGCCGTCACAGCCGGAGCCGGTTTCTTACAGTCCGCAGAGGGTTGTTCAGCTTGCAACGGAAAAGACGAAAGCAGCCGGGAAGATCTATATTCCCGATGACCTTGACCGGATGCTTGCAGAGGGAACCATTACGCAGGAGGATTACAATGACTGTTATCCGACAGACGGGGCAGGATACCTTGAGTTTTATGTGGCAACGGATTTGAATGAAGCAAGGGATGTCAGCGGTACGGTCAAATTTAACAGTGAGGATGACATTGCAGCGAATATAGCAGGAATGTACAGCTCACTGCCACAGCAGTATTTCTATATCGAATACCACGGAACGGTGATGTATGGAGATAAAGAGTGCTATGTGTTCTATTGTTACCGGGCATAAAAAAGAGAATAAGAAGTATGAAAAAAGCAGGCTGAAAAAGACCTGCTTTTTTCATGCCCAAAATCAGGAGGACATTATGAAGCAGAAGTTTAAAAGATGGATGGCAGGTCTGCTTGCTGTCTTAACGGTATTCACTTCTCTGTTTACCAATGGGACAACTGCATTTGCCGCAAGTGCCAGTGCAAATATCTCATTCTGGTATGCTTCCACAAAGGATTCCGGGGAGGTAAGTGAGTTAAAGGCAGGATACAGTCATGGAAAGGTATTGTATGCCATGATTGACGGGCATTCCGCTTATTGTATGAACTTTGGCCTGGCAGCCAAAGGCGGGCAGCTTATGAACAGCTATGATAATTCCAGCACAAGCCTTACCGATACGCAGGCTCTATATTTAAGATACTGCCTGTACTATGGCTTTTCATCCACAAGTGCATCGGCACCGAGCAATGACCAGTGCGATCAGTACATTGCAACGCAGTCGATGGTGTGGATTATCGAGAAAGGCATTTACGGGACAGCAAGTGCGGATTCCGCAGCAAAGAAACTGTGTGACACAGCACCAAACCCAACAGCGTCATATCAGTATTATGCGACCTTAAAGAGTAACATTGATGCGGGTATCAATGCTGTCATTCCCAGCTTTGCAGCTTCCAGAAAAAGTCAGGCTCCGACCTATGAGCTGAAATGGAATGAGACGAACCAGAGATTTGAAACCACTTTGACAGACAGCAACGGGGTACTGTCCGAGTTTGACCTGTCACTCAGCGGATATAGTACAAGCAGGAATGGAAACAGCCTTACCATTTATTCGTCAGAGGTTAATACAAATGACACAACAGGCACATTTACCTCAAACAGCGGTAAGGTGGAAGTGACCGGAAGCTGTGTGTTCTGGCTGACCGGAAAATCCGGGGATCAGGAGTTCGTGTCAGAAGTTCCGCATGGTGATCCGCTCCCTGCCTACATCAAGGTAAAAACAGAGAATATCGGATATGGCGAGCTTTACAAAAAGGATGAAGCAAGTGGAGTAAACTTAGCCGGAGCGGTGTACGGAATCTATTCTGACAGCTCCTGCAAAAATCTTGTGCAGACCATTACCACAGACAAGAATGGTTATGCAAAGTCCGGGGCATTGGTAGCGGGAACCTATTATATGAAGGAAATCACTGCACCGAATAAGTATGTGGTAAGTGACAAGGTTCATACCTTGCAGGTAAAGGCGGGCAAGACAACAACCGTCAATGCCACAGACAAGGAGCAGCTTGGAGCCATTACCATTTACAAGGAAGGAGAAGTCCTGACCGGGTGGAACGGTTCCAACTTCACTTACGAAACGAGAAAGCTGCCGGGAGCGACCTTCAAGGTAACAGCCGGTGCGGATATTTACAAGGCGGATGGTACAAAGGTGTATAACAAGGGTGATCTGATTGCGGAAAACCTTGTGACCGGAAATGACGGAAAGGTGCTGTTATCCAACCTTCATTTAGGAACCTATGTGGTAACAGAAACCGCAAGCATTAACGGATATACCATCAATACCACACCTCAGACAGTCAACATTGAGTACAAGGATCAGACCGTAGAGGTACAGTATGAGGCAACCAGCATTTACAACAACAGACAGAAAGCTACTGTCAGCGTGACAAAGAAGGATGCCGATACGGAAAATCCTCTGGACGGAGGAAAGTACACTCTGTATGCCGGAAATGACATTAAAAATTATGATGGCAACGTGATTGTAACAAAGGGTACAGCTTTGCAGACCGTTACAACAGGAGAGGACGGAAATGCAGCATTTACCGTAGATTTGCCTATTGCAAACAGTTACTATGTTTCCGAAACTCAGGCTCCTTACGGATATATCAGAAATTCGGAGGATATTTATTCCTTCAATTTCAATTATCTGTCAGAGACAACGGCAAGTGCATCCTTTGCCCATACTTTTGAAAACGACCATACCACAGCCAAAATCCATCTTTACAAAGTGGATAAGGAAACAGGAAAAGCAGTTCCACAGGGAGATGCAAGCCTGACAGGGGCAGTTTACGGAGTATATGCAAGAGAGGATATCGTGCATCCCGATGGTGCAACCGGAGTTATCTTTAAGGCAGGCGATCTTGTTGCAACCATTACAACCGATGAAAATGCGGAAGCCGAGATTAACAACCTTTATCTTGGAAAGTATTATCTGAAGGAAATTCAGGCACCGGAAGGGTATCTGTTAGACGAGGCAGAGCATGATGTGGTGTGTGACTATGAGGGTGATTTAGTACCGGAAGTGGCAAGAAGCACAAAGTCCGAGGAACAGGTGTATAAGCAGCCCTTCCAGCTCATTAAGGTTTCTGACAACGGAGAGGATACGGAAGCACCGCTTTTAGAGGGTGCAGGTTTTACCGCCTATCTCAAATCTTCATTAATCGTAAAGGAAGATGGAAGCTATGACTTTGACAGTGCAAATCCTGTTGTGATTGGTTCAAACGGGGAAACAACCCTTTATACGGACAGCAAGGGGCATCTGGTGACACAGCCTATTCCTTACGGAACCTATGTGGTTGTGGAAACGGTAGTACCTCACAATGTAAAGGAAATCAAGCCTTTTGAGGTTCACATCACAGAGAACCACCCTACTGAGCCGCAGGTGTGGAGAGTATTCATTGACCGTGAATTTACAGCAAAGCTCCGTATCGTAAAAAAGGACAGCAAGACCGGACAGACGGTGCTTGTTCCAAATGCTGAGTTTAAGATTTACAATCTGGACACAAAGGAATATGTTGTGCAGTACACCACTTATCCTACAAAAGTGAAGCATACTTCTTTCTTCACTGATGGGGACGGGGACTTAATCCTGCCGGAAACATTGAAACTCGGTAATTACCGCATTGAGGAAGTGGCAGCACCGGATGGATATGTGGTAAATGAGGACTATATCACTTTTGCGGTGGATACAGATACCGCTTATGAAACCGATCCTGACACCTATGAGGCAATCATTACCGCTGACTATGTGGATCAGCCTGCTGTTGGTGAGCTGACTGTTGAGAAGAAAGGCGAGGTTCTGGATTCCTACAAAGGCGGTCTGTTTGCGGACAGCGAGGAAAAGGAATTTGTCTATAAGGAAGGAAGCCTTGCAGGAGCAGAGTTTGCAGTCTATGCAGCCGAGGACATTTATACCAACGACTACCAGAAGGACGAAAACGGAGAGCGTACAAAGTATTACAGCGAGGGCGATCTGGTGGCGACTCTTGTCACAGATGAAAACGGAAAGGCAGTTCTTTCCGACATTCCTCTTGGAACTTACAGGGTTGTGGAAACAAAAGCTCCTTACGGATATGTTCTGAATAAAGAGGAGCAGACCGTAACTTTTGCCTATGTGGATGACAGAACTCCGGTCATCAAAGAAAGCATGACATTTGAGAATGACAGACAGAAAGTGGACTTATCCGTTTTGAAGCTGGATGAGGAAACAGAGCTTGCCATTGCTGGGGCAGAATTTGGCTTATATGCGGCAGAGGATATTGAAAATGCAGACGGTGAAGTGATCATTGAGAAAGATACACTGCTTGAACTTGCAGTATCCGGTACAGATGGAAAAGCAGAGTTTGTTAAGGACTATCCGCTTGGTTCTTACTATGCAAAAGAGACAAAAGCTCCGGAAGGTTATGTATCTTCTGAGGAAATCGTGGATTGCGATGCTTCTTATCAGGGACAGGATATTCCGGTAGTAAAGTTACAGTCTGAATTTATCAATACACCTACAACGGTGGAAATCACAAAGACAGACATTACAAGCGGCGAGGAGCTTTCCGGTGCAACTCTTTCTGTGATTGACGCAGAGGGAAATGTGATTGACACATGGACATCTGTTGCAGGAGAGGCACACGTTATTAAGAGACTCCATGTAGGAGAGGTTTATACGCTCCGTGAAGAATTTGCTCCTTACGGATATTTGCAGGCAGAAGAAATCCAGTTTACCATTGCAGATACCGAGGAAGTCCAGACAGTAGTGATGGAGGACGAAGTGCCGACAGGAACCATTATCATCAATAAAGACGGTGAGTTCTTATGCGACATCAATCTGATCAGGGAACACTGGTATGACTTTATCTTTGACTACTTCAAGAAATCCCTTGCGGGCGTTACCTTTGAGGTCTACGTAGCAGAGGACATTGTAAGTCCTGACGGTCTTGATACCATTTATTACGAAAAGGACGAGCTTGTTACAGAAATCGTGACCAACGATAAGGGAATTGCAAGCATTGATAATCTGCCATTAGGCAAGTATTACCTTGTGGAGACAAAGACCTTAGAGGGATTTGTTCTGAATGAGGAACCGATAGAGGCAGATTTATCCTATGTGGATCAGTACACAAAGGTTGTCTATGCAGGCATGGATATTACCAACGAGAGACAGAAAGTGCAGGTAACTGTCATTAAGACAGATGCTGAAACCGGAGATGAGCTTGAAGGGGCAGTATTCGGTCTGTATGCGGCAGAGGACATTGTAAATGCAGACGGTAAGGTTATTGTTGCAAAGGATACCCTTGTAGAGAAGGCTGTTACCGGAAAAGACGGAAAGTGCGTATTTACAAGTGACCTTCCTCTTGGTCAGTATTATGTGAAGGAAATCGAAGCACCGAAGGGTTATGTACTTGGCGAGGATATTTTTGAACTGGATGCTTCTTACCGGGGAGATGATGTGAAGGTCATTGAACTTGAGGCAGAATTTGAGAACTATCCTACAAAGCTGGAAATCTCCAAAACAGACATTACCGGGGAGCATGAGTTAAAGGATGCAACCCTTTCCATTATCGACAAGGACGGTAATGTTGTGGAGACATGGAAGTCTGACGGAAAGCCTCATGTTATAGATCGCATTCCGGTGGGTGAGTATATCCTCCGTGAAGAAGCAGCTCCTTATGGTTACAAGATTGCAAACGAAGTGAAGTTTACCGTGGAGAACACCAAAGAGCTTCAGCAGGTATCCATGAAGGATGAGCTTGTAAGCGGCAAAATCATCATTGAGAAAACCGATGCAGACACAGGAAAAGGCATTGCAGGTGTGGAATTTGAAATCCGTGACAAGGACGGAAATGTGATTGAAACACTTGTAACTGACAAGGACGGTCATGCCCAGTCAAAGGAACTTCCGATTGCAGTATTCAAGGATGGTAACTATGTAGAGGATATTAAGTATTATGTTGTGGAAACAAAAGCAGCAGAGGGCTATATCCTTGACAGTACCCCGCATGGCACAGTTTAAGCATGATGCGGTGGCTAGTATTGATTTAACCAAAGAGAAATTCATCCGCAGAAAAACCTTTGTGACGGTGGATAAGTCGGAAGAAGAAATGCGAAAAGATGAAGAAAAGCTCTGGCAGAATGCTCTAAAGGAATACTTCAATGAGGAGATTCAGTATATCTCCATAAAGACTTTGATTTATGACATCTTTACCACCAACCTTGACATGAACAGCAAAGCAGAGTTCCTTGCTTCCGTGTATGGTGAGGAACGGGCAGACATTGTGATGACTGACAAGGTGGATGGTCCATATGGTGAGAGCTTTATCACAAGGGATACCATAAATAAATTGGATGCCTTTGGTAGCGGTATGAGGGAAGCCGGACAGAAGATTGCGAATATCTTCCGTACCTTTGCAGATAAGGAAACGGTTGATTATTCCGAAAAGGAAAAGAAATTCTCTAAAACGGAGCTTGTGAAAAAGCCTTTCGAGGCAAAGAAAAAGCTGTATCAGAGAATGGAGAAACATCTGGATGAGGCACTTGATAAGGTAAATAGCCTTGCCAAAGAGCCAGAGCGAATGAAAGATGTGGAAATGGCGGAGACTTCTATGCTTGGAGCTGTGGCAGAGCCGGAATTTCAGTATGGGGCAGACGCTTTTGAAGCCTATCAGCAGTCAGGGAAAGCAGAGACAGCGGTGGTGTCAGAGGTAAAGGTGCAAGAAGTAAAGAGTAAGAGCCGATAATATGAAATCTCTTTGGTTTGAACAAAAGTTTGAATCAAAGAGATTTTTTTATTTTGCTATAAACAATATAAGTATTATGGTCGATAAAAATATATAGAATATCAAATATTGATAATCGTTATCGTAAAGAGTATAATGTATTCATGGAGGATTGATTGCTATGAAAAAACAGGATGTATTAAACAAAAGAGAAGAAGAACTTATGAATATTTTATGGGCTTTTAATGAACCACTTACCCAGAATGAAATGGCAGAACGATTGGAAGAACAGGGATGGAATAATGTTACTTTGTTTAAAACAGTACAGT
>JBJEMA010000027.1:0-23042 GCA_051879435.1 Lachnospiraceae bacterium
AAGGAACCTTTTAGTTCAAAATTACATCAAAATGTGCCATCCCCAAATTCTAATTATTGTTAAACTGCTTTCTCTTCAAAAATCAATTGTCAAGCCAGACAACATCTTTGAATCCACGGGAAAGTCCTGTAATACCGGTTCTTGCCAGTTCCAGAATGGTATACCCTTCCAATAAGGTCAAAAACCGTTCCACAGTTGGCTGATCGTCAACCAATTCAATTATGATACTTTTCGAACTTACATCAATAATTTTTGCATGATATACGCTGGATAACACAATCAGACTATCTCTATCCTGAGGAGAAACCTCAACTTTTACAAGACAAAGTTCCCGATACACAGATTCTTCCGGTTCCAAAACCTTGATAGAACGAACATCCACAAGTTTTGTCACCTGTTTCTCAATCTGGTCAAGAATTTCATCATCACCGGAAGTAACGATGGTTATTCTGGTAAATCTCGGATCCGCCGTAACACCTGCCGTAATACTTTCAATATTATAACCTCTTCTGGAAAAAAGTCCGGAAATTCGACTTAAAACGCCGGAGGTATTATCCACCAATAACTGAAATACTTTTTTATTCATAAAAAATCTCCATCATTTGCATACAAAAAATGAATCCTTACGCTAAAAATCATATTAACATATCCAACCGAAAAGTCAATTTATTCCGCGCTTTCCATACACTTTGGCAAAGCGAGTGTGCCGGTTCGTGCAACTTCTACAATACTAATTTGTTGTAGCATACTAAGCATTAATTTTATTTTGTCCGGGGTGTCGCAAATCTGTATCATCATAAGATTTTTTGACATATCCACAATCTCAGCCCTCATAACCTCACAGATTTCCATCAATTCCCGGCGATTTGTTTTGTTATATCGGACTTTAACCAGCATCAATTCCCTGGAAATTGCCTGATGTTCCTCAAAGGTTTTGATTTTAATCACATCTAATTTCTTGTTTAATTGCTTTTCAATCTGTTCTAAAACCTGTTCCGTTCCGGAACTAACAATGGTCATACAGGAAACATCGTTCGAATCGGTTTCACCAACTGCAAGAGAATCAATATTAAAACATCTGCGGGAAAACAGTCCTGCCACTTTACACAATACACCTGATTTGTTTTCAACTAATACGGAAAATATACGATTCATACTTTTACCAATACTTTCATTAAATTTTATACAAGATCCATTGGATCAATCATACATTCCATCAAAAATGATTCATCCTTTTCCAAGAATCTGGAAATCGCCTCATCACAATTCCTCATATCCTTCAATCGCAAAAACGGTATGTCATAGGCAGATGCAATTTTTTCCAAATCCGGACTGCCGTCCAAATCAACCACGCTATAACGATCATGATAAGTAAAATGCTGATATTGACGAACCATGCCTAAATAATTGTTTTTAAATACAATGATTTTCACAGGAATCTTATGCTGTACCATAGTAGCCAATTCCATCATGGACATCTGGAAGGAACCATCGCCGCATACCGCAATAACCTGTCGAGAAGGGTCTGCAACCTTTGCTCCCATGGCAGCAGGAATGGAATAACCCATGGTTCCCATACCACCGGAAGTAAGAAACCGTCCGTTTTTCACTACATGATATTTACAGGACCATATCTGATTCTGTCCAACATCCGCAACATAGATGGCATTCTCCTGCATTTTTTCAGACAATTTTGTTATAAACAGTTCCGGATCCACATAAGCAGGATTTGGTGAACGCTTCAAAGCCATCTCTTTGCGATATTGATTCAGAGTTTCCACCCATTCTTCGTAATTGCCATCAATTTCATACTCAATGAATTCTTCAAAAATGCTTTTTGCATCTGCGACAATAGGAATATTCGGTCCGGCATTTTTACCAATTTCAGCAGGATCCACATCAATATGAATTAGCACCTTATCCTTCGTAATGGATTCGGGCTGATTGACAGCGCGGTCTGCCACCCGGGCTCCAATCAAAAGAATCACATCCGCTTCCTTCATAGCCCGATTCGCACAAGGTGCTCCATTATTTCCAACCATACCATAATATAACGGATATTCTGTTGGCAAAGCACTGATTCCCATCATGGTAGACACCACAGGAATACGGTATTCATCTACAAATTCCCGTAATTCATTTCTGGCATCGCTCAGTAAAATGCCGCCGCCTGCAACAATCAAAGGTCTTCTTGCATTTTCCAGCTGTTGTATTACTTTTTTTATCTGTTTCGCATTCCCCTTTACCGTTGGTTTGTAAGTCCTTAAATGCACTTCTTCCGGATATTCAAATTTATTAATTTTTTTATTCTGAATATCAAAAGGAATATCTACCAGAACCGGTCCTTTCCTTCCGGTGGATGCAATATGAAACGCTTCCTTCATAATGCGCGGAATATCATTTACATCTTTCACAAGATAACTGTATTTTACAAAGGATTCAACGGCTCCTGTGATATCTGCCTCCTGAAAAACATCGGAACCGAGGAGTTCGGAATTCACCTGTCCGGTAATGCATACAAGCGGTATACTGTCGGCAAATGCGGTTGCTACACCGGTAATCAGATTGGTTGCCCCCGGGCCGCTGGTAACCGCACAAACACCGGGTTTGCCGGTAATTCTTGCCATTCCGCTTGCTGCGTGTGCTGCATTTTGCTCCGTACGAATTAATATGGAACGAATATCGGAATCCATTATACTGTCATAAAAAGGGCAAATGGCGACTCCCGGATATCCGTAAACTACTTTCACATCTTCTTTTTCCAAACATTTCACTATGGCTTCTGCGCCGTTCATAAATAACCTCCAAAACAGTTTATCTGATAACTGTGTATTATTCTAATTTCGAATGAATTCGCTATTTTTTATGATACATCATTTTTCCTGTTTATGTAAATATCTATTCTTTTGTTTTTGATATGACCATTCCATTGTATTCAATGTAATAAAACTGAAAAAGGAGAGTTATAATATTGAAATAAATATGTAAATTTGAATATAACGATATTGTGTGTTAAATTAATGTAGTCAGTTATGCACTATATGGCAAATTAATCCATCAATCTCAGTGTATCAATTTGAAAGGAAATATCTATGCGTTATCAAATAAATAAATCCGTATCCGTCATCCTGTTGTATTGCATTATTGCTATGACCTTTCTTGGTTGCGGAAAAGAAGATCCTGTTGTAATTTACGAACAGCAGATGAACACCTTTTACGAACAGGTGAATCAGACAAGCGTCTCCATTAATGCCATTAATGTTTCTTCCAATACTGCTACGAATGATATGTTGTGTCTTTTAGATGATATGAATGACCATTTCCGTTATCTTGCTGCCATTTCTGTTCCGGAAGAATATGCAGATGCTGCAGAGTTAAGTGAAACAGCTGCTACTTATATGAATGAGGCGGTCACCATGTACCACCAGGCATTCGAAGGAGATGTTTATGATGAAACATTAGCCGAAAATGCAAAGCAGCGATATGAAAGCGCTATGATTTATGTGGAATATATCGGCAAAATACTGCAAGGCGCAGTTATTGATCGCGGTATAGAATGATACCGCCTATTCTTTTTTCCGTAAAATATCCACCACATGAGCTGCAGCGCCTATCATATCTGAGCGTTCTGCAATATTTTCCACATAACGCAGATAAAATTTATATTCTTCTTCCGTCATGGATTTCAGAGAGGAACGAATGTAATTGGTGGGTCCATCCGGAGTTATTATTTTTAGGCGCTCCATACCCGCTTCCCGGTTAATTTCATCAATTCGCTCCAACCGAATGTAATCATATAAATCTTCCTCTGCAGAAATACATTCAAAATTCTCATTGATTCTTCCTTTTTGAATCAATTCTCCAAAATGATTTTCTTTCAAAGCATAAGAAATCAATCCGTATTCATTTAACAGATATGCTACCATTACAATGCCATTTTTCTTAACTACCCGTTTTACCTGTTGTAAAACCTGAATCTTTTCTTCCGGGCGAAACAAATGGTACATTGGTCCAAATACCAGGACCAAATCAAATTCTTCTGCCGAATATTTCTTTAGATTCAGGGCATTTCCCTTCTTTGCTTTTACGAAAGGTCCCTTTTGTTTCAATCTTCCCAAATTATGATTCACGAGTTCTATAGCGGAAACATCATACCCCTCTTCTGACAAAGGAATACAATATGCGCCGGTGCCGGCACCGATGTCAAAGATTTTGCACTCTTTTTTCTCAGAATATTTTTCCGCTGTCATGATTTGCGCAAGACTTTCCTGCACATATTTCATGGTAATATGATATTCCACAAAACCATGACGGGAAGTCAGTCTTTTATCTTCATTGAATTTATTATAGTGTTCTTCCAAAGGTGTCATAAATCATGCCTTTCCGTTAATTTGACGATTAGCAACTTATTTTGATTTTAAAAATTACTTTTTCAAAAAATATGTGATATTCCCCATAAGCGTTCCTAAAAGAATATGCGAATATTGAACACGAAAAAATAAAGGCTACCGCAAATCTGCGATAGCCCTTAAAAACAATGGATAAATTAGAATTTACCAGCCTGTGCTGCTTCCTCGATGGCAACAGCAACAGCAACAGTCATACCAACCATAGGGTTGTTACCTGCACCGATAAGACCCATCATTTCAACATGTGCCGGTACAGAAGAAGAACCAGCAAACTGTGCATCAGAATGCATACGTCCCAAAGTATCCGTAAATCCGTAAGATGCAGGACCTGCAGCCATGTTATCCGGGTGAAGGGTACGTCCGGTACCACCACCGGAAGCAACAGAGAAATACTTCTTGCCGGCTTCAATTCTTTCCTTCTTATAGGTACCTGCAACCGGATGCTGGAATCTTGTAGGGTTAGTAGAGTTACCGGTAATGGAAACATCTACATTCTCCTTCCACATGATAGCAACACCTTCCGGTACGGAATTTGCACCATAGCAGTTTACCTTTGCACGAAGTCCATCAGAATAAGCCTTACGGAATACTTCCTTAACTTCGTTTGTATATGGATCATATTCTGTTTCAACATAAGTAAATCCATTGATTCTTGCAATAATCTGAGCTGCGTCTTTTCCAAGACCGTTCAGAATAACACGAAGCGGTTTCTGACGAACCTTGTTTGCTTTTTCTGCAATACCGATTGCACCTTCTGCGGCTGCAAAGGACTCATGACCTGCTAGGAATGCAAAGCATTCTGTCTCTTCTTCCAGAAGCATCTTGCCCAGGTTACCATGACCAAGACCAACCTTACGCGTATCCGCTACAGAACCCGGAATACAGAAAGACTGAAGTCCTTCTCCGATTGCAGCAGCCGCATCAGCAGCTTTCTTGCAACCCTTTTTAATTGCGATTGCAGCACCAACTGTATAAGCCCAGCATGCATTCTCAAAACAGATTGGCTGAATGCCCTTAATCATATCATAAACATTAAGACCAGCGTCTTTTGTAATCTTCTCAGCTTCTTCAATGGAAGAGATTCCGTACTCAGCGAGAACTGCGTTGATCTTGTCAATTCTTCTTTCATAAGATTCAAATAATGCCATGTTCGTTCTCCTCCTTATTTCACTTCTTTATCTGTTCTAGGATCAATGATCTTAACAGCATCTGCAACACGACCATACTGTCCGCTTGCTTTTTCATAAGCTGTATTCGGATCGTCACCCTTTTTAATGAAATCTGTCATCTTTCCAAGGGAAACGAATTTATAACCAATAATCTGATCATCTGCATCAAGAGCAATACCGGTTACATAACCTTCTGCCATCTCAAGATATCTCGGCCCTTTTTGAAGGGTACCATACATAGTACCAACCTGAGAACGAAGACCTTTTCCAAGGTCCTCCAAACCTGCACCTACCGGAAGTCCTTCTTCTGAGAATGCAGACTGAGAACGACCATAAACAATCTGTAAGAATAACTCTCTCATTGCTGTGTTAATTGCATCACATACAAGGTCTGTATTTAATGCTTCCATAACGGTAAGTCCAGGAAGAATTTCAGATGCCATGGCTGCAGAATGTGTCATACCGGAACATCCGATGGTTTCCACCAAAGCTTCCTGAATGATACCTTCCTTAACATTCAATGTGAGCTTACAAGCTCCCTGCTGAGGTGCACACCAGCCCACGCCATGTGTAAGGCCGGAAATGTCTTTCACCTCTTTTGCCTTTACCCATTTTGCTTCTTCCGGAATGGGTGCTGCACCATGATGAACGCCCTGTGCAACTTTACACATTTCCTGTACTTCTTTTGAAATAATCATGTGTAGTTCTCCTTTCAAAACTTATGAAATTATTTATATGGCTTAAAAAACCTGCATATAAAATCAACCTGAAAAATGCAGATAATTTCCCATAAATCCCTTTTATTATCGCATAAATGACAAAAGAATGCTAGTGCTTGCCATAAGCTTTTCCATCTTTTTTCAAAATGGAATTTGCAGGGATAACCCCTCTCACACAACTGGTTGGATAAATATTGGAAGCTCGCCCCACAACAGTTCCCGGATTTAATACAGAATTGCATCCAACCTCAACATTGTCCCCCAGCATAGCCCCAAATTTCTTTAATCCGGTAGGGATTTCTTCTGTAGAAACCACTTCTCCGTTCTCATTGTATTCTTTGCTTTTTACCACCACCAGAGTCTTATCGCTTTTCACATTGGATGTTATGGAGCCGGCCCCCATATGAGACTTATACCCCAAAATGCTGTCACCTACATAATTGTAATGAGGCACCTGCACTTTATTAAATAAAATAACATTTTTTAATTCTGTGGAATTACCTACCACGCAATGGTTTCCAACAATTGCGTTTCCGCGTATGAATGCCCCGGGACGCACTTCGGTTTCTTCACCAATGATGCAGGGTCCGTAAATGTTCGCATTGGGATATATAATAGCCGTTTTTGCAATCCAGATATTCTCCCCTTTTTCTTCATATACCGACGGATCCAGTTGTGCTCCAAGTTCAAGTATATAGGATTTAATCTTTGGCAATACCTCCCAAGGGTATGTGACGCCCTCGAAAATAGGTGATGCAATTGTCTGTGTTAAATCAAATAAAAAACTGATTTTAGCGCTTTCCATAAAGTTATTCCTTTCTGTTTTGCAGTATAATAAAGACTTATTTTTTGTAATACTGAGCTGCCCGATCAAATAATTTGTAAAGAACTGCCTGATTTTGAAGCCCTTTCACATTCTGTGTGTGTTTTGTGACAAATTGATTCATTTTTTGCGTATATTCCTCTTTGGAAATGGTTCCGGAAGCAACACCGCTTAATCCTTTTTCCCAGGAAGCCGTCAATACGGGATTTAAAAGTCCTCGTATTGACTGGTTCACCACATCATATATCATTTCCCCAAGCAATGTCGGAGTAATAACCTGCGTCTTTTTGTTGGAAGAAAGATATTTATTCGTTTCCAATTTGGTTAAAATTCCGGCTCTGGTTGCAGAAGTTCCGATACCACTACCTTTAATTTGCGCCCTCATCTCCTCGTCTTCAATCAGTTGTCCGGCGTTTTCCATGGCAAGAATCATACTACCTGTGGTATAGCGCTTTGGCGGAGAAGTTTCGCCTTCTTTTATTTCAAATCCCAGACAGGAAATATCGGTTCCTTTCCGCAGTTTTGAAAGGTTTTCCAAAAATTCCGGCGTACAACGAATTTCTCCCTGTTCCTCTTCCTTCTCAATGTCTGCATCGTTATCTTTCCTGTCGAGCCGGTTTTTTCCATTTTCTTTGCTCTCATTTTTGTCCGTTTTGTCTTTGAGGAAAGAAGGATTGGTTACCTTTGTATATCCTTCTTCTGTCATAACTTTAAAGGACGCAAAAAAAGATTCGGATTTCACTCCTATGGTTAAACCAACCTTTTGATAAACAGCAGGCGGATAAAAGATTGCCAAAAATCGGCGCACAATAATCTCATAAACCTTTTGAGTCGTCGGAGACAAAGACGGCAAAGCGCCAAATCCCTGTCCCGTCGGAATTATGGCATAGTGATCCGTTATTTTGGAATCATCCACATACCGTTTATTATTGGAAATGGTTTTATAAAGTCCAAGTTTTAAGACTTCTGCGGCCTCATTTCTGCATATAGGATAATTACCGAGTCCACCGATATTTTTATGTATCTCCTTGCAAATAGCCTTTGACAATACTCTGGCATCCGTACGGGGATAGGTCGTCAGTTTTTTCTCGTACAATTCCTGAGCCACAGCTAATGTCTGGTCCGGACTGATTTTAAATAGCTTAGAGCAGGTATTCTGTAATTCCGCCAAATTAAACAATTGTGGTGCATTTTTCTTTTCCGTCTTTTTTTCCACTTTGGAAATCTGCGCCGATATAGGCGACGGATTGCTTAACTGTTCAATGAGTTTCTGTGCATCTTCTTTTTTTGCAAAACCATTTTCTTTATAAAGTAAAGGTGATTGATAATAAGCAGATTCTGATGTGCTTCGCCACTCTCCGTTAATTGTATTTTCATTCAAGGAAAAATTACCAATCACACGGTAAAACGGGGTTTTTACAAAATTTCTTATTTCTCTTTCCCGGGTAACCACAAGTCCAAGAACGCAGGTCATAACCCTGCCCACAGATACAACACCACGTTCTGCTTTCAGATAATTTTTAATAAAATTCCCATATTTTAATGTGAGCACTCTGGAAAAATTAATACCCATCAGATAATCTTCCTGTGCACGCAGATATGCTGCATCCGACAAATCATCATATTCCGACAAATCCTTTGCCTGATGAATACCCCGCATGATTTCTTCCTCCGTCTGGGAATCAATCCATACTCTTTTTCTGATTTTACCGGTTACACCCGACTCCTGTTCCACAAGACGGTAAATATATTCTCCTTCCCGTCCGGAGTCGGTACAAACATAAATCGTCTCCACATCACTGCGATTCAAAAGACCTTTCACAATTTTGAATTGCTTATCAACTCCGGGAATCACTTCGTACTTGTATTCTTTCGGAATAAACGGAATCGTATCAAAACTCCATCTTTTCAGAAGCGGATCGTAGGCATCCGGATAACTCATCGTAATCAAATGGCCTACGCACCAGGTAACCACAGAATTTTGGGATTCCATATACCCGTCCATATTTTTAAATTGCTCTTTCATCGCCGCAGCAAATGCTTTTGCCACCGAAGGTTTTTCTGCAATATAAAGGGATTTTCCCATTCTGTTCCTCTCTTGTCTTTTCAGTATATCTCTTACCGGTAATTATAACATATCTTTGAAATATGTGCCGCTAGGCGCAAGACAAAAGCAAGCCAAATGATGACATTCATTTGGCTTGCCATTTCATTTCAAGAAAATATTTTTCGTTTCTCAAAATATGAAATCAATTCAAACAACTGCAATATCTCTTGTTGCATCAAACAGCAATGCAAGTGATTCTGCTGTTATTTCTTTGTAATATAACCCTGCGCCTTCAAAAGTTCTGCACAAAGGACAGCTCCGCCGGCAGCACCACGAACCGTATTATGAGAAAGTCCGACAAATTTCCAATCATAAACGGAATCTTCACGAATACGACCAACACTAATACCCATGCCTCGTTCAAAATCCACATCCAAAGAAACCTGCGGACGATTGTCTTCTTCCAGATACTGAATAAACTGCTTCGGTGCGGAAGGCAAATGCAATTCCTGCGGAACACCGGAGAAATGAACAAGTTTTTCAATCAGTTGTTCCTTCGTAGGTTTCTTTCTAAATTTTACAAATACAGCTGCAGTATGACCATTCAATACAGGAACTCGAATGCACTGACAGGTAATTACCGGTGAAGTTGCCGGCTTGATTACCCCATCTTCTATGGTACCCCAGATTCGAAGCGGTTCCTTTTCTGATTTTTCTTCCTCACCACCAATATAAGGAATAATATTTCCTTCCATCTCCGGCCAGTCTTTGAATGTTTTTCCAGCTCCGGAAATAGCCTGATATGTGGTAGCCACAACTTCATAAGGCTCAAATTCTTTCCATGCAGTAAGAACAGGCGCATAAGACTGAATAGAACAATTTGGTTTTACCGCAATAAATCCACGGGTAGTTCCAAGCCGTTTTTTCTGGAACTCAATGACCTTCATATGCTCCGGATTAATCTCCGGCACACACATAGGTACATCCGGGGTCCAACGATGCGCAGAATTGTTGGAAACTACCGGAGTTTCTGTTTTCGCATAAGCCTCTTCGATAGCCTTAATCTCTTCTTTGGTCATGTCGACGGCAGAAAAAACAAAATCCACTTCAGAAGCAACTTTTTCCACTTCATTGACATTCATAACAACAATTTTCTTAACCGCTTCCGGCATCGGGGTTGTCATTTTCCAGCGTCCGCCTACTGCCTCTTCATATGTCTTACCTGCGGAACGAGGACTTGCTGCAATCACAGTAACCTCGAACCATGGATGATTTTCCAATAACGAGATAAATCTCTGTCCTACCATACCGGTACCACCAAGAATACCAACACGTAATTTTTCACTCATTTATTATTTTCCTCCTTAAAATTATCTCCTCATTATAATTTCATTTTCGACGAAATCCAAATTTATTTATTTTCCCATCTTCATAAAATTATGTCTTATTCTAATGTATGATAACAAACAATCAATTTTTTGAAAATACCGAAACGGAAAATTTGCACAAAATCATTTCGTTTTTTCGGTAAAATTGTCAGTCTCCTCCAGGTATTTCCGATCGATTTCTATCACTTCCTTCATTGCCTTAATTCCCGGCGCGCCAATGGTCAATCGCTTTTCTACACATGTTTTTAAGGAAATTTCCTCATAAACATCCGCTTCAAACACATCCGAAATTTCTTTTAATTCCTCCAAAGTCATTTCATCAATACTCTTTTGCTTTTCTATACAGGCAAGAACCAATTGCCCAATCACCCCATGGGCATCACGAAACGGCATTCCATGTTTTACCAGATAATCAGCAGCATCCGTTGCATTCGTAAATCCGTTCATGGCACTCTTCGCCATCGTGTCTTTATGAAATTTCATGGTAGCAACCATTTGCATGAACATAACAAGACATTCTTTTGTCGTATCAATCGCATCAAATGTGCCTTCTTTGTCCTCCTGCATATCTTTGTTGTAGGCAAGCGGTATTCCTTTCATAGAAGTGAGCATCGCCATCAAATGACCATACACTCGTCCGGTTTTCCCCCGCACCAGTTCTGCAATATCCGGATTTTTCTTTTGCGGCATAATACTGGAACCGGTCGAATACGCATCGTCCATTTCTACAAATCCGTATTCATTGGAATTCCATATAATGGATTCTTCCGCAAAACGGGAAAGATGCATCATAATGGTCGAACAAGCAGATAATAGTTCGATGATATAATCCCGATCCGAAACAGAATCCATACTACTTAAGGTCGGACCATCAAATCCCAGTAATTTTGCCGTCATCTCACGGTCCAATGGATAGGTGGTCCCCGCAAGAGCGCCTGCTCCAAGCGGGCAGGTATTCATGCGATGATAAATATCTTTCAATCGGGAACGATCTCTTTTCATCATTTCAAAATATGCACTGAAATGATGGGCAAGAGTAACCGGCTGCGCTTTCTGCAAATGGGTAAAGCCCGGCATATAGGTTTCCAAATTTTCTTCCATAATTTGAAGAAGTATTTGCTGGAACTGCTTTAACAGTTGATCAAGTGCAACAATCTCATCCCGGACATATAGTTTCATATCCAGGGCCACCTGATCGTTTCGACTTCTTCCTGTATGCAGTTTTTTTCCTGTGTCTCCAATTCGTTCAATCAGATTCGCTTCCACAAAAGAATGAATATCTTCATATTTATCCGTAATAGGTAGTGTCCCGTTTTCCATATCCGCAAGAATGTCTTTTAATCCTTTGTGAATGGCGTCCTTTTCTTCCTGTGTGATAATTCCTTGCGCCGCAAGCATCTCTGAATGCGCCAAACTTCCGCAAATATCCTGTTTATAAAATCTCTTATCAAAATCAATGGATGCATTAAATAAATAAACATTACGGTCGGTTTCTTTGGTAAAACGACCACCCCATAACTGTGCCATATCAAGTTCCTCCTAAAGTTATATTATTCATCGGTATTAAGAACAGATAGCCGCAGACGTGCATTTCCATTACCGTTTTCTACTGCCAACTGATAGTAATATATTGCCTGTTCGATATTCTGCGTTACACCAATTCCTTCTTCATAACATTTACCCAATTGATACATAGCATCTGCATTCTCATAAGATACTGCCATTTCGAATAACCTGGACGCCATTTCATAATCTCTCGGTACGCCATTTCCGATTTGATAGCAAGTACCAAGTTGTACCATGGCATTATCGTTTTCCAGTTCTACGGCTTTCTCATACCACTCGATGGCAAGTTCCATATCCTGTTCTCTGCCAAAAGCAAACTCATTATAATATCCGCAGAGAAAAGCAGCGTTTCCGTCCCCAAGTTCTGCTGCTTTTTCAAAATAATTATAGGACATAACATCATCGATTTCTACGCCATATCCTTTCATATAGAAAACACCAAGCGCATAAAAGGCATTCGCATCATTTTTTTCTGCCGCCAGTTCGTACCAGTAGCGCGCCGTTTCATAATCGACATCAACGCCCAGACCTTGGGTATAACAAAAGCCAAGATTATCCATTCCTTCTACATTTCCACCGGCTGCGGCCTGCTCGTACAGGGAAAATGCTTTATCGTAATCAATTTCAACCGCTATGCCGTAATAATAACAATCGCCAAGTTCATTCGTGGCCTGCAAATGGTCTGCTTCCGAGGCAGTGGTAAAATAATCGACTGCTTTCGCAAAATCCTGGTTTTCTCCATCCTCCAAGTAATAAAGTCCCATTTGATAAATTGCATCAAGATTATGATAAGAAATGGCTGTTTCAAATAATTCCAGTGCTTTCGCAATATCTTTTTCTACTCCATTCCCATTATAATAACAAAGACCTAAATGAAAATAGGATTCCGGAACTTCGTTTTCAAGTGCCATCTCATAATATTCGACTGCTTTTTCATAATCCTGTTCGACATTTATTCCGTAATAATAGCAAGCACCCAATTTGTCGGCTGCCGCAGGATTTCCCGCATCAAATGCCTTTTCGATCCAACGAAAAGCAGTGGCTTCATTCATTTCCACGCCTTCTCCAAGCAGATAACAATCGGCAAGGCAGAGCATCGCCTCACTATGTCCCGCATCTGACGCCTCCCGATAATACTGCGTTGCTTTGCTCAGATTCTGTATAGTTCCATATCCATAATAATAGCATTGTGCCATATGAAATACAGCCTGTAAAATGTGATACTCCGAAGCCTGCTTATAATAATCGAATGCAGTATCATAATCCTGTTCTACTCCAAATCCATAGTAATAGCAATCGCCAAGGCATGTTATAGCATTTAAGTTACCGGCATCTGCTGCTTTTCTAAGCCAGGTTAATCCAAGTTCATAATTTTTTTCAACGCCTCGTCCATAAATATAACAAATCCCGATTCCTGCCATGGCGTTCACATTATCATTCAAAGCTGCCTGCTCAAAGCATTTGGTTGCTTCGTAATAATCCTGCGCAATTCCTCGTCCTTCATAATAACACCAGCCCAGTTGAGACATGGCATCAGAATCTCCGTTTTCCGCACCGCGGCGATACCATTTTAATGCTTCAATATAATCGATGTCTGTTCCATTGCCGTTCGTATAGCATTGTCCCAAATAATACATAGCACGGGAATCTCCGCCTTCCGCACGCTCTAAATACCATTCCAGAGACTGATTCTGATATTTTTCCTCAGGCAATGGTCTTTTCGGCAAAATAATAAAATAAAAAATCGCAGAAAGAAGAAGCAAAACACCTGCTACCGCTGGAATAATACGAACTATTTTACTTTTTTGTTTTTGAGATGATTTTTTATTGTTATTGTCTGAATTATCATTGTTTTCCGTTTTAGTTGTATCGGTTGTGGCAACTCCAATCACTTCAGGAGTGAATCCCATCGGGCTTTGAATATATGATATGTTATGAGTAACCAAAGGATTTTGGACATTTACCACATTTTCCAAAGAATTATCGTTATTAATTACATCCTGGTCATCGGTTTTATCCCGGGAAAACGCACCATTTTGCATGGGATTTAAGACAGGATTTAAAAAATCAGAGCCGGCAATTTTGCATTTATTTATTGCATTTGAAAGAAAAAGTTTATTGTATGCCTCTTCCTTCTTATCTGGGGAATAATGATACCAATTAATTGCCTGCAGCCGGTTGATACGCATCGCTAAACCACCAGTAAGTTCTACTTCGTTCAGATTGAAAAGCAATTGTTCTTTTTCCAAATCTCTTGCATAATTCAATTCATCCTTACAATTGTTTGAAAGGAGATAGGATTGACTGATAAAAGCAAGAAAACAAGTGCATTCCTTAATATGTAAAGCAATATTCTCATCCCATTCGCAGCCGGGTTCAATTCCGTCATCATACCAGATATTATACCCTTCCTGCATCATTCTTTGCATGATTTGGGTTACCTCTTTCGTATCTTTATGGGAATAACTGATAAATATATATGGTTTTGACTCATCGCATTGACGCATAACATTTCCTCATTTATTCTTTGCAATAACAATTTTTCAATATTCCAAAATGTAATGAAAAACCGATCTTTCGAGTTTCTAATATTATCCCATAATACTGCAAAAACTGCTTTGCAGATTGCAACGCTTCTCCGCAAAGCAGATTTTGAATTATCATCCGTCTCATCAATTATTTCATTCATATGGAATAATTGATAGTATTCAAACAATAATATGAAATAACAGGAATCCGGAAATAATAATTAAATATTTAACAAATCACTGTATACTTTTAATGCTCCATCGGTATCGTGAGCCAATACCTTTTTGGCCAGTACTTTACCGAGCTGAACGCCTTCCTGATCAAAACTGTTCACATTCCATGCAAATCCCTGGAACATAATTTTGTTCTCATAATGAGAAAGCAAAGCACCAAGTGACTTCGGTGTTAAAGAGTCGCCAATGATAATGGAAGAAGGACGACCACCGGCAAAATATTTATTCTTATTTTCATCTTCTTTCCCACATGCAAATGCGACAATCTGAGCCGCAACATTGGCGCAGAGTTTCTGCTGACTTGTGCTTCCCTGAATCTCAACATCCATACCTGCCTGATTGTTGCGGAAACCGATAAACTGCAGAGAAACAATATCCGTTCCCTGATGTAGCAACTGATAGAAGGAATGCTGCCCGTTGGTACCCGGTTCACCGAAGATAATCGGGCCTGTCGGATAATTCACCGGTTCACCAAAGCGGTTTACAGATTTTCCGTTGGACTCCATGTCCACCTGCTGTAAATGTGCCGGGAAACGACTCAGTGCCTGTGAATACGGAAGAACAGCGGTACATGGAATATCAAGAACATTTCGTTCATAAACTCCAATTAATGCATCTAACATAGCCGGGTTTTCCATAAGATTCTTATTCGCTGCCAATTTATCTTCTGCCGCAGCACCATCAAGGAAATCAGCGAATACCTGCGGACCAAATGCAAGGGAAAGAACAGCACCACCAACCGCAGAGCAGGAAGAATAACGACCGCCGATATAATCATCCATAAAGAATGCAGCAAGATAATCAGAACTCTTTGCCAAAGGGGAAGTTTCACTGGTAACTGCAAGCATATGCTTAGAAGGATCCAGTCCGGCTTTCTTTAATGCTTCCTTTACAAAAGATTCATTGGTAAGAGTTTCCAGTGTTGTACCGGATTTGGATACCAGTACAAACAATGCGTGCGCCAAATCCGTAGAATTTAATACGGCAGCAGCATCATCCGGATCCACATTGCTGATGAATTTTGCTTCCATCTTTAAAGTATTGTTTAATTTAGCCCAGTTCTCAAGTGCAAGATACATCGCACGCGGTCCAAGGTCGGAACCACCGATACCAATCTGTACAACAGTTGTAAACTTTTCTCCTGCTGCATTGGTAATCTCACCGGCATGAACTTTATTGGCAAATTCTGCAATATTTTTCTGCTGGGTTGTATAGAATTCCCTCTTATCAACACCGTCTGCAACAACAGGATTGCCAAGCTGGCCTCTTGTCATCTGGTGCATAACCAGTCTCTTTTCACCAGTATTAATTACTTCTCCGTTATAAAGTGCTTCAAACTTTTCTGCTAATTGCTGTTCTTTCGCAAATGCTTCAAGTTTCTCCAAAATGGTATCATCTACCTGTTTCGCTGCATAATTGTAGGACAGACCTTCTGCCATCGGCATATGATATTTCTTAACACGCTCCGCTCCGTTTTCGCCGGACATAACACTGACCAAATCCACTTTTTTTGTTTCTTTCAATTCTTTGTAGGAAACAAGCGTATCCATGTTGTTCCAATTCATCATTTTGTTTCTCCTTCTATCTTTATTTTGTTAATCCAAAATGTGCATAATTAACCAGTAAGAGTATACTATTATTTCTATTTTCATTCAAGAAAAAAGATAAAGCCCGCTTCTGCTTAAAAAATCATAAATCTGTTTTAGCACATATAAGAAAGCACCCCTTCTGCTTATCAAACAGAAAGGGACTTGTAGTTAATTTGTCGTAATTTCATTATGAAGAGCCTGAATACTCTTAATTTCACAGGAATGATGATTCCGCAAATATGCGATACCCGCAATGGTGGCCTTAGCAGCCGCAATGGTTGTTATATATGGTGTTTTCGACTTAATTGCCGCTTTTCTGAGGTAACTGTCATCATGCACGCTGTCTTTTCCCACAGGGGAGTTAATGATAATAGCGTAATCTCCGTTGGTGATTCCATCTAATACATTCGGACGGCCTTCGTATAATTTTTTTACTTTGGTTGCGGGAATTCCTGCTTCTGTAATCAAATCATAGGTCGTTCCCGTTGCATCTATGGTAAATCCGTTATCGTGAAATGCTTGTGCCACATCCACGATCTCCGCTTTATCTTTCCGATTAACGGAAATAAGCACTTTTCCTGTAAGCGGTAGTTTTGCTCCTACGCCCTCCTGCGCTTTATAAAAGGCCTCGCCGTAGGATGGAGACAGGCCAAGAACTTCTCCTGTAGAACGCATTTCCGGCCCAAGAATCGGATCAACTTCCTGAAACATATTAAACGGAAATGCAGCTTCTTTTACTCCATAATACGGAATATTGCTTTCTTTCAGGTCCGGAACCGGTGATTTTCTGCCGGTCAGTTCTGAAGTAATAATATCCGTGGCAATAGGAACCATACGAACATTGCACACCTTGGAAACCAAAGGTACGGTACGGGAAGCTCTCGGATTTGCTTCCAGCACATAAACCTTACCGTTTTCAATGGCGTACTGCATATTCATCAAACCGCAAACATGCATTTCTTCTGCAATTTTCCGTGTATATTCTTTAATGGTTTTCACATTTTCTTCCGAAATGTGGATCGACGGAATAATGCAGGCCGAATCGCCGGAATGAACTCCGGCCAGTTCCACATGCTCCATCACCGCAGGAACAAATGCGTGGGTACCATCACTGATTGCGTCTGCCTCACATTCCAATGCATGATTCAGGAAACGATCAATTAAAATCGGGCGATCCGGTGTCACACCAACCGCTGCCTTCATATAATCTGCCATGGATTGGTCATCGTAAACCACTTCCATACCGCGTCCACCCAGAACATAGGAAGGACGTACCATAACCGGATAACCGATTTGATTGGCAATGGAGACTGCTTCTTCCACCGTTGTTGCCATTCCGGCTTCCGGCATCGGAATTTCCAATTTATCCATCATGGCACGGAAGAGATCCCGGTCTTCTGCAAGATCAATTACAGCAGGAGAGGTTCCGAGAATCTTAACACCATTTTTTTCCAGTTCTGCCGCAAGATTAAGCGGGGTCTGACCGCCAAACTGTGCGATTACGCCCAGCGGTTTTTCCTTATTGTAAATAGAAAGAACATCCTCCAGAGTTAATGGTTCAAAATACAATTTATCGGATGTGTCATAGTCAGTGGATACCGTTTCGGGATTGCAGTTTACGATAATGGTTTCAAATCCAAGTTTCTTCAATGCAAGTGCTGCATGGACACAGCAATAATCAAATTCAATACCTTGTCCGATACGGTTTGGTCCGCCTCCGAGAATCATGATTTTTTTATTATCGGTTACCGTACTCTTATCCGGCGCATTGTAAGTAGAATAATAGTAAGCACTGTTTTCCGTTCCGGATACATGTACGCCTTCCCAGGCCTCCTCGCAGCCCAGAGCAATTCTGCGATTTCGAATCTGTTCTTCCGGAATTTCGAGTATCTGACTGAGATATTTATCGGAAAATCCGTCTTTTTTCGCCTGTACCAATGCTTCATCCGAAGGCAACGAACCTTTTGACAAAAGTAACCTTTCTTCCTCTTCTACCAATTCTTTCATTTGCTGGATAAAGTAATGTTTCACCTTTGTTAATTCAAAGATTTCATCCGCAGTGGCTCCTTTGCGAAGCGCTTCATACATAATGAAATGACGCTCGGAAGAAGGCGTAATTAATAATTTTAATAACTCTTCCTTTGAAAGACTATCAAAATTTTTTGCATGCCCCAATCCATATCGACCGGTTTCCAACGAACGAATTGCCTTCTGGAAGGCTTCTTTGTATGTCTTTCCGATGCTCATAACCTCGCCGACCGCACGCATCTGTGTACCAAGTTTATCTTCCACGCCCTTGAATTTTTCAAATGCCCAGCGGGCAAATTTGATTACTACATAATCTCCATCCGGTTTGTACTTATCCAGTGTGCCGTATTTGCCGCATGGAATATCTTTTAATGTAAGGCCGCATGCCAGCATGGCGGATACCAGGGCAATCGGAAAACCGGTTGCTTTTGAAGCCAGTGCAGAAGAACGGGATGTTCTTGGATTAATTTCAATAACAATAATACGGTCCGTTACCGGATCATGGGCAAACTGCACATTCGTACCACCCACTACCTGAACCTTATCCACAATAGCGTAAGCCTGTTCCTGCAAACGTTTCTGACATTCTTCACTGATTGTCAGCATTGGTGCAGAACAGAATGAATCCCCGGTATGAACACCGAGTGGATCGATGTTTTCAATGAAACATACCGTAATCATGTTTCCTTCCGCGTCACGAACGACTTCCAGTTCCAACTCTTCCCATCCGAGAATGGACTCTTCCACAAGAACCTGTCCTACCAGACTCGCCTGAAGTCCTCTGGCGCAAACGGTTGCCAACTCTTCTTTGTTATAAACAAGACCGCCACCAGCACCTCCCATGGTATAAGCCGGTCGCAGTACTACCGGATAGCCTAAACGGTCTGCAATTTCCAAAGCCTCCTCCACGGAATAGGAAACCTCACTTCTCGCCATTTCAATTCCAAGAGAATCCATCGTCTTTTTAAATTCAATTCGGTCCTCGCCCCGTTCAATGGCATCTACCTGAACACCGATAACCTGAACCTGATACTTATCTAAAATACCAGCCTTATATAATTCGGAACAAAGATTTAATCCGGACTGTCCTCCAAGATTTGGAAGAAGGGCGTCCGGTCGTTCTTTTGCAATAATCTGTTCCAGCCGATCCACATTCAGCGGTTCAATATAGGTAACATCCGCCGTCTCCGGATCTGTCATAATCGTTGCCGGATTGGAATTTACCAGAACAATTTCATATCCCAATTTTTTCAGTGCTTTGCACGCCTGGGTGCCGGAATAATCGAATTCGCAGGCCTGTCCGATGACAATCGGGCCGGAACCGATAATTAATACTTTGTGAATATCGCTTCTCTTAGGCATAGTTAATCCCCTTTGTTTGATTTTTTTAAATTATATAGTACAACGGAAAAAAATAAAATACGGTATAGCAATATTAATTTCCATTTGACCCGTTTTTCATCTTTTTATAATTCGCAATGGCACTTTCGATTTTAACAAAACAAGCAGCCAATATACAGGTTATCATGATTGTCAAAATCAGATTCGGAAAAGGCGCCATTTGTCCGTCATTTATTTGAATCAGTGCCTGTTGTACCGGAAATGCAGTTAAATAAATGGGATAAGACATTTCCCCTAATTCCATAAAAACCGGCGGAACCTGAATTTTTGCAAAACTGATATAATAAAAAAGATATGGCAAACACAACCAGACAGGAATATAGTATAAACCAAAAACAAATCCAAGAATCATAAAAACAAGACTAAGTAATGCGCCGTACCATTTGCGGCTTTTTACAGGATTCCATTTACGCATAAACATCCCTGTCAGAAACATATAAATCGGTTGCAATGCCGCAGAAAGTAAACCAATATCCAAAGGTATATTTACCAGAACAATACAGGCAATAACATACAAAATTATAGTGACAGACATTCCTTTTTTTGAAAACAGGCGTATTTTCACCAGAAAATAACAAAGAAAATAACAGGCAAATTCCACCGGAAGTGTCCACAGGGAACCGTTTACCGTATTGCCGTAAACATTATTATCAAAAACACCGGGCAGGGTATGATTCAGAACCAAAACACAATTGGATAAATATTTCCATGTGGAGGGATGAGAAAAATAATTACCAACAGAAAGTGTGCTGAAGAAAGACAAGATAAGTATCGTGAGCAGAACAACGACAATCAACGGCGGAAAAATCCGAAACAAACGCTTTTTCAGATATTGACAAATATTATGTGATTTCGCAGCACTCCCGGATATATAATACCCGCTGATCAGAAAAAAATAGGCCACCGCAAGTTTTCCATATCCAAAACTGCCGTTTGTCATACGTAAAAGCCATTCCTGTCCTACCTGATTTAAAACATAGGCATGCGCCGCTATAACAAGAATTGCAGCAATGAACCGAAACAAATCAATATTGTAATTATGCTCTACCGAAAAGTTTTCCGTTGGCATTCCAAACATCTCCATCTCTTGTATCTATCATTTTTGTTTTCTGAAGCAGAAGCAATCAGCCTAAAGTCAGACAAAAATATCCATATTTAAAGTTCTCCGGACTCTCAAATTTCACATTTTGGTTTTCCGGAAAGGACTCTTTCCGTTGATTGTCCGCCCAAAGCAGATACCCTTCCTTTTGCACCTTCGAAATCGTATTTACAGGATAAACTTTTTTCAAATATTCAAAAGCCTGCATCTCATATCTCTGCGAAATAGTGCTTTCTGCAATCAGCAAACAATCCCCTTCCTGTTTACACAGGATATAGCCGTTAAATCCGCTCCATATTTGTCCCCCACAAAACAAATGTTCCAACAGTGCAAAACAAAGATAATCCGGATTCCATTCCACAAACAAATATCCTTCATATCTTTTCTGCCTGCTTCGCATATAGTCATTAATCATGTTGTTGATTTCCTGTTTTTCTATTTTACGAAGGGGCAGACTTAATCCATCATCAATATTCACATTCTCATCATGTAACAAATAAACAGAAATTGCCAATGATTCAGGTGCTTCCAGCACCTGAACGAAACCTCTGTTTTTATAAAATGAAACTATCGCCTCATTCTCCGGGCAAATCAGAACCGGACAACCATATTTTTCCGCCACATGAAATAAAATAGAAGTAGAAAGTCCTATCCCGCGATATTCCGGCAATGTACCTACAGCATATAAATATTTCACTTCCTGCACCTGTTCTCCAAGTCGTATGGATGCCGGAAATACAAACGCCATGGAAACCACTTTTCCACTGCATCGACGGCAAATGATGGCATCTTCCCTGTAAGTATGCTCGAGAAAATAGGAAATATACTCTGCGGAATCCGGAAAACAGGACTGCCAGATTGCCTTTATATCTTCCAATTCTTCCTTTTCTGCATAGGTAAAAATAGATTCCTTTGCCATATATTTCGGCACAAGCATAGTTGGATGATAAGAAAGTTTGGATTTGCGTAGTCCTTGATTCCCTGTATCATCTTCCCGGTTAAAATAAAGATAATCGGAATAGCAATTCGCCATTTCACGATTTATGATTTGAAAACTCCCCGGAATGGCAACATCCGCCTTTTCAAAATGAATCACAAAAATATCCTCATTTAATCTTTCTCCTATGGAAAAAGCAATCATTTTCCCATTTTGTCTTACCACGCCACCCTCAAATCCCAATTCAGAAAAATGAGATAGGGCAACCTCTATGGCTTTTTCTTCATTTCGCAATTCATCTGCCTCTTCCGTGCCATGGCGAAAAGCCCACATTCTTTCCAATTCCATGCACGCCGGAAAATCCGCCGGTTCCAATTTTCCAAATATCCAATCACCCTGCTCATAAAAACGATGAAGATGATTTCTCTTGGCCGAATATCGTTTACCGGGAAGAAGCGCAAGATCTTCCCGTTTATATACATAATCAAAACCATCCCGATAGGCGTCAATTTCAAATTGTCCCGGAAAACTGGATTTTAATTCCTCTTTCCATTTATCCGTTAAAAGAGTAAAACGCAAAGTATCCGAATTCTCCCGGCAAAATTGCATCAATTTTTGAATGTAACTGATTCGTTGTATTTTGCATGGGCTGACAGGATATGCGTAAAACCATTGCCCACCAATGAAATAACGAAGCAAAAGGCAGTCATTCGAATGCCAGACCTGAGTATTATATGCTTCTGCCCAGATATAATTTATAGGGAAGGAATAATCGCACACCTCAAAATAATCATCGGTCAGCAATTCATCAAATCGGGGACGATCTTTCATGGATATTTTATGAAATTCAAACAATTTATTATTTTCGTTTTTATCCTCATTCATATGCAAAATACCAAAAGATAAGGAGAGAATAAAACATTTGCAGAACAAATGATATCTCTCCTTGTGTTGCTTAATTCTGTTTTTCTACTATACTAGTTATGCTTAACAATATGCAATTGTGAATAAATTATATATTTGGAGGATAATTGCCTACAATAGCAATTACACACATAATAGCCCCCATTACAAGTATGACACCGCCAAATCCATGTCCGACAAC
>JBJEMA010000028.1:0-6140 GCA_051879435.1 Lachnospiraceae bacterium
GATAAGAATTATAATGTCTCAATATATGGAAAACATTGGGAAAATAATTTCTTAAATCTTCTGTACTAGATTCAACCGTTGTCCAATTAATCCGATATTTTTGCGAAAGAAACTCCCGTTTCGCAAACAGGGAACCAATGTAGGAAATATAAATAGAGCGAATTAAAATATCATCCGGATGATCCGATTTTCCATAGCGCCCATAAACATTGATGTTTGCCTTTTGGTCGGAGTATAATTTTACATCATGAAAATGATAAAATACAAGGCGATAATTACCGTGGCTCTGGGTATCCGTGAAATCAATAATATTGTTGTCCATGTCTATGTTTTGATGCTGATACCGGTAGACATTCCACGGAGCCATGCCACCGCCTTGATTCTGCATCACATACACATTGGAAAACCGGGTGGTCCAGTCATTCAGATACATCTGGTCTCCGAAAAAACCATCCTTACTTTTCGATGTGTCATCCGTACAACATGCTTCGCATTGATCGGCCCACCAATTAAGAATTCTTAAGCCGTTTTCGTTATTCTGAAATGTGTTAAATTCTACACAATATTTCCCTGCAATTTGATTCTGCTTTTCTTGAATTTTTCCTTTTCCAAAACGATGTTCCACAATGCCGACATCTGCTTTTGCATCAATCACATCATTTACAAGAGTTTCCGGATTGGAATAGAACATCATGTCTGCATCAATGTAGGTGCAGATTTCTTCATTTAATACTTCCAGAACATATTTTATCAGGAAAGGGGTACAACTCCAGCAATAAGAACGATGACTGCGATTTTCTTTCATAGAAAGAAGCCGTGAAGATTCAAATTCCTTCATGGAGATTAGAGAAACATTGGAATAAGCAATATCCTGAAGAACATCAAAGCATTGGTCATCAAAAGCCAATACATATAATTTCGCCTCCGGTGAAACCTTTTGCAAAGATTCAATAAGAAGGCAACCACGATCCAGATAACCGCTGTCAAATAAAGTACAATAAGTAGACATCTTATTTCCCCTGTCTTTTTCAAAACTTTTATTTTTTAAAATCAAATATTTGTTTTGTCTTTTTTTGTTAACATAAGAATATCATTGCCGCATTTGAAAAGCAAATTTGTTTGTTGTTACTTCTTTTGGTAAAATAGTTCCGAACCGGTTCGGAACTATTTTACGATTAACGGAACTTGGTTTGGTACTATTATTCGAATTTGCGTGTTTCGTTCGGAACAAATCATGGAATTGGGGAGCAAACATGAAATTAAAAGATGATTTATCAAAATTGGCAGATACAATCTTGCAGGAGCAAAAAAGAAAATCTTTGCTGCGTGATTACAAAAAAGGAAATCTGAAAAACAGGATTGCAAAATACAATATTAACAGTTATCAGTCTTTGAAAAAAACGAATCCGGATTGTTATGATGCTGTGAAAGAATATATCTATGAGCAGGTGCTTTCTACTTTGAAACAGAAAGAAAAAATCAAAGTTGGCTTTGTTGCTTATAGTGCTTCCATGTGGTCCTGTGATGAATTGTTTCAACTGTTTGCAGAAGATGAACGCTTTGAACCGTCCATTATTCTCGGTCGCTTTTACACGGACTCTGATTTGAAAACATTTCCACTATTTGAAAAAGCAAAGACCTATTTTGCGGAAAAAGGTTATCATGTTACAACGGTGGATTTGGACACGCCCGGCAATCGTGCGTGGGAAAAGATGGGCTCGCCGGATATTTTGTTTTATCTGACGCCCTATGACATTCTTATGCCGAAGGAAATTAACTTGAAATATATGCCGGCCAATGTGCTTTGCGCTTACATACCCTATTGCTTTATCCTATGCGACGAGGGCAATCTGGCAGAGACGGCCGGAATCGGATATTCCTGGAAATATTTCTGCGAATCCGCATTATACAGAGATATTCTGATCGCCAAAAATGAGAAACTGAAAAATCATATCGAATATATCGGTTATCCGCGCATGGACAAATTTTATGAAAAAGAAGCCGAAACCTGTTCCAAATGGAAATATGCGACAGAGAAAAGAGATGTAAAGAAGATAGTATATGCGCTGCATCATTCCTTTGACAGTGAGTCAGATCAGTTTTCTACTTTTGTCCGCAATGGAAAACAGATTCTTGAATATGCTACTTCGCATACGGATACCACCAGTTGGATTGTAAAATTACACCCGAATTTTCGTAGAAATGCAGTGGACGCAGGCGTATTTGCTTCCAAAGAAGCCTGCGATGAATATTTTACTGCATGGAATGAATTGCCGAATGCCTGCGTGGTGGAAGAGAGTACCTATGCTGACATTTTTATGACTTCGGATGCCATGCTGTGTGATTGCGTTTCATTCCTGGCAGAATATCAATTTACGGGAAAACCGTTACTTCTTCTGGAAAATGAGAATCACAAACCGTTTAATGCTTTTGGCCGGAAAATATATGAGATAATCTATAAGGTGAAAGGCGAAGATATTGCAGCAATTTATGATTTTCTGAATGCTACGGTTTTGGAAGGACAGGATTCCATGTGTGCTAAGAGGCAGGAATTTTTTGAACAGTATATGGATTATCGGAAGAACAGCGGATCTGCAAGCGAGCAGATTTATCGTTATGTTAAGAAAGTTGTAGAATAAATTGGCAATAATAAGAAATGCTAAGATAAGTCAGAAAATAGAAACAAAAAGGAAAAAGACAGAATGAAAATTACAATTGTCGGAGCCGGTAATATTGGTACGCAGTTTGCTGTTCATTGTGCGGAAAAGGGACATCAGGTTACCATATACACATCCTGTCCGGAAAAGATAGAAAATGAATTGTATATCGTGAATGAGGAGAATAAAATCATTCATTGTGGCATTTTACAGAGAGTAACTAACTCGGCAAAAGAAGCATTTGAGAAGGCAGAATTAATCATTGTGTGCGTTCCGGCGGCGCTTATGGACAAGGGTGCAAATGAGATAGCCCCTTTTGCATATATGGGACAAAAGATATGTCTTGCTTCGGGAATCGGCGGAGGAGAATGTGCTTTCAAAAAATGTATTGACAAGGGTGCTGTGCTTTTCGGCTTACAAAGAGTTCCGAGCGTGGCAAGACTGGTGGAATACGGCAAAACGGTAAAGGCGGTAGGATATCGTTCTATGTTGCATGTTGCTGCGATTCCTCATGCTTATACAGAGGAATGCTGTTCTTTTGTTGAGAATTTATTTGATATTCCTTGCAAGGCATTGGATAATTATCTGAATATTACCCTTACACCATCGAATCCGATATTGCATACAGCACGACTGATGAATATCTTTCGTGATTATAAACAGGGTTATTATTACGATACCGTCCCACTTTTTTATGAGGAATGGGATGAGAATTCAGCCAAAACACTTCTTGCTTGTGATGAAGAGGTTCAAATTATTTGTAAACAATTAGATATGTTTGACTTAGCGAATGTGAAATCCCTGCGACTTCATTACGAAAGTGAGACACCGCAACAACTGGCAGAGAAGCTTCGAAGCATTGAGTCTCTAAAGGGACTGAAAACGCCTGTCATAGCATGCGAACAGGGGTTGATTCCTGATTTTTCTTCCCGGTATTTTTCTTCCGATTTTTTGTATGGATTAAATATTCTGATTCAGATTGCAGATATTTTTTCGGTATCAGTGCCAAATATGAGGGAAGTAATGAATTGGTATCGCGAAGCAAGCGGGGATGGCAATCCGGGCTTTCGATTTGCAAATTATGGATTGGATGATTGTCAAAAATTTGTGGAGTTTTATAAATTGTAATAGGTAGTAATAGGGCTGTCGCATTTATTCCTTAGTGCGACAGCCCCATTATTTTATATTAATTCGCATGTACCGGTTCCGGATATTCTACACCGAAGGTATCTACGGTAACGGTCTTCATCTTCTGCTCCTGAATCGGCTTGTCCCGATAGTCGGTTTCCACTTCTGCAATCTTGTTAACTACATCCATTCCTTCAATTACCTTGCCAAATGCAGCATACTCTCCATCAAGATGCGGAGAGGTTTTGTGCATGATGAAGAACTGGCTTCCTGCAGAATCCGGGAACATGGAACGCGCCATGGAAAGTACGCCTGGAGTGTGCTTTAAGTCGTTCTTAAATCCATTGCTGGCAAATTCGCCCTTGATGCCGTAGCCCGGTCCGCCGGTACCTACGCCGTCCGGGTCGCCGCCCTGCAGCATAAAGCCTTTGATGACACGATGGAAGATTACGCCATCGTAAAAGTTTTTGTTAATCAGACTGATAAAATTATTCACTGTGTTTGGTGCGATGTCCGGATAAAGTTCTGCCTTTATCACATCGCCATTTTCCATTGTAATAGTTACAACCGGATTTTGTGCCATATCATATGCCTCCTGTTTGTGATATTCTATTACTGTATTTTAAAAGAAAATGAACGCTTTTACAATAACGGAAATTTTTTATAAATGGAATAATTGGTGCAGCAATGGAATTAAGATATTGGCTGGAAGAGGAAAAAGATTACATATATTTAAGCGATGATGTTACTTTGCTACGAGAACAGATAGCGAAGGGCGATGCAGTTATTCGATTGACAAAGCAGGGACAAACAACTTCCTTTTTGGAAGATATTCAATATATTCTAGAATTAACTCCTGCGCATTGGCAGCAATTGAACGAAGCGCCATCAAAAGATGATTTATTATTTTTTCGAAAGGCATATTGCCACCAGAAAGGAATTCCGCTTGTGATAGCTATTGCGGAGAATATCGTTATCCGTGAATTTATGATGGATGACTTGCCGTCCCTTCTGCAACTTTTTGATGAAGCAGAAGCAAGGGGCGGTCGAATGCCTGCATTAGAGCGATTCTATTCTTCAAAGGAAGAAGCTGGTATTGTGCTGGAGACGTATATCCGAAATCATTATGGTTTTCGGGAAGATGGCTTGTTCGCGGTGGAATTACGAAATAATAGAAACAAACAACATGAAGAAGTTAAATCAATCAAAGAAGAACAATCCTCGGCAACAGAAATGAACAATAGCAGTAGAATGATTGGAATTGTGGGCGCAATCGCCACAGAAAAAGCTTATGAATTAAACTATGCATTATTGGAATCTTATCAGGGACAAGGCTTCGGATACGAAATGTGTCTCGCTATGATGCAATATATAAAAGACAATTTTCAGGAAGATGCACAGTTTGTTGCACATATTCAGAGGGATAACGACAGAAGTATCCGACTGGCAAAGAAGCTTGGAATAAAATATTGCTGAACAAGAAGAAGGATGATATTTTTCCTGCTATATGGTAAAATAGATAATGTGTGGGGTTTGGAATAGGTCAGGAATTGTAAGGGGCGAAATGGTATGACACAGAATGTTCTGATAGTTCACAATTATTATCAGATTCCCGGTGGGGAAGATACGGTAGTTGCCAATGAGAAGAAGATGCTGGAGGCGCAAGGACATAAGGTTTGGCTATACACCCGTAGCAATGAAGAATTAAAAACCTTTGGTGTGTTTCAAAAAATGGCATTGCCCTTTACTACGATTTACTCCCGTAAGACTTATCGGGAAGTGAAAAAGTTGATTCGGGAAAACAATATCGATATTCTTCATGTGCATAATACTCTTAGCCTGATTAGTCCGTCCGTTTATTACGCCGGATTTGTCTGTAAGATTCCTGTCATACAGACCATGCACAACTTTCGGTTACTATGTCCGGGGGCAGAATTCTACCGGGATGGAAAGATTTGTGAGGATTGTGTAAGGAAGAAGAGCGGTCTATGGTGTGGTGTGAAACATAAGTGTTACCGTGGCAGTTTTTTCCAGACATTGGCCAGCAGCGTGACTTTGAAGTTGCACCGGATGCTGGGAACCTACCGGAAGTTGCATTTTATCTGCCTGACAGAATTTAACAAAGAGAAATTACTTTTGTTAAATCACCGTAAAAAGCCACAAATTGACGACTGTAAGGTTTTTGTAAAGCCAAATTTTACCTATGATCCGACCCATGCACAGGATTGTAAGAAATTTGTCACAGAAAACAATGTAGAGTGTGGGATTTCTGTCACAAACAATGCGGAATGTGAGATTTTTGTCACAGAAAAGAAAGCGGATTACTATGTCTATGTAGGAAGATTAGAAGAAATC
>JBJEMA010000029.1:0-6132 GCA_051879435.1 Lachnospiraceae bacterium
GAAGACAGTAAGATTGAGAACTCACTGCGTCCGATTTTTCTTAAAGACTATATCGGACAGGATAAATTGAAAGAGAATTTGAAAGTTTGTATTGAAGCTGCAAAAATGCGCCGGGAACCTTTGGATCACATCCTGTTTTATGGCCCACCGGGACTGGGAAAAACTACTTTGGCAGGAATTATTGCCAATGAGATGGGGGTAAATGTGAAAACCACTTCCGGTCCTGTAATTGAAAAAGCAGGAGATTTGGCTGCGATTTTAAGCAGTTTGCAGGAGGGGGATGTTCTTTTTATTGATGAGATTCATCGAATGAACCGTCAGATTGAAGAATTGCTTTATCCCGCGATGGAAGATTTTTTTATTGATATCATCATCGGGAAAGGTTCCGGTTCAAAATCCATACGGCTGGAACTTCCTCATTTTACTTTGATTGGAGCCACTACTCGTGCCGGATTATTGACAGCTCCTTTACGGGATCGATTTGGAATGCTTCATCGTCTGGAATTTTACAATACAGAGGAATTAACCGAAATTATTCAAAAATCAGCGTTGAAACTTGGCGTTGAAATGGACGCTGAAGGAGCAAAGGAGATGGCAAAAAGAAGCCGGGGGACGCCGCGTCTTGCCAATCGGTTTTTGAAACGGGCAAGAGATTTTGCGCAAATCAAATTTGACGGCGTTATAACCAAGGAAGTGGCAGAATATGCTCTGGATTTCATGGATGTGGATTCATGCGGGTTGGATCGATGCGATAAGAATCTTCTTCTTACCATTATTCAAAAATTCCAGGGAGGACCGGTAGGACTGGACACATTAGCTGCTGCCACAGGGGAAGATACCGGCACCATCGAAGATGTGATTGAACCATATTTAATTTATCATGGATTTCTCAATCGTACGCCTAAGGGAAGGGTGGCAACTGCCCTAAGTTATGAACACTTCGGACTTGCAATTGTTTCCGGGAATGACGTATAATAGAGATGTTTACATAATGTTTATTTTACGTGAATCGATGAACGAAGAAAGGCATGGTTATTTTCGATGACAGAAAAAACAGAAACACAGGTAGTTATTGATGGAAAAGTATTAACCGTAGGCGGGTATGAAAGTGGTGACTACTTACAGCGTGTAGCAGCTTACATCAATAATAAGATTCAGGATTTCAAAAAGAAAGAGTCTTTTCTTCGGGCCAATTTAGAGATCAAACAACGCATGATTGAATTAAATATTGCGGATGATTATTTTAAAGAAAAAGAAAAAACAGATCATCTGGAAAGCGAATTGAAAACCAAACAGGATGAGATGTATGCATTGAAACATGAAATTATTGCGAAAGATATGACCATAGATGCTTCCAAACAAAAAATTGCAGATTTAGAAGCGAAAATCCAGGAACAATCCAAACGAATTGTGCAATTGGAAACAGAATTAAAAGAAAAGATTAAAAAATAATTTTGCCAATAAAAATCATATGATATACGGGCTGCCTACAACTAGGCAGCCTTTCTGTTATCAGATAGAAGGAAGCAGGAACCATATGGACCAAAGTAGAGACAAGAAGAAAAATAGAACAAACAAAACAAACAATGAGTTAAATGGCAATATGAATTGGAATAATAGCAGAAAAAACAGTGATTTGGAAAGAAATATGGTTCAAAACACAGTGGAACTTCTTGCACCGGCCGGGGATTATTCTACTGCCATTGCAGCTTTAAATGCCGGAGCGGATGCAGTATATCTCGGTGCTCCTTCTTTTTCTGCCAGAGCATTTGCAAAAAATCTTTCCTTGGAAGAAATCATTCAAGTGATTCGATATGCGCATCTTTGGGAGAAAAAGATTTATCTTGCGATAAATATTTTAATAAAAAATGGAGAATTTCAAAGTGCAATTCGTACCATTTCATCTTTGTATGAAGCAGGATTAGATGGCGTTATTGTTCAGGACCTTGGCCTTGTACATGTAATACCGGATTTATTTCCGGAAATGGAGATGCATATTAGTACACAGATGGCTGTCCTGTCGGAAGGCGGTATAGAATTTTGCAAGGAGAAAAAGGCAGTTCGAGTAGTTCCGGGACGGGAATTATCTGTTCCTGAAATCAAAGAAATGAAAAAAACCGGTATTTCATTGGAGTGTTTTATTCATGGAGCGATGTGTTATTCCTATTCCGGCAGATGCTTAATGAGCAGTCTTGCAGGGGGAAGAAGCGGCAATCGCGGTCGTTGTGCCGGTCCTTGCAGAAAGGCATATTTTTTTGAAGAGGATAATGAAAAACGATATTATATCAGCATGAAGGATATGTGTGCTTTACCGGTTCTGGATCAGCTTTTGGAGGCAGGAGTAGATTCTCTTAAAATCGAGGGGCGAATGAAAAATGCAGAATATGCAGCCGGGGTCAGCCACATTTACCGCAAATATTTGGACAGGAAGGAAAATGTCGCGGCAGAAGATATGGAGTTTTTGCGGAATCTCTATATACGGACCGATATTCGGGAGGGCTATTATAACCGCGGGAAAGGAAAAGAACTCATAACCCTGCACAATCCATCCTACCGCAGTATGTCTTCTGATTTACAGGAAGAAAGAGAAAACGAACTGCAACCTTTTCTTTCCGGAATGCGCTCCAAGCCCATTTCCATTGTCGTTTCTGTATTTGCGGATACAAAAAGTTCCATAAGCATCACCTATGATCAATACACGATAAACTATGAAGGTGCAGTTGCGGAAAAGGCAACTAATAAGCCAATCACAAAAGAAGAAATAGGAAAACGGATGGCAAAACTTGGTGATACCATGTTTTATGCAGATCGTATTGAGGTATTTACGGATGAAGCATCTTTTCTTCCTGTTTCTGCACTGAATGAACTTCGTCGCAATGCCATTTCTAAATTGGAAGAGGAAATTTTTGATAATAGGTATTTATCCGGACGAAACGATCTGCATATAAGGGAAAATTGGTTTACTTATTTCAAAAAAGAGCATTCCCGGAAGGATAATTTTGAAATAGAACATTCCCGGAAGGATAATCTTGAAAAAGAGAATTCCTTAAAAGTGGATTCGGCAAAACAGTCCGTAATTTGGAAAGCCTCTGTGAAAACCCTGTCGCAGTTATCTGCTGTGGTGCAAAGCGGCATCCGGGATATTATTCTGGATTGGGATTTCTTTTCGAAAGAAAAGTCAAATGCCATTTCGACTCTTTGCAATCTTAAGGAAAAAGATAAGATGCGGGATGGGGAAGGCGGTTTCCGATTCTATCTTCGCCTTCCGGAGATAATAAGACAACAGCATTATCGTTTTATTGTACAGAAAACGCAGGAAATGTTACAAATCGGACTGTTTGCGGGCGTTTATTGTACCTGTATCGATGCTCTTGGCATTTGTAATAAACTTTTGGGACATACTATGCTTACGAAAGACATGATTTATGGGGATCATGGCATTTTGATTTTTAACATCGTATCCGAGGAAGCCATGTTGGATTATATCACGGCTTACACAGCCTCTTTTGAGTTAAATGCGAAAGAATTGCATCATTTTTCTCATAAAGACCGTCGGGAAATTGTGGTTTATGGGTATCAGGATGTTATGCACAGCGCCAACTGCGTATTGCTTACTGCAAAACATTGCGATAAAGATAAGGTTTCCACTTGTATAACCGATGAAAATAAGAGAACTTTTCCTGTTTATCTGCATCATGATTTGTGTTATAACACTATTTACAATTATTTACCTCTTTCCCTGCATCAACAATTAGAAACGCTAAAATTGAGGGATGAGGCATATGCATTTCGACTTCAATTTACTTTGGAAGATGAAAAGCAATGCCAAAAAATTCTGTCATTTTATAAAAATGCAGATAATGGCAATTTAGAAGAAGCTGATTTCCTGTATACAACAGGTCACAGCAAAAGAGGAGTTGAGTAAATATCATATGAATTTACTGGTTACGGAATTATCAAAATATATGATGTTAATCTGCCTGTGGATTTATATTATGGAATCCTTCCTGGGGTTGGTGCGCCCAAACGGAGATAAAAAAACAGGCAGGTTTTCAAGACAATATATTTATATTTTTATGATTCATACCCTGGGCATGGTTACGCTTTTCCTGGAAACGGAACAAATCGGATATTTGATATTGTATGGGGTTCAGGCGGGAGTATTATTTTTAGTAAGCCGGCTGGTCATTCTGTTATATCGCGGAATAAACCGAATGATAATCAATCATATGTGTCTTCTTTTAAGCATTGGTTTTGTAATTCAGTCACGTTTGTCTTTTGAAAAGTCCGTAAGACAATTTAAAATCATTGCCATTTCCTTAATATTCTTTCTGGTGATTCCTCTGATGATTCGCAAATGTCATTGGGTCAGGGATTTATGGATTTTATATGCGACGGTGGGAATTGCCGCTCTTTCTGCGGTATGGATTCTTGGCAAAACCGTTAACGGTTCCAAATTGTCATTTCAAATTGCAGGGCTGACTTTTCAACCTTCGGAATTTGTGAAGATTTTATTTGTTTTCTTTGTTGCCGGAATTCTATATAAAGTGAATCATTTGGGAAGAATCGCCCTTTCTGCGGCTTTGGCAGCAATCTATGTCCTTACCTTGGTGGCTTCCAAAGATTTGGGTAGCGCACTGATTTTTTATTGTGTTTATATCGCAATGCTTTATTGCAGTACAGGCAAAATGTTTTATTTGATATCCGGCATTCTGGGCGGCGGACTTGCGGCTATGATTGCCTATCGAATCTTTTCCCATGTGCAGATTCGTGTGAATGTTTGGCTTAATCCATGGGAAGATTTGAATGCCAGTGGATATCAGTTGACCCAGTCCCTTTTTGCCATTGGTACCGGCGGATGGCTTGGAAGCGGCTTAATGAAGGGGTCCCCGAATTCGATTCCCTATGTAGAAGAGGATTTTGTATTTTCTGCCATTGCAGAGGAACTTGGCGTTTTCTTTGCCATTACCTTTATTCTGTTATGTCTTTGTATTTTTATTCAATTTCTTCAGTTTGCGCTTAGTGTAAAAGACAATTTTTATCGTCTGGTGGCATCGGGAATTGCCACCGCTTATGGAGTACAGGTGGTGCTTACCATCGGTGGTGGCACCCGTTTTATTCCACTGACCGGTGTGACGCTGCCGCTGGTATCTTCCGGCGGCAGCAGTGCCATGGCTACGATTTTTATGTTTGCGATTATGGCAGGAATTTCTCTTATAAAAGAGGATGAAACGGAAAATGAATTTGATGAATTTTCCGATTATTTTGATGAGGAAGGTTACCTTTATGAAGATATGGAGGAGGAATATAATGCGCTGGAAAAAGCGATTCGAAAAAGAAAAAACAGCCTTCTGATTCAATCAATACTTATGACTCTTGTTTTTGCAGGTATGATTGCCAATCTGATTTCTTATATGCGTAATGATGCGCAACAGGCAATCAATAATGAATATAATGCCAAACGGCAGGAACAACTTGCGGCGGAAAACCTTCGGGGAACCATATATTCTCAGGATGGACAGATTCTTGCTCAGACCCTGGTTAAAGAAGACGGAACAGAAGTGCGAAACTATCCTTACGCCAATATGTTTTGCCATGCTGTTGGATATGCGTCGAACGGAAAAGCCGGCGTGGAAGCTTCTGAAAACATTTATCTGATTCAGTCTAATACCAGTTTGTCAGACCGGGTGAGTAATGAAATGCAGAATCAAAAAAATCCGGGGGATTGTGTTTATACAACTCTTCGGGTGGATTTGCAACAGATTGCCTACGAGTCCCTGGGAGTATACCGGGGAGCTGTCATTGTCACGGAGGCCAAGACCGGTCGAATTCTTGCTATGGTATCCAAACCGGATTTTGATCCGAATGAGATTGAAATAAACTGGGAGGAATATTTATCCGATGATGAGAGTACGGTGCTATTGAACCGGGTTACCTCCGGGTTGTATCCACCGGGCTCCACATTTAAGATTTTTACCGCATTGGAATATATTCGCGAGCATCCTGACAATTATTCGGAATATCATTATAACTGCATCGGTTATCATCAGGTAGGAGAAGAACGGATTAATTGTTATCATGGAAGTGTACACGGCTATTTGGATTTGTATACTTCATTTGCAAAATCCTGCA
>JBJEMA010000030.1:0-6130 GCA_051879435.1 Lachnospiraceae bacterium
ACTCCGGAGTATAACCATGAAAATCAACTGGTTTTCCTTTATGTTAAGGATATCCAGATTGGTGTGGTTAAAGATATTGAGAACAGAGATTTCCTGACGGGAGCCCTGAACCGCAAAGGATTTTTACAAGAGGCGAAGTTGTGGCTGGATTCTGCTGATTCACAGAAACAATATGCCATAATAAGGTTTAACATCAAGGATTTTAAAGGAATTAACGAGTTCTTCGGGACATCCGGTGGAGATGATGTTCTGCGTTATGTTTACGGACATTTTAAGAATTCCCCACTGCAACCGGTTTTGACAGCCCGAACGGACGGGGACCGTTTCCTTTGTCTGGTTGATATGGATAATCTGAACTATGATATCGTCACGAATTTATGTAAAACTTCCTATGTCTTAGATACAAGAAAGATTCAATTGTCAATCCGGTGCGGTATTTATCTGATTCATGATAAAAATATTCCGGTTAGTACAATGTGTGATTGCACAAAATTGGCTATTTCACATATTTTCGATGAATATGTAAAACCTTATGCCATTTTTGATGATTCCATGCGGAAAAATTACATTATCCAGTCGGAAATACGCGGTAGAGTCAAGGATGCATTGGATGGAGGCGAATTTGAGGTTTATTACCAGCCTATTTTTGATACACATGCGGGTAACATTACTTCGGCAGAGGCACTGATTCGATGGAATTATCCAAAACATGGTTTACTTTCTCCGGGCATTTTTATTCCGATTCTGGAAGAGAGCGGTCAGATTTCCCAGGTGGACTATTTTGTTTTGAGTGAGGTTCGACGATTCTATGCGGAAGGAATAAGGGATGGCAAAAAGGTTGTGCCCATATCCATCAATCTTTCCTGGGTAGATTTTTATGATTCGAGAATGATGGATGCCATCTTTGACAGTTTAAGGGACGATTCATGCAGCATCAAGGTACGATTTGAAGTTACCGAGACAGCCTATGCGGCGATGTCTGCGCATGAAGCAAATCTTATAGCAAAGTTACGTGCTGCCGGAGCAGAAGTCCTTTTGGATGATTTCGGAAGCGGTTATTCTTCTTTCAGCACATTTAGCGCGTACGATTTTGATTTAATCAAATTGGATATGGGATTTGTTCAGAAAATTGGAAAAGACGCAAAAATTAAGAGCATTATCCATTCCATTATAGATATGTCTCATCATATGAATGCCAAGGTGGTTGCGGAAGGTGTGGAGACCCAGAATCAATTGGATTTTCTTTATCGCCATGACTGTGATTATATACAGGGGTATTATTTTTCGAAGCCACTTCAACGAAAAGAATTTGAAAATGTTCTGATGCAGGGAAGGGGTAAAAAAGATATTCTGCCGGTGAAAAAAGAACTGACTTTAACCGATCTGATATCGGTGGAAATCCTTCAAAAATTACAGGATGCATTTTCCGACATGACAGGAATGGCTTCCCTGACTACGGATAAATATGGAGTGGCAGTGACCAAGGGCTCGAATTTTTCTAAATTCTGCATGAATCATACAAGGCAGTCGAAACTTGGAAAACAGCGTTGCGAACAATGTGACAAAAAAGGTGCGGAGCAGGCATTTCAAAACGGACATTCCTGCGTTTATGAGTGTCATGCAGGTTTGATGGATTATGCAGCTCCAATCATGGTAAATGGAGAAATGGTTGGTTGCTTTATTGGCGGACAGATACTTGCAGAAAAGCCGGACCGGGAGAAATACCGCAGAATTGCGGAAGAATTGGAAATAGATCCGGAGGCTTATCTTGCTGCCGTGGATGAAATACATGTGGTGAATCGGGAAAAAATCAATCATGCGGCCAATTTCCTTTATGTGACGGCCAATATCCTGTCGGAAGTTGCATATAACAAGTATACGGCGGACATGACAAATGAATTACTGCGGGAAAAGAATTCACAACTGGATCACATGGCAAATTATGACCGGCTGACCGGCCTGAGTAACCGATATCATATGCAGAACCAGTTGACTCAGTTTCAGCAGTCCGGAAAACCATATTGCATTATTCTTGGAGATGTAGATAATTTTAAGACTATTAATGATTCGTATGGACATGAATGCGGGGATATAGTGTTGCACAGGCTGGCAGTGCTGATGAAAACCAATCTGCCGGTTGGCAGTGTACCAAGCCGCTGGGGCGGAGAGGAATTCCTGATTCTGGTATATGGAGATATGGCGTATGCCGGCGATGCCATTGAAGTCGTTCGAAAGAGCATAGCGGAAACGGGAATCTCCTATCACGGGAAAACCTTACATGTTACCATGACATTTGGAATTGCATTTTGTGAGGAGAGGGAGCATGCGGAGAAATTGATTTCTTTAGCCGATGAACGAATGTATCATGGAAAAACACACGGAAAGAACCAGACGGTAAGCCAATAAGTAGACATGAGAAGCGGGACAACATATGTTATTGCAGGCGGGAAATATATCCTGTTCGGCGGGAAAACATATTATTGACAATGAGAAGATGAAATAGTAAAATAATTGAGCGTGCGAAAAATGCGCACTTTTTGTGTGCAAAAACGACCGTACCGATGTGCGTAATCACATCCGGGTGCAGAGATGCAAAACAAATTTATTTACAGGAGGTGAAAAGAATGCCAACATTTAACCAGTTAGTAAGAAAAGGTCGTCAGACATCTGTAAAGAAGTCAACTGCACCGGCTTTGTTAAAGGGTTACAACTCTTTACACAAAAAAGCAATCGAAACTACTTCTCCACAGAAGAGAGGTGTTTGTACAGCAGTTAAGACAGCAACCCCGAAAAAACCTAACTCAGCTCTTAGAAAGATTGCCAGAGTTCGTCTTTCTAACGGAATCGAAGTAACAAGTTACATTCCGGGAGAAGGTCACAACTTGCAGGAACACTCTGTTGTTCTTATCCGTGGCGGAAGAGTAAAGGATTTACCTGGTACACGTTACCATGTAATCCGTGGTACGCTTGATACAGCAGGTGTTGCTAACAGAAAACAGGCTCGTTCAAAATACGGCGCTAAGAGACCTAAGAAATAAGCTTGAGTACCACATAAACTAATTTGGTGTTGGGATTCTAATCATAAGACTGTTTTATATATGAAATGTCTCATTTTAAAATAGTTGGGTTTCGAATGCCGCGCGTACACATTAGTCAAAGTGTGAGTACCTATGATTTAATCATGGATTATTTCAAAAAAGGAGCGAAGTTGATAATCGCTCTGGGTGCAGATTTAAGTTGAATAACTTAGTAAGGTTTGATGCACTTTAAATATGATTAAGGAGGGAAGAACCGTGCCACGTAAAGGACATATTCAAAAAAGAGATGTATTAGCAGATCCTTTATACAATGACAAGGTGGTTACCAAGCTTATCAACAACATCATGTTAGATGGTAAGAAGGGTGTAGCCCAGAAGATTGTATATGGAGCATTTGCAAAAGTAGAAGAGAAGAGCGGAAAGCCGGCACTTGAGGTGTTTGGTGAAGCTATGAACAACATTATGCCAATGTTAGAGGTTAAGGCAAGACGTATCGGTGGTGCTACCTATCAGGTACCTATCGAAGTTCGTCCGGAACGTCGTCAGGCTTTAGGACTTCGTTGGTTAACCATGTTCTCTCGTAAGAGAAGTGAAAAGACCATGGAAGACAGATTGGCAAATGAAATTATGGACGCAGCAAATGGTACAGGGGCAGCTGTTAAGCGTAAAGAAGAAATGCATAGAATGGCTGAATCCAATAAGGCATTTGCTCACTACAGATTTTAATAGGAGGAACTAGTCTTGGCTGGAAGAGAATATCCATTAGAGAGAACCAGAAACATTGGTATTATGGCACATATCGATGCGGGTAAGACAACTCTTACCGAGCGTATTCTGTATTATACCGGTGTTAACTATAAGATTGGTGAGACCCATGATGGTGCTTCAACTATGGACTGGATGGAGCAGGAAAAAGAGCGTGGTATTACTATCACATCTGCTGCAACAACAGCTCACTGGACACTTCAGGATCACCACAAAGTAAAGCCAGGCGCATTAGAGCATCGTATTAATATCATCGACACTCCGGGACATGTTGACTTCACTGTGGAAGTTGAGCGTTCTCTGCGAGTTCTCGATGGTGCAGTCGGTGTATTTGATGCAAAGGCTGGTGTAGAGCCTCAGTCTGAAAACGTATGGCGTCAGGCTGATACCTATGGCGTACCTCGTATGGCATTTATCAATAAGATGGACAAGATGGGTGCTGATTTCTTCATGTCAGTACAGACCATTATTGATCGTCTTGGAAAGAATGCGATTCCTGTACAGGTTCCAATCGGAGCAGAGGAAGAGTTCAAAGGATTAATCGACCTTTTCGAAATGGAATCTTACATTTATAACGATGACAAGGGTGAGGATGTTACTATTGGTGCAATTCCTGCAGATTTGGAGGAACTTGCAAATAAGTGGCATGAAAATCTTGTTGAAAAAATCTGTGAGTTGGATGATGAACTCATGGAAATGTATCTGGAAGGAGAAGAGCCTTCCATTGAACAGTTAAAGGCTGTTCTTCGTAAAGCAACAATTAACAATGAAGCAGTACCTGTATTCCTTGGATCTGCATATAAGAACAAGGGTGTACAGAAACTGATTGACGGTATCGTAGAGTACATGCCGGCTCCTACCGATGTTCCGGATATTGAAGGAACGGATATGGATGGTAATGAGATTACTGTTAAGTCTACGGATGATGGCCCATTTGCGGCTCTTGCATTCAAGATTATGACAGACCCATTCGTTGGTAAACTTGCATTCTTCCGTGTTTATCGCGGAACATGTAACTCCGGTTCCTACATCCTGAACTCAACAAAGGACAAGAAGGAACGAGTTGGTCGTATTCTTCAGATGCATGCAAATAACCGTAAGGAAATCGATAAGGTTTATTCCGGTGATATTGCAGCAGCAGTTGGTCTTAAGGTTACTACAACCGGTGATACAATCTGTGATGAAGCACATCCGGTAATTCTGGAATCCATGGAATTCCCTGAACCGGTTATTGAACTTGCTATCGAGCCGAAGTCAAAAGACGGACAGGCAAAGATGGGCGAAGCACTTGCAAAACTGGCAGAAGAAGATCCTACCTTCCGTGCGCATACGGATAAGGAAACCGGTCAGACAATCATTGCCGGTATGGGTGAGCTCCATTTGGAAATCATCGTTGACCGTCTGCTTCGTGAATTTAAGGTAGAAGCAAATGTTGGTGCACCTCAGGTTGCTTATAAGGAAACATTTACTAAGGCCGTTGAAGTGGATAGCAAATATGCAAAACAGTCCGGTGGTCGTGGTCAGTATGGTCACTGTAAAGTTAAATTTGAGCCGATGGAAGCAAACTGCGATCATTTCGAATTTGATCCGAAGGCAAATGTGCTTATTAACGAGCCGCCGACATTATTGTTTGAGTCCACTGTAGTTGGTGGTGCGATTCCGAAGGAATACATCCCGGCAGTCGGTGAAGGTATTAAGGAAGCTGCCCGCGCAGGTATCCTTGGAGGATTCCCGGTACTCGGTGTTCATGCCAATGTATATGATGGTTCATACCATGAAGTTGACTCTTCTGAAATGGCATTCCACATTGCCGGTTCTATGGCATTTAAGGAAGCTATGGCAAAAGCAGGAGCTGTACTTCTTGAGCCAATCATGAAGGTTGAAGTTACTATGCCGGAAGAATACATGGGTGATGTAATCGGATCCCTTAACGCTAAGCGCGGTATGGTTCAGGGTATGGACGATATCGGTGGTGGTAAGATTGTTCGCGCACTCGTTCCGCTTGCTGAAATGTTCGGATATTCCACAGAACTTCGTTCTTCCACACAGGGACGTGGTAACTACTCCATGTTCTTCGAGAAATATGAGCCGGTTCCAAAGAATGTTCAGGATAAGGTACTCGCTGAAAAGGCGAAATAATGAATTCGTGTCGGAAGCACTTTTTGGAACAAAAGTGTACAAAGGGTGCATTCCGAATTGCGAAATAGGAAATGAAGGTTCAAAGAGCACTTCCAGAAAATGCGAAATAGGAAATAGTGCTTGAAAAGGCGCTTAAATTTTACTATAATTTTAGATAGCGTGAATAAGAGACGATGTCTCAAACTATT
>JBJEMA010000031.1:0-1830 GCA_051879435.1 Lachnospiraceae bacterium
CCGATCTTATTTGCACTTTCCTATTAAATAAAAAACGGGGAAGGAACTGACGCAAGGTTGGGTTCCTTCCCCGTCTTTTTTGTTTGCCGGAAAATTAGTTAATTCCTGTATGGTTGTGCGATTCTGCCGAATGCCGGTAATGCCAGGCAGACCCGGAAAGACCGCTGTATCAAAGACTATTACAGAAAGATTGATACGGGGAAGCAGGAGAAACCGTTTCATGAGCTGATCATCCAGATCGGAAATAAGGATGATATGGGAGCGATGACGGAAAACGGCAGGCTTGCGGAGCAGATACTGGATGAATATTTCCGGGGGTTTCAGGAAAGAAATCCAACGCTGCGTGTATTTGGCGCACATCTTCACATGGACGAAGCGACACCTCACCTCCATATTGATTTTGTCCCTTATATCAGCGGATGGAAGGGAAAGGGAATGGATACGAGGGTATCCCTGAAGCAGGCCCTGGGAGAACTGGGATTCAAAGGAGGAACGAAAAGCCGGACGGAATGGAACCAGTGGTCCGATGCCGAGAAAGAACAGCTTTCCGCAGTCATGGCGAAATATGATATTGGATGGGAGAAAAAGGGCACACATGAAGAACATCTGTCAGTTCTGGATTATAAAAAACAGGAACGTGCCAGAGAAGTAGGCGAACTGGAAGCACAGAAGGCCGATTTTGAAGCCATCAATCAAATACTGCAGGAACAGATGGTTCAGGCGGAGGGAGAACTGCAGGAACTGAAAAAGAACCGTGATCAAAAGCAAAAGGAAGCAGAGACAGCCAGAAAACGGGCGGAACAGTATCAAAAGAAGCTGAAAGAGCTGGCACCGGAAATCAAAGAGATGGAACGCTTTGCAGCAGAATACTCATCAGACCCGGATCAGCTGCTTCCGGAAGCAGGGACACTGGAAACCGGCAGAGCATACCGGGATAAAAAAGCAAAACCACTGGTGAAGAAGATGGTACAGGTACTGCGTTCGGTATATGGCTCCTATCTGGATATATGCAGGAAGCAGGGAAAACTCCAGCTTCTGTATAATCAGGCCATGGATAAAGTGGAAAATCTGTCAAAAAGGCTTTCTGAAATAATGGATGAGAATAGGATGCTGCGGGGAAAGGCGGCTGATTATGAACGGGTGAAACGGGTATTGGGAGACCGGGAAGTGGAGGAAATTGTGAATAAAGAGAAAAGGAAGGAAATGGAAGGAAAAGGGCAAGAGTCTGAGAAAAGTAAGCATACACAGAAAGCCAGATAGCAGGAAACAGGCGTAAAGAAAATACAGGTAAATCCTGGAATATATTTCATATTTTCAGGATTTACCTGTATAAGGGGAAACTGTATGACAAAGGCAGATTACAAATTTTTAGGTACTGTAATGTATTCTGCTTGGTTTTTAAATTTACATATGACAATAGCGAGTACAGCCATTAATAAAGCAGTTAGTAATCCAGTCATGATAGAGGATGAAATTTCATGGTGATAAGGGTATATTATTATTGCGGTAAAATTGTCTAAAATAATTGCGGCAATTGCTTTTTCTTTCGCCTTTTTTCTTTTATCATTGGATACAGGATGGTTTTTGTGTATAATTGGTGCATGAAAAAAAGCGATTGCCAATGCAAATACAGTTATTACGAGGAAGCCCCAGGGATACAATGTTGGACATATAGGATTGATGGAAAGACTGCAGATTCCGGCGGCAGTTCCTGTTATAATGCATCGTGCATGAGTTGAAGCATGGTATCCTCCCAGAAAAAGGCGGACTGCTGTAAAACTCATGCACCATATGACAATATATATGGTTTTGTTCATTAAAAATCCGCAG
>JBJEMA010000032.1:0-1828 GCA_051879435.1 Lachnospiraceae bacterium
CGGCGATGACCTCCTTTATGTCGGAGATGCCTGCGGAGGTGCCGTTCAGCTTATGGAGTTTTTTGTTCGTATTCTCCGCGATTATCCGTGCAACGGTGGTTTTTCCCACGCCAGAAGGTCCGTAGAAGATCATATTGGGGATATTTCCGCCGTCGATTATCCGCCTGAGATACTTGCCTTTATCCAGCAGATGCCGCTGTCCCACGACTTCATCGAGATTTTTCGGGCGGATTCTGTCCGCAAGGGGTGAGGACATATTTTCACTTCCTAAATAGTTTTTTGCGTATAAAATACCCTGTAACGGGAAAATCGGATGCAGCAAGCCGCCATTTGCTCAGCGTGTCGCTGAAGCCACCTCGTTGGTAAAATAGTATTAGGGAACCACTGATTAAATCTTCCCTTCAAGCGAAAAATATGGTATAATAGAACTAAAGGAAAACCAACGACAAACGGGAGGAAAAATCATGAGCCAGACAACATTCAGCGATATAGAATACGGAAACAGAAAGCGTACAACTAAGCGTGAAGAATTTCTCGACATAATGGAAGAAATAATCCCCTGGGACGAATGGGTGGAATTTGTACGCCCATACTACCCCTCCGGCAAGCGAGGCAGACCGGCAAAGGGAATAGAAAAAATGCTGAGAATGTATCTGCTTCAGACATGGTTCAATCTTTCCGATGAAGGCGTTGAAGATGCAATTTATGACAGCTATGCGTTCAGAAAGTTTATGAAAATAGACTTTCTGAACGAACAAGTTCCCGATGCCACAACACTTCTGAAATTCCGTCACATGATTGAAAAAAATCATCTCGGAGAAGAATTTTTCAAGGCAATAAACCGTGTAATGGAAGCCACAGGACACATTATGCACGGCGGAACAATAATTGATGCAACTATCATAAATGCACCCAGTTCCACAAAGAATGCGGAGAAAAAGCGAGATCCCGAAATGCATCAGACAAAAAAGGGAAACGAGTGGAAATTCGGTATGAAATGCAATATAGGTGTAGACGCAGGTTCCGGACTTGTGCATTCAATTACGGCAACATCGGCGAATGTCCACGATATTACAGAAGCACATAAACTGATACGAAAAGACGACGAGGTGGTTTACGGGGATTCGGGATTTCTGGGTATAGAGAAGCGTGAAGAGATAAGAAATGATGAGCATCTTGCAAATATAGAATATCGTATAAACCGCCGTCCGAAGAGCCTTCCGAAGGTATCGGATAATGCCATAGACTGGGAAAGATACATAGATTACAGAAAATCAGCTGTACGCTGCAAGGTTGAACACGCATTTAAAATCATCAAGGATACGTTCAACTTTCGCAAGGTGAGATACAAGGGAATTGCAAAGAATTTCAACAAGCTGAATGTGCTGTTTGCCTGTGCAAATTTGTTGATGGTGAAGCGTGTTCAAAAAGATTTCCGACCGGTTATGGGATAACTATGCCCTTTTGAGGGTAAAAGCTCTGTTTGGGGTGAAAAAGCAGGGAGTTTGCACTCATGTTTGACTTGTTTTTCGTAAAATTTCAGCAAATGACGGATTTTTGAATCCATTGGGATTTGAATGTGGCTTTAATCAGTGGTTCCTTAGAACACAATAATTGTAAACTATATCAGAAAACGGAGAAAAAATGAGTGAAAAAATTTTTATCGGATATGAATACCACGAAGCAGCAGTCAAGAAAAATGTGGTATCGTTTTATACCGATAGCTGCAAAAATTTCGGCTGGCAGCTTGAAGGCACGGAATATGCCGCGGGAACTGCAGATACGGTGAGACTGAAATTCAAGCGCGACCGCAAGATATCCAACAAGA
>JBJEMA010000033.1:0-22348 GCA_051879435.1 Lachnospiraceae bacterium
AGATGACTATACGGAACAATAGAGGATAGAATTATATTTTTCTGCCGGTTTCTCTGGAAACCGGTATTTTTTATCATTGATAACCGAGCAAAAAGCAAATGATTGTCATCCATAAGGTTTGATGTAATTTATGCCTGACATACCCGGAAAAGGAAAGTTCCGCGGGCAGAAGTGCTTTTGTCTGCAGACAGGTACACCAACCTCCAAAAGTTAGAAAAGGAAATGCCACTTTCCAGTAAAGACTTTCTGTCAAATGAGTATTCATGGATATGACGCAGGAACTGATTTCCAAAATCCCATTCAGGATGTCCTTACCCAATTGCAAAACATTTTCCCCGGGAATTTGAAACAGGGTAAATATGGTGGAAAGTCCGTCACCAATCAGCAAAATAATAAGACGAAATAAAATGATATAACCGGCAATCCTTAAGATATTTTCAATCGCCCGGTTCATATAATCTTCCGAATTCGTATTATTATTCGGTTCTATATTTTTTGAGATATTTGTATTTTTGGATAAATGAATTTCTTTTGACATATTTAACCTTTTGGGTGAATTTGTATTTGTTAACATATTTGCATTTATTGACATATTTGTATTTTTATGTAGATTTGAATTTTTAAGTGGGTTTGTAATTTTTGACGAATTCGCATGATTCCCTGTGAAATTTTCGAAATTAATTCCATGATTCCATTTCCTTTTGTGGTTCCATAACATGATGAAACCGTACAACAAAGGGATAGAATAGAATAGGAGAAACAAAAATAATTTTTGAACAAAAGGATAATCCTTTAGAACAATGGAAAGCATAAACAAAGGACTTATGTTATTGGTAAAACCAATGTAAATATCCGCTTCTTCCACGGATACAAGATGATTCTTGTATAAATCGGTTACCAGATAAGTTCCAAGAGGAAAACCGCATAAAAATCCCGGAAGCAGGATTAAGCAGGGCAGCCATTTGCCAAGGCTTTTCCGATGAACAAGTTTTTTCAGATAGGGAAGCATGAAACCGGAACATAGCATTCCGGGGAAAAGAATCGGAAATATGGAATGATACCAGATAAGCAGGCTGTTTTCCACGCACACAGTTACCGCATTACTATTTCTAATTGCATAGAGAAGTAATATAAATGCTGTAAGAAACCGTATCATCGTCCATCCCATATTTTCTTTTCTTTAACTTTATGTTCACAGGATTATTTTTATTACCGGTCATTTCAAGAAAGGAACAGGAAATGCCATGCGGTTGGATAAATTTGTAAGCACCTATGGTTTTTGTACCAGAGCAGAGGCAAAGAAATATATTAAGAGCGGACGTGTACGAAGGAACGATAATATCATGAAAAATCCGGAGGAAAAGATTAATGAGACTTTGGATTGCATCACCTTAGATGGAAAGGCGTTACTCTATGAGGAAAAATATTATCTTATGATGAATAAACCGGCGGGAGTGGTTTGCTCGGCTCACGAAAAAGGACAGAAAAGTGTCATGGAACTGATTCACGAACCCTTTGCAAAACAATTATTTCCCATAGGGCGTCTTGATAAGGATACGGAAGGCTTGCTTCTGTTTACCAATGACGGTGAACTTTCGCATGCACTTTTGTCGCCGGCCCGTCATGTTACGAAGACTTATTACACGATTTTGAAAGAACCTGTCAGTGAAAATGATGTGATTGCTTTCCGGGAAGGACTGGATATCGGGGATGAGAAATTGACATTGCCTGCCGGCCTGAGAATTGCTTCTAAACCTTGTCATGCTTATGTGGAAATTCAGGAAGGCCGATTTCATCAGATTAAACGAATGTTTGAAAAATGCAATAATCAGGTGCTTTATCTGAAGCGGATCAAAATGAAAGATTTACTCCTTGATGAATCTTTAGCTCCGGGAGAATATCGGCGGCTGAGGGAAGAGGAAATTATGTCATTAAAAGAGGGAAAGGGAAAAAATATATGAAAATCGGAATTGTAACCGGAGCTTCCTCCGGAATCGGAAAATGGTTTGCTGCGTATGCATCTCATTATTTTCGGGAAATCGACGAATTATGGATCATTGGAAGAGATGTCAATAAGTTGTCCCTGGTTGCGTCAAAATTGAATTGTTCATATAAAATTTTGCAAATGGATCTTTGCAATGATGATCATTACGAGGTTCTATTAAAAGAACTACGCAGAAACCGGCCGGAAATTAAATTGCTGGTGAATTGTGCCGGCAATGGCCTTATTGGTCCATTTTACATGATTCATGAGCAGGAACACTGCGATACTGTTCGGCTAAATTGTGAAGCACTTACAAGAATGACCAGAATCTGCCTTCCTTACATGGTTATGAATTCGCATATCATTAACATTGCTTCTGCAGCTGCATTTATGCCGCAACAGGATTTCGCCGTATATGCAGCAAGCAAAAGTTATGTGCTTCGGTTATCGCTTGCCCTTTCCCGGGAATTAAAGAAGCGCGGGATATTTGTAACTGCCGTATGTCCGGGCTGCATAAAAACACCGTTTTTTGATTATGCGCAAAAATACCAGAAACGTAAAGCTTACAAAAATATTTTCCTTTACAACGCTCGTAAAGTGGTCGTGCAATCCTACGCAGATGCATTAAAAGGAAAGACCATATCTATTCCGGGAATTCTGATGAAACTGTTGTATTTGTTTAGTAAACTATGCCCTTTCTGGGTTTAAAGCACAATTTCAAAAACAATCATTTAGAACGAAAAAGAATTTACGATAATTGTCTTTATTGAATAACATAATCATTGTAGGTGAAATGAAAGGAACCATTCATAGAATGAAAAAACGAATTCCCAAATGCCAATATGGCTATCTTAAAGATCATACCAGATTTCAAATCATTTTAACCCTGCTTTATTTTTCTGCAGCATTCGGAGTGCTCTTTCTCGGAATGGGAATTACCGGGGTCAAATATAATCTGCTTACCATTGTTGCGGTCTTAGGATTACTGCCAAGCGCTAAAGCACTCATTGAGAGTATTATGTTTCTTCGTGCAAAGAAATACTGTTGTCCGGATGATTTACATAAGGAAATCGAAGTAATATTGGAAAATGCGGACGGGAATTGCAAGGAGAATCATCGGTCTCCCATATATGTTTCCTATGATCATTACATGACAAGTTATGAAAAGACTTATCCCATTTATTCCATGGCTTGTAAAAACAGAACTTTGATTGGGTTTGGAAATGCGCCGAAGTTTGATTATGAAAAATGCCAGGAGCACATACGAACCATGCTGGGACAAAATGGGTTCCAAAATGTTACCGTAAAAATTTTTGATTCCAAAGAGAAATATTTGCGACGCTTAAAGGAACTGGCAGATACGCCAGATGGGGAAGAGGATAACCGGGACGAGGCGATTTTACATTTGATGAGTAATTTATCCTTGTAATTATGATTTGTGGAGAATTTTATGCGGGAAGTAAGCATCGAGAAAAAAGACAGCGGACAACGCTTGGATAAATACTTAAAAAAATATTTTCCCGGTGCATCCGGTGGCTTTTTATATAAAATGATGCGCAAGAAAAACATTATTTTAAATGGGAAAAAAGCAGCGGGGGATGAACTTCTGAAGGAAGGAGATCGGATTAAGGTTTTCTTTTCAGAGGAAACCTTTGAAAAAATGCATCAGCGCAAAGAGATGCAGAATACGAATTCCAGGTCCGGTTACCAAAAAGCTTATAAGCAACTGAAGGGGATAGAGGTAATTCTGGAATTACAAGATGTGATTTTCCTTTCCAAGCCTGCCGGAATATTAAGTCAGGGCAGTGATTCAGGAGAACCCTCCCTGAACGATTGGCTGATCGGATATCTTATGGAAAAAGGCGCATGTACGGATTTCCATATTTTCAAACCTTCCATATGCAATCGCCTTGACCGCAATACAAGCGGTGTTGTTATGTGCGGAAAAACATATCGGGGAAGTCGTTTTTTGACGGATTGCATTCGTAATCATCAACTGACCAAAAAATATCTTGCAATTATAGAAGGGATTCCCGATGCCACATTTGCCGCAGAGGGAGAACTGAAAGGATATCACAAAAAAAATACAATTACCAACCGTGTGACCATTACCAGGAAAAGAACGGATGCCGATGAATCATTCGTACATACGGTTTATCACATCCTTTCACATGATGCCACACACAGCCTGGCGGAGGTGGAACTGGTCACCGGAAAATCCCACCAGATTCGGGCACATTTTTCTTCGGTCGGACATCCTTTGGCAGGAGATACAAAGTATGGAGGTCACTCTTACAAAGGGCAGACAAAACAGTTTCTTCATGCTTATCAGGTTGTTTTTCCGCAACTTGACGAAGAATGGAAGGATTTAAGCCATCGTGTGATTGAAGCGAAGCCGCCAAAAGAATTTCAAGGTTTTCAAAAGAACGCCATTGGTTGTTGACAGAATAGGGTTTCGCCGATATACTTGGAAAAGCTGGATTTTAGTACGTTATCACTTTACCACGCTAAAGTGACTGTTGTAATTTATAGTATTCCTATTTTTTTAAACATGTTTCATCCACACGCTTCGGGCGATGCCTCGTTCGGCTTTCCGCTACTGCCTAACAAGGCAAAACAGGATGCGCTGAACAAAGATTCTAAATCGATGATTGTAAGTAGAAAGGATTAATCATAATATGAAACGAAATATGATTCATACACCGGAAGGTGTCCGTGATATTTACGGCAAAGAGTTGGAACGTAAACTTTCCTGCAAGGGACAGATTCATTCCGTACTGCATTCCTATGGATTTCACGATATTCAGACACCTACCTTTGAATTTTTTGATATTTTTTCTAACGAAGTAGGGACAACTCCTTCGAAAGAACTTTATAAATTCTTTGATAAAGAGGGGAATACCCTGGTGCTTCGACCGGATTTTACTCCGTCCATTGCCCGTTGTGCAGCCAAATACTTTATGGAAGATGCCACACCCATTCGTTTGTGTTACGAGGGCAGTGCCTTTACCAACGGCTCCGAACTTCAGGGAAAATTCAAAGAAACCACGCAAATGGGTGCTGAGTTAATCGGTGACAATACTGTAATTGCTGACGCTGAGATGATTTGTATGGTGATTGAAGCATTAAAAAGTGTTGGTTTTGATGAATTTACCGTCAGTATCGGAGAAATTGATTATTTTAAGGGAATGTGTGAAGAAGCTGGGTTGAATGAGGAGACCATTGCCACGCTGCGTAAATATGTGTCTGCAAAAAATTATTTTGGTGCGGAAGAAGCTTTGGTTCATCGTGGCGTAGAAGAAAAATATCTGGATGCACTGGTAAAAGTCAGCGACATCTGCACCATAAAAGAACTTGCTGAATTAAAGAAAAACATACATAACGAAAAATCGCTTTCCGCCATACAGCGGCTGGAAGAAATCTATCGGGTGATTGAAATGTATGGGTACGAGGATTATGTATCCATTGATTTGGGAATGCTTAGTAAATTCCATTATTATACCGGCGTTATTTTCAAGGTTTATACCTATGGGGTAGGAGACGCTATTGTGAAAGGTGGACGATACGATTTTCTCTTATCCCAATTCGGAAAAGATGCCCCTGCCATTGGCTGTGTATTTCTTGTGGATGAAATTATGAATGCACTTCGTGCGCAAATAAAATTGCCGGTTATTGCTCCCAAAGAACATTGGATAGTTTATGAAGAAAAGGATTTGTGCCGGGCAATCTGTCGATTAAAGATTCTTCGAGAACAAAACATTTTCGCAGTGAACATCCCCCTTTCAACATTTCCCTGTAAAGCGGATGGAACGACTATGGATAAAGAGGGAATTATGGCATACGCCGAAAAAAATCATGTAGCACAGGTGGAATTTATATAAACATCATTTGTTGCCATTATAATATGCTGTGATTGGAGAAAGACATGGAGAAAGACAGATATTTAACTTTTGCCCTGACAAAGGGAAGATTAGCGAATAAGACCTTAAAACTTTTAAATCAGGTTGGGATTCATTGTGAGGAAATGTTGGATCCGGATACCCGTAAACTGATTTTTGTAAATGATGAATTAAAATTGAAATTTTTCCTGTCCAAAGGTCCGGATGTTCCGACTTATGTAGAATACGGGGTTGCTGATATCGGTGTGGTGGGAAAGGATACTATTTTGGAAGAAGGACGAAAAGTATATGAGGTTCTTGATTTGGGTTTTGGAAAATGCCGTATGTGTGTCTGCGGCCCGGAAAGTGCCAGGGAACTGTTGGAACATCATGAAATGATTCGTGTGGCAAGCAAGTATCCACGCATTGCCAAGGACTATTTTTATAACAAAAAATTTCAAACCGTAGACATCATTAAATTAAATGGGTCTGTAGAACTTGGTCCCATTGTCGGCTTATCCGATGTTATCGTGGATATTGTGGAAACCGGTTCCACACTAAAGGAAAATGGGCTGATGGTGTTAGAGGAAATCTGTCCGTTATCTGCCAGAATGATCGTAAACCAGGTTAGTATGAAAATGGAATCTGCCCGGATACGCAAATTAATCAGTGATTTAAAGGAGGTTAGTCGTGAAAATAATTAAATTAAACAAAGAAAGCAGGGACGAACTTCGTAAAACTCTTGCAATGCGCAATACCAATCACTTTGGAGAATACGAAATCATTGTCCGGGATATTATTGAACGGGTAAAATCCGAAGGGGATCCGGCCTTATTTGAATACACAAAAAAGTTCGATCATTTCGATTTAAATGCGGATAACATTCGCGTTACCCGGGATGAAATTGACGCAGCACTTCAGATGGTGGATAAAGATTTTATTCGCATTTTAGAAGATAGTGCCAATAACATACGGGAATTTCATGAAAAACAAAAACGTCTCAGTTGGATGGATACGAAACCGGACGGCACCATTTTAGGGCAGAAATTTACACCGATTGAAATCGCCGGAGTTTATGTGCCGGGCGGAAAAGCTGCTTATCCTTCTTCTGTATTAATGAATATTATTCCTGCAAAAGTAGCGGGAGTGGAACGAATTATTATGGTGACGCCACCGGGAAAAGACGGTAAAATCAATCCGGGTACTTTGGCAGCGGCCAAAATCGCCGGAGTTGATGAAGTTTACCGGGTAGGTGGTGCCCAGGCCATTGCGGCACTTGCTTTCGGAACCGGCTCTATTCCGAAAGCAGATAAAATTTGCGGACCGGGTAACATATTTGTGGCTTTGGCAAAAAAAGCCGTATATGGACAGGTAAGCATTGATTCCATTGCCGGTCCAAGTGAAATCCTGGTTCTTGCAGACGAGACCACCAATCCAAGGTTTGCGGCCGCTGATTTATTGTCCCAGGCGGAGCATGATGAGATGGCATCTGCCATTTTGATTTCCACCTCAGAGGAAGTAGCAAATGCGGTAAAAAAAGAAATTGATCAATTTGTAGTAAAATTGGAGCGGAAAGAGATTATTCAAAAATCCCTGGATCAGTTTGGTTATATTTTTGTAGCAGATTCTCAGGACGAAGCCATTTACGCCGCAAATGAAATTGCCTCAGAACATTTGGAAATTCTTATGCAGAATCCATTTTCCGTAATGACAAAAATCAAAAATGCAGGAGCAATTTTCCTTGGGGATTATTCGTCAGAACCACTCGGCGATTATTACGCAGGTCCGAATCATATTTTACCGACAAACGGTACGGCAAGATTTTTCTCACCGCTGAATGTGGATGACTTTGTGAAAAAAAGCAGTATCATTTCCTACTCTTATGAAGCATTGGAAAAAGCACACAAAGATATTGAATATTTTGCAAAACAGGAAGGACTTACGGCACATGCGAATTCCATTGCCGTACGTTTTGAAAAATAGAAGGGAGACATTATGCGGGAAGCAAAATTAGCGAGAAAAACAAGAGAAACAGATATTAAACTGTCCTTGCAACTAGACGGCAAAGGCCAATCCAGTATTTCCACAGGTATTGGTTTTTTTGATCATATGCTTACCGGATTTGCAAGACATGGTTTATTCAATCTGGATATAAAAGCGGAAGGCGATTTGCAGGTGGACGGTCACCATACGGTGGAAGATACCGGAATTGTTCTTGGAACGGCCATAAAAGAAGCTGCGGGAGATAAAAAAGGAATGCAGCGTTACGGCTATTTCATTTTGCCGATGGACGACGCTCTAGTGCTTTGTTCCATTGATTTTTCTGGAAGACCGTATCTGAATTTTGATATGGATTTTCCAACCGAACGATGTGGATATTTTGAAAATGAATTAATGAAAGAATTCTTCTATGCAGTTTCCTATTCTGCCGGCATGAACATTCACATAAAAAAATTGGCCGGTGAAAATGCACATCATATTGCAGAGGCAACATTTAAGGCATTTGCCAAAGCCCTGGATATGGCTACCCGTCTGGATCCCAGAATTGAGGATGTTTTAAGTACAAAAGGCAAACTGTAAAATGTACATCCGGCAATAGGAAATGACATAACATTTGAAAAAAACATATTTTGTAAATGGCAAACTTTGTAAATAACGGAATTTTGTAAATGGCAAATTTTGTAAATAACGGAATTTTGTAAATTGCGGAATTTTGTAAATTGCGGAATTTTGTAAATGGCAGAATTTTGTTAATGGCGAAATTTTATAAATAACGGAATTTTATAAATAACGGAATTTTCCAAACAACAAATAAAAGGGAAGGACGCAAAAATAGGATGGAAAACATTTTCAATCCCTTTGGAATGGAATGCGAAAAAGTTCATTATACCTGGGAGGAACTGAAAATCGGTCCGGGTGGGCTGATCCCTGTGATTGTGCAGGATGATACCACAAATCAGGTGCTCATGCTGGCTTATATGAACCGTGAGGCATATGAGAAAACATTGGAAACGAAGCGTATGACCTATTACAGCAGAAGTCGTTCTTCCCTATGGATAAAAGGGGAAACCAGCGGTCATTTTCAATATGTAAAAAGTCTCTATGCCGATTGTGATAAAGATACTTTACTGGCGCGGGTTAAGCAGGTGGGGGCTGCGTGTCACACCGGAAAACAAAGTTGTTTTTTCCGGGAATTAAATTGATTTTTTGGAATAGAAATTATGAAAAATATGGAAATGACAAATCGTAAATTGGCTCTTTCCCATGATATTCTGATGTCTGTGGAAAAGCCTGCCCGCTATATCGGCGGTGAACATAATAGTGTAATGAAAAACCGGGAGGAGATTGCAATTCGTTTTGCAATGTGCTTCCCGGATATTTATGAAATCGGAATGTCTCATCTGGGATTGTCAATATTATACGGAATGTTCAACGCCATGGAAAATGTATGGTGTGAACGGGTATTTTCCCCATGGCTGGATTTAGATAAGATTATGCGGGAAAAAGAAATACCTCTTTTTGCGCTGGAAAGTCAGGATCCGGTGAAAAACTTTGATTTTCTGGGAATTACTCTGCAATATGAAATGTGTTATACCAATGTTTTGCAGATTTTGGACTTGTCTCAAATTCCTATTTTCAGCAGGGAGCGCACCTGGGAACATCCTATTGTAATCGGTGGCGGTCCTTGTGTTTATAATCCGGAACCCATCGCTGATTTTTTTGATCTTTTCTATATCGGCGAAGGAGAGGTTTCCTATGAGGAATTATTGGCACTCTATACGAAATGTCGTAATCAAAAGGTAAGTCGTGAGGATTTTTTGCATGAAGCCGGTAAAATCAAAGGGATTTATGCGCCCGGTCTATATGAGGTCAGTTATTTTACGGATGGAAAAATCAAAAATTTTGTCCCGAAATACGAAGATTTGCCGGAGAAAATACAAAAGGTAGTTGTAAAAAATCTGGACGATACCTTTTATCCGCTGAAACCAATTGTTCCATTTATCCGCGCAACCCAGGATCGGATTGTGCTTGAGGTTCAGCGCGGCTGCATTCGTGGCTGCCGGTTTTGTCAGGCAGGACAGATTTATAAACCCATTCGGGAAAGAAGCGTAGAGAAATTAAAAGAATTCGCTCTTGAATTGATGAAAAACACCGGTTATGAGGAGATTTCATTAAGTTCTCTCAGTACCAGTGATTATACCCAATTGGAAGAATTACTGGAATTTCTCATTGAAGAATGCAGCAAACGGAAGATTAACATTTCCCTGCCTTCCCTTCGTATCGACCAGTTTTCTCTGGATGTAATGAACAAAGTACAGGATGTTCGTAAAAGCATGCTCACTTTTGCTCCGGAAGCGGGAAGCCAGCGTATGCGGAATGTCATCAATAAGGGGTTGCAGGAGGAAGATATTTTACATGGTGCGAAAATGGCATTTGAAGGGGGATGGAATAAAGTAAAACTTTACTTTATGCTGGGACTCCCGGGAGAAACAAAAGAAGATATTGCAGCCATTCCTGAACTGTGTGATGAAATTGCGCGTGTTTACTACGAAACCGTTCCGAAGGAGAATCGAAACGGAAGGGTCAGCATAACGGCCAGTACCTCCTTTTTTATCCCGAAACCATTTACCGCATTTCAATGGGCGCCAATGAATACGATGGAGGAATTTGATAAAAAAGCTTATTTTACAAAGCAGACTATGCTTGCGCAGAAAAACAAAAAAAGTCTTTCCTACAAATGGCATGAAGCAGGAACCAGTATTATCGAAGGTGTATTTGCACGGGGTGACAGAAAAATCGGGGCCGCAATTTATGAAGCCTACAACAGGGGATGTATTTTTGATGCCTGGTCGGAAAAATATAATCACGAAATCTGGATGGAGGCATTTGCCAATCATGATATATCTCTGGATTTTTATATTTTCCGTCAAAGAGATGATGAGGAAATTTTTCCATGGGATTTTATTGACTGCGGTATATCCAAATACTATCTTCGAAAAGAGTGGCAGGCTTCTCAAAAAGCAATTCCAGGCACGAATTGCCGGGAAAAATGTTCCGGTTGCGGTGCTACCGCTTTTCGGTGCGGAATCTGTATTATGCCTCGCTAATTCATTTTAATGACTTATGTTTCAGAAAGGGAATCATAGAAAATTATGTACCAGTCATTTCGTATAAAATTCAGCCGTTTGGGACCTGTGAAATATTTGGGACATCTTGACATGCTGCGATATTTCCAGAAGGTTGTTTTACGTAGTTGCCTTCCCATCCGTTACAGCGAAGGTTTTAATCCCCATCAGATTATGTCATTTGCCTACCCGCTCGGGGTTTCTATGGAGACTATGGGCGATTATTTCGATATCGATCTGGTGTTTGACGATTCTGTTTCATTTTCCGATTCCAATCGGACAATGGCATATTGCAGGCAAATGAAGGATACCATGAATGATGTGATGGAGGAAGGGATTGCCATTGAAGGAGTTTCTCTAGTCCCTGCAGGGGAATTAAATGCAATGGCCTCTGTCTATGCAGCGGATTATTCCATTCTTTGCAAAAGTGATAAAGAAATTACCCCGGCTATGATAAACGATTTCCTTATGCAGCCGGAAATTTATGTAGTGAAAGAAACAAAAAAATCAAAAAAATGCGGTACAACCAATGAAGTAAATATTAAAGAAGGGATTCTTGCATTTTCCCTTGCATCTGTATACTCTGCGGATACTTATTCTTTATTTGCTTCCTTGCGGTCCGGAAGCGAGATGAATATTAAAGCACAAACATTAGTGCAGAACTTTGGCGAATTCTGTCAGGCGAACCTCGAAATAATGGAATTGAGACGATTGGAATTATATCGTATGTCTCATAAGAAAATGGTATCCCTTGGGGATTTTTCCGTGTAGCGATGGAAGGACAGGCTTAACAATTATGGAAAAGGAAATTTGGAAATTATGATTCGGCCAAGAACAAATCAAATGGAACCCACCGGGGAAATGCAGACGAACAACAGAAGAATCCTGGTTTACAAGAAAGAATACGGGATTCTTTTTTTCGTTATTGCCGATAAAAGAATTCTATATTTCGGTGAAGATAATTATCGGGGCAGCAATGTAGGCGATGTATATCTGGCCCGGGTGGATAAGGTGGTTTCCAACATAGGCGGTTTTTTTCTGCGTATTGCAGATAAAGAAACCGTATTTCTGCAGGAAAACCAAATGAAAGAAATATTATATGCTTCACCTAAAAGAGATGGGATGTTACGGGAAGGGGACAACATTATTGTCCAAATTAAAAAACCGAAATATAAAAATAAATGTGCTCTTGTTACCACTAAAATTGATCTTTCGCCGGAAATTTCAGATCAGTTAAAGAACAAAGCAATCCATACCTTGCCTTGTGAGCGATTATATGCGGCACCGGGGCAATTACTTTCTTATTTGCAGAAACATCCTTTGACGGAAGATGAATATGTGATAACAGAACATCTTGAAGCATTTGAAATGTTGCAGGAAATTTTCTGTCATTCACAATTAAATAAAGCACAGTGCCGATTGTATACGGATTCATCGATTTCCATGTCTGCATTATATTCCATGGAAAAAAAACTGGCGGATATAACCTCCACAAAAATATGGCTGAAAAGCGGTGGATACATTTATTTGGAACCAACAGAAGCAATGACGGTCATAGATGTGAATAGCGGAAAAATATCGAAAAAACAATTGCGGGAGGATACTGCGCTTTCCATAAATCTGGAAGCCATGGAAGAGATATGCCGCCAGGTACAATGCCGAAACATTTCCGGTATTGTTATCATTGATTTTATTAATATGAATACGATTGAAAATAGAAATATATTGATTGAAGCCTGTAAAAATTGTTTTCGAATCCCAAACCCTCCAATGAATTTTGTAAGTTACACAAAATTAGGGCTTATTGAAGCAACCCGCGTAAAACGGGGAATTGATATTTATGAATTCATGCGAAAAAATGATAAAACTATATTGCTGTAAATTGGTTTTTTGAGGCTTATAATCCAAACTCTTTTTGCATTATATAAGTGAAAAAAAAGAATTCCATAAAATAAAGGTTTTTCAAAATTGAAAAAAAATATTTTCATTGATAGTATTATAAAGAACGATATTTGAAAATTGCGTAAGAATGCGCATGCGCGGAAATAGGTTTATGAAAGGAATGGAATACATAGTATATCCGGTATTTCCGCAAAAAAAGAAATAAATGGAGGAGAATTGTACTATGGGAGTAGAAGTTTTTCAATGCAACTGGGGAAGCAGTTTAAAAAGTTTTTTATCTGCAAAGAATCAGGAAAAGTTATTTCTTCAGATTGACGACACCAAACCTGACGGTGTAAAGATTACAGGAAAAGGTTATATCTGTAACGAAGAAGGAAAGAATGAATATATTTCACAATTTGATTATCCGGCAAAGGACATTCGTGAAGTAAAACATGGAGAGTTCCAAGGTTCTGATGCACTTATTCTTGTTACAAAATTACAGACACTGTATGGCGCTAAAAAAACCCAGACAATTTTACCTGGTATTAAAGATATCGATCGCGCCATTGATACATTAAGCAGAGTTGCAAAAGAAGCCGGAGGGTTAGGCGGAGATGCAAAAGCAAAACCGGTTGCGCCGGCACCTGCTCCGGCTCCGAAGCCTGCACCAAAACCAGCGGCCGCAGCCCCGAAACCTGCCGCACCCGCACCTGCTCCGAAACCGGCTACTTCAGCACCAAAACCTGCCGCGCCGGCACCTGCTCCGGCTTCTGCGCCAAAAGCTATTGAACCGACTACAGAGAAGAAAGAAACTGCGCCGATGCAGGAATCACCGAAGGCTGTGGAACCGGCACCAAAAACTGCTGAACCGGCTCCGGAAAAGAAGAGTGGTGAATCATTTGAAAAGAGAATGAAGAAACTTGATATCATGCACGAGTCCGGAATGTGTAGTGATGAAGAATACAAAGAAAAGAAACTGAAATTGTTATGTGATGAGAAGGGATTAGGTTCCTTCTATGAGAAGATTCAGAAAATTTATGTACTTCGTCGTTCCGGTATGTTATCAGATTCTGAATTTGAGACAAATAAAAACCAGATTGTGGATGAATGTTTTGACACAAATGTAACTAATCTGAAACTATTTGCTGAGAATATGACAAAGCTTCCGATTATCTTAATGAGTGAGTTGATTTCCGAGGCAGAATATGAAGCAAAGCAAAGAAAAATTATTGATTCCGTTGCATACAATCCAATGGATGCCAATGAAGATTTCTGTCTCAAGTTACAAAAACTTCCGATTCTTCGTGATGCCGGATTGGTGGAAGCAAGTGAATATGATAATGATATTACGGAACTCAAGAAGATATTAACACCTTCTGCTTCTGATTCTGTTGATTTATTATCACAGAAACTTCCAAAATGGTCTGCTCTCGTGAAATCAAATACGATTACAGAGGCTGAGTTGAAAGATCGTCAGACAAAACTTGTTTCTGAAATTATGAATTTACCTGCCATGGATGAATTATCCTTTAAGATTAAGGCAGAACGTCTTATTGTAGCAAAGAAATACAACTGGATCTCTGAGATGGATTATCACGGAAAGAAAGGTACTATTCTTGATGAAGTGAAAGGGATTGAAGATTATATCCTTCGTACAAAATTATACTATGTTGCAATGCAGACCGGTTTAAGTTCAGCAGAAGATTACGAAGCACGGAAGAAAGAACTCATTAAGGAAGTATTTTCACCATACGACAACATGGAACAGTTCCAGGGCAAAGTTAATATGTTGATGAAACTGAATCAGGCAGATATCATTAGTACCGAAGAATATAACCAGTATAAGAATAAATTGATGAGTGATTTGTAATTTTATTGGATTCATACAAATCAAAAATCATAGATTCATTATTCTTTTTCATAACCATAAATTATGTCAAGCATTTGACTCGTAAATTATAATTTTCCGATTATAATTTCTCGCTTCATATTGCTTGACATAATTTTTTTCATATGTTATTATTCTTGAGTATGCCGCATGGCGAGGTATAAAATCGAAAGATTACCATAGCCAGCGAGTAATGTAATAGGAGGTGCAAACCATGTACGCAATTATTGCAACAGGTGGAAAGCAGTATAAAGTTTCAGAGGGAGATATTATCAAGGTTGAAAAACTCTCTGCTGAAGCAGGCGATACTGTAACATTTGATCAGGTTCTTGTTGTTTCCGATGGTGCATTAAAAGCTGGAAAAGATGTTGAAAAAGCATCCGTATCTGCAACTGTAATGAATCAAGGCAAGAGCAAAAAGGTAATCGTATATAAGTATAAGAGAAAAACCGGTTACCACAAAAAGAATGGTCATAGACAAGCATACACCCAGGTTAAGATTGATAAGATTAATGCCTAATCGGGATGATATGTTATGGTTTCTGTAATTCTTTATAAGAATCGGAAAGAAGAGTATATCGGTTTTGAATGTAATGGTCATGCGGGATATGACGATTATGGAAAAGATATTGTTTGTTCTGCATTGTCAATGCTCATTATTAACACCATTAATTCAATAGAACAATTTACCAATACCGATATGCAGGTTCAGGCAGATGAGAAATCCGGCAGTATTAAAGTTGAATTTCAAAATCAAATTGGACAAGATGCCAGATTGTTGCTTAATTCCATGATACTTGGTATACAGGAAACGAAAAAACAATATGGCGAACAGTATGTTAAGATTTCGTACAAAACGATTGCATCATAACATGCAAAGATATTTGTAAACAGTTTTCCGTTCGGTAACATATCGGATGGGATAATAACTATCATGATTAGGAGGAAGAAACAATGATGAATTTGAACCTTCAGTTTTTTGCTCATAAGAAGGGTGTAGGATCTACAAAGAACGGTAGAGATTCTGAATCCAAAAGATTAGGTGCAAAAAGAGCAGACGGACAGTTCGTTAAGGCTGGAAATATTTTATACAGACAGCGTGGAACGCATATTCACCCGGGCGTAAATGTCGGACGCGGTGGAGATGATACATTATTTGCATTAGTTGACGGCGTTGTTCGTTTTGAAAGAAAAGGCCGTGACAAGAAGCAAGCTTCTGTATATCCGATTGAACAGTAACTATGTAAGTTTTCTGTTTATTTGATTTCTAAGCCTCAAGCCCTTGGTTTGAGGCTTATTTTAACAAATTTCTTTTTAGACCGGATGATTTGAGGTGAAATTATGTTTGCAGACAGAGCAAAAATTTTCATTAAAAGCGGAAAAGGTGGCGATGGACATGTTTCTTTTCGACGGGAAAAATATGTGCCGGACGGAGGACCGGACGGTGGCGACGGTGGTCGTGGAGGCAATGTAATCTTTCAGGTTGATACCGGTTTGAATACACTGGTTGATTTTAAACACAAAAGAAAATATTGTGCCACTGACGGTGCAGAAGGCGGAAAAAGAAATTGCAGGGGAAAAGACGGGGACGATATCATTATAAAAGTGCCGAAAGGTACTGTAATTAAAGATGCAGAATCAGGAAAAGTAATCATGGATATGTCCGGTGATTGTACGAAATATACAATTTTATCCGGCGGACGCGGAGGCTGCGGAAATCAACATTATGCTACTTCAACCATGCAGGCACCAAAATATGCGCAACCGGGTCAGCCATCGAAAGAAATTGAAGTTATTCTGGAATTGAAAATGATTGCCGATGTTGGCTTGATAGGTTTTCCGAGCGTTGGTAAATCTACATTTTTGTCAAGGGTTTCAAATGCAAAACCACAAATTGCAGATTATCATTTTACGACGCTTTCTCCGATTCTTGGGGTAGTAAATATGGGAGACGGTAATTCCTTTGTTATTGCGGATCTTCCTGGACTAATTGAGGGAGCGGCAAACGGTCAGGGACTGGGACTGCAGTTTTTACGCCATATTGAACGAAATAAACTTTTAATTCATGTTCTGGATGCCGCTTCTGTTGAGGGAAGGGACCCAATTCAGGACTTTTACCTTATTAACAAAGAGTTAAGGGCATATGGCGAAAAAGTCGCGAATTTGCCCCAAATCATTGTTGCAAACAAGATAGATGCCATCGTTTCGGAAGTTGAGCCAATCGACATCGATGAGAATGGAGAATTCATTTATCCGGAATTTGAATCACCTGTGGAACGCATACGCAAAGAATTTGAGCCTCAAGGATATCCAGTGTTTGCAGTCAGTACATTTACGGGAGAAGGCATGAAAGAACTGATATCTTATGTGTATAACCGTTTATCCGAGTTAAAGCAGGAAGAAACTGTATTTAAGTCGGAAATCAACCCAAATGAAACCCTTGCAACTACGCAGGAGCCATTCTATGTTACTTTTGACGAAGAGGAAAAGGAATATGTAGTTGAAGGACCTCGCATTGAAAAAATGTTGGGTTATACCAATCTGGACTCAGAAAAAGGGTTCCGGTTTTTTCAAAAATTTCTCAAGGACAATGGTATTTTAGAACAACTCGAAGAATTAGGCATTCAGGAAGGCGATACCGTACGAATGTACGGATTTGCATTTGATTACTACAAATAAAAGAATTGAAATGAGGTTGCATATGACAAGCAAAGAACGGGCATATTTAAAAAGTATAGCATCAAATTTGGAACCAATTATGCAAATTGGAAAATCAAATGTCACACCGGAATTAACTGATGCAATAGCAGAAACATTTTATAAACGGGAACTGATAAAAATTTCTGTTCTAAAAAATTCTTCCGAGGACCCGAAAGAAATGGCACAGACCATTGCGCAGCGCACAAATTCCGAAGTGGTTCAGGTAATCGGGAAGAAAATTGTTCTGTATAAATACAACAAAGACAATAAGGATATTACTCATCTTTTATGAAAATCGGAATTTACGGCGGGACATTTGATCCTATACATTATGGGCATATTAATTTAGCATGTTTTGCTGCGGAATTATTTCAACTTGACTTTGTTTATATGATTCCAAGCGGCAATTCCTATATGAAGGACCAGGCGACTCCATCCAATCATCGTTATTTAATGACACAAATGGCTATAAAACCATATCCGAATCTAGTTGTATCGAATATGGAAATTCTGCGAAAAGGGCCGTCCTATTCTTATGAGACGATTCTTGAAATGAAAAAGAAACATCCGGAGTCTGATTTATATTTTTTGATCGGAGAAGACAGTCTGTATCATCTTTATTTATGGAAAAACATTGATGTGTTGCTTAAGAATACCATCCTTTTAGTGGCAGGTCGAAAATCACTTGAAAATAACAATAATTTTCGTAATTCCGGGAAATTAAATCATTTATCCAGGGAAGAAGTTTTCACATATTACAAAGAAAATTATGAAGCAGATATCATATTTTTCGAATACCATAATCCAATTTCTTCTTCTTTTATCCGGAATCATATCTATGACGGGACCGATTTGTCAGATTTTCTTCCATCGAATATAATAGACTATATTCAAAGGAATCAATTATATAAATAACTTTGTTGAAATCGATGCGGAGCCTATTCGTTCATTAAGAACAAGGAAATCGGGACAGAAAAGAGGATAATAAATGCCGGACTACGATGTGAAAGCAATAAAAAAAGACCTAAGTAAAATCCTTGATGAAAAAAGATATGAACATACCATCGGTGTCGCTCATACAGCAGCCGCCCTGGCCATGTGCTATGGGGAGGATGTAAATAAAGCATATCTTGCCGGTTTATTGCACGACTGTGCCAAATGTTACGATGAAAAAAAACGAAATATTTTATGCAAAAAATACAATGTTTGTTTAACCGAATTTGAAGCGGAAAATCCTTTTTTAATTCATGCAAAACTTGGTGCTGCGATTGCAAAAGAAAAATATAAAATCACGGATGAATCTATTTTATCAGCAATTCGGTATCATACAACAGGGAAGGAGAACATGACTGTTTTCGAAAAAATCATCTTTTCCGCCGATTATATCGAAGCCGGGCGCAAGAAAATTGAGGGTTTGGATGAAATTCGTTCCATAATTTTCCGGGATTTGGATGAAGCAGTATATTATATCTTAAAAAATACAATGGCGCATTTAAGTGATAAAAAGCGACCCATTGATGAAACTTCTCAAGCCGCATTAGAATTCTATACAAATATACATAACAACAAGAAGGAGGCTGTCGTTATTGGAACCAAAACAAATCGTAAAAATAGCAATCGAAGCAATGGAAGGAAAAAAAACTGAAGATATACGAATTATAGATATCGCAGACATTTCAACCATAGCCGATTATTTTGTAATCGCTTCCGGAGATAACATTCGGCAAGTGAAAGCAATTGCCAATGAAGTGGAAGAACAATTGGGCAAAAATGGGGTTTGTGCAAAACAGATTGAAGGAACCCAGAGCGCAAATTGGATTCTGATGGACTATTCCGATGTAATCATTCATATTTTTGACAAAGAGAATCGAATCTTTTATAATTTGGAACGCATCTGGAAAGATGGAAAACAGATAAATAAAGAAGAATTATTCTGAATATGATAAATGTAAACGAAAACGATAAAAAGGGAATTGGTAAAGAAACCAATTCCCTTTTATAACTTATTTCATAGTTTATTTACAAAAACGGAAAACGCCAAACACTTTCCCAAGAATAGTACAGTTATCGACAATAATTGGTTCCATGGAATCATTTTCCGGTTGTAATCGAATATGTCCTTTTTCTTTGTAAAATGTTTTTACGGTAGCGGAATCATCAATCAAAGCCACCACAACATCACCATTTGAAGCGGTATTGCAGCATTCAACAAATAAGGAATCTCCATTAAAAATTCCTACATTAATCATACTGTCGCCTTTGACTTTTAGGACAAATGTATCTGCATTAGGAACAAACTCTGCGGGAAGTGGGAAATAACCGTCAATATTTTGTTGGGCAAGAATCGGTTGACCTGCAGCAACGGTACCAACAATAGGAATGCTGGTCATTTCCTGGCGAACCATCTGAAAAGAATCATCTAATATCTCAATTGCTCTCGGTTTTGTGGGATCACGACGAATATAACCATTTAATTCAAGCGATTCCAAATGCGCATGTACAGAACTTGTCGATTTCAGACCAACTGCATCGCAAATATCCCGAACTGTTGGAGGATAACCCTTTTCTAAAATCATATCTTTTATGTAGTCCAAAATCTGTTCCTGTTTTTTCGTGATTTTACCATATGAATTAATTGCATCAGACATATCATATACCTCCTTTGAAACAATAGTATCACATCATTCAAAAAAATTAAACACATTTTTAGAAAATATGTTCGATTTTATCGATATTTTTCGAAAATATGTTCGTATTTTCCCTTGACATTCAAACATTTGTTCGGTATATTGTAAAAAAGGAAGAAAGAACATGCGTTCTGATTTGGTTATTCGGAGGTACATATGAGAGGAAATCACATTATAATTAGAAACAACAAAAGAATAATGAGAAGTAATGACCGATACAATTTTCGATACAATTACAAATATCATCCGACCATATTAAAACACTTTGCAGTAAAATTTTCACTTGGATTATTTGCAATTGTGTTGTGCGTATTATTATCGAATTTTTTTGCGGGAAAAGTAGATGCAAGGGATAATTCCCCTATGATGCATAAACATTTTGGTGTAATCGAAGTAAGATACGGCGAAACATTATGGGATTATGCCGTGGATTATGCTTATGATCAGTCTTATGAAGACTATATAGAAGAAGTTATTGCAATCAATCATATTGAAGATGAAACGATTCGTTCCGGTGAAAAAATCATTGTGCCATTTTACTCGGAAGAAGTCTACTGATCGGTTAATTACTCATCTGTTCCTTTTTTATTGTTATTTCCCGATGGAATTGACGCAGGCAATGCCTCTCTTAGTTTGACAATATTTGCTGCATTTCTTTTGCGATCATCATCCATGGAAGCATAATGTTTTTTTGTTGTGTTTACATCTTTATGGCCTAAAACACTTGCAACCAGATAAATGTCGTTACTTTCCTGGTATAATTGCGTTCCGTATGTACTTCGAAGTTTATGAGGTGTAATTTTTTTTAATGAAGTAACCCGAGAAGAATAATTTTTCACAAGTTTTTCCACACTTCTTACAGATAATCTTTTGTTTTGCATGGAAAGAAACAATGCTTCTTCAAATCCGGTAGCTGCAAACATATTTTTTCGTATGGCAAGATAGGAGCGGAGTGCATCTTCCACTTCATCTCCAAAATATACAACTCCTTCTTTCCCGCCTTTTCGGATAATGCGAACCGCATTATTATCAAAGTCTACATCATTCATATTTAAACCTACACATTCTGATACACGTATGCCGGTTCCCAAGAGTAAGGTTAATAACGCTAAATCGCGTACTTTATTTTTTTCAAGGTAAGCCTTCCGGTGCTTTGAATCCTTCTCGTAACCAAATTCCACAAGATCAAGAAGTTCAGCAACCTCATTTGGTTCTAAACGAATAATCTCTTTCTCATGTAGTTTTGGCACATGGACGATAGACGCAGGATCATTTTTGATTAATTCTGACTCGTGGAAATACTTAAATAGACTTTTGCAGGAAGATAATTTTCTTGCTTTTCCACGTTCGTCGTTGGTATGTGTTGTTCCGTCTTCGCCAATGTAATATGTCAGATATTCCAGATAGGATTCAATATCGAATTTCTGAATTCGTTCAAGTATTTCCAGTTTCATTGTATCGTTTGTAAGATTTTCTTCCGGAAAAAGTTCTGTACGAATAAAATAGAAAAAAATTTGCAAATCATAGGCATAAGCAATCAATGTGCGGGTACCGACTCTTTGAGATATACCACGAAAATAAACAGTACAAAAAGACGGAAGATTTTTTTGCAGTTCACGTAGTTTTATCGTGTTTTGTATCTTAATCATTTCATGATAATTATTTGTATCTTCAATAGGATTCATAAAAATCTCCATTTCTGCCACCTTCGGCTGGCGGCACAATTACTAATGAAAGTCTGTTTCCTTACACACAAAATCTCCTTTATCCACAAAGCACAAATCATTTCATATAATAATTGTGAAATAAATGTGTATTAGAAAAGGAAAATTTGGTATAATTATTCAATAAAACCTTATCAAACTTATGAAATAAGAAATATTTATTTGTCAACATAATATTTTTATAGTTAAATTTTATCATATTTTTTCTAATTTAGTATAAACAAAGTTAAATCGACACATAGTTAATCGAAATATAGTTTAATCGAAACATGGCTTAAAAGAAACATGGCTTAATCGAAACATGGCTTAGAAGAAACATAGCTTAGTAGAAACATGGCTTAATCGAAACATAGTTTAGTATAAATATTACTTAGAAGAAACATGGATTAGTAGAAACATAGTTTATTAGAAACATAGGTTAATATAAAACAAAGGAAGTGAATATCATGAAGTTTATGAAAGAGAAAAAATATTTAT
>JBJEMA010000034.1:0-69516 GCA_051879435.1 Lachnospiraceae bacterium
CAGTTAAGGACATGGGCACTAGATGAAAATTACAATGAGCAAGTAGTAAGCAGTAATTTCATGCGGTGCTATCGCACGGAATTGGCAAGGCATGAGGAATTATCCAAAATGCCAGCAGAAGTTAAGGCTTTGATTAAAAATGCTTGTAAAAACTCATATTCGGCTCAAATTGAAGAGAAAAGAGAACAGGCAATAGAATCCTTGGCTGCGAGAAAAGAAAGCGAAATAAAGGCATTGGAAGCAAAAGAAGAATATGTTCCGATGCCGGACTATATTAAGAAAAGATTGGAGGAATTGAAGAATGAGTGATTTAATCAGAAGAAGTGAAGTAATAAACATACTGTATCAAGTATTTGAAAATCACAGTATGGCAACAGATAAGAATGACAGTCTGGGTGGATTTGGTTCAGAGGTATTTAAGAGAGTCAGAGAAATGCCAACAGCCTATGATACGGACAATATTGTTGCGGAATTGCAGAAAATCGAAGAGCATTGTCTTGAAATGAATGATTGGCAAGGTCAGAGTGCTGTTGTTGAAGCAATCGAAATCGTCAAGCAGGGCGGTGTTTCTGATGATGTATGCGAGTGGCGAGTAGTTGACAGACCGAATAACTTACCTATTTACAATACAAGTTGTGGTTATAAGTTAGAAGAATACTTTGATACAAATGCTTGTTACTGCAAGCAGTGCGGGAAAAAGATAAAGGCGGTGAAGTGATGGAGAGATTAGTCGAATTGAATTACAAGATTACTAAACTTGATGCGAAAATTGATAATATGACAGACCGCATTGAGAAAATGGGGCTTCACAGTACAGAAGAAGTTGGACTTCAATTTCTTGTTTCCACTGTGAAACATTTTAAGGAATTAAGAGAGTATTTAATAGCCGAGAAACAAGGCTTGTTGTTGCAGTTGCCTTGTAAAGCAGGTGACATTGTATATGCTATTGATGGTAGAAATATACAGACACTTAAAGCAAAGAACGATATTGCTTTAATAAGTGGCGAGTTGTGTATTTTCGCTGAAAATTGCCATTATGCTGATTATATCAACTACGATATGCTAGGCAAAACAGTATTCCTAACTCAACAAGAAGCAGAGCAGAAGTTGAAGGAAATGGAGGGCGAATAATGGAAAAAATATCTGAAGAAGAATTAGGCTTGCTGTTGCGGTTGCCTTGCAAGGTGGGAGATACAATTTTTGTGAATGGTATTCTTGGAGTTGGAGAAGCGGAAGAATACAAAGTTATAAGGGTTGATTATCGTAGCAATCTTGCAACAAATCGAAGTGAATTTTACATTGAAGCATTATTGGTAAGTGATCCTATGAATTCAATAGGATTTTATGACAAAGAGTTTGGCAAAACAGTATTCCTAACTCAACAAGAAGCAGAGCAGAAATTGAAGGAAATTGAGCAGACTTATGAACAAAATGCAGAAAGTTAATTATGACAAAGAAACAAAGGATTGGTTTGAAAATCATATCGGGCAACAGACAACAGTATGTATGTGCGATAAATGCGGACTATTCTATAAGACGAGTTTAGGGCATAAATGCAAAATGAGAGTGAGAAGCATGGCAAAATATATAGAAGGGGATAAAGTAATAACAACTGGCGAATGGAATAACGGGATTGATAGGACAATTCCGAAAGGAAGTATTGTTAGAATAATTTCTATCGCAGGAAAAATAGAAGGAACACAGCACTACAATTGCATTTATCAAGGAGGATTTGCTTTATACGAAGAAGGTTGGCTTGGAGAAAAAATAAATACCAATGCCGACCGAATCCGTTGTATGAATGATGAGGAATTGGCAGATTTTATTAGAGAACTTAATGAATGTTGCCTTGCGGGCGCAGGAATTGTTGACTGTTCAAGTAATGAAGATTGCATAGATTGCAGGGGCGTTGTATTAGAATGGCTTCAGTCTGAAGCAGAATAAAACAGAAACGGAGGTAAAGAGGTTTTCCCGGGAAATAAAGCTGGCTTTACTCCGAAAAAATATGGCTACATCAATTTATCAGCAAAGATTAATAAGCAAAAGAAAAGAGCAAGGGTTGTGCCGGAATTGTGGTAAGCCACTTGATAGAGATGGTATATACTGCATTGAGTGTAGAAAAAATATTACAGATGAAACCAGCGAAACAAGACATTTTATGCAAAACATAGGCATATGTCCAAGATGCCAAAAGGTTAAATTATACGGAGACGAAAAAGTATGTCCCGAATGCAACGCTTATGCATATGAGCATATTATGCAAGCAAGAGCAACAGAAGAAGGGAGATTGCATTACAACAAAATCCACAGAGAATGGTCAAAAAGAACGCATCAAGAAATGATTAAAAAAGGAATCTGTACAAGATGCAGGAAAAGACAAGCGGACAGTGGTTGCAAAACCTGTTCTATATGCAGAGAGAAATCAAGAGATTACAAAAGTATAAAATACGGAAAGCCGGACAGGAAAGACAGATACAAGCAGGGATTATGCTATTTTTGCGACAACCCGGTTAAAGGAAAATATAAAGTATGCGAAAAACACTATCAGACGAATGTAAAAAACGCAAGATTAGATAAAACAAGAAAAGCAAGAAAAGAATTAAAAGAAAGCGGAATTATATATTAACCATGGAAAGGAATATGGCTTATGCGGTTGGGAAAGTATTTATCCAAACTCATAGTGCCAGAACTTGAAAAAATTACAACAAACGCTAACTTTACAGACGATGAACTAAAAGTATTCGAAATGCTGATAAAAAGAAAAAGCATAACAGAGATAGCATCAAAGTTATGCGTCAGCGAAAGGACAATAAACAGACGGATAGAAGATATAAGAGAAAAAATGGCGAAAGTTGGTGCATTAGATGATTGTGATAACGATTGACAACGAAAATATTGAAGCAGAAGATATAGTCCTATCAGACAAGCAAACAATGTTAATAGCGGAATTGATTGACAATAACGAATAGCAAATGTAAAATGTGCCCATGCGATAAATGCGGCACATTTTTACTTAATGAAAGGAGTTTATAATATGGAATGTGTTGCATATATGCGTGTGAGTACAGAAAAACAGGTAGAGGAAGGGAACGGATTAGATAGCCAAAAAAGAGATATTGAGAATTATTGCAGAAAAAACGAATTGATTATATCAGATTGGTATATTGATGATGGCTATACAGGGGCAAATGTGGATAGGCCTGGGCTACAAAGACTTGTCAATGATTGCACAAGGAAAAAAGTTAAGTGCATAGTAGCATGGAAACTTGATAGATTATCAAGGAGCATGATTGACGGATTGTATCTGATCGAGAGAGTATTCCAACCAAACGGAATATTGTTTAAGTGCGTACATGATAGTGTAAGTTACGACAGCCCTATGGAGCAAGCTTATACGCAGATGATGGCGGTATTTGCGCAACTTGACAAAAATACAATGCTATTGCGTATGAGAGGTGGAATGCTTGAGAGAGTAAAGCGAGGATATTGGATGGGCGGCGGCAATACGCCTTACTGCTATGTCTATGATGCAATTAAAGGATATTTAGTGCCGATTGCCGAAAGAAAAGAAAAAGCAAACAAAGCACTCGATATGTTCATATCAGGAAAGTCAGATGTTTATATTAAGAATTTACTTGGATTCCCCAGTGAAAACACCACAAAAACAGTGCTTACGAGCGTTGTAAATATAGGCATGATACCATACAAAGGCAATGTATACAAAGGATTACACGAGCCTATATTCGATGCGGAAAAATTTGAACTTGCGCAAGAATTGAGAAAATCAAGAAGGAGCGCAAAGATTTCAAACTTTAATCGTGACACAAATTTGCTTACTGGGTTATGCCATTGTGGAGTTTGCGGATGCGCCATGAGATACCAAAAGTGGACTGGTGGAAAACACAAAATCTATTGTTGCTCAAGAAATAAAGATTTAAGTTATCTTCCGAACTACGATTCAAATTGCAATAATTCTTACGAATGGGCAGATGAAATAGAAAGACAAGTAGAAGAACAAATCATAAAAATATCTGTTGATTTATCATCGTACAAACCAAAAGAGAAGGAAACAAAGTTGCAAATTATGCAGTCGCAACTTGAAAAAGAAAAAACAAAATTGAAAAGGCTGTACAATCTGTATGCAGAAGGAAACGATACTGTTCTTGGAATTATAAAAAACAGTGAAAAATCAATTTCTGAACTAAAAAGGAAAATATTGCTAGAAAACAAAAGTCAAGAAAACACGCATAAAAAAGAATTTGTTTACGATAACATTAAAAAAATTGCCGATGTATGGAACCACATCGACAAAAAACAGAAAAATATGATATTAAAAAATATAATATCTAAAATAATCATTGTCAATAAAGATATCGAAATTCAGTTAAAAAATTTTTAGCACAAACATAAAGCCATACCAATGATCATGGGCGAAATCCGGCGTTTCATGCGAGATAATTCCCCGCTGCGTGTCAGCCGTTCTTTAAAAGATACAGCATATAAAGCGCTATCCATGCGAGAGTATCTGACAAAGAAAAATTCTGCCGAGCCTACGATTGCAGACATTGCAAAGGAACTGGAAATCTCCAAGGAAGATCTTGTGTATGCACTTGATGCTATTCAAAATCCCATGAGTCTTTATGATCCTGTGTACGCAGAAGGCGGAGATACCCTTTACATCATGGATCAGGTTTTTGATAAGAAAAATCTGGAGGAACATTGGGTAGAGCAGCTCTCTCTTTCTAACGCCATATCTTATCTGGATGAACGGGAAACGGAAATTGTCAATTTGCGATTTTTTGAAGGAAAAACACAAACCGAGGTTGCTTCACAAATCGGGATTTCCCAAGCACAGGTTTCCCGGCTGGAAAAGGAAGCGCTTAAGGTATTATATTGTCATATGCATTAACAATTTTTCTTAAGGAACAGAATGCTTCCGTTTTGAATATATTAAAAGAAAAAGGGGTATCCATATGCTTTATTCTGAATTGAAAGCAAAAGAAGTGGTAAGTATAAAGGACTGCAGAAGACTTGGGCATGTATGCAATATGGAAATTGATCCCTGCACAGGCTGCGTTCGAAAGATTATGGTTCCGGCAAAATGCCATTGTTTCTTTTCTTTTGGAAATGAACCGGATTTAGCGATAAATTTTTCTGACATTCGTCAAATCGGACCCGATATTATTCTGGTGAATATATAAAGAAATAGGAAACATTAAAATAAGAAATGTACCGGTGGCAAAATATTTTTCCGACAGAATAATATTTTATTTATTGTTCCAGGAAATAATATATTGCCTCCCGTACAAACTGATTCATACTCTCATAGCCACGTTTATTTATTTCCTGATAGAGTGCCTCTTTTTCTCCCTTTGGAACCCGGATACGAATCTCATCAAAGTTTTTTAAATATTTTTTGGCATAGCCTGCCTGTTCTTTTGTGTAATATGTTCCGTTCACTTTTCTTGACATAGTTTCTCCAAATCAGATTATCCCGTAAACAATAATAATTTATTTGTTAGTACTATTCTATAACCGGTTTTGTTCTTTGAAAAGACAAAATTGCATAAGCAAGACGGTATTATGTGCTTCGATTTTTTGCAATTTTACGCCTCTGCTATGTGCCCATAGGCAAATTGCATAAATGTTCTTTACGGACTTTGTCAAGAATGTCAATTGCGATGGCTGCAATATTTACAATATGATATAGATGAAGTCGGAACAACGAAGAAAGAAGATGAAAATCATACAAATTGCATCGTTAATAGCATTGCAATTTGAGAAGGAGGAGTTTATGAAGGTTACATTTGGGAGTCAATGGGAAACCCTTGGACGGGTTGTTAACTGGAGTTTTATTCTTGCCGAACCGGTGGATGATGTTGAAAAATTTTTGAAAGAGACGATTCGTCTTCTCTCGCAGGATAAATATGTCGGTAAGGATCCATCTTCGGAATACTATTTTGAAATAGCGGAAGTGCCGACTTCATTTGATATTGAAATTCAGGTGGTCATGAATGCGTTTATTGAAAAATACGAGAAAGTAATCAAAGATATTTCCGTTGATGATATGCACTACCATTATCAAATGAAAAGTATTCAATATCTGGGAGATTCCTATTATTTTTGCAAGAGAATTCTTGTGAAAGAACATTATAATTCCAATCGCGAAATATGCCAGATACATAATTGCCGATTTTACGGATTGTTTGACAGTCCGTTAAATCTAAAAACTGTGCTCCGCGAAGGTATTTTGCAGATGAAAGAAAAAGGATACCGGATGCAGTTTCTTTTTGAGCCAACCATGCAAAGCATACCGGAGAGTAGTAAGGAAAATGACCTGCCGCCAAGATATGATGGTGTTCTCCATGTTTTTTACATGGAAAAGGAAAAGATTCTTACAATTAAAGGGATTTTTTCGTTTGATCCGGATGGTCCTATAGTATTTCCGGATGGTTCTTCTGTAAATCCGCTGGAAAATGCACTTTATTATTTGAATTGCTGTATGGTTAATCCAATCGTTTTACGGGATATTTCCCCTCTGAATGATTTTTGTGGGGCGAATCATCGGATTTCGCTTCGAACGAAAAACGGTAAAAAGATTCGATATACCTTACGGGATACGCCAAAAGCAATGAATGATTTGAATGATTTTTTCAAATTCCGGAATGCGTATAAAAATGATACCTGGGATGATATTTTGAATTATGTTCACTCAATTTGCGCGGATACAAAAGAATTTGTATATTGGCGTTCGGGAACCGCAATCCAACTCAAATGTGAACTGGATTCGTCGAAGAAACTGTCTTTTTCGTTAGATGCAAAGAATACCATGGAAGAATTTATCTATGGCGCAAAATATATTGTATATGATAAGGATATGAAAGTCACCATGCATCTTCAATTGCCGTATTTATATGAGGATAAAAAGCAGGGGCTGGCGCTTTATCCGAATTCCGTTATGCTGTTTTTTGATGATCCGAAGAAAAAAAGAATTCTCATTTCCGACAAAAATATTCGAATGCGGAAAATTGTCCGGTATTTTGAAAAACAAAAATGGGATATACCGGTTTTATGTGGCAACAATTGGATTTGTAATCGTAATCTTAAGAAATTCATTCTTTTTCTGATGGAAAACTGTGTAGAGAAATCGGAGCAGGAGGAAGGGATACCGGTGATTGGTGAGAACATTACTGAAAAAGTGAAAGAGATTCTTGCCAAGGATTCGTCATTTTCCGTAGGAGAAGATATTATCCGTAATATCTGCATCACTTCCACGCAATATTTGTCGTGGAAATTTCAGGAGAACATCAATATCAACCAGCCGTCGCCCTATATTCCAAATTATGTTTTTTTGGGCGGACCGGGAAGCGGGAAAAGTTCTTTGGTTCGTAAATTGGCGCAGGATGTATTTGAAGCAAAATTTTATGAAACAACGCCTTCGGAATTAATGGGGTTGTATATCGGACATACCAGAGGCGTATTTCTGGAAAAATTGAATGAATTACAAAATCAACGGGGCTACGGCCCGGATGCACCGGCCATTCTGTTTCTGGATGAAGCCTATACCTTATTTGCCGAAAACGGGCGGAATAATTCATTTGTTCAGGATATTATGGGTGTACTTCTGACCGTTATGCAGCGGAAAGAACAAAAGATTTCATATCAGATAGAAAAATATGATGAAGATGGGAAAGCAAAAACCATAAATCGTACGATTGTGATTAAACCAAATACGGTCATCTGGATGGCCGGATATGAAAAAGTCATGCGAAAAGCACTTTCCTCGAACCAGGGAATTTTCCGACGGGTAAAGGTGATTACACTGCCGGAACCGACGGTGGATGATTTGTGGGATTGTTTTAGCGTTATCACGCAACAGGCGGGGAAAGATAATTTGGATTTGATTCAGGCGAAGAAAACGGATATTTTGAAATATTTCCGGTGGGGCGCTTCCATGGAACATGCCGAATTTTTCGGAAATTATTCCGGTGCCAAACGCCTTGCGGAAAATATGGTAAATGCGCTGTACTTAATGGATTCACATGGTACGAAGGAGGAGAAGGAGAAGGAACTCGCAGCCATTTTAGAGGATCAGAAAAAAGAAATCCGCCGTCAATATCAGATAGTGATTCGAAAGAATGAACGACTTCCGTTTGAAATTGTCAGTGACTTAAAAGAAACGCTGGATGATTATATCGGAAATGCATCGGTCCGTGAGCAAATGAGTGAGATTGTTGATATGATGGTGGATGCGGAGTTTTATCAGAAGCGTCATATCAGTATCCCTAAAGGGGCTCTGCTGATGGGCTGTCCGGGTACCGGCAAAACCTATCTGGCGAAATGTATGGCAGGAGAATTGTCCAAACGCTTGCAGGAGCGGAATATTTCAAAACATATTGCTTTCATTCCTGTTGCCGCAACGGAACTTCATGAGGAAGAACTGGTATCCTGTCTTTTCCGAACGGCAGAGGAATACGAAGCGGCCATTCTGTTTATTGATGAAATTGACGCGATTGGAAAGAGAAGAACCTTGATGCCGCAGGATGGTTCATTAATTCAGCTTATGAAGGAAATGGACGGATTTGATGAACGAAAAACAATATTTATTCTGGCGGCAACAAATGCACCGGAAATTCTCGACCCTGCGTTAAAGCGGGCCGGCAGATTTGACATGCAGTATGAAATCGGCTATCCGAACAGGACGGAACGAATGGCTCTGCTTCAGTACTACGGAAAAGATGTAATTCAAAAATTCCGCTCCGACATTCTTGAGGAAGCAGGTCGGATCAGCAGCGGATTTTCTCCGGCATCGATTCGTGAAATCATGAATGAAAGTGTTCTTCTGTATTATCAATGTGAAAAATATCTGGAAAAAGGAGAAGATGGAAGAGGTGTCGTCTGTCGTCATCGTCTGGCCCGTGATGAAGAAAACTACGAAGATGCAGTAAAAGTAAAGGTTTCCGGAAGGGAATATTGGAAGCATGTTACAAATAATCCTACTTCTGGGGAAGAAGAGAATTTACAACAGGATTTGTTCCTGAAAGATTTAAAGGAGGTCATAGCAAAAAAATCTTTTGGAGAACGTCGGTCCATCGAAAATGAAAATGAGGAATTTCAATGTAACTACAACAGAGGACGCTCCTCTGTGGCAATCCATGAATGCGGACATGCCCTGATCTGTGCATGGCAAAAAATGTCAATCGAAAAGATAACGGTTCTGGCAAGAAATGTGACAAGCGGATATGTCGGCATGACGCCTGCAGGGATTCGGACCAGAAATGATATTTTAAAGCAAATAAAAGTTGCGTTGGGCGGGAGAGCAGCAGAGGAAATCATTTATGGGGAAGATATTTCTGTCGGTGCATGTGACGACCTTTGGAAAGCAACCGAATTGGCGAGAAGTATGGTGGCAAAATTCGGAATGGGAAATAAAATCGGTATCATATCTCTGATGGAAGAAAATGGAGAATATCTCGGAAAAGAAAACAAATACACCTGTGCACCGGAATACCGCAATAAGGTAGATGAGGAAATTCGTGAACTTCTGGAGATGCAGTATAAAGAAGTATGTGACTATTTGAAAAAAGAAAAAGAAACACTGTGCCGGATGGCAAAATACATCTTCCGGAAAGAAGAAGTGTCCGGAGAAGATTTTCAAACACAACTTCTTTTGTCGGTCGAAAAGGTGAATCAGTGATTTTAAACAGAACGGCTGCGTTTGGGATAAGGAGCCTTGTCGTCTGTGATTCCCAGTAGATAGTCGGTACTGACATGATAAAATTCCGCAAGGCGCACCAATGCCCAGGTGGGGATTTCACGTTCGCCGGATTCATATCTGCGGTATACATTTCGCTGGCAACAAAGGATGTCCGCCACATCCTGCTGGCGAAGATCGTGATCCATTCGTAAATCCTGGAGTCGTTGATATTTCATAAGGTGGTCTGCTCCCTTCATCATTGTTCATCACTTATGTTCTGCTTGACAATGATACCAAACGGAGGCATAATATTGTGTAATATGCTACCAAATGGTTGCATTAAAAAAGGGGAGTAAATATCACTGTTTCCCGGAGATATGGCGTGTTATTTTTGGCAAAATTTGGACATACGGTGAAAATATTTAAGGAGAATTGGAAATAAGGAGGATGAAACGATGTCATTTATGGAAGATATAAGGGATGGAAGAGAAGGTTATGTAAGAGGAAATATCGGGGATAGGCTGGTAGCGGTAGAGGCGGTAATCATGGGAATTGCTTTAGGATTTTTCTTATATTTTAAAGCCGGGATGAGTATTCCTCAGTATATTGTGATTGCAAGCATAATTACGGTTGTTATAATCTGGCTGGTTGGAAATATACCTGTTATTGCCTGGATTGTCGGAATTTTGTTTAGTCTGGTATGGGCTGCAGTGGGATTTATTATCGGCAGTCTTATTTTTGATGAATCCATTATTGCGGGTATTCTGGCTGCTGTTGTTGTTTTTGCACTCAGTCTTTTCTGCCATAAAGTCTTTGCGGGAATCGGTTACATAAGCAGAAGGAAATACCTGGATGATTCGCTGGATGATATCACCGGTAATTTGAATAATATCTCCAATCATCTGAATGATGCGGCCGGTATTCTGAGAGATAATATCAATAATTCACAGCAACAACAGATTGTGCAACAGTCCGTGCAACCATCACTCGGTCAGGCAGCGCAACCGGTACTCGGACAATCGGAGCAATTCTCATTGGAACAATCGAGGGAATCTGCATCACAACCGTCATCCGAAGTGTTTCAAATAGAAATGGCAGAAATGAATGAAACAAAAGGAATGGAAGAAGCGGTTCATATCTGTTTCTCCTGTGGAGCAAAACTGAGACAAGAAGATGTTTTCTGTAATAAATGTGGAGCCAGACAAGCATAAAACAGAAAATGCTGTGGTATGAGTGGGATAATTACTTGCCACATAATCAATGGAAATACAGAATGAAGGATGCGTATGATAAATGGGAAAAACAGATAAAGAACTGTATAAAAAAGGATTCGAATAAAAAGGGGGAAAACAGAATTAAGATACAGAAATATAGAAGGAGATAGAATGAAGAAGATTAGTTTAATGATTATGGTAGGAATTATGGGAATGGCACTTATGGGGTGCGGAGGACAGGAGAGCAGCACAGGCGGCACCCAGGGCAGTGAGCAGAGTGCGGACCAGTACATTGATGAGCTGGAAAATGACATTCAGACGATGATTGAAGAGGAAGAAGCACAGCACGAAGCGGAATTCGAAGCACAGTATCCGGAGGGAATCTTACCGGCGGGGCATTATCGGGCTGTGGATAATACTCCCGATGGATTCATAGCATATTTTGATGCGGGGTACAATGTGGAATATGAAGAGGGGATTATTATCGAGACATATGATATTGTGAATCAACCGAACTGGTTTACGATTCCTTCCTACTATGTGAATCCACCGGAAAACAGTTATGTTTATGACCCGGAAACCGGTTTATATCATTTTGAAATTTATTGTCGTTATCAAGGAGAATATTATTTAGTAAGAATCGTTGAGGGCTATTACAGCGCTGAGGACGATACTTTTACAATAACTTACTGTGGGAATAATGTCGGTAATGAGAGCGTCGAGATTGTTGGAACGGAAGAAGGGTACGAAAAGGTATTAGTGCGAGAAATAGTAGAATGAGTATACCAACCCACAATTATTGGTTGACATAATGCGTTTCTTAAAGATATAATTTTCTAAGGGAAATGAAGTAATCCTTTACATACGGAGAATTCCAGGAGGAAACATTATGAAATGTCCATATTGTGGATTTGAGAATACGCGTGTGATTGATTCGCGTCCTGCAGAAGATAACAATTCCATTCGCAGAAGAAGAGCCTGTGATGAATGTGACAAACGATTTACGACTTATGAAAAAGTGGAAACGATTCCGCTCATTGTAATCAAAAAAGACAATAATCGCGAAGCGTACGATCGTTCCAAGATAGAAGCCGGTGTGCTTCGGGCATGTCACAAAAGACCAATCAGCGTTGATGAGATTAAACATCTGGTGGATGATGTGGAAACGGAGATTTTCTCCAGAGAAGACAAGGAAATCCCAAGTGCCGAAATTGGAGAAATGGTAATGAACCGCTTAAAAGATTTAGAAGCGGTAGCGTATGTACGATTTGCTTCCGTATATCGGGAATTTAAGGATATCAATACCTTTATGGATGAATTGAAAAAGGTGTTGAATCACTAGAAAAATGATGTAATGTATTGGATTTCCTGAATATATTGGATTTCAAAAACATGTGTTGGATTTCCGGAAATGGTTGACAAATTTTCGGGAAAAAATAATGGAATGATAATAGAAAGTGTGGAAAGCCGGAAATGTTTCCGGCTTTTTTATTCTCTTCCAATACATCATTATGATATGATTAGAAAAGAAAACTTTCTGAGCAGGGGTAATTCCGGGAAAAGTTGGACGATATTATTGAAGAAAAACGATGGAAGAAACATATGGAAGAAAAATGTTGAATGAAAATATGGATGAAAAATATTGAGGAAAAGGAAGAGGAACATGGGAAAGGATAAATGGACGAAATGGTTAATCATCGTTGGGGCAGTTGTATTGGTGGCGCTTGTGGCATTACTTCTGTTAAAAACAAAATCCGAAAAATACCGTTTGATTAAGGCAGACAGTGTGGAGGGAACGGTATATGTGGATCGGGAAACGAAAGAGGGACAGGAAGTTATCGAGGTGTTTCATGGGATGCAATTCGTTGACGAGGATAGGGTTGAGGTAATGAGTGATTCCTTTCTTTCTCTGCTAATGGATGAGGATAAGCACATGGGAGCAGAGGAAAATACGATGTTCCGGTTATATGCTGACGGGAGTGAAGAAAAAGGAAATATCCGGATTGAACTGATTTCCGGGAAAGCATTATTTGAGATTGAACATAAACTGAATGAAGAATCTTCCTTCGAGGTAACAACGCCAAATGCGATGTTAAGTGTGCGCGGGACGAAGTTTTCTGTGTTTTATGATGAGAGTCGGAAATGCACCATAATTGAAGTAATGGATGGAGTGGTTCTGGTGGAATACGAGGATGGTTCCATGGAATTGCAGGCCGGAGAGACACTTCAAATTGATGAGAATGGGGATACCACCCAGGGCATGCTGGAAGAAGCAGGCACGAATAGGATTGGAACAGGAAGCACCGATGAAACAGGCGGGGACTTGCTTGCAATGGAAAGCGAAGAAAAGATTTTGCTGATTTCACAGCAATATCTGAATACGGAGAATTATTACGATTCGGATTTGCAAATCATGTTGAATGTTAAAACGATGAACGGTAACATGGTGGACGCCCAGGGCCTGTATATAACTGACCCAAGGTGGACTTTTGCACCTCAACCGTTGGATGCCGAAGCAGAAAGAATAGGGAATGAATACTTATTTCCACACCGAACGGAAATTGATCAGTTTATCGTAGAAAACGGACCAACTGCAATTCGGGAATTGGAAAATGGTGAAGAAATAACTGCTGTGGCAGATGTAACGGAATGGTTCCCGGAGACCATGTTGTTGCAGGGGGATTCAGAGGAATTAAATTTTCAGGTTACAAAGGTGGAAATGAGTCTGGAAAGCAATTATTCACTGGCTCATGATGCCGCCGGGGAACTGTATCCAGCACCGCAAAACAGTTTCCTGGAAGGAGATAATTATGTGCTGATCGGCACCGTATGCTTTGATGTCTATGGATATGTTCAATAAGTGAACATTGTGAAAAACAGGATTTCCATATCATTTGAATAGAAAAAGGGATTGGATTGTGAGGGACGGAAATGGGTTATGTAGTTGGTGATTTTGAATATCTGTCGAAGGAAAATGCAGATATTGCAATGAAAGAACTGGAAACCATTGATAAAGTGGAAATGCAACTAAATTATGACGATCCCGGGATGGTGTATGCCGTTTATCATAAGATGATTCGCGGGCGTGTATTTCATACACCTCAGGGACTTCGCTATCTCTTACACTTGAAAGAGTATCTGGAAAATGTTAATGTTCCGTTGCCCGGTTTCATAGTGCCAATTCCGGAAGATATTGTTTTGCCTAATTTCCCGACCGATAAGGATGGTGTGGGAAAGGATGCGGGCTTGGAGCAAAACGCTATGGAGGAACGCGAATCTTCATCCTCCGCGTCTGTTAGACGATGGAAAAACCGGGTGCGCAAATTGGAGGAGAAAATTCTGATTGGTAAGATTGTAATTGGATTCCTGATTCTTCTTGTGATTGGAATGTTTATTATTGCGTCCCTGGGAAACAGCCCAACCATATTAAATTACAAAAAGGAAATACAGAATGAATATGCAGACTGGCAGACGCAGTTGGAAGAGAAGGAAGCAGAACTGCGGGAACGGGAGCATAATCTGGAGGAACAGGGCTTTTAAGAGCAACCGCAATGGTTTTATTGCGTAACCGGAATTTGGGGACAGGCAATAATGGAGAAATAACGATATTTCACAGAAACAACATATTTGTTTGTTATGATGCTTATAAAACCTGCGAATGACTGATTTTGTAAATTTTTTGAGCGGATAATTTGCGCAGGGATTATTAAGAAAAATCAAACAGAATATGCAGGTGAATGAAAATGGAGCAAAATATGAACATGACAAAAATAATGGTTGTAGATGATGAAAGCAGAATGCGAAAACTGGTAAAAGACTTTCTGGTTCGCAGTAATTATCGGGTAATTGAAGCAGGCAACGGACAAGAGGCAGTGGAACAGTTCCATAAGGAGCCGGATATTGCCTTAATTGTTTTGGATGTGATGATGCCGGTGATGGATGGCTGGGATGCCTGCAAGGAAATTCGAAAAGAATCCAAGGTGCCGATTATCATGCTGACGGCCCGGGGAGATGAGCGGGATGAACTGCTTGGTTTTGAATTGGGAGTTGATGAATATATTGTAAAACCTTTCAGTCCCAAAATTCTCGTTGCCCGCATAGAAGCAATATTACGCAGAAGCGGTGCGTCAATGGATTGTGATGTTTTAAAATGCGGCGGCATTTGCATGGATAAGAATGCACACACGGTAACGGTGGAAAATAAACCGATAGAATTAAGTTATAAAGAATTTGAATTATTAAATTATTTCATGGAAAATCAGGGCGTTGCACTTTCCAGGGAAAAAATATTGAATCGTGTCTGGAACTATGATTATTTCGGCGATGCCAGAACTATAGATACTCATGTAAAAAAATTGCGCAGCAAATTAGGAGAAAAGGGCAATTTAATCCAGACAATCTGGGGACTCGGATACAAATTTGAGGAATCATAATTAACCAACAATCAAGCGACATTAGGCACAGAAGTAAATGTGTCAGTCGACTGGAAAAAATTTGCGGGCAAATGTAATCGCGGAAAACACAAAAACAAAAGATAGGAGCGAAAGCAGATGGAAAAGCGACAGGTCTATAATCCTTATTTACCTTTGCACGAGTATATTCCTGATGTGGAACCTCATGTGTTCGGGGATCGGGTTTATGTGTTCGGCTCCCACGATAAAGAGGGGGGTTACACCTTTTGCATGCTTGATTATGTCTGCTATTCTGCACCGGTAGATGATTTGACCAACTGGCGTTACGAGGGGGTCATTTACCGGAAGGAACAGGATCCGGAATATCCGAAAATGCAATATATGTATGCGCCGGATGTAGTGCAGGGAAATGACGGCAGATTTTATCTTTATTACTGTATGGGTGGAGATTACGGCTATGGCGGGTATATCGGTCACATTCATGTTGCCGTGTGTGACACGCCTGCAGGAAAATATGAATATCTTGGCTATGTACGCAATCCGGATCATAGCCCTATGAAGCGTTATATTTGTTTTGATCCGGCGCTGCTAAACGACAACGGAGTAATTCGCCTCTATTACGGAACCCGGTACGGGTACGAAGAAGAGGCGGATTTTTTGACGGATGGAAAGCGTTTGCAGGAAGAAGCAGAGATGTTTGGCCGTTCCAAGGAAGAGATTCTATCTTATCCGGACAGTATTATGGGTCCTGTCATGGCGGTGCTTTCCGAGGATATGCTAACGGTAAAGGAAATGCCCCGGCATATAATTCCTTACAAGGTGAAAGGAACGGATTTTGAGGCACACCCATTTTTTGAAGGGGCTTCCATGCGTAAGGTGGGAGAAAAATATTATTTCATTTATTCTTCCTGGCAGAACCACGAACTGTGTTACGCTGTCAGCGATGCACCGGACAGCGGATTTTGCTATGGGGGAACCATAGTTTCCAATGGGGATGTGGGTTACCTGGGCAGGGAAGAAAAAGATAAATTAAATATGACCGGAACCACCCATGGCAGCATTGTATGTATTCAGGGGAAATGGTATGTATTCTATCATCGCCTGACCCATAAATCTGATTACAGCCGTCAGGCCTGCGCAGAAAAAATTGAAATCCTTGCAGACGGAACCATTCCTCAGGTGGAGGTAAGCAGCTGTGGGCTAAATGGTGGACCTCTTTGCGCCGCAGGAAACTATCCTGCCGTAATTGCCTGCAATATCACAAACGGTCATATGCCTCATGGTTCCAACAGCATTTACGCCACATCTTTTCCCAATGTTACCAACCTCGGGGAAGAACGGTTTGTGGCAGAAATTTCTGAGGGAACCATGCTGGGCTATAAATATTTTTCTTTCTCGGAGGATGTCAACCTTAGCCTGGAATATCGTTTTGAAAATGAAACCAATCGGGTGATTTACACAGGTCCGCTTCGCTTGGATGAACGCTGTGTGGCAGAGGGCGTGCCGGAAGCAGTCCCGGAGAACGGAAGACAGATGGAAGAATGCGAAGCGCTGCAGAAGGCCGTCTCAGAGAATGTAAGATTATCGGAAAGGCCCGCCAAGCCACAGGCAGAAAAGCCATATTTTGAAATCCGGATTAAAGAGCAGGGCCCGGAGGTGGCAAGAATTGATTTAGAAATAATCGATCAATGGAATGAGTCAAAAACAAATTTGCCAAAACTTCGCGGTGTACATCCCATTTACCTGGTATATCATGGAACGGGAAGCGTGCAGTTAAAGACAATTTCGTTTTTAACCGGAAGATAATCTCATTTCTAACCGAAAGATGCCGCATTTGCCAGGAAGGAGATTTTAAAAGGGAGCAATCCAGCAGTAGGACTATGAAAACAAAAAAAGAGCATTGCAAAAAAGAGAAGAAAAGAAAATATCATTATTCCATTCGCACTCAGTTGACAGTTATGTATATTGTATTGGTGACCATGATTGTCTTTCTGGGATGTTTTATCAATGCCTTTTTTCTCGGTTCCTTCTATTCGCTGGAAAAGAGGCGTAATCTGACCCAGGCATATGAGATGCTTCTTCGTTATAATGAAAAGTCCGGGATACTCAGTGAAGAATTTGATGAGGAGATGACGAAAATATGCAGTGTCTACAATATCAACTTTATTATTGTGGATGCCGATTCCAATACAATAAAAACATCACTTAACGGACCGGAGCAGTTAAATCAGCAGCTTCGGGATATTATCTTTTCCCGTTATGATGCCTCGGTAAATGTGCTTGAGGAAAACGACAGTTACAGTATCAGTATTATCTATGATCCGGAGTCCCAACTGGAATATATGACCATGTGGGGAACCTTGTCAAATGACAGTTTCTTCATGTTCCGGACGGCTATGGATGGCATTCGAAACAGTGTACGACTGGCCAATGTTTTTCTGATTTACATTTCAACAGGCACCGTAATTCTTGCCTGTATAGTGATTGCGGTCATTTCCAAACGATTGTCCAATCCACTTATGAAACTGGCGGCAATATCGGAAAAAATGAGCGAACTGGACTTTGAAGTAAAATATGATGAAGACAGCAGCGGAAGCAATGAAATAGAAATCCTTGGAAAAAATTTCAATGTTATGTCGGAAAAACTGGAGGATACCATTCGAAGTCTGAAAAATGCCAATATGGAATTGCAGAATGATGTGGAAAATAAAAATCGGGTGGAGGAAATGCGTAAAGAATTTATGGCAAATGTGTCCCATGAATTAAAAACCCCGATTGCTTTGATTCAGGGCTATGCAGAGGGATTGAAGGAAGGCATTATGGAGGATCAGGAAAGCAGGGATTTCTATTGTGATGTTATTTTGGATGAAACCCGGAAAATGAATACCCTGGTAAAACAATTAATGAGCCTGAACCAGTTGGAATTTGGGGGTGATGTGAATGAAATGGATCGCTTTGATCTTACCACTCTGATTCAGAACTGTATCACCTCGGATGAACTTTTGGCCAGACAAAATGAGATTTCTACGGAATTTCATGCGCCGGAGTCGGTTTTTGTCTGGGCAGACGAGTTTAAGATGGAGCAGGTATTTCGAAATTATTTCAGCAATGCGGTTCATTACTGCAGTGGGGAAAAGAAGATTATTGTTACCATAGAAAAAATTAAGGAAGAAAATGTGGCGCGGGTACGGGTGTTTAACACCGGTAATCCGATACCGGATGATTCCCTGCCCCGTCTCTGGGAAAAATTCTATAAAGTTGACAAAGCAAGAACCCGGGAATACGGCGGAAGCGGAATCGGCCTTTCCATCGTAAAAATAATCATGGATTCCCACAAGCAGAAGTACGGAGTAGAAAACCGGGAAAATGGGGTAGAATTCTGGTTTGACTGCGCATTGAAATAAAGTCATTTCAGTTGCTACGAAAGAGGGCAGTGGCACAGGTTGCAGTAGGAAATTGCCAATGTTATAATAAAAGTTATGAAAAAAGAACAAACAAAGTTAAATAAAATGAATAAGTCAATTTTTCTTTTGCTTGGATTGTTATGCGGTCTGCTTCTGACGGGTTGCGGTAATGTAATTCCGGAGTTGTCAGAAGAGGAAATGGACCGGGTGGAAGAATATGCGGCAAATTTGATTCTGAAATATGATTCCCATTTCCAAAGCGATATTCTTACGGAAGAGGAGCGCCAGACGGTTTTGGCAGAATTGGAGCGTAAGGCACAGCTTGAACTGGAAGTGCAGGCATTAAAGGAACTGGAAGAGCAGGAAGCAGAAGATACCGCATCGGATGCGGATGGAGACGGTGAGTCGGAGGGAGAAAACGGCGAGCCGGCGGTGGAAGAACCGAAGTATACGGATATTGATGATTTTTATGGCATTTCCGGTTTTGATATTCGTTTCTCACGGTATTATTCTTGTGACACTTATCCGGCTAATTTGGAAGATAATGACTGGCAGGGTGTCACTATGGCAACTAATGGTTGTAAATTAATCGTGTTTGAGTTCGAAGCGGAGAATATTACGGATTCGGATCAGACACTGGATTTTGCCTCCATTCACCCCGTGTTTGGATTTCGCATTAACCATAATATAACGAAGGCAATATTATCTACCATGCAGTTGGAGGATATGTCCATATATCGAGGAACCATTCCGGCGGGGGCAACTGAAAATATGGTGCTGATAATTGAGGTGTCGGATGATGTGGCTTCTCAGTTGGAATCTGTTGTGATGATTATGAAACTGGGCGCGGAAAAGGGCGAACTGACAATCCTTTAACGATTTTGATGCGATTTCTGAATGGATACAATGCGATTTCTGAATGGATTCAATGCGATTCTTTTATAGACTTTTTAGGCAAAAACAAATATAATGAAAAAGGGTATAATTCTTATGGCGAGAAAACCTGCTGATCATACAGGCGGGTTTCGGAAAGGTGTGGTTGTTTCATGGATACAAAAATTTTATTGGAAAACGGAACAAATGAATTGGAAATTCTGGAATTCATGATTGATGGTTATTCCTATGGTATAAATGTGGCAAAGATTCGCGAAATTATTAATTATCAGCCGGTTACGCCGGTGCCGAATTCCCACCCGAGTGTGGAAGGTATTTTTATGCCGCGTGATACCATGATTACGGCAATCGACTTGAAGAATTGTCTTCAGAGAGGACAGTCTTCCCCAACCGGTTTGTTTATTATAACTAATTTTAATCGTTTGGATATTGCTTTCCATGTAGAATCTGTGGTTGGTATTCATCGTGTATCCTGGACAGAGATCATTAAACCGGATGTCACTTTATCTTCGGCAGAAGATGGGGTTGCCACAGGAATAGTTAAGATTAATGAAAAACTGATTATTATTCTTGATTTTGAAAAAATCGTAACGGACATCAGCCCGCAGAATGGTTTACAGGTTGCCGCTATTGCAGAACTTGGAGTTCGCGAGCGTTGCGATATTCCGATTCTGATCGTAGAAGATTCCGCATTGTTAAATCATTTGATTGTGGATTCATTGAATAAAGCCGGCTATACGACTCTGACGCATACGGAGAACGGCCAGCAGGCTTGGGATTACATAAACCAATGGGATGAAGAAGGAATTCTTGATCAAAAAGTAAAATGCGTTATTACGGATATAGAGATGCCGATTATGGACGGACATCGTCTGACGCGTCTGATTAAAGAGAATCCAAAATTCCGCAATCTTCCGGTTATCATTTTCTCTTCACTGGTGAATGAAGAGATGCGCAGAAAAGGGGAACAACTTGGTGCAGATGCGCAACTATCCAAACCGGAGATTGGTAATCTGGTGCATGAATTAGATCGTGTTCTCGGCAGATAAAGGAATCGAATAGTATATGATTTGTGGGAATTGAGTATTCCTGTTTAGTAGAAAAGAAAGCCGGGGGAACCTGGCTTTCTTTTGTGTCAAACAAAAAGTTAAGGAAAAGAGACAACGATGGAAACAAAATATTATGAACAGATCATGGATGGTATCGCACAGGCAGATAAAGTTTTAGTGGGAATTGGAAATGAAATGGATATCGCATTTCCATCGGAAATAGTGGATTATTTTGACGCCCAAAAGAGTTTGCAATGCGCGAAGTGGCTTCATGGGCAGGACCATATTCTTTGGGATGACTGCTATCAAAGATTGCAGGAAATGCTGAAAGATAAGGATTACTACATAATTTCCCTTTGTACGGACGATGGGATTTTCCGCGTTTTTCCAAAGGATGCACCCATTGTAACACCGTGCGGCGGATTATCCATGTTGCAGTGTAAAAATAAATGTGCAGGACAATTGTATCCTGTGGATCTGATGTGCAATCAGCTTCCTGTGTGCAGGGAATGCGGAGAAACGATGATTTTTAATAATATCTATGCCAATGAATATTATGATGAAAATGGATATCTGGACAAATTTGCGGAATATAAAAAATGGCTTCAGACCACAGTGAACAAAAATCTTTGCATTCTGGAACTGGGCGTAGGCATGCGTTTTCCTACGGTAATTCGTTTTGCGTTTGATAAACTGGCATATTACAACCGGAAATGTCATTTTTATCGTGTGCATGAAACCTTATTCCAGCATGCAGCGGAAAATAGCGAACGGGGTATTTCCGTAAAGTGCAATGCCAAAGACTTTTTGCTTCAGGCAGCCGGCGCAGAAAATCGTGCAGAAAAACCCATATAAATGCAGGAAAACCCATATAAATGCAGGGATGAAACCTCATGGAAAGGGCGGGTTTGTACCCCTTGGGAAAGGCAGATTCAACCCCATGAAAGGGCGGGTTTGTACCCCTTGGGAAAGGCAGATTCAACCCCATGAAAAGGGCGGGTTTGGTTTGAGTAATTATGTCATCTATGGTATAATAAATCGTTAAACTAGTGTAAAAAGGAATATCTTATGAATTCAAATGAAGATTATTTAGACAGCCTTTTGGCAAATGCGATACAACAGAATAAAGAATCGGCGAAACCAATTTCTGAATCGCTTCGGTCAGAATCTTCTATACCCTCAGGGAGCAGTATAAAAGATTCTGTTTATTCTGCCATTCATGAGGAAAAGGCGTTGGAACGACTTTTGGCAGAGAGTACGGAAAGCGCAACCCCTTCCATTCGGGAATCCTTAAATGCCAGTCATCAGAATCTGTCCGGTAAAAAGGGACAGGCTGTTTCAGATGATTATAAGCAAATAAAAACAAATGATTTTGCAAATCTTTTTACGGAAGAAGAATATAATGAAGTGGATTCGCAGGAAGATATAGACGATAACATCGAGGAACTGCTCGAGGCGGCAGAGCGGGACGGTAATCGTGCGGCGAAGGAGGCCGGATTGACCGGGAATGCCGCAATGGATAAGGATATTTCCGAATTGTTTGAAGAAATGAACGAAAAAGATGCTTCCCTTTCGGATATACAAAATACATTGCAGCACAATGAAAGCGGCAAATTTTTGGGAATTCTTCCGAAGGAAACGGATGGAATTCCGGTTCATAATCTGGATTTGGAAGAAACTGTTTTTCCCGGAGAAGATATTTTGGAGGAAGAACCAAAAAGCAAAAAGAAACGAAAGAAAAATAAATCAAAAAAGAATCGAAAGACATCAAAAGATGCGGAAAATCTGATGCTGCATGAACGAACAGGCGATCAGACAGACGATCCAACCAACGATAACGAGAAGACAAAAACGCAGAAAAAGAAAGAAAAGAAAGGACTGTTTGCTGCTTTTCAGAAGAAAAAGAAGGGCGAACCTGAGCAACCGAATGACTGTTCCCATTTGGAATTTGAAAAGGATCAAAAGATGTCCGATGTTGCCACTGAGGGAACTGGCCAGGCATCCGTGGATGATATTATGGCTTTGTTTCAGGATAATTCGGATGTATCACATTCTTCTTCTGAGAAAAATGCAGCTGTTACTGACAACCCGGATGCAGTGAAAACGAATGCTGCCATGGCAGAAGGCCATGGCGATATAGAACCGGCGGTTGATGCATTGGCACCTACCCCGGATGGCGATGCGCCGGATAATGTTTCCGGCTCGAATATGGATTCGCCGGATAAAATATCAACCACGGGCATGGATCTGCCGGAAGGAAATGGTGACGAGACAGAGGCAATCCAATCGCCGGAAGAAAAAAAGAAGAAGCCGAACTTTTTTCAAAAATTATTTGCTACCCTTACGGAAGAGGCGGAAGAGGATAATGCGGTACCGGAGCAGAATGATATCATTTTAAGTGATGAAAATCTGCAGGTATTGAATGAACTGGAGGAGCCGGAGCCGAAGGGCAAAAAACCGAAGAAGAAAAAAGAAAAAAAGCCAAAGAAAGCCAAAGCGGTTAAGCAGAAAAAGAAGAAAGAAGCACCAAAAAAAGAAGAACCGGGGAAAAAGATTCCGCGCAAACATATTACCGGAACCTTTGTGCTGGCGGCTTCCATTTTATTGGTATTGCTTTTGCTTTGCATGTCCCTGCCAAATCTTCTGGTAATGAAAGATGCAAGGGACGCTTATTATCAGAACGATTACAAAGAGGCATTCCTATATATGTATGGGAAGAAGTTAAATGATAGCGACCAACTGATATATGACCGTTCCCGCACAATTATTCTGCTGGACCGGAAACTGGAAGCTTATCAGAATTATTTGGCAATCGATATGCCTGTGCAGGCACTGGATTCCCTGTTGCAGGGGATTAAGCGTTATGAAGTATTGTATGTCCAGGGAGAAGAACTGGGGATTACGGAAGAACTTGATGGTATTAAAGCACAGATTTTAGATATTTTACAGAGAAATTATGGAATTTCCGAGCAGGAGGCAGAAGAAATCATTGGTTACGACCCGCTGGATTATACCAATAAGCTGGAGTCGGTAATCAATGGTACGCCGTTTGAGAAAGCCGGTGATGCGGTTCGCGCTTCTTATGCGTTGCCTATTTTGCAAAATGTTACCGAAGATTCTACCGTGCAGACAATACCGGAGGATGGTTCTACCCCGGAGTTGCCGGATTTGTTACCGGAGGAACAGGAATATCTTCAATCCGGTTCGGCAGAGGAAAATCCGGAGAATACAGATGCAAATGAAAATGAAGCAACCGGCGAAACCGACAATGGACAGCGCCTGCCGCAGGCAAATGCCCAGGTGGGCGGCAATGATGTCGAGGTTTATGTTGATAGTGAGGCATTTGAGTAATCTGACAGCGATAATAAAAGAAATGATATCGACAAAGAGGATATCAAAACGCAAAATGCGATAAGAGAGAGACAGACCATGATAGCGATTATTGATTATGATGCAGGCAACATTAAAAGTGTGGAAAAGGCAGTGCAGGCTCTGGGGGAAGAGGCAGTGATAACCCGGGATCCGGTTCTTTTGAAAAGCGCAGATAAGGTGATTTTGCCGGGAGTTGGTGCTTTTGGCGACGCCATGGAAAAGATTCGTGGCTATGGGTTGGAAGAAATCATCAAAGATATTGTAAAAACGAATACTCCGTTTTTGGGAATTTGTTTGGGATTGCAGTTGCTTTTTGAGGAATCCGAAGAGTCACCGGGAGTAAAGGGGCTGGGGATTTTGCCAGGAAAAATTCTTCGCATTCCCGACATGCCGGGACAAAAGGTTCCCCAGATAGGATGGAATTCCCTACATTTTCCAAGAGGCGGCGTATTATTTTACAATGTTCCGGAGGGGGCATATGTATATTTTGTTCACTCCTATTATCTGAAGGCTGCAGAGGAAAACATAGTCACCGCAACAACGGAATATGGGGTAACTATACATGCTTCGGTACAAAAAGAAAATGTTTTTGCCTGCCAGTTCCATCCGGAGAAGAGTTCCGATGTCGGCTTGCAGATGTTGAAAAACTTTTTGCAATACAAGTAATGGGGATAAATTTACCGGGAGAATAGATTGATATGCATACAAAAAGAATTATTCCATGTCTGGATGTGAATGCCGGTCGTGTGGTGAAAGGCGTAAATTTTGTTAATCTGATTGATGCCGGAGATCCGGTTGAAATTGCGAAGGCATATGACAAAGCTGGAGCGGATGAAGTGGTTTTTCTGGACATCACAGCATCTTCTGATGCGCGCGAGACCGTTGTGGACATGGTAAGACGTGTTGCGGAAAATGTGTTTATTCCATTTACCGTTGGCGGCGGAATCCGGACAGTAGATGATTTTAAGAAGATTCTTCGGGAGGGAGCAGATAAAGTGGCTGTAAATTCCGCTGCTATTATGAATCCTTCCCTGATTTCGGAGGCGGCAGATAAATTTGGAAGTCAATGTGTTGTGGTGGCCATTGATGCAAAGAAAAGAGCAGATGGCAGCGGCTGGAATATTTTCAAAAACGGCGGCCGCGTGGATATGGGCATTGATGCAGTGGAATGGGCAATGAAAGCGGATGAATTGGGAGCCGGAGAAATCTTGCTTACCAGCATGGATTGTGACGGAACCAAAGCCGGTTATGATTTGGAACTGACCCGGCTGGTATCGGAAAACACCTCTATACCGGTAATTGCTTCCGGAGGCGCCGGCACAAAGGCACACTTTTACGAAGCATTGACGGAAGGAAAGGCCGATGCGGCACTTGCGGCGTCTCTGTTCCATTTCAAAGAATTGGAAATTATTGATTTGAAACGATATCTGCGTGAGCAGGGCGTTTCCGTAAGATTATAAATTATTTTTTGAATCAAAGAACCGCACACCGGGAAAGAAACGGATTTTCGTGCGCCGGAGAAGAAAAGATTTGGCGCATATGTAAGAAAGGATAAGGAATGGCAGCGCTGACTGGTGACTGGGAAAAGGCACTTGCACCACAATTTCAGATGGAATATTATCGGAAACTGTATCACAAGGTGTTAGAAGAATACAATACAAGACAGATTTATCCGCCGTCCAAGGATTTGCTGAATGCCTTTACTTACACTCCGTTAAAGGAGGTAAAGGTGGTAATTTTGGGACAGGATCCCTATCCGGGGGATGGTCAGGCTCATGGACTTTGCTTTTCGGTTCAGCCGGATGTTCCCACACCTAAATCATTGCAGAATATTTTCAAGGAACTGCAGGAGGACTTGGGTTGTTATATCCCGGACAACGGAAACCTTGTAAAATGGGCGCGGCAGGGAGTTTTGCTTTTAAATACCGTCCTTACGGTTCGTGCCCATGAACCCAATTCCCATCAGGGAATCGGTTGGGAGATTTTTACGGATGCAGTCATTGATGTGTTAAACAAGGAGGATCACCCGATTGTATTTTTGCTTTGGGGAGCACCGGCCGGAAGAAAGAAAGCCATGATTACCAATCCAAAGCACCTTGTACTTACGACTTCTCATCCAAGTCCGCTTTCCGTTTATCGGGGATTTTCCGGTTGCAGGCATTTCAGCAAGTGTAACCAATATCTGGAATCCCAAGGGCTTGCTCCTATTGATTGGCAGATAGAGAACCGGTCGTCTCATTATTGATTTTTTCGGATTTATATAATTGCAATTTCGGTTTAATCATTGATTCATGAAAGAGAATATTTGTGAGGAAGATATGTCTGAGATAAAAAAACTTGATTTAAAAAAGATATTCCATAAGGTGGACAGTTCTGTTGATGTTGACTGGGATAAAAATAAAGAAACCAGAATTTCGCAACTGGTAAAGATTGTAAAAGGTCACAATGTGGTAATCCAGACCCATAATTTTCCGGATCCGGACGCCATTGCTTCGGCATTTGGATTGCAATATTTACTGCACCATTATGATGTGGAAAGTAAAATAGTATATGACGGAACGCTGAATAAGATTTCCGGACTTCGTATTATTGATTACTTCAATATTTCCATGGCTCAGGTTGAGGATGTGAAGGATTTGAAGGAAGATGACTATGTGATTCTGGTGGACGCACAGAAGTACAATATGAATTGCACGGACATTGTGGGAGATGAGGTGGCCTGTATCGATCATCATCCGACGGTAGTGGAGTGTGATTATAAATTCAAGGATGTGCGAATGGTGGGCGCCTGTGCGACTTTGATTACGGATTACATTTTCGAGGCGGGACTCACGCCGCCGGAAGATTTGGCTACCCTGCTTCTTTATGGAATTAAAATTGATACGGCAGATTTCAGCCGTGGGGTTTCCCAATTGGATGTGCGGGCTTACTACCAATTATTCCCTTTTGCCAATCATCATGTGCTGGAAAAATTAACCCTTAACAGCATTGAGTTTTCGGATTTACGGGCATATGGCTCTGCAATTAACAATATCACCGCTTATAAAAATATTGGTTTTGCAGCCATCAATTTTGACTGCCCGGACCGTTTGATTGCTACCATTTCCGATTTTATTCTGGCACTTGATTTGGTAGAGTTCAGTGTGGTATATTCAGTGCGGGAAAATGGGTATAAATTTTCTGCCCGTTCGGAATTGGAGGAATTGGATGCGGGAAAAATTCTTGGCCAGGCTTTAGGAATGCTTGGAGAGGGAAATGGCGGCGGTCATGCTTTTATGGCCGGGGGATTTCTGCCAATGGATTCCGTGAAAAAGCTAGGTGACAATCCAAGAAAAGCGATTGAACTTGCTTTCGATAAAGTAATATACCCGGAGGATGAGGACTATGAAAAAAATACCATTTGTAACAAAGTCGAAGATTGAAGAAATAGTGAAAGATTATCCCACCCCATTTCACATTTACGATGAAAAGGGCATACGGGAAAATGTGAAAGCCTTGCAGGAAGCATTTTCCTGGAACAAGGGATATAAAGAATATTTTGCGGTTAAGGCAACGCCAAATCCGTTTTTGATTAAGATTTTGGAAGAATACGGTTGTGGTTGCGATTGTTCTTCTATGTCAGAACTTCTGCTTTCCGAGGCGATGAACATTACCGGAACCAATATTATGTTTTCTTCCAATGATACTCCGGCCGGAGAGTTTGTGAAGGCGAATTCGCTTGGGGCGATTATCAATCTGGATGATTTTACGCATATTGCCTTTCTGGAGGAGACTTTAGGAAGTCTGCCGAAGACATTGAGTCTTCGTTTTAATCCGGGTGGCGTATTTAAGATTAGTACCGATATTATGGACAATCCCGGAGATGCGAAATACGGATTAACAGAGCCACAATTGATTGAGGGATACAAGGTTTTGAAAGAAAAGGGCGTGGAGAAGTTTGGTATGCACGCTTTTCTGGCAAGTAATACGGTAACGAATGAGTATTATCCGACATTGGCGAGAACCTTGTTTGAGACTGCGGTAAAGATCAAACAGGAGACCGGCGTGGAGTTGTCCTTTATTAACCTTTCCGGAGGTATTGGTATACCTTATCGTCCGGATCAGGAGCCAAATGACATTCGAGTGATTGGCGCAAAGGTTAAAGAAGTGTTTGATGAAGTGCTTGTTCCAAACGGTCTTGGAGATGTGGCGATTTATACGGAACTTGGCAGATTTATGATGGGTCCTTACGGAATGCTTATCACAAAAGCAATTCACGAGAAGCATACGCACAAGGAGTATATTGGAGTAGACGCCTGTGCCGTTAATCTGATGCGCCCTGCCATGTACGGTGCTTATCATCATATTACGGTTCTTGGTAAGGAAGATGCACCTTGCGACCACAAATATGATATTACCGGTTCTCTTTGCGAAAACAATGACAAATTTGCCGTTGACCGTATGTTGCCGGAAATCGAGATGGGCGATTACCTTGCAATTCACGATGCCGGTGCACATGGTTATGCCATGGGCTATAACTATAACGGAAAATTGAAATCGGCAGAATTACTGTTAAAGGAAAATGGTGATGTGCAGTTAATCCGTAGAGCAGAAACAACGCAGGATTATTTTGCGACACTTGATTGTTTTCCGGAATATGATTCCATTACAAAGAAATCGTAACTTTTGCAGGAATCGTGCCGGCAAGTCACAATGAACCGAAAGCCCATATTTGTCGGTAAAATACATGAACCGAAAATCATATGTGCCGGCAAGCATGTGAACCGGCAATTTGAACGGAGTTAACAATATGGAACAGCAACGATTAAACAAATATATAGCTGCCTGCGGTATCTGTTCGCGAAGAGAAGCCGATCAAATGATTCAGGATGGACTTGTCCTTGTTAACGGACGCAAGGCAAGTCCCGGAGAAAAGGTGGACGGCAGCGAGAAAATTACCGTAAAAGGAAAACGGATCGGAACCACTTTTCAAAAAGTGGTTCTGGCTTTTTATAAGCCAATTGGGGTGACGGTGACGAAAAGCGATCCCCATGCCCAAAAAACCATTATGCAGTACATAGATTATCCGGTGCCGGTAACCTATGCCGGCCGTCTTGACCGGGATTCCGAAGGACTGATTCTTTTAACCAATGACGGAAAATTAATTGATGCGCTGATGCGCGGGAAAAATGGTCATGAGAAGGAATATCTGGTGAAATTAAATAAGCAGGTAAAATCCGTGGATATACAGAATCTGCGACAAGGCGTTTTTCTTCGGGAACTCAATCGAAAAACCAGGGAATGTGAGATTACGCAAATCAGCAAATATTCGGTCCGTATGGTTATTACGGAAGGTATGAACCGGCAGATTCGCCGTATGTGGAAGACGGCAGGCTATGAGGTACAGGCGCTTAAAAGGATTCGTGTTGCCAATATCCAATTGGGACATCTTGCTCCCGGAACATACCGTGTTTTGTCTGAGGCAGAAAGAGAAGAACTGTATCGGCTCACATTTCAAAAAAGGACGGAGAAAAGGGGCGATGAAGCGTAATGCGAATAGGTTTATTTGATTCCGGAATTGGCGGATTAACATTGCTTGAATGTGCGCTTCGTTACCTGCCGGAGGAAGAATACTTTTTCTATGCGGATTCTGACCATGTTCCGTATGGAGAGAAAAAGAAGGAGGAAATTCTTGAATACTCGGAAACGGCAGTCCGGTTTTTGATGCAGCAGGGGTGCGATGTCATTGTCATTGCCTGTAATACGGCAACCAGCGTGGCTGCAGCTTATTTACGCAAGAAATATGATTTGCCGATTATCGGTATAGAACCGGCGGTGAAACCGGCGGTAGCACACAGCAATCATAAGAGAGTGCTCGTGATGGCGACGGAAACGACGGTTCGGGAAAAGAAACTGAAGGAACTGGTGAATCGGGTGGATGAGGAACATCTGGTAGATATGGTTGCAATGCCCGGATTTGTGAAATATGCGGAACGGGGAGACTTTGATTGTGAGAACATTGTGGATTATATTCGCGCGCAATTAAAGGACAAACAGATTTCGGACTATTCCGAGGTGGTTCTTGGCTGCACCCATTTCAATCATTTTGTGAAACAGATAAAAACGGTGTTTGGCCCTGACTGCGAAGTCTTAGATGGCAGCGAGGGAACCATACGCAATCTTGTTCGGATTGTGCAGGAAAAACATTTCCCTTCCCATGGTAAATGCGAGATTATGTACTTTCAGTCCGGACGCAGGGTGACCAATCCGGAAACACTTGCTTTTTACGAAGAGGTACTAAATCGTCTAAAGAAGTGATAAGGAACATGCTGAGGCGGCAATTGGTGTATGAATAATCGCCAATGTATGAATAATCGGCAATTGGTTGATTTATGAAATTGAATATGATACAATCATTTTTGTTTGAGTTTTTAGAAAGGTATGGAAGTATTTAATGCTTAGAACGGTTCTTACAATTATTTTTATTATAGTATGTGTTGCATTATCTATTATTGTACTTATGCAGGAGGGAAAATCTGCAGGACTGGGTGCAATCAGTGGAGCAGCAGAAAGTTATTGGGGAAAAAACAAAGGTCGTTCCATGGAAGGAAAACTTGTAATGATTACGCGTGTTCTTGCAATTGCATTTATCGTTCTTGCGGTTGTCTTAAACATTTCAAGAATTTAATTGGTTTGACTGTTTTGAAAACACTCCATAATGGAGTGTTTTTTTATTCTGTTTTTGTAAAAGATTGTTGATAAATACGACAATCCCGAATTGAACATGAAACATTTCATTAAGCAGAAAAGGGAGAGTAGAAAGATGAGAATATTAAAAAGAATGAAAATATTATTTGTATTTCTTATGGGAATTTGTATGCTGTCAGGATGTAAATCCATGTCTCCTGTGGAGGAAAATACGGATATTGAAGTTGAAAATGAAGCAGTTTACGAGGAGAAAACGGAAAGTCCGACAGAAGAAACAACAGATGAGTCAGAGAATTATTCTACGCCAGAGGAGATTGCAGAACTTGAATTACCGGAGGATATGCTGGCGTATTGGATGGTATTGAACAGCAAGCAACCCTTTATCAGTACAGATGAGGGGAATCAGAAGTTTTATTGGAATGAATATGACTATTGTTTGGGAAATCCCGTGGAACGGCTTTTGGCAGACTATTTTATGATTGTTGACATGGACGGTGATGGCGCAAATGAGATTGTGCTTTATTGTTCACCGGAATCTACACAGGTTCTTCACTATGAGGATGGAGAAGTATACAGTTATCAGTTTGTATTTCGCGGAATGAAGCGAATTCACACAAATGGCATTTATGAGGGGGCAGATGGGGCGTCAAGTACCTCTTATTATAGACTGATAGAATTAAATAACGATGGTTATACAGAGGAAACAATCGCAGTTATGGATGATAATTATTATGAGGTTGAGGGGGTAGAAGTTACACAGGAAGAATTCAGTAATTATGCTGAGTCCATAGAAACGATAGAACTGGCAACGGTGTATGAATTTACGGAAGATAAGCTTGCTACCTGTTTGCTGGGTGAATAAAAGACAAAATGAAAGACAAAATAAAAGATAAAATAAAAGATAAAATAAAAGATGATAACATGAAAGACAAAATAAATAACAAAATAAATGACAAATAAAAGAAAAATGAAAGACAAAATAAAAGAAAAAATGAAAGAAAAAATGAAAGAAAAAATGAAAGAAAAAATAGATGAAAAATCAGACAAAATGGATGAAAAGCCGGAAAACATGGATGAAAAGCCGGATAGAAGAATAGATGATAAAAGGCAAGCGCGCAAAAAGATGATTTGCGAACTGATGCAGGATCCCCTGTATGTTCCTATGAAGGAAAAGGAACTGGTTATGTTGCTTCGGGTGAAGGAAGAGGAACGGTTGGAATTTAAATCCATTTTGGAGGAACTTCTTTTCGAAAATAGGATTCAGATAAGCAAGCGTGGGAAATATGAAAAAGCAGATGAACCGATTTACAAGGGTGTATTTATCAGTAACAATCGAGGCTTTGGATTTGTTGAAATTGAGGGGCGTGAGGAAGATTTGTTTGTCCCGGAAAATATGGTAAATGGGGCATTTCACCAGGACGAAGTTATGGTGAAGGTTCTGCCCGGACGGCGCGGAAAACGGCAAGAGGGGCAGATTATGTCCATTGTGGCGCATGGAATTACCCGGCTTGTAGGAACATATCAGAAAAGTAAAAATTATGGATTTGTTGTTCCGGATAATACGAAAATTGCAGAGGATGTGTTCATTCCTTCGGAGCGGTCTAAGGGCGCCGTGGACGGACATAAGGTGGTTGTGGAACTGACGGATTATGGCCGCCCCGGAAAGAAACCGGAAGGGAAAGTAGTAGAAATCATCGGCCACATAACCGACCCCGGGGTTGATATTATGTCTATTGTCCGGGGGTATGAACTGCCTATGGAATTTTCAGAGAAAGTCATGAATCAGGCGCAGCGGGTTCCGGAGCGGATTAGTGAAGCGGATATGGAAGGCCGTGAGGATTTGCGGGACTGGCAGATGGTGACAATAGACGGCGAGGATGCCAAGGATCTGGATGACGCAGTTAGTCTGACTATGGAGGAAGAGAATTATATTCTGGGTGTGCATATTGCGGATGTCAGTAATTATGTGCAGGAAAATTCGGCATTGGACCGGGAAGCATTGGACCGGGGAACCAGTGTTTATCTTGTAGACCGCGTCATCCCAATGTTGCCGCGTCGTTTATCTAACGGAATATGTTCTTTGAATGCGGGAGAAGACCGTCTGGCCATGAGTTGCATTATGACCATTTCCCCGGAAGGAGTGGTTAAGGATTATCGTATTGTGGAATCTGTGATTCATGTAAATCGCCGCATGAGTTATTCGGTCGTGAAGCGAATTCTGGAGGAGCAGGAGCCGGAACTTCTGGAGGATTATAAGGATTTGACACCGATGTTCTTCCGGATGCAGGATTTGTCCGCCATTCTTCGGGCGAAACGGAAAGAGCGGGGAAGCATTGATTTTGATATGCCGGAATCGAAAATTATTTTGGATGAGAATGGAGTTCCCCTGGAAATCAAGCCATACGAACATAATGTTGCAACCCGGATGATTGAGGATTTTATGCTGGTTGCCAATGAGACGGTGGCAGGACACATGTTTTGGCAGGAAATGCCCTTTGTGTATCGTGTTCATGAGTCACCGGATCCGGAAAAAATCAGTAAATTATCGGCAATGATTCAAAATTTTGGCTATTATATGAAAGGCGGTAAGAAAAACAGCGCGCCCGGTGGAGAGATTCATCCCAAGGAAATTCAAAAACTCCTTGCCCGTATTTCCGGTTCCGGGGAGAAAAATCTGATTACCCGTCTGGCACTTCGCAGTATGAAGCAGGCCCGTTATTCCACGCAGTGCACCGGCCATTTTGGACTTGCCTGCAGGGAGTATTGCCATTTTACCTCACCTATCCGTCGTTATCCGGATTTGCAGATTCATCGTATATTAAAAGATGAAATCCGGGGGCGCCTGGATGAGAAAAAGATCGAACATTACCGCAGCATACTGGACGAGGTGGCAAAGCAAAGTTCGAAGTTGGAAAGACGTGCCGAGGAGGCAGAGCGTGAAACGGATAAATTGAAAAAGGCGCAGTACATGAAAAGTCGTATCGGAGAAGAATTCGAGGGAATTATTTCCGGCGTAACTGCATACGGATTCTATGTGGAACTACCAAATACGGTGGAAGGAATGGTGCCGGTAAATATGATGAATGGGGATTACTATCATTTTGATGAGGATTCCTATGCACTTATCGGGCAGGCTTCCGGGCGGGAATTCCGGCTGGGCGCACCGGTTCGTGTAATCGTCAATCGTGTTGACCTCCAGATGAAAACCATTGAATTTATTTTGCCGGAGAAAAATTAAACGAGCAGTTTATGTTTTTTCGCATGCAGTGTGTTATACTCATAACTGAGCAACGGATTTGAATATTTTTGTTGCATTTCAGGGAGTTGCATTTCAGGGAGTTGTATTTTAAGGAAAGGACGGATATGTCATGAAACAGGAAGGACATAAACTGGTTGCAAACAATAAAAAAGCATATCATGACTACTTCATAGAGGAAAAGTATGAAGCCGGGCTTTCCCTTGTGGGTACCGAAGTAAAATCCCTGCGGGAAGGGAAATGCAGTATTAAGGAAGCCTACATTCGAATTGAAAAAGGGGAAGTGTATGTGGTTGGAATGAACATCAGCCCATATGAAAAGGGCAATATTTTCAACCGTGATCCGTTACGGACCAGAAAACTCTTGCTTCATAAGGCAGAAATCAATAAACTGTTAGGGGATAGTTCGGAAAAAGGATATACCATTATGCCATTGCAGGTATATTTTAAGGACGGAAGAGCCAAAATAGAGATTGGGCTTGCCCGTGGTAAGAAGAACTATGATAAACGTCAGGACATTGCTAAGAAAGATATGCAAAGGGAGGCAGAAAGGGATTTCAAAGTAAGAGTTCGGTAAACAACTTGGGCTTGAAAGGTTTCGACGGGGTGTCTTAAGTTGGAGAAGCTATCCGTAGGTGATGCGTTAACTCACAAATTAAAAATAAACGCTGAAGATAATTTAGCAATCGCTGCCTAATTAGGCAACCGTTCTGCCTGATGCACCTACACATCAGGGTCAGGGCGTCAATTATGTAGGAAACGACGCAGGTTAAGCTTTGCGCTTGCGGGCGTATCATGAAGCTACTGAAACTATAACGGTGTCTATACCGGTGTAGCAGAGGGAATGTCAAATTATAGACTATGATAGTAGAAGTACAATGGCGGGTATTTCGGACGGGGGTTCAAATCCCCCCAGGTCCACTATTTAGGAATCTCAAAATCCTTTATTTATAGGGATTTGAGGTTCTTTTTTATGGCTCTGTCACACTAAACTGTTGATTTTTAATGTAACTGATATCCAACCTTTAAGGTGGGGTTTTCTTGACTATCTATTCGGCATTACTTAGTTGCTTTTTACACTTGATAAATAACAGCCACATAATGTTAGAAGATAGTTCAGTTCATCAAGACACTTTCCGTAAATCGTCAAGTGTCCATAAGAGCCTACTCTTATTACCGAGAATTTCTATCTCGGCACAAGACCCCTTGCTCACGCAAAAGGATTTTTTAAGTTCACGCAGATAAAATCTTGCACCTATGTTATAACTACCATTTAGGTCACAATTGCCATTACAAGTTTTATATCAGACATAATAGAAATAAAAAATTTCAGCACTATTTGCTTCCTTATTGGTTAGTATTGACTAACCAGGGGGGTAGTAAAATAAGGGCTGATGTTTAAGGGAAATATAGTACTTATACTTTATTTCATGTAAAGAAAAATAGATAGGAGAATACGATGAAGAAGAAATTATTCAGGATGCTTCTTATTGGACTGATGTCAATGCTTCTTGTAGCCTGTGGGCAGGACGACAGGCGATCTCATTCAGACAGAGATCAGGAAGAGGTTGTGGAAGAAGAAAACGATGTAGAAGAAAACGATGAAGAAGAAACAGAAGAAAAAAAAGAAGTAGAAGAAGCCAACGAAAAGGAAGCGAATACGGTAGAGGTAAGTGAAGAAGAGCCGGAAGTGATAACGAAGGAATATGCATTGCATGGTCTATACGGAACCTTTCATGATGGAGTTGCATGGGCATATGTTATCGATGAAGAGGAAACGAAAAAGTGGGTGCTGGTAAATACGGACATGCAGGTGGTGTACGAGGCACCGGAAGAAGCAAAAAGTATCGTAGCCATAAAGGATGATTTTGTTGCAAACGGACGAAGCGTGTTACTGACGGGCCAGGGATTCATGGTCATTGGGACAGATGGAACGGTTTTGTATGAGTATCAGGATGAAATGCAGAAAGATACCCTCTGTGTTGCGGAAGATGGTAACATCCTATTTCAAAAACATATCAGTAATATGACACAGGATGCCTATTTCTTATGCGTACTGGATGAACAGTTTCAAACGGTTACAGAAATAGAAATAGGGGAACGTCATACTTTTGATTCGCCATATTATGGAGAATATGACGAACAATATTGCGGAGGATATATCGAAAAGATAACAGATGGTTTGTATCTGGTAGCAAACTGTGACAATTATAAGTTTTGGGTCAATTACATTGTAGATGTAAGAAATGATGTATATTTAACTGGAGGAAATGTCTCCTGGTTTAGGAACTCGAACGGAAATATTGGTCTTTTGGTAATGACAAGAAATGAACAAATTATTGTAGAGGATGCGGTTTCGTTGGATTATGCGAATATCATGGCAGAGGGAAAAACACTGAATGATAGCATTACGGATAGCGGCATTCATAATCCAATTAGTGAAATGGGAAGTTTGTATGCGGAAGTGAGAGAACTTTTTGTTTTTGAGGGATTTTATGATAATGAAAGTTATGGTGTGGATACGAGAATTGACCGAATGATTCATCCGTATGAATTGGTATTGCCTGACTTTGGTGTACCGGTCACCAGGTTAATTCCTTCTCGAAACGGGGATTATACCGGAATTCAATTACGCGGCGTAGATAATAATTTTTATTATACGGTGATAGATAGTTCCGGACAGCAATTGTATGAACCGTTAGAGCCGTTGCATGTCGAAATCGAAAGTGGAATAATTGTTGACGGATATATTTTTATTCCGGGATACGGGGAAGGAATTACCCGGGACGGACAAACTTTTACAATAGGTGATGGAACGGATTTGTCCGGAATAACGGAAGATTACGCATATATTATGCGGGTTTATAATGGCTATGGCGGTTTATTTATTTCGGAAGGATATATTTCTACCATTACGGAACGTTCTGATTGTACAGCAGTGTACCGACTGGATGGTACTGCGGTCACAACTGTAACCGCAGTAGAGTAATCGGGGATGCTTCTTTTGTTACAAAATATCCTTTAGAGAATATCATTTATTAATAGCGAAAGTATTAAAAAGCCTTTTTCGTGTAAACGAAGAAGGCTTTTTGTTTGTAAAATGTGCAAGATTTTTGGAGTTTGTTAAATATGCATGATATGCTTGCATAAAAGATAAAAAATGAATATAATGTGCATTCTAGGATGGTTTTTCCTGATTGGAGAGAGACAGTAATGCCGAAAAAGGAGTTATGATATCATATGAAAATTGTAATATTAAATGGCCAAAATCATAAAGGTTCTACATATCACATTGGAAGAATGCTCGCAGAAAAAATATCGGATGATATTACGGAATTCTTTTTCCCACGGGATTTTTCGGATTATTGTGTGGGCTGTGCACAATGCTTTTCGGTAAGTGCCGATAAATGCCCGCATTATGAAAAACAACAGAAGATTTTAGAGGAACTGGATGCGGCGGATGTGATTATTATGACAAGTCCGGTATATGTTTATCATGTGACTGCGCCTTTAAAGAATTTCCTCGACCATCAGGGACATCGCTGGATGGTGCATCGTCCAAGTGCTTCTATGTTTACCAAGCAGGCAGTATGCATTTCAACCGCTGCTGGGGCGGGAATGAAGTGGACCAATAAGGATATGGCGGACAGTTTATTTTTCTGGGGCGTACCGAAGATTTACAAGATTGGTGTGGCCGTACAGGCTGTTTGTTGGGATGGAGTGAATGAAAAAATGAAACAGAAAATAGAAAAGAAAACGGACTGTCTGGCTAAGCGCATCATTAAGAAAAATGGTAAGGTGAAACCGGGATTGAAGACCAAAGGATTTTTTTACATCATGCGCATGGTTCAATCAAAATTTGGCTGGTGCGAACCGGATGTTGCATATTGGAATGCCATGGGTTGGACAAAAGACAATCGGCCATGGAATATAGAACAGGGGTGATATGGGATGAATATAAAAACGATAAATAACAATGAATATGAAAATATTAAAAATTTTCCGGCAAATAAGAAACGCACGGAAAACTGTTTGAATATTAAGGCGAATTCTCTAAACATGAATCAGAATCCCATTTCCCAAAAAAGGGAAGAAGCACAAAAGAAAGCAATGAAAATAATTGAGGATGCATTTTCGGGAGATAAAAAAATCGATGATGATATTGCCGCAAGAAGGAAACGGGTTCAGGAGTTGAATCTGGAGATTGGGGACTATTCCAATGCCATCAAATCAATCGAGAATCAGCGAGCGGCACTTCGCGATGCGTATAACATTGATCCGGAGAGTCAGGAAGAAAAGGATTTGGAACTACTGGCAAAAGCAAAGGAAGCGGAATTCGAGGGCTCGGATGTTATTATGTCTGCGGAAGAACTGCAAAGAGTGAAAGAATTGAAAGACAACGGACTTACGGAATATCAGAAATTGTCTTTGGAATTAAAGGAATACGAAGCACCATATTATACGGCGATGAAAAAGGCCGAAGATGAAAGATATATGGAGAATGCGATTATTCGCGGCATCAAAATAGAACGGTTGAAATCAAACCCGATGCAAAAGGCGCAGAAAGAAGCGGAGTCTGTTTTGGAGGAAGCGGATAAAGAAATCGTCGGCATGGCAATGGAGGAAGCCAAAGAGCATATCGACGAGACGCAGACGGAAGAAAAGGAAAAAGCAAAAGAGAAGAAGGAGAAAGAGGAAGAACTGCAGGAAAGAATTGATTCCGTTAAAGAAAAACGAAAAGAGCAGGAAGAATTAACAGAAGATATTCTGGAAGATGCACAGACGCTGGTCGGTATGACCAACAAACTGGAGGAGGCCCAGCAGGAAATCAAAGATTTAATGAATAAAATGAAACTGGTGGAAGAAGATATTAAGGGCGCGAAAGTAGATAAAGAGGCGTAATACGACCGAAGAAAACAGTGATGTACGAGATTGCTTTCGAAAATTAGGAATCAAAACAGTGTATCCGGAGATATATAATCCTATGGCGGAGTTTTTTAAACTCCGCCATTATTATCCATGAATCAGAAATAAAGTTTGAGAATGCAGGAACAAAGAGCGATTTTACATTCGGGCAGCTGCCTCTCCGATTTTTTTATCCATTCGTAAAATGTGCTGGATTAACCACTGGGTCAGGTATTCAACCAGGCGTTCCATGTTTTCCTGTGGATTCTTTTGTATTTCATCAAAATTGATGGAATTCATTTTTGCAATAAAGGCTGCGTGCGCGGCTTTCTGCCCACTGATTCCCGCATAGTTTATGCTTTCCATGTATTCTTCTTCGTCGGAAAAATGTTCTTTTACATAATTGTTCAATTGCGCAACAATTTTCTTGATTTCCTCAAAATCCGAATCGTCAACGCCCACCCGGATCATCCGGTTCATACGGTCAATCAGTTTGAAAAGTTCCCTGTGTTCCGCATCGATTAAGGTTACTCCGGTATAATATTCCTCGGTAAATTCACAGGGATTCTCTTTTAAAAGCCACTCTTCCACAGGAGGAAGTTTTCCAATCAAGGTGTCACTGCCTATGATGTGTCCATATAACCACTTAAATATGTATTCGACAATTTCCGTGAGCAGATTGTATTGCTCTTCACAGGAATCCAAATTTTTGAAATACCAATTGTGAATACGGTTTCGGAACATATTATGCTGGATGCGCTGCTGAGGCAGTTCCGGATCACGAATTTCCAGCATATAAGCTTCCTCATGCTCAAAATGTGTTTCAACATATTCATCTAATTCAAATATTAAGGAGCGAATTTCATCATAATTATCTCCGTGGGAGTTAATCTCCAAAAGATTTAATGAATTGTTTAATAAATCAAATAAATGTCTATGTTCGTTGTCTAATTGTTCAATGCCTATCAGGCAGTCATCTGTAAATTTAATCATATACCTATTCTCCTTTTTACATTGGTGATACTTCATTTATTATCTTATACCAATTGATAATGCAAAGCAATTGCCTCGAAGATGATGGGGAAATTGCACTCGAAGATGATGGGAAAATTGCACCTGTAAGAAACTGAATTCCGCTTAAAATGGTATGGTCAAGAAAGACAAGCAAGAACAACATTCTTCCGGCATGCAGGAAAAGAAAAATAAATATTCAGAATTACGCGAGACATGCCGATATAAATCATATAAAAATTTTTTATTGGTTTCGGTAAAAGGAATTACCGATAAATCAGGAAAGGAGTCCGAAATGAAGATTGAAAACAGTTCTATTTTCATGTCATCATCACATCAGGAAGTCTCGTATTCCTATCAGGAAAGTATGACGATGGAAGCCGCCAAATCGGAGAATGCTGCAGGCGCGATTCTCACCTTGTCCAAGGAAGCCGGCGGGAAAAGTGTTAAGGAATCCATGGTGGAATTTACCAAAATGAAGGAAGAAGAAAATGAGAAACGAAGAGCGGAAAATGAAGCGCGTTCTCTAAAGCAAATGGCGCAGCAAATGAAGACAAAGCGCACAGATGCGCCGCTGGATTTGACCGGGGAAGAGGATTTGGAGATTAAAATGCTACGACGCATTCTTGCACTTTTACGCAGAGAAAAAAATCCAAAAGAGGAATCGCTCAACCGGGAGAATAGTGTTCACGATATCCGGTCAGCAGGATACAAAAAGTATGAAGGCACTTCTTTTTCTCTGGAAGGAAAAACTGCAATTTCGCTTGGCAGTATCTCGCTTACAAACGGAACCGGCAATCCTTCGGGAGCAAATCTTTTGCAGGTAGGAACAAGTGCTGTAGGAACAACCTGGCAACGAATTACAGCGACTTCCGGTTTTCATTGCGAGGCGGAAAGTACCACATTTGCATCAAAAGGGATTGTACAGACAGCGGATGGCAGGAGCATTGATTTTAATGTGGAAGTCTCTATGTCCAGGGCATTTCAGTGTGAAATTAATATGCTGGAGGTAAAAGATTATATAAAGACTGACCCGCTGATGATAAATCTAGATACAAATGTGGGAAAGGTCAGCGACCAAAAATTCTTTTTTGATCTTGATGCAGACGGAAGGAAAGAGGAGATTTCCTTTGCCGGAAAAGGCTCCGGTTTTCTTGCTCTGGATAAAGACGGGGACGGAAAAATAGGTGACGGCTCCGAACTGTTCGGCACATCGAGCGGTGACGGATTTACGGATCTGGCTGCCTATGATGAAGATAAGAACGGCTGGATTGATGAAAATGACAGTGTTTTTCAACGGTTGAAGGTTTGGACAAAGGATGAAAATGGTCAGGATAAGCTGCTGGATCTGAAAAAAGCAGATGTGGGTGCAATTTATCTTGGAAACGCGGATACGCAGTTTAGCCTGAAAGATGAGGATAATAATCTTCATGGAGAAATCAGAAAAACGGGTGTTTACTTAAAGGAAAGCACCGGCGCCGTGGGGACGCTGAATCATGTAGATCTTGTAGTCTGACGCAAAGTTGCCACGATATAAAAAGTCCGATCTGCTTGCTTAAATCAATGAAAATGATAAAATAAAGAGTGGAAGGAGGGCTTTACAATGAATAAAAAAGCAATGTATAAACTAAGTTACGGCCTGTTTGTTCTCACGGCAAAAGACGGGGAGAAAGACAATGGTTGTATCATCAATACCGCAATTCAGGCGGCATCGTCGCCGAATCAGATAAGCATTTGCGTGAATAAGGCGAATTTTACCCATGACATGATTATGCGGACAGGCGCATTTACGGTATCCGTAATCAGTCAGAAGGCATCCTTTGATTTATTTAAGAGATTTGGCTTTCAAACGGGGCGCGAGGTAAATAAATTCGCGGATTATACGAATTGTAGCAGAGGAGAGAACGGTCTTTATTATATAACCGAAGGGACGAATGCATATATCTCCGTTAAGGTGGATAAGACACAGGATCTTGGCTCTCATACCATGTTTGTCGGAGAGATTACGGACATGGATGTTCTCAGTGAAGAACCATCTGCAACTTATGAATACTATTTGAATCATATTAAGCCAAAGCCACAGGAAGTTGGAAAGACTGAAGATGGCAAGACCATATGGAGATGCACTATCTGCGGTTATGAATATGTGGGAGAAGAGTTGCCGGAGGATTTTATTTGTCCGATTTGCAAGCACCCGGCATCTGATTTTGAAAAAGTAGATAAAAGTGGAGGAAATACAATGAGCAACAAATACGCAGGAACTAAAACAGAGAAGAATCTTTGGGAAGCATTTGCCGGGGAATCACAGGCAAGAAACAAATATACTTATTTTGCATCCGTAGCAAAGAAGGCAGGATATGAGCAGATTGCCGCGCTGTTTCTTCAGACAGCGGAGAATGAAAAAGAGCATGCAAAATTATGGTTTAAGGCCCTTGGCGAGATTGGAAATACCGCAGAGAATCTTCTTCATGCGGCAGAAGGCGAAAATGCAGAATGGACGGATATGTACGATCGTATGGCAAAAGAAGCGGAAGAAGAAGGTTTCCCGGAATTGGCAGCACAGTTCAGAGGGGTTGGTGCAATCGAAAAAATGCATGAAGAGAGATATCGCGCACTTCTCAAAAATGTGGAAACAATGGAAGTATTCAAGAAAAGTGGTGTTACCATGTGGGAATGCCGCAACTGCGGTCATGTAGTAGTTGGTCTCGAGGCACCTGAGGTATGTCCGGTATGCAACCATTCACAGGCATTCTTTGAAGTACGCAAAGAAAATTATTAAGAGAATGAGTTGCCAATAGAATCATTTATGTAATGCAAGAATGATTTGCATTCAGGAAAAAATGAATTGGGATATCCTCTGAAATACCTTCCGGTTTTCAGAGGGTATTTCTTTCTGTTAATCCGGCTTTTGTATTTAGTTTGTCTGGGCGATGAAATGCCGGGAAGTGTAATTTGGGGTTAGTCCGGCCGGCTACCCTTATTGGAGATGGAGGAAAAGAAACATGATAGAAATATTTCGATTTATTGAATCCGCTTCACCGACGAGTTTTCAGAAAAAAGAAGGGAAAAATTATATCTTTTTTCTGGTAGGCCTGATTCTGGTGATGGTAATTGTTCCTGCCGTCATTTTTCTGTTTCGAAAAGAAACTGCAGAAGTGTATCTGGAAATGCTTTGTGCCGATATCATAATTTTTCTGATGGCATTTGTTGCAGGAATTACCATATTTGCCATTCGTATGCAAAAAAAGCAGGAATTGGTAAAACCGAGAACGATGGCTTATGTAATTTATAACGACCACCTGTATGAAGTATATGTTTTCATTTATGTTTCCCATTATCGACATGGGCATGGTGGGAATCCATTTGATTTCATGGAAAAGAATGAACAACTTCGAAAACAATTTGCAGATCCTGTTTTCCTGACGGATTTGCTGGAAAAATATATGGCCGGGCAGGAAATACCGGAACGGTTTTGTGTGCGGCAATTATCACCAATGAAAAATATCCGGATAAGTGAGCAGAAGGATTATCTTGTAATGGAAACTGCGGCCGGAAAACGAAAAATATTTGATAATTTGGAACGGTTTTCTTATTTTGCACAAAGAATAAAGGAAATCGGTCAGTTAATGAAATAGTTGCCGCACACTCGTGACTTTAGTCGTGAGCCGGGTGGCTTTTATGTACGGAGAGAAATATGATTTATCGACAGATTGCATTCTTCCTGTTAGCGGTATTTTATGGTCTCTATTTTTGGAAACTATGGAGAGAACGGATTGCAAAAACCGCACGAAAGACGGAAATTACAAATAAAATACAGAAATATCTTATTCTTGTTGCATGCTATGGTGTGGTATGTGTGGAAATGGTCAGTATCATTTTGGGCAATGCAGTGCTTGGGTATACCGGAAGGGGCATCTTAATGAAGGTGTTTGGCGTGTATCTGGGAATAACAGCCATTGGCATTTTGTTCTTTACGATTCTGTCTGACATCCCTGCTTGGGGAAAGAAAAAAGTTCGAAGGAATCCATTTCATGGTGCTGTTTCCAAGGTAAGTCAAAATCCTGTGACGGTATGCTTCTTTTTGATTTATCTTGCTTTATTACTGATGTATTTTAACTGGATGAATCTTGCTTTCACGGTATTTGCAATTATGATGCGTCATATACAGGTACTTTGCAGGGAAGCGTGTATCGCGGAAGCCTCTGACGCTGATGGCGGAAAAGTAGGCGACATGCCAAAGCGTGCCAACGCCATAGTGGCAGAAAAAGTAGGCGACATGCCGAAGCATGCCAACGCCAAAGGGGCAGGAAAAGTAGGCGACATGCCGAAGCGTGCCAACGCCAAAGGGGCAGGAAAAGTTCAGCGTACCGGCGAAGTGACAGCGGGAAAAGCGCATCGATATTTTGGCTACGGAAAGTGGAGTTATGACAAAATAAAAAGCGTTCTTCTGCTGATTATCGGTGTTTTCTCTGTTTTTTACTATTTTACCTGTGTTTTCTATGCGGGATTTCGTCTGTCTTTTGTGTGGATCTGGCTTTTGCTCGCAGCTTTTTGTATGGTTCGTTTTTTTATGCTGGTAAGCAAAGTGCGCAGAAAAGAAAAGGGCAGATATAAGAGCAAACGAATTCATAAAGTGATTTCTGTATTGTATCACATTGCCGTTTGTCTTGTGACTTTGTTGTTCCTTTATGTGGAGGCAAATGTGGTAATTGCCATGAACCGTGCTCCGCAGGAAAATCTCGATTACATTATCGTTCTGGGTGCGGGACTGAACGGAGAAGAACCAACCAGACCTCTTTCTCTTCGTATTCAAAAAGCCTGCAATTATCTTGTCCGGAATGAAAGCACAATCGTGATTGCTTCCGGCGGTCAGGGTCCGGATGAAATTGTGAGTGAAGCGGAAGTAATTCGTCGTAATCTGGTTGAGATGGGAATTGAAGAGACACGAATTGTTGTGGAGGATGCATCCACGGATACGGTGGAAAATTTTCGAAACAGCAAGGTATTTATAACGGAGGGGAGCAGTGTCGGAATTGTAACCAATGGATTTCATCTGTATCGTTCCGAATTGATTGCATCTAAGCTGGGATATGAGAATATTACCGGAGTACCGGCACAGACCTTATTTCCTGTGGGCATCCATTATGTGGTACGGGAATTTTTCGGTGTTGTGCAGTTGTGGTATCAGATTAACATAAGCGGGCAGCTCTGATGATGCAGATTGCTCTGTTCCGGAACTTTCTAATAGAAGAACAATCCGCAAGCGGGAGGTTTTATTTCTGCTTTGGAAGGAGATTTTGCATATCCTCCGGCAGAGGAACTTCAAAGGAAAGACGATTGCCGTTAATTGGATGAGAAAAAGATATGGAATGCACATGCAATGCTTGTCGTTTCATAGTGGTATCTTCAGGAAAATAGAGGAAATCTCCAATCAGCGGATAACCAAGATGTTTCATATGTACACGAATTTGGTGCGTACGACCGGTCTCTAAAGATAGAGAGATCAGGGAGTACGCATGATTGTTTTTTGTGAAATGTTGTAATACCCGGTAATGGGTAATGGCTTCTTCTCCTTTTTCAAAGTCAACGCATCGCTCAATGCAGGATTCTTCTTTTCGTGCTATGGGTGCGTTAACGGTACCCTGCTTTGGCTCAACATAGCCGGAGGTAATGGCTAGATAGTTCTTCTGAATCTCCCGGCGCATCATTTGCCCGCTTAAAATAGACGCACTGAGTCGATTTTTGGCAACGATGGTAAGTCCTGAGGTGTCCCTGTCGAGACGCATAAGACAGCGAAAAACGAATGGCGAGGGTGCATCTTTGTAATAATCGGCAAGTGCATTTGCTAATGTATTATCATAATTATGGATGGAAGGATGAATCGGCATATTAGCAGGTTTATTGATTACAATAAGATCTTCGTCCTCATATACGATGTCAAAAGAAAGAGGAACGGGTAAAATGGCAGAAGCCTCTGTCTGCTCCGGAATTATGATTTCAACCCGGTCATTTTCCTGCAATCGGGTAGTTAGGTAGGAAGGGATGCCGTTGATTTTTGCATATCGTATATCTCCACGGAGAATCTTTTGTATGCCGGGGGCATAACTGTGGTCTGTCAGATATTGTCGCAGGGTAACATTTTCATATTCTTTTGAAATGAAATATTGAAGTATTCGCTCCATAAAAACTCCCGGTCATTTTGTTGATATGAATTCACCACAATTTTACCATGATGAATCATTGTTTTGAATGTTAAAAGCGAAGAAAAAGACTTGCTGATAAAAGAAATGGCGGAATGATAAAAGAAATGACGGAATGATAAAAGAAATGGCGGAATGATAAAAGAAATGGCGGAATGAAGAAAGAAATGACGGAATAATAAAAGAATTGGTGAAATGCAGGAAGAAATGACGGAATGATAAAAGAATTGGCGAAATGAAGAAAGAAATGACGGAATAATGAAGAAATCATTGAATGATAACGGTAGAAACTTTATAATAAAATCAGTATATTGTGCATGTTGTTTGTTCCTATTTCGATGGATTGTTATTTGACTAATTATGGCAATCACGGAAGTAATTTGAATTAGGAGGAATAGAAGGTGCACTCTATGCAATACATTGTTTATAGACAAAAAGAAAGGGAAGGAAACTCGAATGATTAAATGTACGGGTTGCGGAATGGGGATGCGCTTTGACCCCACATCGCAAATGCTGAAATGCGATTCCTGCGGAAATAAGCAGATGGTTGTGAACCAGACGCTGGATAATGTTTCCATGAGCAGTGGATACACTCAGGATTATGAGATGGCGGGCAATGAGCAGGATGCAGTTTCTTCGGAGTATTACGAAAGCACATTGTATACCTGTCCGAATTGTGGCGCAGAGGTAATGTCCGATACGGATACAGCAGTTACATTTTGTAATTTCTGTGGTTCGTCAGTGATGCTGGAGGGACGGCTGGTTAAGATGATACCGCCATCTTATGTTGTTCCTTTTAAGAAAACAAAAGAAAGTGTTCAGGAAGAATACAAAAACTTCATGAAAAAAGCAATCTACGCACCAAAGGAGATGCGGGAAGAGGGAACGCTGGAAAAAATCCGTGGTATTTATATGCCGTACTGGGTTTATGAATTTGAAGCCAATGGGGATATTGTTTTCCCGGGAAAAACTTCCCAGCGTCATGGAGATTATATTTACACGAAGCATTATCAATTGACTTGTCCGACACAGGCACATTATGAAGGCGCTACTTTTGACGCTTCCTCCACTTTCCTGGATGAACTCAGTGATGCCATTTCACCATTCCAGATGAAGGACAGCAAGCCGTTCCATGCGGGATATCTCAGCGGATTCTATGCTGATACGGCAGATGTGCAGGCGGATGTTTATGAAAAAGAGGCCAGACAAACGGTTGCAACAGACCTGGGCGCCCGGTTGATTAACGGCAAGCAGGAATTAAAGCGCTTTAATGCGGAAGCAGATAAATCCAATATTGAAGGTTTAATGCAGACAAAGAATCGACGGATGGCTTATTTCCCGGTCTGGTTTTTGGCGATTCGCCATAAGGATCAGGTTAGTTACGCTGTATTTAACGGACAGACCGGTAAGATGGCTGCAGATATTCCGATTGATTACAAGAAGTATCTGCTGGGTTCCCTGCTGATATCCATACCGATTATGCTGATTCTTGATTTGTTCATTACATTACCGCCAATGTATATGACCTTTGTGGCAATGATTTTCTCTGCCATCAGTTTCTTTATCGCCAATGGAGAGATGAATCAGATTTATACAAGGCAGCAGAACCTGAATGATCTTGGATTAATGAGTGTGAATGGCGTGAACCCTACGGTTGCAACTGCGATGGCACAGCAGCAGGTGCAGGTAAAAAAGAAGAAAACGGCTGGCAATACTACATTGTTTAGTGTGCTTGGTTTCTTTTTCATGGTGGTCTGCAGTTGTATCGGTGGGATGACCGGAAATGAAAGTATGCTCTTTTTTGGCTTTTTCGTAATGATGGCGATACCGGTTTTTGCGTCAATCTTTTCTTCCGGTAATAAAAACAAGGCACGGGTTGCAAAAAATGTGGTCTACAGTCAGCCGTTTGGCGAGAAAATGAGCGTGCTGTGGAAACCGATTCTGGCGATTGTACTTTCTGTTGTTTTAATGATTGTTAATCCATGGGTGGACAGCGTTTATTATGCTTGTGATTTTGCAATAATGGTATTGGTGCTCATTTCCTTCTTGGATGTTGTTAAACTACATAATAAATTGACGCGAAGAATACCGCGACAGTTTGCAAAGAGAGGAGGAGATGAGTTATGAGAAAGCAGAACACGAAAAGATTTGCAAAGAAAAGTTTTGCGACTGTGATTCTATCTCTCCTGATGCTGTGCGTGATGCTTTTGCCGTCCTTTGCAGTTTTTGCGGTAGATGTAGATGACGACGAATATTATTATGAGAATCCGGATACCGGTTATGTGGCGGTTATTGTTGATGTTGGTGATTTTCTCTGGGATTATGAAGCGGATGATTTGTTCGATGCGATGAAACCGATTACCGAGTATTGTAATGTTATGTATCTGACGGATGATGAATCCAGTGAGGGTAATTCGATGAACGATACGGAAAGACATTGTAAATCATATTTGCGGGAGTATTTTGGCAATGATTCTGCGGTAGTATATTGTTGCGATTGGGAAAATGATTATATTTATGTGCAAGGCGATGCCAAAGATAAAATTTCTACTTCCAAGGCATATTCCATTACCGATAATGTTTACCGTTATTCCGCAGCAGAAAATTACTTAAAGGGAGGATTAATCGCATTTGAGCAGATTCAGAAGGTTCTGGAAGGTCGTATGATTGTGGAGCCGATGAAATATGTCTGCAATGCTTTTGTTGGAATTTTCATTGCCTTGTTGATTAATTACGGAATTGTAAGCAGTAAATCTAAATTAAAGAAGGTTTCTGTAACAGAACAGATGGCCGGTGCCATTATTAATATTTCCTCCGGCAATGTTAATCCGCAGTTTATCAATGAAACAAAAACCTATTCTCCACGGTCATCAAGCAGCGGTGGTGGACACGGCGGTGGCGGACATGGCGGTGGCGGACACGGCGGCGGACACAGTCACTAATATAAAATTGATAGGCATAACTGTGAAAGAAGTGACTATTAAAGATATAATTATGATATGTTAAGAGAAAAAAGCGGGGATTTGAATTGCCCCGCTTTTTTTGAAAATTTGGTTAACGCAATCCCATTGGCATTAGACAATGGGTTGTTCACGAAGAGGGAAATTTGGAATATGATGAAGCAATGGAAATACCGGCTTTTGCCACCGCATTTGAAAACGCGTTGGAGTTATGAGGATTATCTGCATTATCGCATGCAGGAAATGACATATCAACAGATCGAACAGTTCATGACGCCGGAAGAACTGTGGGATGCGGAAAAGCATTATAATCAGGATGCGGGGCGATGTATCTTTAATTCCAAACGCCTCTTTTATTCTCATTTTCCGGATTTTATTTATCGGGATTTTCTTGATTTGCAGAAAACTGATGAAAATGTTTTTCTCGAATTTTTGAAAAAGCATGAAAAAGTGATTTTAAAACCGGATGCCCTTTACGCAGGAATTGGAATAAAACTATATGACGCGAAAAACAAAACAGTTGATTGCCCTGATTTTCAGTGGCTGAAGGAAAATGATTATCTGGCAGAGGAATATATTTGTCAGGATGAAGCATACGAAGCAATTTATCCGCATTCTCTTAATACAGTGCGTGTAACCACTCTGCGAAATGAGAGTACGGTGCAAATCCTGTTCGTGGCCAATCAGTTTGGAAGTCAAAACAGTATTGTAGACAATGCAGATGATACCGCCATATGGGCGATTGCAGACCCGGACACGGGAATCGTTACATATCCGGATAGAAATATGCAGACCGGCCTTTTATGGGAAAAACACCCGGATACGGGAGAGGCGATTGTTGGCTTTCAAAATCCGCATTTTAAGGATATTCTTGAAATTGCAAAACAGGCAGCAAATCGTGTGCCGCAGTGCCGTCTGGTTGGCTGGGACGTAGCGGTCCGAAGGGACGGAAGGATTGAGATTGTGGAAGGAAATGTAACGCCGGAATTGGATTTATATCAGGTGATATCCGGGCATGGCCTTCGTGAACAACTGTCCTGGTTCGGGAAATAGTATTCGGTTAGACGCAAATGACGAGACAGATGGAACAACTGTCCTGGATTGGGAAATAATGGATGAAGTCAGGAGACAGCATGAAAAGTCAAATTATATATGAAGATTCTTCTATACTTGTAGCGTTAAAACCTGCCGGCTTACCGGTGCAGACAAAGAAAATCGGTGTTATGGATATGATGAGCGAATTAAAGAATTACCTCATTAAAAAGCAGGAAAAAGAACTCTATGTTATACATCGGTTGGATCAGCCTGTGAAGGGACTCCTGGTATTTGCAAAGAATAAAAAAGCGGCATCCTCATTAACGGCACAGGTTGGATTGGCAAAAGACGAAGATAAAATGCTGAAGATATATCAGGCGAAAATCTTTGGACACATGCCGGACCCGAAAGGGAAACTGGTAAACTGGATGCAAATGGATGTTTCGGGGAACCAAAGTGTTATCGTTTCCGCTCCGAAGGAAAATTCCCCGGGACTACAGAAAAACCTCGCTTCCAAATGTAAACCAAAGGAAGCGAGGCTGGAATATGAAGTTTTAGAAAAGGATGAAACAACGGAAACGCTGCGGATTCATTTGCTTACGGGACGCCATCACCAAATTCGTCTGCAGTTATCCCATGCCGGTCATCCGATTCTGGGAGATCAGAAATATGGAAATCAAGAATCCATAACATTATCAAAAATGCTTGGCATTCGTAATGTGGCTTTGAAAGCCATACATCTGGAATTTCGCCATCCGGAAAGCGGAGAGAAGATGGTGTTTCATTTACCGGATGAAGCGTGAGCGCTTGATTGTTTTCCGAATGAAGAGGAAGCGCTTCGTCAACTGTTCCTGATAATGCAGACCTGTTTTATTTTGTACCGAAAATGCGGTCGCCGGCATCACCAAGTCCCGGACATATATAGGCATTCTCATTCAGACAACGATCAAGATGACCAACATAAATCTGAACATCCGGGTGAGCAGTTGCCAGTTTTTTGATTCCGTCCGGTGCTGCTATAATGCACAGGAATTTGATTTTCTGTCCCCCATGTTGTTTAATCATGGAGATAGCATCCGCAGCAGAACCGCCGGTTGCCAGCATAGGATCCACAACAACAATGGTTCGTTCCCCAATGGAATCCGGTAATTTACAGTAGTATTCTACCGGTTCATGTGTGGTTTCGTTGCGGTAAAGCCCGATGTGACCGACTTTGGCACTTGGCGTCAAAGCCAGAATTCCGCTGACCATTCCCAGACCTGCACGAAGGATCGGCACGATTGCCATCTTTTTCCCTGCAATCATGGGAGTCATGCAGGTTTCAATCGGTGTTTTGATTTCCACATCTTCCAAAGGCAAGTCGCCTAAAGCCTCGTAGCCCATTAACATGGCAATTTCTTCGACTAATTTGCGGAATTCATTGGTTCCGGTATTCTCATCCCGCAACATGGATATTTTATGTTGAATCAAAGGATGATTCACATAGGTAACATTCTCGTACTCGGTATGCATTTCTTATCCTCCTGTTTTTTATCTGTTATGAAAAGTTATAATTGTTGCAGAATCGCATAGAAAAATATGCAAATGCCTGTTTGTTACTATTATAAGGATGATTAGACGAAAAATCCAACAGAAATACATAATATTTTTGGCATTTTGTAGAAAATGAAAAAGTTCCCCAAAAATTGTAGACTTTAGTCAATAATTGTTCTATCCTTTTATCGTATTTTCGCAATAATTTCATAATTTATGGGTAGATATTCTATCCGGAAAGAGGAGGAACTATGAAGAAGTTAGTAAGTATCATTTTAGTTGCTGCTATGGTATTTGCTTTAACCGCTTGCGGTACACCGGAAGCAGGCGAAAGCGGATCCACAGTAAAAGCAGGTTTCATCTGTTTACATGATGAAAACTCAACCTACGACCTGAATTTCATTAATGCTGCAAAGCAGGCATGTGAAGCAATGGGAGTAGATTATGTAATCAAAACAAATATCCCGGAAGGCGAGCAGTGCTACGAAGCCGCTTGTGAACTTGCGGATCAGGGATGCAATTTCATTTTTGCAGACAGTTTTGGTCATGAAGATTATATGATTGAAGCAGCAAAGGAATATCCTGAGATTCAGTTTGCACATGCAACCGGAACAAGAGCACATACAGAAAATCTTCCGAACTACCACAACGCATTTGCTTCTATTTATGAAGGCCGTTACCTTGCCGGTGTTGCTGCAGGTATGAAGTTAAATGAGATGATTGCCAACGGTGAGATTACAGAAGACCAGGCTAAGATTGGTTATGTTGGTGCTTACACATATGCCGAAGTTATTTCCGGTTATACATCATTTTTCCTTGGCGTTCGTTCCGAATGTCCTTCTGCAACAATGGAAGTAACCTTTACCGGTTCCTGGTATGATGAAGCAGCTGAAAAAGAAGGCGCTAATAAGCTGATTGCTGACGGTTGCGTATTGATTTCACAGCATGCCGATTCCATGGGTGCTCCTACTGCTTGTGAAACAGCAGGTGTTGTGAATGTATCTTACAATGGAAGTACAGAAGCTACCTGCCCGAATACATTCCTTGTATCTTCTGCAATTGACTGGGCTCCGTATTTCACATATGCAATCACTGCTATTGCAAACGGAGAAGAATTCGCTACGGATTATGTAGGTGACTTGTCTACCGGTTCTGTTGTTCTTACCTCCTTCGGTTCTTGTGCAGCAGAAGGAACTGCTGAAAGAGTAGAAGAAGTTAAGGCTGAATTAATGGCTGGTACTCGTCATGTATTCGACATTTCCACATTTACCGTAGAAGGTGCAGCACTTGACAGTTTTATGGCAGATGTTGATACCGATCCGAATTACGAAGGAGATCATGAAGCAATCGTTGACGGATACTTTGCAGAATCTGCAGACGGATTCCGTTCCGCTCCATACTTCAATGTTCCAATCGATGGAATTGAAATGCTGAATTCCGTATATTAATTTGAGGAAACCGTTTTAAAATATTTCCACATGGTGTAAAATGCTAATGGGAGGCGGTGCAGCAAGTTTTGCCGCACGTCTCCCATTTTCTTTATATTTCTTTATTGGGAAGGAGCAGGACTGTGAGCGAAAAAAGAGTTGCAGTATCCTTACAAAATATTACAAAGAAGTTTGGAAGTGTTGTAGCCAACGAAAATGTAAATCTGGATTTCTACGAAGGGGAAATTCTTGCTCTTCTGGGAGAAAACGGAAGTGGAAAGACAACGCTTATGAATATGCTTTCCGGTATTTATTTTCCGGATTCCGGAAAAATTTTCATTCATGGGGAGGAAGTGACCATCCGTTCTCCGAAAGATGCTTTTCGCCTTGGAATCGGAATGGTGCATCAGCATTTTAAATTGATTGATGTGTTAACCGCAACGGAAAATATCATTCTCGGTCTGGAAGGAAAACTGAATCGCAAAGAAGCGTCCCAAAAAATTAAAGAAATATATGATAAATATGGCTTTGATGTAGATCCGGATCAGAAGATCTATAATATGTCGGTTTCACAAAAACAGACGGTTGAAATTGTAAAGGTGCTATATCGTGGCGCAGACATTTTGATTTTGGATGAGCCAACGGCAGTACTAACACCTCAGGAAACGGAAAAATTATTTGCTGTACTTCGTAATATGAAAAAAGATGGGAAAACCATCGTGATAATTACGCATAAAATGCATGAAGTGGAAAGTTTATCCGACCGCGTGGCAGTACTTCGAAAAGGTGCTTATATTGGGGAAATGGAAACGGAAAAGACCAATGCAGCAGAAATGACCAATATGATGGTTGGACGAACCGTTTCCCTTAATATTGAGCGAAAGAATCCGGTGAATCCGAAAACGAGAATTGAAGTTAAGGATTTGACCGTAACTGACGAGGAAGGAATTTGTAAACTGGACCATGTTTCTTTCACTGCCCGAAGCGGAGAAATACTTGGAATTGCCGGCATCAGCGGATGCGGACAAAAGGAACTGCTGGAAGCAATCGCCGGACTTCAGAAAGTGGAGGAAGGCAGCGTTCTGTATTGGAAAGATGATGGTGAGAGTGAAGAATTGATTGGTAAGAATCCCCGGAAAATCATGGAATTGGGAGTTATGCTTTCCTTTGTTCCGGAAGACCGTCTTGGAATGGGGCTGGTTGCCAATATGGATTTGACGGATAACATGATGCTTCGTTCTTTCCGAAAAGGAAAATCCATTTATACAGACCGGAAAACACCGCGGGAACTGGCAACTACGGTGGTAAAGGAACTGGAGGTAGTTACTCCGGGAATTACCACACCGGTCCGTCGCCTTTCCGGAGGAAATGTGCAAAAAGTACTGGTTGGCCGGGAAATTTCTTCGGCACCGAATGTCCTTCTGACGGCTTATGCGGTTCGTGGATTGGATATTAATTCCTCCTATACCATATACGATTTGATTAACCGGCAAAAAGAAAAAGGTGTTGCGGTCGTATTTGTGGGAGAAGATTTGGATGTTTTACTGGAACTGTCGGATCGCATTTTAGTACTCTGTGGTGGTAAGGTTAGCGGAATCGTGGATGCCCGTAAGGCAGATAAAAACGAGATTGGCTTACTGATGACAAAAGTGGGAGGAGAAGAATAATGAGAAAAGGAAAATCAGAACCTTTCTTTCATATTGCAAAACGCGACGATCTCCCATGGCAGAAAGCTTTTGGGATCCGGCTTGTTGCAATTGTATTGGCGTTAATCTTATGTGGGATTCTCACTACGGTTTTAACCGGGCTGAATCCATTTTCCGTATATCAGTCACTTTTTCTCGGTGCCTTCGGTACTGCAAGAAAAACATGGGTTACCTTTCAGAATGTTTCTATTTTGCTGATTATTTCCCTGGCACTTACGCCGGCATTTAAAATGCGTTTTTGGAACATTGGTGGAGAAGGACAGGTGCTGGTTGGCGGTCTGGCAACCGGAGCCTGTATGATTACGCTTTCCGACGCTTTGCCAAATGGACTTTTGATATTTGTCATGCTTGGCTCTGCCATCCTGGCCGGCGGAATCTGGGGCGTAATTCCGGCACTTTTGAAGGCAAAGTGGAATACCAATGAAACGCTTGCTACATTGATGATGAATTATATTGCAACGCAATTGGTGGCATTTTTTGTCATTGTCTGGGAGGTGCCGAAAGGTTCCTTTACCATTGGCATCATTAATCAGAGTACCAATATAGGCTGGCTTCCTGAGGTTGGTAACAAATATGCCCTTGCTATTCTGGTGGGGCTTTTGATTACCCTTTGGATGTATGTGTTTTTGAAATACAGTAAGCAGGGATATGAGATTTCTGTTGTTGGACAGAGTGAAAATACAGCCCGCTATATTGGAATTAATGTTAAGAATGTAATCGTTCGTACCATGTTTCTTTCCGGTGCAATCTGCGGTATTGCCGGATTTCTTCTCGTAGGCGGTATCAATCATACGATTACCACAACGCTGGCAGGAGGGCAGGGATTTACCGGTGTAATGGTTTCCTGGCTTGCGAATTTTAATCCGATTATCATGATTTTCACCAGCCTTCTGATTGTCTTTATGGAGCGGGGCGCCGGTGAGATTTCGACGAGTTTTGGATTAAATGAATCCTACGCAGACATTCTCACAGGTCTTATTCTGTTCTTCATAATCGGTAGTGAATTTTTTATCCGCTATCGTCTGATTGGGCGCAAAAAAGGAGAAAATGCCATTCCGGATGAGAGCATGAATCGAGAAGAAAATGCTGCTTCGGATGAAAAGACGGACAGGGATGAAAAGGAGGAAATAGAATAATGGCTGGTTTATTTACATTTTTGGTACAATTTATACCAAGAGCAGTTGTTCAGGGAATTCCTCTTTTATTTGGCTGTACAGGAGAAACCCTGACGGAAAAATCCGGTAATTTAAATCTTGGAATTCCGGGTGTTATGTATGTTGGTGCAATTAGCGGTGTAATCGGCTCTTTCTTTTACGAACAATCCATTCCGGAGGGGGGAAGTGTACAACCGGTTCTTGCGGTTGGCATTCCGTTGCTTTGCTGTCTTATCGGTTCGCTGATAATGGGACTGATTTACTGTCTGTTAACGGTTACCCTTCGTGCCAATCAGAATGTTACCGGTCTTGCCATGACCACATTCGGTATCGGCTTTGGCAATTTTTTCGGCGGTTCCCTGATTAAGCTTTCTGACAGTGATGTTCCTTCCATTGCTTTATCCGCAACCAGCAATTATTTCCGGAATACGCTGGATGTAAGCGCTTTTGGCTGGTTTGGCAAATTGTTTTTATCCTATGGATTTCTGGCTTATATTGCAGTCATTATTGCATTTGCAGCCTCCTTTGTTTTGAAACGAACCCGGGTTGGTCTTCATCTTCGCGCAGTAGGGGAGGATCCGGCTACTGCAGATGCTGCCGGCATTAATGTAACGAAATATAAATATTTTTCTACCTGCATCGGTTGTATGATTGCAGGTCTGGGTGGTCTTTACTATGTTATGGATTACGCCTGCGGTGTATGGTCCAACAATGCATTTGGCGATCGAGGCTGGCTGGCTATCGCTTTGGTTATCTTCACTATTTGGAAACCGGATATCGGCGTTTGGGCATCTTTCCTTTTCGGTGGCTTATACATTCTTTATCTTTATATTCCTACGGGAATTGAGCACATGGAATATATGGAACTCTACAAGATGATTCCTTATGTGGTTACTTTGGTTGTTCTTATTATAACCAGTATGCGTAATAAGAGGGAGAATCAGCCACCTGCAAGCCTGGGGCTGCCATATTTCCGAGAGGAAAGATAGTGGCGGATAATCTGCCGGTCAGTCTGTCTGCGGATTTGCCACATTTCCGAGAGGAATGTCAGAGGCGGATAATAATTGAAAATGCGGCGATTTGCCGTTTAGAATAGTGAAAACATAAAGAAACGGGGTACGGAACATGAAACTTTTAGAAGAAAGAATTCAAAAGGACGGAATTGTGAAACCGGGCAATGTGCTTAAAGTGGACAGTTTTTTAAACCATCAGATGGACATTGATTTATTTTGTGCGATGGGAGAAGAGTGGAAACGAATCTTTGAGGGTGTTGAAATCAATAAAATTTTAACGATTGAAGCCTCCGGAATCGGAATCGCCGCCGTGGTAGCCCGGTATTTTCATGTCCCGGTGGTATTTGCGAAAAAATCCCAGTCGATTAATCTGGATGGAAGTACTTACAATACCAAAATTGAATCCTTTACCCATAAAAGAACCTATGATGTAATTGTATCCAAGAAATATCTTTCGCCGGAAGATAAGGTGCTGGTGATAGATGATTTTCTTGCCAATGGCTGTGCAGTAAACGGTCTGATTGATATTATTCATTCTTCCGGTGCAACTCTTCAAGGTGTGGGAATTGCGATTGAGAAAGGCTTCCAGGACGGGGGAAAGATTCTTCGGGAAAGAGGAATCCGGGTTGAATCCCTGGCAATCGTGGACGCTATGGATGCAGAAACCGGATCCATTACCTTCCGTCATCCATAAATGGCGCGCATACCGAGACTGCCGTCATCCTTAAAACAGTATAATCGGATTTGTGCCATGAGAAAGACGATCGTTGTGCGCAAGCATAAATATAATGTTAGTGAGTAAGTAAAATGTTTCAGTGTTTTTATCCAAAGGAATATGTGGATTCCACTTATTCCATAGATTTTCGGAAAATGTATGAGCAGGGTTACCGGGGGATTATCTTCGATATTGACAATACCCTGGTGCCTCATGGGGCACCTGCGGATGAGCGAAGCATTGCATTTTTTGAACAACTGCGGGAAATTGGATTTGATTATCTAATGCTTTCCAATAACAAGGAACCCCGGGTGAAAATGTTTTGTGATGCGGTGCAGGGAAAATATATTTTCAAAGGTGGAAAACCGAAGAAAGCAGGTTACCAAAAAGCCATGGAATACATGCATACGGATGTCTCGAATACTTTATTTGTGGGAGACCAGTTATTTACGGATGTGTGGGGAGCCAATCGGACCGGAATTTACAGCATTTTGGTGAAGCCTATTCACCCGAAAGAAGAGATACAGATTATATTAAAAAGGCGTCTGGAATGGATTGTTCTTTGCTCCTATCGGCGTCATTGTAAAAAAGCGGAAATAACGAACAATAAGTCAGGAAAGACGGAGAAATAAGTCAGGAAGGACAATAATTAAGTCGAGAAAGACGGAGAAATCAATGAACGAAGTGAATATCAATGCAAAAACAGGGCTGTTGGGATTACTGGGTAATCCCGTGGAACATTCCGTTTCACCGGCAATTCACGGAACCCTGGCGAAACTGCTCAATCAGAATTTCGCCTATCTGGCATTTTCCGTTGAAAAAGAAAAATTGGAAAATGCGATAAAGGGTGCAGATGCATTGAAGGTGCAGGGAATGAATGTGACGGTGCCGTATAAAAAAGATGTTATGGCATTTTGCAATGCCCTTGACGACAAGGCGAAGTTACTTGGTGCCGTAAATACGCTGGTCAGGACTAAGAACGGTTATAAAGGCTATAATACGGATATGCCGGGACTTCAAAGAGCCATGCGCTATGATGGCGTTTCCGTAAAAAATAAGAATGTAGTGGTAATCGGTGCCGGAGGCGTGGCCAATGCCATAATGGGAATGCTGCTGGAAGACGGGGCGGCAAATATTCTTATCCTCAACCGAAGCCGGGAAAATGCGCTGCAACTTGCACAGCGCTTCCGACAGGCTTATGGAGCCAATCATATTTTTGTTTCCACCTATACGGAAGATTACCTTTCCCGGATGGGGAAAATCGGACAGGACGACTGGGTGGCATTTCAGGCAAGCAGTGTGGGAATGGCGCCAAATGTGGACGATTGTGCGATAGAGAACAAAGAATTTTATAAAAAAATATCTGTTGGTTACGATATGATATTTAACCCTTACGAAACCAGGTTTATGAAATTGGTGAAAGAAGGGGGAGGAAATGCCTGGAATGGACTTCGCATGCTTTTGTTCCAGGGGATTCAGGCTTTTGAGTTATGGACCGGAGAGGTAGTAACGGATGCCCAGGCGGAAATTGTTTTGCAGGTGCTTAAAGAGGAACTGGGAATCCGGGAATAATACTGAAACAAAAGGTGATTTGGAATTCACATGGCATTTTGATTCCCGGAAGCATAAAGAAACCGCAGTGCATTATGAATACGGAGATGGTTTCAAAATGGGAAAGAATTGAGAATCAAAGATGAGTAACATTGTTTTAATTGGTTATATGGGTAGTGGAAAATCCTCAGTAGGTCGGGAGTTGCAACGGAAAACGGGAATCATTCTTCTCGATTCCGATCAGGAGATTGAACGCTTACATAATTGCAAAATTTCACAAATTTTTGAAACCAAGGGAGAAGAAGCCTTTCGGGAAATGGAAACCGAATATCTCAGGCAACTTTGTAAGAACGAAGAACCCTTGATTTTATCTACCGGTGGCGGTATGGCTTTGCGAGAAGAAAATGTGATACTGATGAAAAAAATCGGAAGTGTGATTTATCTGAAAGCAGAAGCTGATACTTTATATCGGCGTTTAAGTAACGATACAACGAGACCGCTTTTGCAGAACGGTGACCGCCGGCAAATCATAGCAGACATGCTGGCAAAAAGAGAACCATATTATCTGCGTGCTGCGGACCGTATATTACAGACGGATGGAAAGACTTTGGAGGAAGTAGTAAATGAAATTATTAATTATCAACGGACCGAATCTTAATTTTCTGGGAATCCGGGAAAAGGCTATTTATGGAAATCAGGATTATGATTATCTGTTGCAGATAATTGGAGAAAAGGGGAAGGAAATCGGTGCCGCAATCGAAGTGTTCCAGTCCAATCACGAGGGTGCAATTATTGATCGGATTCAGGATGCTTATTCGGACGGAACAGAAGGGATTATCATTAATCCGGGTGCTTATACCCATTACAGTTATGCCATTCACGATGCGCTTGCCAGTGTGACCATGCCGAAGATTGAAATTCATATTTCCGATATTACCGGGCGGGAGGAATTTCGAAAAGTATCTGTGACGGCGCCGGCTTGCAATAAGCAGATTTACGGGGAAGGATTAAATGGTTATCTTCATGCCATTGATGATATTCTTACAATTCTTAAAGAGGAGAAAGGAGATTCTTAATGAAACTTACTTACAACATTCAGGATAAGCCTGCTTTTGGTGCGCTTATCATCTTTGCCATTCAGCAGTTACTTGCGATTATGGCAGCAACGCTGGTCGTTCCAATCATTGTTGGAAACGGAATGCAGCCATCGGCAGCTCTTTTTGGTGCCGGTATTGGTACCCTTGTTTATGTCCTTTTTACAAAAGCGAAGAGTCCGGTATTTTTGGGTTCCTCCTTTGCGTTCCTAGGCTCTATGGCTGCAGCATTTGCCGGTGGCGTTTCCATGCAGAAGGGATATGCCGGATTGCTGATTGGTGCAGCATTCGGATGTCTGGTTTATGTTGTGATTGCTTTCATTGTAAAATTGTGCGGTGTGGCCTGGATTGACCGTCTTATGCCGAAGCAGGTGATCGGACCGACGGTTGCCATTATTGGATTATCTTTGGCGGGCAATGCGGTTGGAGACCTTCAGAGTGGTAATGTGAAGGCGGAACAGATTTCAAAAGCGGTAGAAACCGTGAATGGAGTAGATTCCATTGTGGAAGTCACAAGTCAGGTGTCTGCTGCCAATCCGCTGATTTGTGTATTGTGCGGCTTGATTGCTTTGTTTGTTACTATGATTTGTTCTGTTTACGGAAAGAAAATCATGAAGTTGATTCCGTTTATTATCGGTATTCTTGCCGGCTACGCGGTGGCTGCATTATTTACGCTGATTGGTATCAATACGGAAAATGCTTCTCTTCAAATTATTGATTTTAGTGTATTTCAGAATATGAAAGTATTTACGGTTCCTTCCTTTACATTTTTAACTGCCGTAAAAGGATTTTCGGAAATTGACGGTGCATTTATCGGAACCATTGCGGCTGCTTATGTTCCGGTGGCGTTCGTTGTATTTGCTGAGCATATTGCAGATCACAAGAATATTTCTTCTATTATCGAGACTGACTTACTGAAGGAGCCGGGACTTCACAGAACCCTACTTGGTGACGGCGTTGGTTCCCTGGTAGGCGCTTTCTTTGGTGGTTGCCCGAATACTACTTATGGTGAGTCTATCGCCTGCGTTGCCATTACGGGAAATGCTTCCGTTGCAACCATTGTGACTGCAGCAGTGCTGGCTATGGCTATTTCCTTCCTGTCACCGTTTGTGGCATTTGTGGATTCCATTCCTTCCTGCGTTATGGGTGGTATCTGTATGGCACTTTACGGATTTATTGCTGTCAGCGGTTTGAAAATGGTACAATCCGTTGATTTGGAAGACAACCGGAACCTGTTTGTAGTAGCCATTATTTTGATTGCCGGAATTGGCGGTCTGGTTCTTAACTTCGGTAACATACAGATTACAGAAGTTGCCACCGCTTTAATCCTTGGTATTCTAGTAAACATTATGTTATCTTCAAAGAAAAAGACAGAGTAATAATAGAATATTTATCGGCAGTAGCCGAAAAGAATCCCCTTCTGTGTAAGTCACAGAGGGGGATTCTATTTTAAAAAAAATATAATATTTATACGACAGGTAAAACTGTAATTTGTAAAATGATTTGTTTTCCGCTATTTACTTTCGACTACAGGAACCGTAAAATTTTGTAAAGCCTGAACCATTTGAGGATGGCGGATTACAAAATGAATGGAAGGTGATTTGATTTTGGAAACAATCACATATTGGTTTTTTACAATTTCAATCTGAATATTTCGAAAAGCGGGTTGCTGATTGGTAACAAGCCGATAGTTTTCCTGCGCTTCCGCATAGGCCTTTGTTTCTTCCAGATGAGCCAGCATTTCCTTATAGGAGTAGAAAATCTGGGTTTTCGGAAAACATCCGGAAATGGAAAGATGCATTGGGTGCTTTTCGAAATCTTTTTTTGTAGGGATAGCAATTTCATCTGTAACCATGCCGCATTTTAATTTCTGCAACATTCGCTGGGTTTCTGATTTTCGATAGGAACGAATCATCTTCGCCATGGAATCCTCAATTTTATTGGAAACAAGAATTTTGTCCAACAATTTTTCGCTAATGGTGTAAATCGGGAGGGAGGATAAAATGTTTTTTCTTTCTCCTTTCACCGAAGCATCTTCGGAAAGAAATGCCTGATATTCTTTTGATTTTGTGCTGTCATAGATTTCCATTAATGGCTGAGCATGGGAAAGAACATGGTCCGCTTTTTTTCGAAAATATGCCAGTTCATCCTTATTGTTTGTCAGGATATACCTTCCGTCTAAAGGAGAGCCGTCAATGGATTCGCCACAAAGGGCAGCCGCGCCGGAGACATAATTCAAATGATGGAAGACGGGAGTTGGACTGTCCGGAATATAGTAAGGTGACACCTGCCCAGTCATATAAATGGGAATCCAGGCCTCAAGTCCCAGCAACAATTCTTGAAACGGACGATCCAAATGATGAATGATGTTCAGGTGTAACCCTTTTTTAATGGCGCAGGCAATGGCAAACATCCACTTTTTGTTAAATTCCATATCCTCTGCCATATCCAAAAGAGGCATGTCGGAATGCATAAAGATTGGCTCAGTCCTTTTGGAAGTAACGGTTGTTTTGAAAAAGTCCAGTTCTCCTTCCCTCATACGGGAAATGCCATAATATATTTTATTTGACGGAAAATGAAATGGAACGGTAGGAACCTTAATTTCATCAAAACGAATTACTTTGATATAGTCCTCCAGATCAAATTCATCCATACGGAACAAAAAATTGGAAATGTCTCCGGTGGGTTTCTTCTTCTCTGTAGGCGAAGAATCATAATGTTCGCTGTTTGCAAGGAGCCATTTGTAAAGCGTGGTGCAAAAATCAGATTTTTCTTTCAGAATATCTGTGGGAACCTCGAGAAGAGCAAATACCTTTTTCCTATTTTCTGAGGATGAAGCACCGGAAATCATATATATATATATATTCGGCAATCTTCTCACAAAAACCTTTCAGGTCGGATGTCTTTCGTTCCCCGGATTTGATTCGATATAAAAAGGATGTTTCAAAATTCGTGAAGGCAGAAATGTCCTTCATATTGAGTCCGAGTTCATCATAGAGAATATTGAAATTTTTTAGAAAGCAGGCATAAACTTTATCTTTTTCCAAAAGAGAATCCCGAAATGTGGCAAGAATATTCTCTTTTTCCATTCCTTCAAGATTATGTTCGGCGGCCACTTGCGCCAGCGCCTCACTGAGTGAAATTAAAATATCGGAATCCGGCTGCGGCTCCCGTTCTCCATTGCGATAACGGCTGATAACAGAAGGTGAAACACCGGAAAGATTTGCAATTTCCTTGTTACTCAAGGACAAATTATTCATATATTGATTAAGTTGTTCTGAAAATATCATTCCTCTTATCCCTCTATTTAATTATATGTCGAAAAATGATACTACCCCGTTTCTAATTTTAGCAGAAGAACGCGATTTAAGACGAATAATTGACAAGAAAAGCAAATGTCAAAAGTGGCAAGAAGGTTGAATGATACAATATTGAAAATTATGATGAAAAAGAGCGTAAAAGAATAAGAGACATTTCATTATGCTAAGAAACTATCAAAGTATTAATGTGCTAGGAAAGCATTAATGCGCTAAGAAGGCTTTAATGTGCTAAGAAAGCATTAATGCGCTAAGAAGGCTTTAATGTGCTAAGAAGGCATCAAAAATGGAAAAAATTGGAATCTAAGAAATATGGAGGTGGATATTTTGGAAAAACAAATTAAGAAAGGAAAAGGCAGAAGAATTTTCGCCTTTATCATGGCGTTGCTCATGGTGGTGGGCATCTGGAACGGATATCCGGCGATGAAGGTGAAAGCGGATAATCCGAGTTCGGATACTATTGTATTGCATTTTACTAATGCAGCAGAAGGTAGGGTGGATGAATTTTCCTTAAATGGAAATCGTTATAATCCTATGGAAAATTCAAATATAAGTATAAGACCAGATGGAAGCAACGGAAGTATAGTTACAATAACGGGTTTAAATGATTCAACGGAATATGAGTTATCTTTTCAAAATGGATTTGGGACTGACTTAATTCAAGCTGCAACTTTTAATGGAAATAATGCTACTATAGAAACTGTTTCTGGTGATTTAGGAGATTTAATTAACAAAGTTAAGTATGAAGTTACATCTGGATATTCCTATGATATTACATTGGAGGATGGTCTGCCTAGTAATGTTTGTACTATTGTCTGGGCATATAGTGAAGCCGAAGCGGTGAATCGGTATCATGATCAGGCGGCGTGGGTGCAAAATGGTACAGTTGAAGTGGTTTCCATTACCAGAAATGGGGTAATTATCTACGAAGCAGGCGATGAAAGAAATTATGTACAAATTAATGATAATGGTGGCTACATAGTATTAATGAAAAATGATACTGTAGAGTTAAAGTTAATTCCTGATTATGGATATCAGTTTGTAAGTGCCACTGCGAACGGAAGAGAACTTGCAGCAAAAACCGATATGTATACCTTTGAATTGGCGAACATTCAGGGCAATATACACTTCTCCGGTATTTTTGAACAACGAGATAATCAAATTGAAGATTCTTCAACTTCGGTTGCTGGTGCTTCGATTGCCAACGGACAGAATGCGACTCCCAGCGGTAATCTGAATATGAAAATCGAAGATACAACTGTTTCCAATGAGGATGCTGTAATTGCACAAGTAGATGGAGATAATGTTGTGGTAAAGGCTGCTGTTAATATTACACTGGAACAAATCGTCAGCAAAGGAACGCAGGGAAATAACTGGACTAGTTCAATTTCGGAATTTACAAATCCCATTACAGTTGGCATTCATCTGGATTCTGCAATTGCTCCGGAAGACGGACAGACCTTAAGTGTTGTAAGAGACCATAATGGTACCTTGCAGGAATTGCCAGCAACCTATGATGCTGCTTCCAATACCCTGTATTTCCCTACCAATCAGTTTTCTACTTACACAATTGTAAGCAGGGACAAGACGGTAGCGGACGAGGAGAATTCTGTTTCCTCTGTGCCGAGTACAACTCCGGGACATACGCATTTATATCAATGGGTGGTAACTACGAAGCCGACGGCACAAAATGATGGCGTTTATTCCCATATTTGTCTGTCCTGCGGACATGTGGAGTCCACACAGGTAATCGGACGGGAAGCCGCATTTTATCAATCCGTGATTGAGGAATTGGAACGACAGGTTGCAGCAGTCAAAAATGGTACGGCACAACAGCCGATTGTCCTTAATCTTGGAGATTGGCATTCTATTCCGGGATATGTGATGGATAAAATCCGGGAATGCGGAATGGATGTTATCGTGAATTATCGTTATCTTGGAAAAGAATATTCCATTCTGATTCCGGCAGGAAAATGTCTGGATTTGGATATTCCTTGGTACGGCCCGTTGCTTCTTGAACATATTTACGGTAATCGATTGGACCGAGTACAGAGTTAGTATAATCGGTAATGATGAATAAAGTGGCAGCATTCGGAGAATTTCTCCGGATGCTGCTTTCATTGTGGTAGTTTATCATCAATTTTTGGAAGATAAAAAATGGTTTTTATGGAAACGCTGGTATATTGAAAAATGTGTTTCATAGGAAATGTCGGTATATTAAATAATGTGGTTCATGGGAAATGCCGGCATATTAAAAAATGTGGTTCATGGGAAATGCCGGTATGGTGAAAAAATAGTTGAAAAATCGCATGTTTTCATATAAACTATTAACAGTGCTATGCGTAAAAGATAATATTTAGGAGGATATAAGGATGATTTCTGCAGGTGATTTCAGAAACGGTATTACAATTGAACTTGAGGGGAATGTATACCAGATTATTGAATTCCAGCATGTAAAGCCTGGAAAAGGCGCAGCATTTGTTCGTACAAAGCTGAAAAATATTAAGAGTGGCGGTGTGGTAGAAAAGACTTTCCGTCCAACTGAGAAATGCCCACAAGCACGTATTGATCGAAAGGATATGCAATATCTTTACGCGGATGGTGATTTATTCAACTTCATGGATGTAGAGACATATGAGCAGATTGCTTTAAACAAAGATGCAATCGGCGATGCACTTAAGTTTGTAAAAGAAAATGAACTTTGCAAGGTTTGCTCCCACAATGGTAATGTATTTGCGGTGGAACCACCATTGTTTGTTGAATTAGAGATTACCGATACCGAACCGGGATTCAAAGGCGATACAGCTACAGGTGCAACAAAGCCTGCAATTGTAGAAACCGGTGCACAGGTTATGGTTCCTTTGTTCGTAAATCAGGGTGAGAAAATCAAGATTGATACAAGAACCGGTGAATATTTAAGCCGTGTATAATTCGAAGTTCAGATACATCACATAGATGTGATTTCACGAATTTTCTCAAAACGCTTATAAGACTATGAAGAAAAGTGGTTTTCTTCATGGTCTTTTTCTTTTGCATTAAATATGGCAGGAGAAAGGAAAACAATTTTATTTTTAAGAGAAGGAGAATCAAGTTATGATACAAATGGGGTTAAATGAATTTAAAGAAAAAGTTAGAAAAGCATTGAAAGATTATTACGGAGAGGATGCTAAGGTTAAATTGGTTGATGTGAAAAAGAACAATGGCATTCAATTGGTGGGAATTACCGTAATGGAAAAAGAACATAATATATCTCCTACCATTTATCTGGAACAATTTTTGCACTGGTATGAGCAGGGGGAAACATTCAGTTCAATTATCAGGGAAATAATCGGGATTTTTGAAAAATATAAAGTGGATAAGCCGTTTCAGGTTTCTTATCTGGAAAAATATGAAAATGTGCGCGGCAATATAGCAATGAAATTAATCAGTTTGGAAAGAAATGAGGAATTATTAAAAGACATTCCTTATATTGAGTATCTGGATATGGCGATTGTATTTTACCACATTGTGCCGGATGCATTGTTTGGCATAGATGTTGATAAAGATACCAATGCCAGTATGTTGATTACGCATAATCTTTTGAAATTATGGAATAAAACAAAGGAGACCTTGTATGAGGATGCGATTGCGAACGGTCCGCGTCTATTGCCCTATAAACTTCTCTCCATGGCTGAAATGATGAAACAACTGGTGATGGATCGCATTATGAAAGAAATGATAGAGGAAGAAGGATATGACAGGGATAACGAGGATGAGATGGAGATAATACTTGATCGCGCGGAAATGGAGTATGAATATATGTTTCCTAAAATGGAGGAAGTTCCAATGCATATTCTGACAAATCAGAATCAATATTTTGGCGCAGCGACAATTTTGTATCATAACATATTGCAGGATGTTGCAGACTCTATGAAAGAAGATTTAATCATTTTGCCGTCTTCGATTCATGAGGTGATTCTACTTCCTTACAGTGTAGCAAACGATGCATCGGAAATGGCGAATATGGTCAAAGAAATTAATCGCAGTGTCCTTTCCGAAGAAGAAATCCTGACAGATTCCGTCTACCGATATAGCAGGGAAAAGCATTGTCTTTATAAGGTTGCATAAAAGAATACTCGCCAATGATATTAATATGTCCCTTTTAGGAGGGACATATTTTTGTGTATGATTTGGTTTATACACATGTATCATTCGGACGCAACATAAGCATGTACTCTATCATGTCCATTTGGGCACCTTATCGAGTCCATATGGGTGTATCAAGTCCATAAGGGTGGGTGTATCAAGTCCATAAGGGACTATGGACAAAGAAAGGAAAATGTGGTAATATCAACAAGTGTTTTGATGTATTTATATTTTGCACTCGTAGTCTAATGGATAGAACGGAGGCCTCCGACGCCTTTAATGCAGGTTCGATTCCTGTCGAGTGCATTTTTTATTTTAAGGATTGTTACGGAAGAAGTACCTCGATTTTATTTATTCTTTCGGTCATGAATTAAGTAGAAAGGTATGGCTTGTAATGAAGAAGTTTTTTTTAACAAAGAGTCAACAGAAGGAATCCATGGAACAAGTGGATATTAAGAAAGCAGATGATTTTATGCTCGATGATGTAGACGAACCGGAATTGCATGCTGCAATGGGACAGGAATCTGAGCAGGGATTATCTACGGAGCAGGAATTCCCTATGGAGCAGGAATTCCCTATGGAGCAGGAATTCCCTATGGAGCAGGAATTTCCTATAGAGCAGGAATTATCTATGGAACAGGAATCTCCTATGCCGATTGAAAATACTTCTGTGGAGATTCCGATGGATTCTATTGAAACAGATACTATGTTGGCAGATGATTCTGAAGAACAGGAAATAACAAATACATCAGAAATGCCGGAAAAACCGGAAAAGGCCCCAAAACCGGAAAAGGCCCCAAAACCGGAAAAGGCCCCAAAACCGGAAAAGAACAAAAAGCAGGAAAAATCAGAAAAGCCGATAAAAAAAGACAAAGACAAGAACAAGAAGAAAGAAAATGAAATGGGCCTTCTTGACTTTGTAAAAGAGGGTTTTTCCGGATTGGTGAATTGGGCAAAAAAGAACCCGGTTTTTACTTTTTTCCTTGCTGCAATCCTTCTTCTCCTGTTGGGAACGGTTATTATTGTACAAATAGTCGATCATCGGGGGAAGATGCCGGGAGATGTACTCCCGGTTGTATCATCCAATAGTGCGGAAAATCGCATACCGGTGCCGGATGCACCTTTAGAGGAGAATGCCTATCCTGAAGTAAATGCGCTGATTTTGCAGTATTTAATAGCCAAGCAGGAAAATGATATTGATGCCCTGCGTCAAATCAGTAATTACATCAATGAACCCGAATGCATTTCTCTGCAGGTAAAAAGTGAATATATTGAAGCTTATCAGAATATTAACTGTTATACCAAACCGGGTCCGATAGAAAATTCCTATATGGTTTATATTTCTTATGATTTGAAGTTAAATGGATGGGATGAGGCGGCACCGGGTGTCATGACCGTTTTAGTCTGTACCAATGAGGAAGGTGCTCTTTATGTATATACAGGTGACTTTGACCAGAATGTGGCAGATTATATTCTCGCTATTTCCAGCCAGAGTGATGTTGTAGATTTGTTTCAAAGTGTAAGTATCCGTTATAACGAAGTAATGGATGCCAATCCGGACCTTTATGAATATATGCAAAACATTCATCAGGAGATAAAAGACGCGGTAGGGGAATATCGTGTTGCGGAGGAGGCTGCGAACGGTGAACTGGAAGAAACAACGGAGGAGACCTTGGGAGTCAGTGAAAATACGGTCTCTGATAATGTGGTTTCTGAGAATGGAAACCAGGTGCTTCAGGTGCAGACAACAGCAACGGTAAATGTTCGTGTATCGGATAGCGAAGA
>JBJEMA010000035.1:0-1733 GCA_051879435.1 Lachnospiraceae bacterium
ATCCCTTTTGTTTGGACGGCAGATCATCCTTTGCAGACATGAATAAAATGGGAATCGTTTTATTTACCTCCCTAATCGTCCGCGCAAATTCAAATCCGTCAATCTCCGGCATCATAATATCTGAAATAATCAGTTCGTACAAATTGTTATACATTTCCTCATATGCCTCATTTGCAGACAAACACCCCTTTGCCTGAAAGCCGCTGTCATTTAAATATGTACAGACAATCTGATTTAAATTGATATCATCTTCTAACACAAGTATATGAATCATGTCGATTCCCTCCTTATTAAAATTACATATTCTTTTTTGAAAAGCAGAGTCCTTGTATCCCTATGCCTAAAACCATCAGACACACAACCGTACCGGTAATCCCATTCATCAGCTTTACCAACGCTTCCTCTCCCTCGGCAAAAGAAGCAAACATCGCCGTCTGGAGTGTCAAAATAGAAACACAGGCATCAATATATCCGATTCTTCTGGTGATGGAAAGAAGCGGTGATTTTCTTTTTCCTACCTTAATCACCTGTATCGTGGACATGATAATCTTGTAAAAAGTATATGTCGCAACTGCATATATCGTAAGTCCGGGATAATCATTACCTCCCTGGGCATTCAGAAACAGAATAACCGCTCCTGCCAATACGACTGCCATAAACATAAACAGCACACTGTTCCTGCGGTAAACAGACAGTTCCCGCCGCATATGCTCCTGTTTTTCTTTGATGCCGGCAATCGCTCTTTCCTGCCTGACAATTCCAGCCCGCATAATACTTAACAGAATGTAATATGCCGAAAGCGTTCCAAACCACGCCGAATGACTGGTGATTCCGATTACTCCGTTGAATGCCGCAAAGATAATATTACTCACCATACCGGGCACTGCAAAAAGAATGGTTCTCCACCTGTAATCGGTTGTCACTTTATTCGTATACGGATTTGCTGCAATTGCCGGTTTTATGATTTCCCGGATATTCTGTCTGATATGAATCGTAATATAATAACAACTTGCAGTAAGTGTAACGGCTGCCAGCACATAAAACAGTATGCCTACCAGATAGGGAAAACACGCAAGTGCCACATTTAACAGGGCAAGAGCAATGCAGATGAGCGTCACAAAATACAAAATAATCCGGTATCGCAAATGTAACGAAGGAATATATCTGCTAATTTTTTTCTTCACTTCTTTTTGATTTTTCATATATGAAACTTCCTTATAAGCACATTTTATCGTACATTTCATTTTATAATAAACCAAATTTGTTTGAGATTTGTTTGCAGATTGTGTCTAAAGTGTGAACATATACTGTCCGTATACAAAAAGATACGGTAGAACCTCCTTCTACCGTAACTAAAGTCCCTATAATCCTTTTTTACTTTAAGCCTTTGATAAAAGGAATCAGGCAGAGAAGCACAACGATGCCAACAATTCCGATTATTATTCCTGCAACCATATTGCTCCATACCATTGTAAGGCACATACCTACACCTAACAGCAACGCACCAACAATTCCAATCAGTGTTGCACCTATCGTTTTTCCTGACAGTTTAATTGGTTCCTTGTTCTCCATCTTTCTCCATACAAGTACCATAATCAGCAGAACAGCTGCTCCAATCACTCCCATGATGACACCCGGTTTGAATGCATTCCACTCTGGAATCAGTGTCATGCACATACCAAGAGCAAACAAAATTCCTCCGATGGTTCCCAAAATCATAGCCACAAATGTAC
>JBJEMA010000036.1:0-1720 GCA_051879435.1 Lachnospiraceae bacterium
CATCCGAAATGGTGGTCACGCTCTGCTTTTGTCTATTCGGAAGCTATAAAACAGACACATTCCTCTGCAAAATGCGCCTATCAGTCAGACCAAATGATTTGTACAATAGGAGCGAAGACGTGAAAAAGTGTGCTTGCGTATTGGAAAAGGACGGGAAAAAAATGAATAGCTGTGCAAAATCTTACCATTCAAAAGCAACAGCAGACAATCTGTGCTATCTCTTTTTGATTTTCCTGACCGGCTGTCTTGTGGGCTGGATGTATGAGGAAGTTTTCTATTGGATCACGGAAGGTCTGCTTCGAAACCGGGGCATCCTGTATGGGCCCTGGCTGCCGATCTATGGGATCGGAGCTCTCGGAATCTATGCTCTGAAGCCGCTGAAACGGCATCCGGTTTTCCTATTCCTGTTTTGCGTAGCGGTTACCGGCGTGGTGGAGTATATCATCGGTTATGTTGGCATCCATTATTTCGGATTGCGGCTGTGGGACTACCGTGGATTGTTCCTGAACATTGACGGGATCGTCTGCTTTAGAAGTGTGGTGAGCTTCGGCATTCTGGGGCTGGCATTTCATTATCTGCTGGAACCCATGGGTAAAAAGCTGTACCGCAGGCTCCCGGGCAGCACAATTCACACAGGTTGCCTTGTATTAAATGCGTTGTTTATCGCAGACTGCATCCTGAGCTTTCTGTTCCGGACGCCAATTACTTATTGATTTATGGAGGCAGTCATTTGATAAAAGCAAAGAAATCTATCCGTTTCTTATCGAATATCATCTCGACATATTTTATTTAGGATGTGATTTGACCTATGAAGCAGAGAATCCTGAACCATACCATACGCAACAGCCTGTTGATTTTCTTGGTATTGCTGGTCGTCCATGCCTTTGAAGCAATTTTCCTGCGATTGGACGAAACGATACTCGGCGAAAATTTTTTGAACAAGATATTCGGGATTCTTGTTCTCTTCTATGTATTGAAAATCCTTGAGTGGAAATGGCAGGATATTGGATTCTCAGCAAAAGGCTTTGGAAGATCCATCTGTATCGGGTTTTCGCTTGCTGTATGCACATTTCTTGCGGCGTATGCGGCGGAGATTCTGATTTTGATAGGACAGGGGTACACGGTAAGTCTCGGAATTTTTACGACCGGGTTTTCTCTGGTTGGCGAATCGGAGATCCACACAGGAGCAGGCTATATTCTCATGTGCATTTTCTTCAATATCATCAATGTGATAATGGAGGAAGGCGTATTCCGGGGTTTCTTTACCGGGCTTGTAAGTGCTGACCACACAAAGAAAACCGCACTTCTGTTTCAGGCGTTCTTGTTTGGCGTTTGGCACATTGTAACGCCGCTGCATAATCTAGCCGACGGAGATCTGGGATTTGCGGCATTCCTCGGATTAAGTGTGGGATATGTCATTCTGGCTGGAATCATGGGAATAAAATGGGGCCTGTTGTATCAGATGACAGGGAGCCTTTATGCCGGAATGGCAGACCATTTCTTCAACAATTGTGTCGCAACGAATTTGCTCCATGTTACTACGGAAAGCGGAACGGATGAAATGCTGATCCTTCGGGTATTGATCGCCCAGATGTTGTCATTTGCTCTTGTTATGGTCGTATTCCGCAGATGGAAAAAGCGGAACGCCTGAAGGAATCAACCATTATTGACAGATGGGAGGAACTTGTCTTGAGCAATATCATTGAAATTTCACACCTGA
>JBJEMA010000037.1:0-1718 GCA_051879435.1 Lachnospiraceae bacterium
CCCAATCAGAAGCAGCTCCGCCAAACTCAGACAACGGAATCCTGTAACTTTCCCACTCTGAGGATGTCTCTATTTTTGTGCAAACATCTCTATTCTTCAATCTACATTCTACCTCGACAAAATTTATCTCATTGCTGGTTTTTAATTCAAAATGTAATCTTTTATCATTATCATATGCGTCTTTTGCATTTATTTCGCCAACAAAGATAACCACTGAACATATCTCCGCTTTTGTTTCCATAAAATCAATTTTTGCACTAATTTTATTTTTTATTTTGTCAAATGTAACGATGCATCCACGATACTCGTCATATTCTCCAATGCAAAAGCCTTTACATTCTTTTAAATTAATATCAAAAACTTCCTTTTCTATCTTTATTTTTTGAATCGTTGAAATAAATTCGTCTCTTTTTCTCTCCCAGCGCCCGAAATCTTCCAAATTAAAAAGATGACGCATTTCTTCTCGAAATTGGTTTAAGCTTTCCTTTAAATTTTGCAGGCCTTTTTCAGATTCATATCCTAACGAAATGCCTCTTTTTCTGGGGTCAATCGCTCCCTTTATTTGTGAAAACTCAAATCCAGGTAATAGAAAGGTAAAATACTCCTGCTGTTTCACCCATACTGCTCCCATTTCATTTAAACATGCCGCACTGGAATAATAGTTATGTGATAGCATAAAAATAGGAATTATTTGTTCAGAATCCAACAGTTTACGCAAGTATTCATAAATATCCTCTTTATTTGGAATCCCAATTTCTGAAATTGAACTGCAAAACATGTATTTCTTAGAAATACCCATGTCATAAAGCAAATCAACAAATTTTTCTACCATATCCCCATCTTCTTCCGCATGGCTAATAAACAACCTTTTTTCCATAGACATATTTCCGGCCTCCCACGCATATTTTTTCAAATTAAATTTGCGAAAAGAACATACACGCTTCAAAATTCTAATGGTACGCCCGCTTTTTTATCAATAATTATAAATTGGAACATTGCCCTCGCCCTCGCTAAACTCAACGTTTACGTTGATATGTCACTTGGCTTTTTATGGGTTAGCAATGCTACCGTCTCCACATGGTGGGTTCTGGGGAAGAGGTCGGCGGCTTCGGCTTTGATGAGATCATAGCCCTGCTCCCGCAGCAGCTTCACGTCCCGGGCTAACGTGGCCGGGTCGCAGGAGACGTACACCAGGCGCTGGGGGGCCATCTGGACGATGGCCTGGATCACCTCCGCCGAAATCCCCTTCCGGGGCGGGTCCACGCAGATCACATCCGGGCGGATGCCCCGCTGGGCCAGGGCCAGGGCGGCCTGGCCGGCGTCGGCGCAGAAGAACTCCGCGTTGTCCACCCCGTTCCGGGCGGCGTTGGCCTTGGCGTCCTCCACCGCGGCGGGGACCACCTCCGCCCCGATGGCCCGCTTTGCCTTCCGGGCCATGCACAGGGTGATGGTGCCGATGCCGCAGTACAGGTCCAGCACCGTCTCCTTCCCGGTGAGCTCCGCAAAGTCCAGGGCTCGTCCATAAAGAACCTCCGCCTGGTCCCGGTTCACCTGGTAAAAGGACGGCACCGACAGCCGGAAGGTGAGACCGCAGAGGGTGTCCTCCAGATAGTCCCGCCCCCAGAGGGTGCGGTAGGTCTTGCCCAGAATTACGTTGGTCTTGTCCGTGTTCACCGACAGCACCACCCCCACCAGACCCGGCTCGGCGGACCGGAGGG
>JBJEMA010000038.1:0-4936 GCA_051879435.1 Lachnospiraceae bacterium
TTTTTTTTCGTTGAAAAGGAGCTGCGCACTAATTACTTAGTGCGACAGCCCCTTTATGTATAAGCAGAATAATATTATTTATTTTCTAAACTACTTAATTTCTTAATTCCTATCATATTATTTCATTTCTTTTTTGCCGAATTGTGTAATTGCCAGTGACATCATCCGGCAGCAAGAAACAAAACTGTTTCGAGCAAAGCGATAACCGTAACCTTTGTATCGGGCTGGGCGCTTATGGCAACTGCGGGCATAAGCATAACTACAAACGGATGCAGTATCAGAAACGCCGCTTCTGAATTTGTCAGAGCCATGCCGCTTAAAAAGCCTGCAATACCCACGCCCAGAGGAACCCACATATTATCAAAACGCGAAGAAATCAGCAGCATAAAGGACAGCCCCGGTATAGATATGATAAAGGAATAAGCAGAAAACCGGACGAGCGTATCCATTTCAAAAGTTCCCTGCGGAAGAACTGTCATACCAATCTTCATCAGAGCCAGATTCTGCAATACAATAGCTGCAAGCAGCAGTACGGTCAGAATCAGGAACTTACTAAGATACATCCCCGGAGCGCTCACGGGCAGCATAGATATTTTTTTGATGGCATTGTCTTTAAACTCCATGTTGTAAACGATGCAGGCGGCGACGATGACAGCGAACATATTTAGAACCATAATCATGCCGTAAAGCTGGGTCAGCAGTACATCCATTGGCGCCAGGGGCAGATTCAGCAGCGTGTCTTTTCGAATGATAAAATTGAGAAAAGCGTATGCAGCACCCAACACACCGACTGCAATGAAAACAGGAAAGATACCGGTTCGCTTTTCTTTGCGTAATTCTATAATGAGTATATTCATACCTTTGCCCTCTGCTTTCTGTCTGCATTGTCTTTTTCCACCATCGAGAGAAACATATCTTCCAGATTGTCAGAGGTAAACCCCGCCTGCTTTGCACTGCGGCGCAGCTGGTCCAGACTGCCTTCATAGAGCAGGCGACCGTGATTGAGGATACCGATGTCATCTGCTATCAGTTCTATTTCCGACAGCATATGGGAGGAAATCAAAACCGTGCAGTCGTAGAGGTCTGGTAAAGACTTTACGAGATTGCGGATTTCGTGAATACCGGACGGATCAAGGCCATTGGTCGGCTCATCCAGAATCAGGATCGGAGGTCTGCCAAGAAGAGCCCCGGCAAGTCCCAGACGCTGCTTCATACCCAGCGAATATTTTTTTGCAAGGCGGTCACCGAACTCAGTTAAACCGACAAGTTCCAGAGCATCGTCTACTGCGCTTTTGGACAGCCCCAAAATTCTGCGGATAATGTCCAGGTTTCAAAACATCTTGCATCCTTCATGGGATTCATATTGGTGATGATACTTTTCAATATCATTGTGTTCGGTGCTGTATTTTATAATTCTTTTCGTGAGGACTACGGTGATACCGCACCACAATCGATGCTGGAAATAACTGCCGCAGCATCCACCACAACGGGGCTGTCCGAGGATGCAGCAAAGATGCTGAAGGAGAATAACATTTGGGCGATTTATCTGCAGCCTGATGGTCAGAGTTACTGGACATGCGATTTACCAGAGGAAGTACCGGAAAGCTACACCGTCCGTGAAACTGCGTTGTTTGCGAAAGGCTACATAGCGGATTATCCGGTCTTTGTCTGGAATACGGAGGATGGTCTGCTGGTGTTGGGATATCCAAAGAACAGCTACACAAAGCTGACCAGTAACTATTATCCCATTCAGATTATCAAGAAGCTGCTATATTATATTATCGGCATACTTGTAATGGATTTGCTGCTCTTGTTTGCAGGCTACTACTTTTCCAAACGGAAAATTATCAGGAATACCGAACCTGTCATTGCTGCGGTTAAAACGCTGGAAACGGGCAAGCCCGTATCGCTCCATGTTCACGGCGAACTTTCAGAAGTGGCCGAGAGCATCAATAAAGCATCTCTGATACTAAGCAGGCAAAACGAAGCCCGTGCAAACTGGATCAGCGGAGTGTCCCATGACATTCGCACCCCTCTCTCCATGATTATGGGATATGCTGACCGCATTTTAACGGATGACTCGGCAAATGGTATGATTCAGGAACAGGCCGGTATCATTCGTCAGCAGAGCATCAAAATCAAGGAACTTGTGCAGGATCTGAACCTGGTATCGCAGTTGGAATACGATATGCAGCCTCTTCATAAAGAGTCTGTACACCTTTCAAAGCTAATTCGTTCCTATGTTGCAAAGCTACTGAATTCGGATATTTCCGAAGTCTATACGGTTGAGGTGAATATTGCACCGGACGCAGAAACGGTAATGCTGAAGTGCGATGCCCGTCTGATTAAAAGGGCAATCAACAACCTGGTTCATAACAGCATACAGCATAATCCTAAGGGTTGTGAGATGAAATTGTCCTTGGACTTTTCTGCGGATACGATCTCCCTTGCTGTTGAGGACAACGGATGTGGCTTGTCTCCGGAGCAATTAAAGGAGCTGGAACTAAGACCGCACTATATGAACAGCACGGATGAAAGTCTGAATCTGCGGCATGGTCTGGGTTTGTTGATTGTGCGTCAGATTGTTGAAGCACACAATGGTTCGGTGAAATTAACCGGTGCCGAAAATCATGGATGCAGAATAGAGATGATTTTCCCTACCTCAAAATACTTATTTTTGCCCATGGCTCAGTCTAAAAATGAACTTGCGATTGTATTGCACTTCGCAAGCAAATGGATTATACTATGGTGAGATTGGAGGCGATAGTATGGCAAGAACATCAAGCGTATATGCAAGAGTAGAGCCTGAAATTAAGGAACAGGCAGAAAGCGTACTGGATCAACTTGGCATTCCAATGTCAAATGCAGTAAGTATGTTTTTAAGACAGATAGTATTGCAGCAGGGCATTCCATTTGAGATGAAGTTACCAGTTAGAAAGCCTGTAGCAATGGGTTCTCTTACAAAAGAGGAAACAGATGCTGAAATCAGCAAAGGAATGAAGTCGATAGAGGAAGGCAGAGTCTATTCGGCAGATGCTGTTGAAGCAGAAATGATGAGAGACTTTGGTGTATGAGTTATAAGGTTCAGTACTCAGCTGAAGCGAGGCAGGATTTAAGAGATATCTTTAACTATATAGCGCAGGAATTGTTGGTGCCGGATACGGCAAAGGACCAGACACGAAGAATTATGGATGCAGTGAAATCTTTGGATGAAATGCAGACACTCACTATATAGGGATGAGCCTTGGCACAGCCGTGGACTTAGATTTTTACCCGTAGATAATTATATAATCTTGTATCTGCCGGACGAAGAAAAAGAAGTCGTAAGCATTGTAAGAATTATGTACGGTGGTAGAGACACCAGTAAACAACTTGAAGAAAATGAATAAGAAAGATGAGAGCATCTATCAGAAATGGTAGGTGCTTTGGAGATTTGGTATTTTATGACACTCCTTCTCATGTAGCAATTTACATTGGAGATGGAATGATTGTTCATTCTATATCTCAGGATGGAATTTGTGTTTCAGAAGTAGATTTTGATGAAATTATAAGTATAAGAAGAATTCTGACCGTAGAATAAATTAACTTCAACGCCGGGGACAAACGAGAGAACAGCAAAGTATTTTTATTATGCGTGCATTTCGTGAAATGCGTCGCAGCGAGCCATTAATTTGTTGTAAAATAATTGTAAAACGGTGAAAGAATTAGGAGAAAAGCAGTGCAGAATTCAGAAGGAATGCAGTTACATTATCAAAGACTTCAGAAGCGTCGGTATTATGGAAAGAAAAATGTTTTTCTTATGCCAAAAAAAATCCGCAATGAACTAATATCGCTGCATGAAGCGTTCTATCCGAAAGAAAAAGATACCCTGGAGCAGTTTTTTCGAAATTTTATTCAGGATACGACATATGATTTTTCCGATGATATTGCCAATATCAAATACATAATATATACGGCAGAAACCTGCTATCGTGTGGCGATTATGAATTCGCTGCCCTATATTCAGTTAGTACAGTTGGATGCTAAGCCGGACAAAGTGGAAATGTATAATTTCAACAGTAATAAGATTTATATTAAATTGGGCAATCGGAAGGATATGAAAAAAGAAGCCTATCCTTATGGGGTATTTTTCCATGAACTGAGTCATGCGGTGGATGATGTATCTTGTATGGATATTTTTCTTAAGATACGACACAGTGTGGATTTTTATACCAATGAGACAGGAGAGAAACTTCAGGATATTGCCAGAAGAGAAATCAGAGAGCGAATCCTAAAGTCAATCCATGAAATCGTGATAAAGAAGAAAATGAACATGGACGAAAAACAAATTAATCTTTTTCTGGAGATTCTATTTTCGCGGGTTACGGAGGTTTATCCTTTTGAAAATGAAAATATGAAAATGCTGTATCAGGAACTTCGGAAAGAGTATGGGTACAGTGAATATGATAGGAGAAAAAAGGTCATTCAACCACATTTGGGAACAAAGCACCCTCTGTATCGAAAAAAATATAAGGCAGTTACGGATGTGATTGGCGGTTATACCGGTAATTCTTTAGGTGCAGTACCTTGTGGACATTTTTCTCTCTTATACTGGTACAATTTATTTGGATCAGAGACGAAGCGGCAAAGCAGAGAATTATGGGCGGAATATTCGTCGTATCTGATAATAGGGGATGGAGACGGAATAAGGGGAACAGAACAGTATTTTCCCGAGAGTTGCGCATTTATCCGGCATATTTGGAGGGAAATTATCCGATGAAAATTTTCGGGTGAAAACTTTCGGGCGAAAACTTTCGGGTGAATTTTCCGCTTGGGTGGCGATGTGGAAAAGATGCTGGTAGATCCTTTGGAAAAGATGCGGGTCAAACCGTTGGAAAAGCAGGTCAAACCGTTGGAAAAGCAGGTCAAACCGTTGGAAAAGCAGGTCAAACCGTTG
>JBJEMA010000038.1:5036-7432 GCA_051879435.1 Lachnospiraceae bacterium
GAAAAGATGGATTGACAGCGCCTTGTTAACAAGCTATGATAGAAAAAAAGATTCGGGAGAAATTTGTTTGCGTAAGTTAATTGTTTTGGAGAAAATTGCAAAATAAATATTGCAGGTTTGATTTCCGAAAGCGGGAGTCTGCCCATTTTCGCCTTACAATTGCTTTTTATTATGGAATCTTTTTTGAATGAAACAGATTATGATAATCGCATGGCGTCTGCACATGCGATTTTCTTTTTTGGGGAAGTATCGAAAAAGAAGGAATAAAACCATGGTATCTTCGCTTTGTAAGGTATCCTGGTTTATTATTTTGCAAATGCCAATGTGTCTGAAAATATAGCAAATGGAAGGATTGTAATTATAATGAACGAAACAACAAAATCATTTGGAGAAGTAGAATTTTATAAAATTGTAGAGTTATGGAAAAAACTTGCTGTTACGGATGCGGCAAAGGAGGAAATTCAGAATGTGAGTCTTTGTTTTAATGAGGGAACACTTAGGAAACTCATAAAGGATACGACGGATGCAAGAAATATGCTGGAAACAGTCGGCATACCTCCTCTTCAGAATGTTACCGAGATGAAGGAAGTTCTGCTAATGGCAGAAAAGGGAGAATGCCTCAGTGCTTATCAATTAGAACGGGTGGAAAAAGTCCTTACTGCAGTGAAGCGATTAAAGGAATATCTGGTGAGGGGCAAATGCATGGAGAATTCTCTGGGTTATTATGAGGAAAATCTGGATTCGTTACCGGATTTGCGCGAGGAAATCCTGGCGAAAATCAGAGGGGAAGAAGTGGAGGACCATGCATCAAAAGAACTGGAGTGCATTCGAAGAGAAATTATTGAAGCGGAGGACGCGATGAAGCAAAAGGCAAATCAGATTCTTCGTTCCCAGAAAGAATGTATGGCAGATAACTTTTACACATTCCGAAACGGAAGAATATGTGTGCCTGTGAAAAAGGACTATAAATGGAAAATAGCGGGAACCGTGGTTGATAAGTCCTCTACGGGAAATACCATTTTCATGGAACCGGCAGGGGTGATGAAAATCAATGAGCAGTTACAGGAACTGAAAATGGAGGAGGAAAATGAGGTATATCGAATTTTATACACATTGTCGGCATTGGTGCTGGCATCTGCGGAGACGCTTTCGGAAAATATCCGCCGGATAGAAGCGCTGGATTATATTTTCTCCAAAGGAAAATTGAGTATGGAATTGGCGGCAAGCGAGCCGGAAATTAATACGGAAAGGCACATAAAACTCATAAATGCCAGACATCCGCTTATGGGAAAAGAAACAGCAGTGCCTCTGCAGTTTGAAATTGGCGATACCACCCGCGGAATTATAATTACCGGACCCAATACGGGCGGAAAAACGGTGGCTATAAAAACAGTGATGTTAAATTGTATTATGGCACAATGCGGACTTCATGTGACCTGCGAGAAGGCAAATGTCTGCATGAACAGTGCGTACTTAAGCGATATCGGTGATGGTCAAAATCTGGAAGATAATCTGTCAACCTTCTCGGCCCACATTACCAATGTTTTGAATATACTCAGCCAAATGGACAAAGATAGTCTGATTATCATGGATGAACTGGGTTCCGGAACGGATCCTACGGAAGGAATGGGGATTGCAATTTCAATTTTAGAAGAACTTCGAAAAAGCGGTGCTTTGTTCCTTGTGACCACCCATTACCCTGAAGTTAAGGATTATGCCCAGAGGACCGAAGGAATATGCAATGCCAGAATGCTATTTGACAAGGAAACCTTGCGCCCCACTTATCAGATGATTATTGGTGAAGCGGGTGAGAGTTGCGCATTTTGTATTGCCGAGAGGCTGGGATTTCCAAACGCCATGCTTCGTGTGGCTTTAGAAGCTGCTTACGGAGAAAACGCAGCACAAACTTATTCCTTTCAAAATCCGGATAGGGCACTGGAAAAGAAGTCAAATGCGAGAATTCAGAAAATGAAACAATTGCATCAGAATAGGGAATTGAGACAGAAATTTCATCTCGGGGACAGTGTTATGGTTTATCCGGAAAAGAAAATCGGAATTGTTTGTGAACCTATGAACGAGAAGGGCGTCTTGCGTGTGCAAATGCCGGACAAAAAAATCTGGTTGAATCATAAGAGAGTAAAACTTCATGTAGCAGCAACACAACTGTATCCGGAAGATTATGATTTTTCCATTCTCTTCGATACAGTGGAAAATCGTAAAATTCGTCACGATATGGAGCGCAAATATACGGAGGCGGTTATTCGAAGAACGGAGTGAATTCCGATTATCGAACAGCGCATCTGGGTAGGACTTCGAACAGCAACGATCGAACAGCGCATCCGGGTAGGACTTCGAACAGCAACGATCGAACAGCGCATCCGGGTAGGACTTCGAAC
>JBJEMA010000038.1:7532-20425 GCA_051879435.1 Lachnospiraceae bacterium
AGCAACGATCGACAGCGCATCCAGGTATAAATTGTGTAAAGTTTTGCCTTGATATAAAATAATAACAAGGATGGCTGGATGTAAATGGGAGTGTCACATGTATACAAAAAAAGAAATTCGTAAACTTTTATTAGAACGCAGAGATTCCATGGAAAAGGATGAAAAACGGGAGAAAAGTGCCATGGTCTGCAGGAAACTTCTGGAAACAAAGGCATATAAAGAAGCGTCAGCTGTGCTTTGCTTTGTATCTTATGCATCGGAAGTTGACACATTTTCCTTTTTGCAGGAGTGCCTGAAAAATGGCAAATTGGTATATGTTCCGAAAGTTGTGGGTACGGAAATGCATTTTTATCAAATGAATTCTCTTGCTGATTTGGGAAATGGGTACAAAGGTATTCCGGAGCCTGTTCATGAGAACAATGAATTTGTTGTCGGGGAGCATACGGATGCGCTGTTAATCATGCCCGGTGTGGCATTTGATATGTGTGGCAACCGGGTAGGTTACGGAAAAGGATTTTATGACCGATTTCTCAGCAAAGGATTTCGGGGAATTAAAATTGCAATTTGCTTTGATTTTCAGATTCTGGGAAAAGATACTTTTCCGGTAGAGGAAACAGATATAAAGCCGGATTTTCTTTTGTCGGAAAAACAATGTATAAATTTGAAAGAATATGATGATAAGTTTATGGGATAGTTTAATAGGATAAGTCTTTCCAAAGTTTGTTTATTTGCGATACAATAGACGGAGAGAGGAAACTTTTCATAGGATAATGAAGAGTTTTGGCATTTGGTTCAAACAGACTGGGTTGTTGGGGGAAGTAATATTATGTACAAAATTCAGACAGAAAGAAGTTATTTGTTTGATGTTAATAGGATGATTACGGCAAGTGTTAACATATCCGGACTTGCGCCGAAAATGCGCCTTGTTGTGCCTGAGAAAATTGAGGATACTGCCTATTTGTCTATGGACGATGGCGTTCTGATATCTGCTTCCGGCGAAAATGACCAAACCGGCGAAAACGGTTCTTCCGGCGAAAATGGCCAAACCGGCGAAAACGGTTCTGCCGGTGAAAACGGTTCTGCCGGCGAAAATGGCCAAACCGGTGAAAATGACACATATGACGAAAACAATGCCGGCGAAGAATACGAAGAAGTATCGGTCATCTGCCAATTGGAAGAGGCTTTCCAAAAGGCGGTGGCATCATTTGAAGTCTTGAATATGAAAATTGAGATGAATGCCTGGGGCGATGCTTTTTATGTGAAATATGATGATACTCATGGGAATAGTATTTCCTATACGGCGAAATCCCTTTCGCAAATTGTTAGCGAACAGGAAAAAATCCGGTTTCGCATTGAAGAAGGGGAGTTTATCCGCTTGTTTGCGGATGTGCAGGAAGATAAAGTGACCATTCACTTTTTAATGCATGAACTGGCCGGAGATGCCAGAACATTGTGCTATTTTGTGGATACTTACATAAGAGCATTAAATGATGAAAATCTTATTTATCATAAATTGGAAGGACTGAATGATGACAATTTTCCGAAGGATAGCCGGTTAAATTTTTGGGCAAAATTATATACGAAATATACGAATTATAATTGGAAAAAGCGTCGTCTCTCTTTCGGCATTGAGGATTTGAAAAATGCCTTTGAAACTTATTGGAAGAATCATGGAACGGAAGTAAGAAGTTATGATTTGACGGGGGAAGCTTTCCACAATCGCCTTCAGGAATGCAAGAATACGGGCATTGATTTCGCCCCTTATATGATTGCGGAGTTGTTGAAGGATATGAAGGGCTCACAGCAGATTTCCATGACAGTGGATGGCAGACCAAATCATGACTGTCTGTCCGGATGTCTGTCCAGTAATATTACCATTCGCTATAAATACAACAAAAATGTTCCTGTAATTGAAAATGCGCGGTTAATCCATTTGCAGATTCAGAAAAAACTGCAGAAAAATTCTTCCAAATATTTTGTATTGCATTTCCTAAATGCGCTTGATCCGGCTTTGGTTGACGCCATAAACATGGAAACGGCAGAAACATTTCGCAGTAAGATATCCCTTGAAATGGCCAATTCCCTTGGCCTTGGAAAAAAGAAAAGGGATTTGTGCATGATTGATTTAGGGGAAATTAATTTTCCTTCGCATATTGGTTCGTATACCATTGAAGATTTTGTTGTGGTCCCGCCGGCTTTGTCCTACGGAAAGAATGTAGTTGCAATGGTGATGATTAATGATAAAGTCAATGTGGCAATGCACAGAACGATTTAGGCAAATGTAGCAATGCACAGAGTCATTTAAGCAAATGCAGGTTATGGAAATTGGAACAACGCAAGTATATCGCAATTGATTTAAAATCATTTTACGCATCGGTAGAATGCGTGGAGCGGGGGCTGGATCCGTTGGATGCAAATCTGGTGGTGGCAGATTCCTCGCGAACAAGTAAAACAATCTGTCTGGCCGTATCTCCGTCGCTGAAATCCTACGGGATTCCCGGAAGAGCCAGACTTTTTGAGGTGGAGCAGAAGATTCGGGAGGTAAATCAGAAACGGAAAGTGCAGGCAACTGGCCGTGAATTTTCCGGGTCTTCTCATTTTGCCTCCGAACTGTCCCAGGATAAAAATCTGGAACTTTCCATGATTATTGCCCCGCCCCGTATGGCACTTTACATTGATTACAGTTCTCGGATTTATAACATTTACCTTAAATATGTTGCGGCAGAAGATATCCATGTCTATTCCATTGATGAGGTTTTTATTGATGTAACCGATTATCTGGCGCATTACAAAATGACGGCGAAAGAACTGGCTGTCCATATGGTACAGGATATATATGTTGCCATGGGGATTACGGCTACGGCAGGAATCGGAACGAATCTTTATCTGGCCAAGGTGGCCATGGACATTGTGGCAAAGCATATGCCGGCAGATGAAAATGGTGCCCGAGTGGCGGAAATTGATGAATTTTCCTATCGGCGTCTTTTGTGGAACCACAGGCCGATTACAGATTTTTGGCGCGTGGGGCCGGGCTATGCGAAGCGCCTGGCAGGGCAGGGTATTTATACCATGGGGCAAATTGCCAAGTGTTCTTTGGGGGCTCCCGGTGAATATTACAATGAGGATTTGCTCTACCGGTTGCTTGGCATAAATGCGGAACTTCTTATTGATCATGCCTGGGGGTATGAGCCATGCACGATAGAGGAGATTAAAGAATACCGGCCGGAAGTTAACTGTCTCAGCAGCGGACAGGTTTTGTCCTGCGCATACGATTTTGAAAAGGGAGAAATCATCATTCGGGAAATGGCAGATGCCCTTGCCCTGGATATGGTGGATAAATGTGTAGTGGCGGATCAACTTGTGCTTACCGTATCCTATGACATTGACAATTTAGGCGCCGGAAAAAAGTATAGCGGGCCTGTTGTTACAGACCGTTATGGCAGAAAAATGCCGGAGCATGCCCATGGTACCATTTCCCTGGAGGGATTTACTTCTTCTTCCCAGTGCCTCATTAGTAAAGCGACTGCATTGTACCGGGAAATTGTTAATCCGGATTTGCTGATTCGCAGGGTAAACATCACAGTGAATCATGTGATTCCGGAGAGTCAGAATCGGGACAAGGAAGTTTATGAGCAAATGAGCCTGTTTGTGGATTATGAAAAAGCCGAACAGGAGAAGAAAGAGCAAAATGCGGAAAAAGAACGGGAACGCAAAATGCAGGAGGCCATGCTTGCAATAAAAAAGAAATATGGGAAAAACGCCATATTGAAAGGAACTAATTTGAAAGAAGGAGCGACTGCAATTTCCCGCAATGCCCAAATTGGAGGACATAAGGCATAACATAATTGAGGAAATGAAATAATGGAAATCAAACAACGGAGATTAAATAACGGAATCCATATACAGAAAATCAAATGATGGATGTAATAAGCAGGAAAAGTAAGATGCTGGAAAGGCACAAGGAGAACAAAGTGCGGGGAAAGAATGATTAGGAGCGACATTAGGAAAACAAAATGGCCAAATATGTTGAAGAATTAAATGATTATGCAGATTTGTATGAAATTGAATATCCTAAATCGAAGAAACATCCACAGATGACAATGCACGACAGAGCTGCGCAATTTGCCCCATTTGCCGCATTAACCGGTCACGATGCGGCGATTGCAGAGGCCGGACGGCTGGTGCAAATAAAGCATATACTGGCGGATGACAAAAAATGCGAAATTGATGAGACTTTACATCGAATTCAGTTAAAACTTCAACAAACGGGAAGTGCGGTTGGCGTAAAACTAACCTACTATGAAGAGGATGGGCAAAAAGATGGGGGCATTTATAAAACAGTTGTGGCGCGAATTGGCAAAATTGATGTGTCAAAAGCAGCGATTGGGCTTACCTCCGGCGATTGGATTTCCGTTGAAAATATTTACGAGATTGAGATGGATTCGTGAAAAATATTCCGGCGACTAGACTGAACTTTTCGAAAGTGCAAAAAGAAATCCCAAAAAAGTGCCAAAAAGAAATTCAAAAAAAGTGCCAAAAAGAAATCCCAAAAAGTGCTTGACAGGAGAGGGGATTTCCCTTAAAGTATTTAGTGGTCAAGAAGAGTATCCACTCTCACCCTGCGACAATTGCGTTTCAGGTGTTACATTTTTTAATATTTACGCATAGATGATATTATGCGGTTGTTAAGAGATAAGTGGATAATCGATTGATTATTCATTTTTTTGTTTTATTGATTTTTTATTGTTAATTTATTATTTGGAGGTAAAAAACAATTAGCGATTTACTCATCAACGGACAAATCAGAGAAAAAGAAGTACGTGTTATTGGCATCGACGGAGAGCAACTTGGCGTTTTGCCAATTCAGGAAGCGCAGCGTCTTGCAGATGAGGCGGAAGTGGATTTGGTAATGATTGCACCAACACAGAAGCCGCCGGTGTGTCGCATTACCGATTATGGCAAATATCGTTATGACCAGATGCGCAAAGAGAAGGAAGCAAAGAAAAAACAAAAGATTGTTGAGATTAAAGAGATTCGATTATCTCCAAATATTGATACAAACGACTTAAATACGAAGATTAGTGCCGCAAGAAAGTTCCTGACTAAGGGAGATAAGGTTAAAGTAACACTTCGTTTCCGTGGTCGTGAGATGGCGCATATGAATGCCAGCAAACATATTTTGGATGATTTCGCCCAGGCTCTTGCAGAAATTTCGGTTGTGGAAAAGCCGGCAAAGGTGGAAGGAAGAAGTATGACCATGTATTTAGCTGAAAAAAAGTAATTACAAAGCCGTAATACTGGATTTTAGTTAAAATAGATTAGACATTGAAAAACAGGAGGAAAAAACAATGCCAAAAATGAAGACAAGCAAAGCTGCTGCAAAACGTTTTAAGAAATCTGGAACAGGTAAGTTAATTCGTAATAAAGCTTACAAGAGACATATCTTAACAAAGAAGTCTACAAAGTTAAAGAGGGGACTTCGTCAGGATGTAGTTGTTGATGCAACAAATGTTAAGAATATGAAGAAGATTTTACCATACTTATAATTCGCAGAGAGGAGAATTGACATGGCAAGAATTAAAGGTGGCGCAAACGCTAAAAAGAGACATAATCGAGTATTAAAACTTGCAAAAGGTTATAGAGGAGCAAGATCAAAACAGTATCGTGTAGCAAAACAGTCTGTCATGAGAGCACTTACTTCTTCTTATGCAGGAAGAAAGGAAAGAAAACGCCAGTTCAGACAGCTCTGGATTGCCCGTATCAATGCTGCAGCAAGATTGAACGGATTGTCCTACAGCAAATTTATGTATGGATTAAAACTTGCTGAAATCGATATCAACCGCAAGATGTTAGCTGAATTAGCAGTGAATGATGCAGAAGGATTTGCAACATTAGCAGAAATCGCAAAGAGCAAAATTGCTTAATTAAGTGCAATTGCAGGTTGTTTGATTGAGATGATAAAGTCGCATGTTCAGACAACGAATTCAATTCAAATTATGGAAGCTTGTTACATTAAAAATAACGAATGTAACAAGCTTTTTTTTGCTGCTTTTGTTGAAAATTCACAAATATTTTGCTATCATTAGACTAAAGTATTATGTATAAGTAGGGCAAAATGAGCGTTTTAAATAACCTGGAACCGGAACGGGTATTTCATTATTTTGAAGAGATTTGCAAGATTCCCCATGGCTCCTATAATTTGCAAAAAATAAGTGATTACCTGGTGCAATTTGCCAAGAACCATAATCTTCAATGGCATCAGGATGAGTATTTAAATGTAATAATCAATAAGGCTGCTTCCCCCGGATATGAGTCAGAACCAATCATTATGTTGCAGGGACATATGGACATGGTTGCGGTACAGGACAAGGAATCCATGGTGGATATGCAGAAGCAGGGACTGATTTTGCAAAAAGACGATGCCTATATCTGGGCAGAACATACCAGTTTGGGCGGTGATGACGGAATTGCTGTTGCCTATGCGTTGGCAATTTTAGAGTCTGATACAATTAAACATCCCCCAATTCAGGCAATTTTCACCACGAATGAAGAAGTTGGAATGGACGGGGCGATTGGCCTGGAGCCGTCGCTTTTACATGGTTGTCGGATGTTGAATATTGATTCCGAAGAAGAAGGCTTATTGACGGTAGGATGTGCCGGCGGAACTAAGATTTTGAGCCATTTACCGGTAGAAAGGGAATCATTGGGCAATCCCGTGTTTTGTTGCGAAATTGCAGTCGGCGGTTTGCAGGGGGGCCATTCCGGCACCATGATTCATTTGGGAAGAGCCAATGCAAATGTGGTACTTGGTCGTGTACTGAATCATATTTGGCTGATTTGCCCTTTTCACATTTGCCTGCTTGAGGGCGGAGAGAAGAGCAATGCCATTCCATTATCGGCGAAGGCGATTGTACAATTTGAGATAGCGCAGACCGGCTTGGTGGAAACAAATGCCGGTTCGCAGATTATGCAAAAGATAGAACAGGAAATTGCGGCATATGAAATAGAATTAAAAAAAGAATTTTTAGGCAAAGACGAAGGGCTTTTCGTTACATGCCAGCCTTGTATTACGCAAACCAAGGAAGTGGAAACGCAAACCAAGGAAGCGGAAACGCAAACCAAGGAAGCGGAAACGCATACTCGGGAATTGCAAACCAAGGAAGCAGATACGACTTCAAAGAAACATATTCGCAATGCTTTGACTTTGGAATCCAGTCTGCAATGTATAAAGATGTTGTTGCTTCTGCCGGATGGCGTCATTGCAAGAAGCGGTACAGTCGAAGGGTTGGTTGAGACTTCCCTTAATCTTGGAATTATGAAATTGGAGGAAGACTTCTGTACTACCTATGAAGTACGAAGTTCCTTAAAACAGGCAAAAGCAGATTTGTCACAAAAGATTATTATGCTTGCACAGACACTGGGAGCAAGTTGTGAGATATTGGGGGATTATCCTTCGTGGGAATTCAAAAGTGATTCCGCGTTGCAGGAGAAAATGGTTTCCATTTACCGGCAGATGTTTGGTCGCAAGCCGGTAGTCAATGTGATTCACGCAGGATTGGAATGCGGCGTATTTGCCGAGAAAATCGAAGGCTTCGATGCAGTATCATTCGGACCGAATATTCTTGATATTCATACAACAAACGAACGATTGGATATAGCCAGCGTAAAACGTGTTTGGGATTACCTTATTCAGATACTTGAAACAAAGTAAAAACGAATGAAGCCGTAGACCGACAAAAGCCGTAGACCGACAAAAGCGGAGACCGACAAAAGCGGAGACCGACAAAAGCAGACACCGGTGAAAGTGGAGACGGTGAAAGCGGAGGCCGGCGAAAGCGTAGACCGGTGAAAGCGGAGACCGGCGAAAGCGGAGACCGGCGAAAGCCGTAGACCGACAAAAGCAGACACCGGTGAAAGTGGAGACGAATGAAGTAGAGACTAATTTGGAGAAGATATTTATGGACGAATTGTGGGGAATAAAGAGTGTACTGGACAGCGTTGATGATGTGGGGCTTATCATCATTGGCGCAAGAGATGAGACGGTTTTGTATTGCAACCACATTGCAACTCTGAAAACCGGGTTGCATGCGGGGAGTTTATTATCGGAGCGCTGGAAGGATTATCCCCTGCTGCTGAACCAGATTGGTGACAGCAGGAATGGAAAAGTGGTGGCAGCGCGAACCCCATTTGGGGACAATAAAAATGTTTCCATATCCCGTCTTGTCTGGGAAGGCGGGAAACAGGCTATTTCCTTTGTGATAACAGATCATGTGGAGAATCAGGAAGAGAAGGATAAGGAACTGATTTTTAAATCTCTTGGGCAGTCCTATTTGAGTATGTATTCGCTTGACTCGGCCAATTGGATGATTACGATGCTTCTTCCTTCCGAACAAAAGGACCTTTGTTTTTATCAGCCGCTTTCTTTTGATGAATGGAAAGAAAAACGATATTTTGGTTACATTCATCCGGATGATTTGGAAAATGTGCGGGGATATTTTTCGCCGGATTTTATAAAAAGTAAATTGACGGAAAATCGTGGCCGGTTTTCGTTCCAGTTCCGGCGCCGATTTGACGAGGAATTCCGATGGACCGAACTGCGGTTCAGTATTATTAAGGAACTCGCCAATGACAATCAGATTATATGTACCGAAAAAGATATCCAGGGAATTATGAACCTGAATCGAACGGGTATGGAAAATGAGTTAATCATGCAGTCTATCAGCAATGTCTATCGTTCCGTTTATCTTTTGGACCGAATGACCGGAGAATATGAAACGGTGAAGCCGGATCAGCTCTTGTTCGGCATTCCACGCAACGGAAGTTACGCTGTACTTATGGACATCGTGGAAGAATTTATCCCGGATAAGGGGCAGAGAAGGGATTTTCGTGAGTATTTCTGTGTTGAGGCCCTGGATGATGCTTTTTCTTCCGGAATAGATAATATCAGCCGGGAATACAACAGCATTTTATCCAAGGAAACCAGTTGGATGACGATTACTGCATTCCGACCACCACATACACAGGAGTTGGAAAATAAATGCGTCATTACCTTTATGGATATCACCGAGCATAAGCGTGTGGAGGCAGAACGTAATGAAAATAATATGGTCATTGATGTTTTGTCATCCCGTTATATGGCGGTTTTCTTCGCAAAACTGGAAGATGAGACTTATCATTCCATAAAAATTCCAAAGCGATATGTCTACATTGAGAAACAGGTAAAGAATTTCCGGGAGGCATTGCAACAGTATACTTCCATTTATGTTTTGGAGGAATATCGGGATTTGTTCCGCAAATTGATAGCAAGTAAGCACCTGCTTTTGGAAGATACTTCTTCGGGGAAAGACGGTCTGGCGGAAAATGCGACGAAGCAGGAATATCTATATCGCAATATTGATAATCGCTGGATCCGGTTGAATCTTTTCAAAGTGCCGGGGGATAATGCGGAGGATGAAATTATCATCGCATTTGAGGATTATGATGATATTATGAATCAAAATTCCTTAAGTATGCTGTACAACGCAACCATGCTTTCGGATTATGACGGAATGTATGAATATGATCCGGAACAGGATATGGTATATACCCTGGTATATGATGGAGAAAAACTGAATCGGAATTCTTTTTCTGAACCGGGTATGGGATTTCAGAGTTTCAATGCAACGCATAAGGTGCATCCGGATGATGAAGAAATATTCCGTACCGCTTGTGCATTGGAAACCATTAAAAGCTGCGTGGATGGTGGGAAAACGGTGAGTCACTTATATATTCGAAGATGGATGGGAGACGGTTATCACATGTTTATGTACGGTTTCCATTACTTTGAAGAATTGGGACATTATCGTGTGCTGATTATGGTTCGCGATGCAGATAAAGAAATTGTTTAAGTTAAGTAGATGGAGGTTGTTATGACTAGTTTAAACAAAGGACTAATCTATACAACAGATAAATGTATCGGGTGTAATCGATGTATCAATGCTTGTCCCGTGTTAGGGGCAAATGTTTCTAAGATTGAAGATGGCCAGAATCGAATCTATGTGGATGGCACAAAATGTATTCATTGCGGGAAATGTCTGGAAACCTGTCGCCATAATGCACGGGAATATCGGGATGATCTGGAGCGGTTTTTCTTTGATTTGCGTAATGGAAAAGATATTTCTTTGATTGTGGACCATACCTTCTTTAATAATTATCCGGAAGAAGCCGAATATATTATCGGTTATCTTCAGCATCTGGGAGTGAAGCAGGTCTACGATTCGTCTGTCGGAGCGGATATTGTTACCTGGGCCTACATAAAGTATATTGGTTCCAATAAAAAGGAAGGAATGATTTCCAATACTTGTCCTGCAGTGGTTAATTATATTGTCAAGTATAAACCGGAACTTCTGGACAAATTAGTGCCGATTCATTCTCCGATGATGTCAACAGCGATTTATGCAAGAAAATATAAAAACGACAAGGCCGGATTTGCTTTTCTTGGTCCTTGTATTGCGAAGAAAGATGAGATTAATTCACCGGGTACGGATCAGATGATACAATACAATCTGACGATTCAGAAATTACTTGAGAAAATGATGTATCTTCGGGAGGATGGAGAAGATATTACCTCCTATAAGCCGCAAATGGATGAAACGCCGTTAGGCCTTGGTGTCATTTATCCCATGGCAGGTGGTCTGGCAGAAAACATGGTACATTTTGAAGGGTATAATGCTCTGATTCGTACCGTAGACGGAAAAGATCAGGTATTTCGATTCCTGAACGATTACGCAGACCGTATTGATACATCAAAACAGCTGCCGTTCCTTGTTGATATCATGAATTGCAACCAGGGATGTATGTGTGGCACCGGTATGGATGCCGGTATGGCGCAAAATGAGGATATTATGTTCCGCCTTCATGAAAAGCGTCAGGAGGTTTTACCAATCTATAACGATGGCGAAAGTCCTTATTGTAAAGTCATTTCCCGCGAAGAACGGAAAATGCGTTTGTATGAACGATATTCTGCCCTTAATCTGAATGATTTTATGCGCACTTACACACCGATGGTGGTGGAAGAGGCTTTATCCGGTAGCATTGATTATGATGAAGATGAAATCTTCCGTTCCATGTATAAATTTACGGAGGAATCCCGTTGTATCGATTGCCATTCCTGTGGTTATGATTCCTGCCGCGAGATGGTGAAGGCGATTGCCTACGGATATAATTTTAAGAAAAACTGCGTGCACTATGTTAAAGATGAAAATCTGCGTCTTTACCTGACCGATACCTTATCCGGTATTCCGAATACCAATGCATTTATGAAAACCTGCAGTGAAATCCTACGGGATGGAAAAGGTTCGGAATATTTTGCCATTTATTTCAATATCAAAAACATGAAATTGATTAACCGGAAATATGGTTCGAAAACGGGTGATGTGATTCTTGCGGATTATGCAAGGAAGGTTTATTCCTTTGCTAATGTGGATGAAATTGTGGCGCGTTGGGGTGGCGACAATTTTGTGGCAATGTTTAAGAAATATCGTTTATCGGAAATTCTTGCGATGCTGGATCAGGTTGTGATTCCCGTTTATCGCGATAATGAGGTGGAAGAGTGTAAGATTTCCTTCCGTGCAGCAATTTACGAGTTGACCGGGGAAGAAAAAATTGCCGGACAGGTTATGGGACAGGTTACCACGACTTATGCTACCATTAAGCAGAGCAAGAGCAATATTATTTACTTTGATGAACAGCTTGGGAAAAAGATTTTACATAATAATATGGTGGAGGAACGACTGGAGCCGGCGCTGAAGAAGAAAGAGTTCATTGTATATTATCAGCCGAAGGTCAGCATGGACGACAATAACCTGATTGGTGCAGAGGCGCTTGTACGTTGGAGACACGAAGGTAAATTGATTTCACCAAATGAATTTATCCCGATATGCGAGAACAACGGTTTTGTTCAGAAGATTGATTTTTATGTTTTAGAGCGGGTTTGTCAGGATATCCGGGAGTGGCTGGATCAGGGAATTGAGATGGTAAAGATATCTTTCAACTTCTCAAAGCAGCATTTTACGGAGAGGCATGTTGCGGAACGCATTAATCAGATTGCTGAAAAATACAATATTCCGAAGCAATATCTGGAAGTGGAATTTACCGAAACTGCATATATCGACGAGTTTGATAATCTGGTGGAGACCATTGATGAACTGCATGCTTTGGATATTCATTCGTCCATTGATGATTTCGGAACCGGATACTCCTCTTTGTCTTTGCTACAGAATATCCGATTTAACACATTAAAATTGGATAAGTCATTCCTGAATAAATATGCAAACAATAAGCGAAATCGTGCCGTAGTAGCCAATATTATCCAGATGGCAAAGGAACTTGAGATGGATATTGTTGCAGAAGGAATCGAAACATCGGAAGAATTTAAATATCTGAAGATGCTTTCCTGTGATGTGGCTCAGGGATATCTGTTTGACCGACCGTTACCGAAAGAAGAATTTGAGGAACGTTTGAAGAATAAGCATTATAGCGAAAAACTGATTGGGGTAATGTAATGGTTTCGAAACGGTGATATGTCAGGGATGAGCCATGATGAGTTAACGATGGATTAACACACAAAAAGGATGCGTTTACGCATCCTTTTTTGTGTTTAAATTTCTTATATATTCTTTCAAATATAGTGAATATCGTATTTCGTATGTGTATTATTTTGCATAATATCGTTTAGAGTGGACAACCTGCGCACTTTAGCGGGAAGTAACGGTTGGAACGGAATTATATTCCTGATAGGGTAGAATATTCTTTTCCCAATAGAGCAGAATCATACGCATTTTCTTGACAGAAATTATATTGATAGATATGATAAAAGTATAAAAAAGTATAATAAAATATAACAAAGTATAAGA
>JBJEMA010000039.1:0-1706 GCA_051879435.1 Lachnospiraceae bacterium
TTTAGAAAAGCACATAATTCTTCATACAGATAGTTATTTGTGGAAATTTCCCAGATTGTCTGTTCTGTTATCAATGACCAACAGGTTAAAGTCCCGCCTTCATCCGCTATCACAACCTTATCGCCACTGTAATTGGACATAACAAATTTTACATTATATTCTGCTTCAATCTGACAATAAGGCTTTCGACCACCACTTAATTCATAAAGATGTAAAGAAGAGGATAATACCCTTTGTGCCATGGAAGTATACGGCATCTCAATTCCCTCATATTCCGTCATGGCATAGTATGCCAATTCCAATGCTCCTTCCCGGTCATCCTCTTCTAAAAGACCGAGTGCCTCCCTCGCGAGGCTTTCCGACTGTGTCGCTCTGAGAGTCTCGTTCTGTTCCGCTATTTCCTGCGCCTGTTCTGTTATTTCAAGCGCCTGTTCCTGAATACGACCTGCCTGATCCTGAATCTGCTCCTTCTGCTGCTGAATCCGAATTGCGGTAAATGTGCTGACAATTCCAAATAAAATACCCACAACAGCAGCAATGGAAATTCCGGCGATAATGTGCTTCATCTTCCGTTCTCTGTGACGTTGCTTCAGGTCATCATATTCCAGTCCAAACATTGGCGCTAAAAGGCGCAGAACCTCATTTTTTATTGCTTTCAATCGTTCTTTGTTTGTCGAACCACGAAAATCAGCTGCCAGAGGCTCGATTTTTTCCCGAACCGTCTCCACTGTCCCGTCCGCATTGTTTTTTTGATATTCCCTGTAAAGCAATTGTTCAGGGAAAGATTCATGGGGTTCCCCCTCTGCAAGTACCGTCAAAATATGTTCTCTTCCGTGAAACTGAATAAAGGTCTCGATTTCCTTCTGACACCATATGGATTCTCTTAATCTCGGAGAACAAATCACAATCAGCCATTCAGACTGTTTCAGCGCCTCCACAATCGGATCCTCCAGATTGGTAGCCAAAGGCAGTTCCTCCTGATCCCGAAATACCCTGGAAATTTTTGTTTTTCCGTCTTTTCTTTTTCGGGCAATATTGCCCGGAAGACGGAAGGTTTCCAACTCTTTATGTAACTGCTTTGCAATAAATTGATCCGGATCCAAATGCCGGTAGGATATAAATGCATCGTATTTAAATGTTTCACTCATAAATTTTTTTCCTCTGCAATGGTTTCTTTATGCAAACAAATCTTCTGCAGTAATTATCGCTTGAATATCTCCGGAATAAGAATTTTCTACCACTCCATATGTCGTGATTAAGGTCGAATGAATTGCATATTTTGTTTCTGTCTTTTTTAAAAAATCTGATATTTTTCGTTTTAAATTGCGATCAAATTTTGCATCAACAATGTATTCCGTTTCAGAATATTTCATTTCACAAATATTAATTACCTGGTCTTTTCTCACTATTAACAAATCGATTTGTGAACCAGCTATTCCCTTGTCGTCATCTCTGCCGCACTGCCATGCGTTTATTTGTGTATAAACTCCGGAAATGCCAAGTGCCGCCTTTATCTGAGCAGTATGTTCAAGGCAGACTCTTTCGAAAGCAATTCCACTCCATGCATGAACTGCCGGGGTATTACTTAATTCCTTCCAATAGTCATCGTTGTGAACATTGTTTCTTAAAAATTTATAATAAAAAAGCGTATAACCTGAATTATTCACAAAGCAATAAATAAGCTCATGCTTCGCCATTACCATTGA
>JBJEMA010000040.1:0-19817 GCA_051879435.1 Lachnospiraceae bacterium
GGGGGGGGGGGGGGGGGGGGGGGGGGGGGGGGGGGGGGGGGGGGGGGGGGGGGATATATGAATGAGATTGTAATGATTGAGACAGAAGATAAAGCGGTAATGTGCCAGTCGAAAAAGAATTAGAAGTATGAATAAAGCATCTGGATTACCGAAATATGATAATCTACACTTGAGATGAAAATACATTGACAATACTTCGGTCAACCGATATATTGGAGTAAAGGAGTGGATGCTTATGATAGTAAATGACTTATTACAAAAAGAGAATATGTCCAGATATCGTTTGAGCAAGGAAAGCGGCATCCCGATGACGACCATAACAGATATTTGCAGTGGAAAAGCTGATCTTGATAAATGCGCAGCGGGTACATTATATAAGATTGCAAAGGTTCTTGGTGTAACGGTTGATTCCATACTTGATGAAGCGCATAAGGAGTTGGTAGATTATAGATGTTCTTTCGAGACATTCAAGAGTAATACATGCCATCATGTAAAAGATATGGGAGATTTGGATTTCATTATTGAAACTCTTGAAGAAGATGAAATCAGAAAACTATATGACAGACAGTGGTATAGAGAATCATTATATTTGTTAGGAATGGTTGATTATTTATCTAGAATCAACGGGCTTCCTTTGTGCACAAATTATAACGATATCCGTAAACAAAAACTGGATAAACCTCTTTTTCCTGCCGGTGTTGTTGTGTCATCTGCAGCAACCGGTGATAATAGCATAAAAGAGGAAGCAATCGCTAACGCAATTCCTGAATTTATGAGATTTAACATTGTTGAAAGCGATGTGCGAAATGTCTGCTGATAAACCTTTCACAAAAGAAAATTTGGACAATTATTTAAAAGAACTGGCAAGGGAATTTAGAAAACTAAATGGGAATAAAATGCCTGCAGAAATAATTCTGATAGGTGGAGCTTCTGTGCTGATCAATTATGGATTCAGAGAAATGACCTATGATATGGATGCAATTATCAATTCCTCCGGTGTTATGAAGGATGCAATCAATACGGTTGGAGACAGATTAGGACTCCCATTCGGCTGGTTAAATACTGATTTCGTTAATACTGCTTCGTATACGCCAAGATTAGTGCGCTTTTCAAAGTATTATAAAACATTTTCCAATATTTTACAGGTCAGAACGATATCGGCAGAATACCTGGTTGCTATGAAGTTAATGGCAGGAAGGCAGTACAAAAATGATTTATCAGATGTTGTTGGTATCATAATTGAGCAAGAGAAAAAGGGTGAGCCTATTTCTTTAGAAGTAGTCAAAAAAGCAGTTGAAGACTTGTATGATGAATATGAACGTATATCGGAGAATTCTCGCAAATTCATCGAGGCTATTTATAAACAAGAAGATTTAGAGGCATTTTATAAGCAGTGCCGAAAAATTGAACTAGAGAATAAGGATGTGCTGGTTCGGTTTGAAGGCGATTATCCAGGAGTATTGAATGGTGATAATCTAGCTGACATATTGAAGGCTGCAAGAGAAAAGAAACAGAAAAAAGATGAAAAATAAGGAGGAAGACAAATGAGCAGAGTAGATTTAGGTTCAAAACCATTGGTATTTCCAATGCCGGTATTGATTATCGGAACATATGACAAGGACGGGGTTCCTAATGCGATGAATGCAGCAGGGGGCATGATTTCTGATTACAAGGAAATTTCCATCAGTCTTTCCGAACATAAGACAACGGAGAATCTGGCAGTAACAGGAGCATTTACGGTTAGTTTTGCAACAGAGGATACCGTGGTTCCCTGTGATTATGTCGGTGTGGAGTCGGCAGCGAAAGTGCCGGAAAAGTTTGCAAAAGCAGGATTTACAGCGACAAAAAGTGAAAAGGTCAATGCCCCTCTTATTAATGAGCTTCCTGTAGCCTTAGAGTGTAAGGTTAAGAGTTTTGAAGACGGAATCCTGATTGGCGAGATTTTAAATGTAACAGCGGATGAGTCAGTTCTTACAGAGGGACAGATTGATATTAAGAAGCTTAAGCCAATTGCGTATGATCCCTCTGCCCATACTTATGTTTCGCTGGGAGATGTTGTGGGAAAGGCTTTTTCGGACGGACTGCAATTAAAATGATGTGATTGAAATATATGCCGGACGGAAACGACAAAGAAATGAGAGGCGTCTATGAAGCGTGATAAAGAAGCATGTAACTGTAAGAATATTACCTATGGAATGATTGAGGATGCAATCAGGAATGGGGCCTCATCCTATGAAGAAGTGGAAAAGCTGCTTCGGTTTGGAACCGGATGCGGCAAATGCAGGGAATTTATACATTACCTGGTGCGTGATTATCTGGAGGAACAGCATGAAACTTAAGAATATCCTGATTGTAGTAAATGATATTGAGAAAAGCATAAAATTCTATAAAGAACTGTTTGGACTGCAGGTCATTCTGGATCAGGATGGAAATGTGATTATGACCGAAGGCCTTGTACTTCAGGATGCAAAGATCTGGAAGAATTTTATCCAAAAGGAACTGACACCAAGGAACAACATGACAGAACTTTATTTTGAGGAGACTGACATAGAAGGTTTTGCAAGGAAATTGGAAGCATCGGAATTTGACATTGAGTATGTCAATGAACTGATGGAACACAGCTGGAACCAGAAGGTAATCAGATTCTACGATCCCGATGGCAATCTCATAGAAGTAGGAACGCCGGTGAAGTGACAGAACGACGAAAAGCCCATTATTTCTTCGCATACTTCAAAAATGGCACGATATAGAAGGTAACAATCACCCTTTGTTAGCGTTCGGTTTATTGCAGGAAGTGAGAAAGTCAGCAGGCTGATTGGAGGAGCAGGATATGAAGCACAAAATCATGGTATATATACTGTTAGCAACAATGCTTTTGACAGGATGCAAAACAGAAGATCTTGCATCTACAGCGGAGAATACAACAGTGGAAGGTCAATCAACGGAAACTGTGGGTACAGGGATGATGACTGAGCATTCCAATGGACTTGATCCTTCAAGTATGTTTACAGACCGGGATAGGGAAAACAGTTATGATCAGGAAAGCAGTGTGGGCATTACGCTGATGGATGATAACAGCTTTTCTGATTCGGATGCCGTGCAGATTGAGACAGATACCATTACGATTACAGATGAAGGAACCTATCTTCTGTCGGGCAAGCTGACCAACGGCATGATTATCGTGGATGCAGAGGATACGGATAAAGTACAGCTGGTGCTGGATGGTGTAGAGATTACAAGTGAGCAGTCAGCGGCACTTTATGTGCGTTCTGCAGATAAGGTATTTATTACAACGACAGAAGGATCAGATAACATTTTGACCAATGGTGGAACCTATGCAGCGATTGACGATAATAACATAGATGCTGCAATTTTCTCCAAAGCTGATCTGACGCTGAATGGTTCCGGTACTTTGATGATTTATGCATTGGCAGGGCATGGAGTTGTATCAAAGGATGATCTGGTATTGACAAGCGGAACTTATGAGATTACTGCCGAGAAGCATGGACTTTCCGGGAAAGACAGTGTGCGGATTGCCGAGGGAACTTATCATATCACTGCCGGACAGGATGGAATTCATGCATCAAATACGGAGGATTCCGGTCAGGGATTTATTTATATTGCCGGTGGTAACTTTGAAATTGCCGTAACAGATGATGGAATGCATGCAGATTCGGCACTGATGATAGAAGACGGTACAATTTATATACCGGAATGCTATGAAGGGCTGGAAGGTCTTAGCATTGATATTACGGGTGGCGACATAAATGTGATATCAAGTGATGACGGTTTAAATGCAGCGGGAGGCAATGACAGCAGCGGAACTGCCGGTGGAAGGGAGGATATCTTTGCTGCGGAAGAAGGCGTATATATCCATATTTCCGGCGGAACACTCCGGGTGAATGCTTCCGGTGATGGGATTGATTCCAATGGTGCTCTGATTGTTTCCGGCGGAGAACTCTATGTATCAGGACCGACCAATGGTGCAAACGGTTCTCTGGATTATAATGGAGAAAGTATGATCAGTGGTGGAATTTTTGTGGCAACCGGTTCTTCAGGCATGGCACAAAATTTTGACAACTCATCCACACAGGGTGTCATCATGGTCATGGTGGATACGCAGGCAGCGGGAACTACGATTTCTCTTATGGACAGCAGTGGAAAAGAACTGGTATCGTGGGTGGCAGAACAGGAATATTCTTCCGTGATTGTAAGCTGTCCGGAACTCACCCAGGGATGTTCCTATACATTGACGGCTGGAAACAGTATGCAGGAAATTACCATGGATCAACTGATATATGGCAGTGGCGGCATGGGAGGTCAGCCGGGTGGTATGGGAGGCCAGCCGGGCGGCAGGATGCCGGGACAGGGTAGACCATCGGATGATGGTGTCGCACCCGGTCAGAGTGAACCGACGGATGATGGCACAGCACCGCCGAGAAGACGGGTGCAGAAAATTTTTATAAGGGAAAATATTATCAGGAGTAAGAAATATGGCGTTTGATTTTAAGAAAGAATACAAAGAATTTTATATGCCAAAGAATAAGCCGGAAGTAGTGACGGTTCCTAAGGCAAATTATATTGCAGTAAGAGGAAAGGGGAATCCCAATGAGGAAGGTGGGGCATATCAGCAGGCTGTAGGAATCCTGTATGCGATTGCATATACCTTGAAGATGAGTTACAAGTCAGATTATAAGATTGAAGGGTTTTTCGAGTATGTAGTCCCGCCACTGGAAGGCTTTTGGTGGCAGGACGGAGTGGATGGATGTGATTACAGTAGCAAGGCGGAATTTCATTGGATATCAGTCATCAGACTTCCGGATTTTGTGACAAAGAAAGATTTTGACTGGGCAGTGGAGACTGCGTCTGAGAAGAAAAAAATGGACTGTTCCAAAGCAGAATTCCTCACAGTGGATGAGGGCTTGTGCGTTCAGATTATGCACCACGGACCTTTTGATGAGGAACCTGCAACTGTTGCAATTATGGATAAATTTCTTGAAGAACATGGATATCGCAATGACTTTAGCGATGGCAGACTTCACCATGAAATCTATATGTCCGATGCAAGAAAGGTAGCGCCGGAAAAGTGGAAGACGGTCATCCGACACCCAATATGTAAAAATCAGGTGTAAAAAGAGAGTTAATGGAACACGGGGAGAATTTCAATCCTAGGCCAGAAATGGCGATAGAGAAGGTGATATGTTATCTGGCATATGACAATCGATGTGTATATAATGCATATATACGGAGGGAATAGATTTGGCAGTAGAGTATAAGAGATTAACGGAAAAAGAACTTGATCGCTTTATTGAAATGAGAATCAATCAATTAAGGGAAGAGGGCGCAAAGGAAGATATCGATTTAGTACCTGCGCTAAAAGATTACTATAAACGGCATATGGCTGACGGGACATTCGTGTCATGGCTTGCGGTGGATGATGAAGAAATCATTGGTACGAGCGGAATGTCATTTGTGGAAAAACCTCCTTATTTTGGCTGCCCAAGCGGGAAAATGGGACTTTTGTCAAGTATGTTCACAAATCCCGGCTATAGACGGATGGGAATTGCCAAAGAACTCCTGCATAGAGTTGTTGAAGAAGCCAGGAAATATGGATGTGGAACAATACAGATTACAGCTTCTGATATGGGCGTAAAACTTTATGAATCGTATGGTTTCGTACATAACGATAATTTTATGCAATATAGATTATAAAAGATTAAAATGGAATATGTAAGGGATATGAAGTTCCATCTATCGTATGATAGATTTATTATTCCAATTCCTTATAATTCTGTGAGGAGTAACAGATGATTAATTTTGCAAATAATTTGATTTTAGATTTCGAAAAAGATTCCGATCGTCGCATTTCGGCAATATGCAGAGCGCTAATATTGCTGATTATTCTTGTGGTATTGTTGAATGTTTTTCATGTATTTAAGATTTCTACCGCATTGTATCCAACTCTTATGGTGTCAGTTGTTATATTACTAATGCCGACTATATTCTTTGATATTCTGAAGTTACGAACCAAAGGTATCCGATATCTGGTTTTATCGCTTCTGGTCTTTATGTCCGGACTGATGTATTCGATTCTTTCCTATCATGTAATCATTATGCTGATTCTTCCGGTAGTAGTTTCCTGCCTATACTGTGAACGCAACTATGTTATTTACACTACCATAGTAAGTGTCCCGGTAATGATAGGAAGTCATTTGCTTGCATTTATGCTTAAGATTGTACCGGATGAGCCACTGGTTACTTTGAGAGGTGTTGTATTCTATGGAATCATACCGCGTGTCATTGAACTGATTGCCATATCGGTTATCTCAATTGGAATAACAGGTAAACTACAGCGATTGATTAAAGCCCTTGTCAAAAAGAATAATGAACTATATGAAGAGCAGGAGGTTATGGTTTCTTCTCTTTCGGAACTCGTGGAGACACAGAGTCATGAGACCGGCCAGCATGTAAAACGTGTTGCCGCATATACAGAAATATTATGCCGTGCTATGGGATTATCGGAAGAAGAAACATGGAAAATCAGCGTGGCAAGTATGATGCATGATGTAGGTAAAATCTGTGTGCCGCGGGAAATATTACACAAACCCGGCAAGCTTACGGAAGATGAATTCTCTGAGATAAAGAAGCATGTTGATTATGGATACAAACTTTTGGAAAACTCCCCCGGAGAGATTATGCAGCTTGCGGCCGGCATAGCCCAGCAGCATCATGAACGCTTTGATGGTAAGGGGTATCAAAATAATCTTGAAGGTGAACAAATTAATATATATGCAAGATGTGTGGCAGTAGCCGATGTTTTTGATGCCCTGGTCAGTAAACGCTGTTATAAGAAATCCTGGACTCCCAAGCAGGCGAGAGAGGAAATCTTAAGCCAGGCAGGTCGTCAGTTTGATCCGCAAATTACAAAATTGTTTGATGAGCATTTTGATGAATTTCTTAAAGTGATGGAGAATTATCCTGATGCTACGGAAGCATAAAACAAAACACGGGGACGTACCTTTTGTCACGAAGAGTGTCCCTTTGTCACGAGGATTGTCCCTTTGTCACGAGAAACATCCCGGCGTCATTCCATGTGACAAAAGGTACATCCCCAGTGAAACAGAGAAAATGTCCAATTTATTTTTAACATAAGGAGCATGAGAAATGGATCAGATTTGGGAAGAAATGTATGAAGCGGCAAAGGCAGTTCGGAATGGAAGGAAAATATCGGATTATGTTGAAGCTGGGGAGGTTTCTGCTGCAATATATTCTGCGTCCGGCAAGATTTACACAGGAGTATGCATTGATACTTGTTCGACGCTTGGAATCTGTGCGGAAAGAAATGCGATTTTTCAGATGATCACGAATGGCGAACAATCATTTTCAAGAGTGCTTGCGATTATGCCGGATGGAAAAAACGGAGCACCATGTGGGGCATGCAGAGAATTAATGGTTCAATTAATGCCTGACACTTATAAAAATGTTGAGATATTAATGGATTATGATACGGAAAGAATCGTTACATTGGGAGAATTGACGCCACAGTGGTGGATATGAACACGGGGACAGAACACGGGGATGTACCTTTTGTCACGAAGAGTGTCCCTTTGTCACGAGGAGTGTCCCTTTGTAATGAGAAACATCCCGGCGTCATTCCATGTGACAAAAGGTACGTCCTAGGTGAAAACACGAGAAATATCCCAGTGTCATTCCATGTGACAAAAGGTACGTCCCCGGTGAAATCAACGCCCCCAGTGAAATCCGCGAGGAGGTCCCTTTGTCAAAAGGATTGTCACTTTGTAATGACGATTGTCACTTTGTGTGCGAACAATCATTTTCAAGAGTGCTATTAAATGTGATTATGAGGTAATTAGAATGACAACCAGAGAAGAAGCCTTAAAATACGGACTGACTTTTCCTGATACTTATCAGGACGCACCCTTCCATGATGCAAACTGGCAGTTAGTCAGAGTGAAAGGAAACAAAAAGGCATTTTTATGGGTATATGAAAAGGACGGATATATTAATCTGAATTTGAAAGTGAAACCGGAGTGGAGAGATTTTTGGAGAAGTATATTTCCTTCTGTTATTCCCGGTTATCATCAGAATAAAGAGCATTGGAATACCGTTATTTTAGATGGAACAATTCCGGATTCCGAGATTAAACGGATGATAGCAGAAAGTTATGATTTGGTATCGGATAACCCCACAAAAAGAATATACGAAGCGGTCAAAAAAATTCCGAAAGGGCATGTAGCAACATATGGACAGATTGCAGAGTGGGCTGGTGACAAGAACATGGCAAGGGCTGTAGGAAATGCCCTGCATAAAAATCCAAACCCTGATGAGATACCTTGTTTTCGTGTGGTAAATGCCAAAGGAGAACTGGCAGGAGCCTTTGCTTTTGGAGGAGCGGAAAAACAGGCTAAATTGTTGGAAGCAGAGGGTGTAAAGGTAGTGAACGGTAAAGTTGATTTAAAAATGTATGGAGTACAGAATTGTACCGTATGAATTAAGCGTGGTAGACTTATCCCGTAGAGATCTTGCAAACAAAGAAGATATTTCTGCTCATCGTCTCTATTGGGCAGATTTTTTCAAAGCAGCTACATGGGAGGAACTGAATATGTTAGCAGAAAAAGATTCCAATATTGCGGATGCCGTAATGACTATTAAGCGAATCTTCTCCAAACTTATGTGAAAACTGATATGCTGCATATATATGTGCATATTTTCTTTCAAAAGATGGTAAGATGGCTTTTGCTCCGGTATCGTGGCAAAAGGAACATCCCCACGACAACAATAGCACAAATTCAGAAGAATAAAAAAACCTGCATCTTTACAATAGGATAGGTAAAGGAGAGATGCAGACATGAATATCAAACAAATCAAAGAAAACAAATTGAAACACATTCTTGGGTTTTCTATACCCAGCATTATAGCAATGCTGTTGCAAACAGTAATCACCATAACGGATGGTTATTTTACCGGAAATTATGTGGGTGAAAATGCACTGGCAGCTATTAATCTCGGGCTACCAATCCTCTATTTTTATCTTGGAGCAGGGCTTTGCGTCGGCGTCGGTGGGTCTGTCATCAGCGGCAGACTTCTCGGGGCAGAAGATAAGCAAAAATCATCGGAAGTGTTTTCGCAGACCATGGTAACCGCTGTGTGCATCTGTATCGTGATTTCCTGTTTCGCGTTCCTTCTATTTACCCCGATACTAAAAATTTTAAGAGCCGATGAAGGGTTGCGTATTTATTTTACGGAATATTACCGGATTATGTTGTTTACCTATCCACTTATGGTTGCCGGAACCATACTTGGAATGTTTATCCGTGTAGATGGCAGACCGCAGGTATGCATGATCATCAGCATTGCAGGATGTATCCTAAATCTGATTTTAGATTATATTTTGGTTGGAAGATTAGGGATGGGAGTACAGGGAAGTGCAATGGGTTCTCTCTTGGTACAGGTAGTAACAGTTCTGATTTCGCTTGGGTATTTTATCAGCAAAAAAGCAGGAATCCGATTTCATCGTTTCCGGTTTGATGGCAGTATTAACCGTGAAATGTTTCTGAACGGTTCCTCTGAATTCATTGGGGAGATGGCGAGTGCCATATCCATGTTTACCTTTAATTATGTTCTGATGAAATATGTTGGAACGGAAGGTGTTGCTGCTTTTACCATACTTGGATTTGTAGTGTACGCATATAGTATGATTTGTTTAGGATTTGGTCAGGGAATCATGCCGCTTGTCAGTATCTGCTGGGGAGCAGAAGAAACCAAAGTCGCCGGTGACATTCGAAAGATTACGAACCGGATTTTGTTTGTGATTGGTTTTTTGATTGCTGTTGCATTTATTTTGACCGGCAGAAGTTATGCCGGAATATTTGGCTGTAGTAGCAATGTGGCGGATATGGTTGCATCTGGATTCCGTATTTATGCAGTAACATTTCTTTTCATGGGATATGATGTGATTAATTCCATGTATTTTACCTGCTGCGGTGATGCAAAATCCTCTGCAGTGATTTCTGCACTAAGGGGAATTGTTCTCTTATTAGGATTTACCCTGGTTCTTCCGGCAATCTTTGGAATGAATGGTGTTTGGATGAGTGCGCCATGTACGGAGACGATTACGGCATTGGTATCTATAGGACTTCTTAAGAAACAAAACCACAGGTTGAAAATGGAACCGTGATGTGGTTACAATAAAACTGACCGGGATAAGCTTACTGAGAAAAGGGCATGGTTATGAAAGAAAGCAGAGCGATACGAAGTGCAGTAATCAATAAAGCGATAAACTATATCTTTGACCATATTGAAGAAGATATCACGGTGGATGATGTGGCGCGACACTGTGCATATTCAAGGTATCATCTGACTCGAATGTTTAAAGAGGATACGGATGAGGCTTTATATCAGTTCATCAAGCGGGTGCGTTTAGAAAGAAGTGCATGGCGTCTGAAAGTGGAGAAAGAGAAAAGCATTGCGGAAATTGGTGAAGATTATGGATATTCCTCCTCTAATTTTGCAACAGCATTTAAAAAGCATCTGGATACTTCACCCGCTGATTTTCGAAAGAAAAGTGAAAAAATGGTTGAGGAGAGTTCCTTCTCTCACGGTATTTCGCTGGATGAATTGGATAATACGGAGAAACTGATTACCGTAGAGCAGTTGGAAACCTTTACCGTGGTTTATGAAAGAAAAAAAGGGAATTATCATAATCTGCCTACTGAGTGGTGCAGTTTTATTCAAAAATATAATTATCTTGCGACAGAAGACACCATATATATAGAATGTACAATCGATGATCCGTCCATTACAGATGAAAATCACTGTATGTATGAATTGTGCCAGACGATTTCGCCGAATCATCCTGCTTTAAAGAAAAATGCAGAACTACTCACCCACAACTTTGATGGCGGGAAATATGCAGTCTACCATTTTAAAGGATATCCGCAGTTTTTGTTTATGGTCTATCAGGAAATATTTTGCAGGTGGCTGGCAAAGACAAAAAATCAATTGGACGAAAAACCGATTCTCGATATTTATCGGGAGGTAAGGGAAGATGGATATATGGAAATTGACATTTGCTTTCCGCTCAAATAATTGGTGGTATTGAATTGCACTGCCAATATGATTGAGAAACCGCGAGAATAATGGATTGGAAACCGCGAGAATAATGGATTGGAAACCGCGAGAAAAATGGAAAGAGGAATAAAAATGAATATAATTTTTGATGAAGCATCGAAGGACGATATAGCAGAATTAATCCGATTAAGAATCGCTTATATGATTGATGATTTTGGTGGAATCGGTGAATATGAAAAAGAATGCATGGAGAAGCAACTGCCGGATTATTTTAACCGGAAATTAGGAGATGAACTAATCGCATTTATTGCAAGAGACGGACAACGGATCGTTTCGGTTATGTACTTACAAATCATTGAGATGCCTGCAAATTCTATATTACCAAATGGTTTATATGGTGAGGTCCTGAGTGTTTATACTGAGCCGGAATATCGCGGGAAAGGTCTTTGCACAAAACTCATGAAGAATCTTCTTTCCTATGGGAAGGAGCGTGGCCTGGGAAGGGTCGACTTAAGTGCAACGGATGCTGGTTATCCAATTTATAAGAAAGCCGGCTTTACTGACAAGGAGCATCGCTACAAAGATATGAGATATCGTTATTAAGTTCCGGCAGGCCTTTTTATTGTAATTGTAATACAGGGGATAAGACACCCGGAAAATAATAATAATTGCTTGCAATACAGAATGAAATATGATATATTTTAACCGACAATTAGTCGGTGGCGGATAGTATGATACTGCAATAGAAACCTGCTCTGAATACCGGTGTCATAAATGGAATTGATAGGGGTCTTATATGAGAATCGTAAAAGATGCGGAAGAACGCAAAAATGAGATACTCGATGTTGCAGAGAGATTGTTTTGCGCAAAAGGATTTGATTGTACCAGTACCAATGACATTCTGAATGAAATTGGAATTGCCAGAGGTACTTTGTATTATCATTTTAAATCCAAAGAAGACATTCTGGATGCGATGATTGAACGCCTGACCAATCAGATGGTGGCAAAGGCGGCCATTATTGCATTAGATGATTCCATACCGGTTCTTGAAAGGCTGACGCGAACCATGTTATCGCTGAATGTGGAAGGGGAACTGGGGGATATGATTATGGAGCAGGTTCACCGTCCGCAAAATGCGCTGCTACACCAGAAACTGGAAGAACGGTTGCTCCGGCGGGTCAATACATTGATTACCAAAATTGTGGAAGACGGCATCCGGAATGGCATCATGCATACGAATTATCCGGCAGAGGCAGTGGAAATGATAATGACTTATTCGTATAAGGCATTTGACAGTATGAATTCTTATGCACCCGGAGTAAAAGAACAAAAAATGAAAGGATTTGTTTATCATGCCGAGAAGGTTCTTGGAATGGAAAACGGTGCACTTACAGATGCAATGCGCCCGATTTTTAAATGGTAAGGTTGTTTTAATTATCGGTGAGATACTTAATCAGAATTTTTTGCAGAGTTTTTTAATAATAAACCGACAGGCAATCGGTCAATAAAGAAAGGATAAATGATATGAAGAAGGGAAATAATTTCGGAAAATTTCTTTTGTTGTGGTCGGGAGAATTGGTTTCTACTGTGGGGGGAGGGCTGACCAGTTTCGGTCTCGGGGTTTATGTCTTTTCCAAGACGGGAAGTGCCGGAAGTATGGCGCTGGTTACTTTGTTGGGATTTCTGCCAACTTTACTGCTTAGTGTGCCGGCAGGCGTGCTGGCTGACCGTTATGACAGAAGAATCTTAATGATGATAGGAGATGGCTGCTCCGCATTGGGTATCCTATATATTTTATTTTGTCTGCATAAGGGAGAGGCCGCGTTATGGCAGATTTGCATTGGAGTATTTGTCAGTTCTGTCTTTTCTTCTTTGCTGGAACCATCCTATCGGGCTACGGTTTCGGATCTTTTGACAAAGGAAGAATTTTCAAAGGCAAACGGTTTGGTAAATCTTGCAGGAAGTGCCAGATATCTGATTTCTCCTTTGTTGGCAGGTCTTTTATTAAGCGTGAGTGATGTACAACTTCTTCTGATGATTGATATATGTACTTTTATTCTTACAGTAATATCCACTGCGGTTGTAAAAAGAGGAATTGAATCAAAACAAATGGAAGCGGGAAAATCCTTTATGGAAAGTATGCGCGAAGGCTGGAGCGCTGTTCATTCCAAGCCGGGAATTTTTCTGTTGATATTGGTGTCGGCGGTTTTGACACTTTTCCTAGGGATATTTCAGATTCTTGCGGAACCATTAATTCTGTCTTTTACCGATTCAAAAACTCTTGGAATCGGGGAGACCGTTTGTGCCTGCGGTATGTTATTTTCCAGTCTGCTTTTGGGAATACGGGGAATAAAGAAACATTATGTAGTTATTCTGGAAATTTCTCTTGGTTTGGCAGGTCTTTTTATGGTTGGATTTGGTATTTGGGAAAATATCTTTGTAATCTGCACTTTTGGATTTCTATTTTTCTGCATGCTTCCGTTTGCGAATAATTGTCTGGATTATCTCGTGCGTACCAATATCCCGGACGAAATGCAGGGAAGAGCGTGGGGCTTTATAGGATTCCTCTCTCAGCTAGGCTATGTTTTTGCTTATGGAGGTGGTGGATTTTTGGCAGACGCCATTGCTGGCTTGCTTTCCACCGATGTTGGTAGAGGAGCCGGTGTAGTCATTATTTTCTCCGGAATCTGTTTGACGGGGACTGCTTTGGTAATGTCGAAAATAAAGAGTATTCAATCACTTTCAGTAAATGAGAATTAAAGCGTTTCCAAAGAATAAGAAACAAAGCGTTTCCAAAGAATAAGAAACAAAGCGTTTCCAAAGAATAAGAAACAAGGTGTTCCGAACAAGTTGCTTAAAAAGATGAAAACAGTTGCTTAAAAAGATGAAAACAAATTGCTTAAAAAAATGAAAACAAATTGCTAAAAAAATGAAAAAAAATTCACTTGACAAAACCTGGGAACTATGGTGCAATATTTTCATGTAAGCCCATGAGGGAGTAGCAAGCGTAAATCGTAGCAAGTCAACATGCTGGCATTTTGCCTGGCTTGTTTTAAATTGCGAGACTCATGTATAGAAAAAACTATGCATGAAGTCTATCTTTGTATAATAAAAATAGAAACCAAGTGTAGTTTTTGTGGCTATACTTGGTTTTTTATTTCGTTTGCAGGAGGACTATAGGATGGAATGGAGTTTTTTATTTTTTGTAAACAGCGTTTTGCTGGGTGTCGGCCTTGCTATGGACGCTTTTTCTGTATCACTTGCCAATGGTTTACATGAACCTGATATGAAGAAGAATAAAATGAGTGGAATCGCCGGAACATTTGCCTTTTTTCAGGCGGCCATGCCTATGATAGGTTGGATATGCGTACATACGATAATTCAACTATTTGCGGCATTTGAAAAACTGATTCCCTGGATTGCATTGCTGCTTCTTCTTTTTATCGGTGGAAAGATGCTGTTGGAAGGTATGAAAAATGACAATGTTGAGAATGAGAATACGAAAGTGGGTTTTACGGCTTTGCTGATACAGGGTATTGCGACTTCCATTGATGCGTTGTCAGTAGGATTTACCATTGCGGAATATGGTTTCTTAATGGCCCTGGTTTGCGCACTGATTATTGCTGTGGTAACTTTTGTTATCTGTATTATTGGGCTGATTCTCGGAAAGAAATTCGGAACCAGATTTGGCAATAAGGCAACGATAATCGGTGGCATTATTTTGATTTTTATTGGCATCGAAATCTTTGTAAAGGGCGTATTTTTATAAGGAATAGAAAAAAGTTGTGGGAAGCATTCAACGAGCCGGTTATTCAGCGATGAAATTAACCGGCTTTGTTTTTCTCTACTTTCCGTAGGTACTCCTTTTGTATCATTTCACTTATTATGGTTAGGGAGGAAATGAATTATGAATCAACCTATAACAGGTACTGTGATGAAACAGTTACGGGAGGAAATGAATTATGAATCAATATGTAACAGGTGCTGTGATTAAACAATTACGGGAGAAAAAGAATCTGACACAGGCACAGTTGGCTGATCTGTTAAATGTCAGTGACAAGACAGTTTCCAAATGGGAAACGGGGAAAGGGTATCCGGACATTACATTGCTTGAGCCGATTGCGGATGCATTTTCCATTTCGGTAACGGAATTGCTCTCCGGAGATACAATCTCTAACACAAATGTTTCAGCCAATATGCTGAAATCAAAATTTTATGTCTGTCCGATTTGCGGAAATGTCATCAGTTGTATGGGGGAGGCTGTCATTCATTGTCATGGGGTTTCGTTAAAAGCCGAACAGCCCGAGGAAACGGATGAAAGACATAAGATTTTTGTTGAGAAAATAGAAGATGAATTTTATGTGCGTATGGAGCATGAAATGACGAAAAATCATTACATTACATTTCTTGCGGCGCAGTCATCGGAACGCCTACAATTGGTGAAACTTTATCCTGAGGGAAATGCCCAGGCGCGGTTTAAGATGGACGGGGTAAAACGCATTTTGTTTTACTGTAACCGCGACGGATTGTTTTCCGTTGACATTGTGAAAGGAATTTACGATCAGGATTGCAGTTACGACAATTCGACCGTGAGACGAGAATTGGAACAGACGGCAAAAATGTTGTTCGGATAGGGGGATAATTATGGAACATTTAACTGCTAAGATAAGCTGCTTCGCAAGAGCCTACCACTACAAGAATAATACGACACATATTTTTGGGGATAGTGTAGCAGAACTTCTGTTGGGGAAAGAGTATAAGCAAATAGAAGAAAATATGAAAAAAGGAATCGGATTTTTTTTCCCTGATTTTGAAGGAACGCAGGAGGAAGGGTTGCGATGTATTGTAGATCAGCAATTATCCCCTTCTGTTCTTGGAAGAAGTGCTTTCTGTGAAAATGCATTGGCGAAAGAGAGGGAAAAGGGTTGCGGGCAGTATGTATTATTTGCTGCCGGCTATGATACTTACGCATTACGCAACCGGGATATGTCCTTCCATGTATATGAATTGGATTTGCCGGAGTTAATTGCAGATAAAAATGAGAAAATCCAAGCCTCCGGACTGGAATCGGATTCCATATTGGTTCCCTGCAATTTGGCGAAGAACACATGGGACGAAAAATTGTTACAGGCCGGGTTTATGCCTGCTATAAAAACTTTTGGCAGTCTTTTGGGAATAAGTTATTATCTTTCCGAGGAAGAATTTCAAATGCTACTTCAGAAGATAAGGACAATTCTTTCGGAAGATTCTGTAATCTGTTTTGATTTCCCTACAAAAGAGTCAGGCAAGGGCGCAGCAATAAACCGGCAGCTTGCAACGGGCGCCGGAGAACCAATGAAAGCAAGGTATTCATTTGCGGAAATGGAGAAACTGCTTTCGGTGTGTGGCTATGATGTAAGCCTGTGTCTGAATCATAAAGAGGCGACAATGCAGTATTTTGCGTCTTATAATGAATATTCAACTCATCATATGGAGGCGCCGGAAGGTGTTGGATATATTCTGGCAAGAAGGAAATGTTCAACAGAACAACGATAAAAGTATATTAGAGCATTCTTGAGGGAATGCTCTTTTCGTGAAATAATATCCCGAGAAAATGCGAAATGTGACCCTGAACGAAGTTCATGATATAATATGCCCAAAGAAAAACAAGCGGCGCCGACGGGCGACATTTGTTTTTCTGGGCACTGCGAAGCAGGCAAAAGCGCGAAAGCGCAGGATTGCGAATTAAAGAGCATGATTGGCGAGCGGCGAAATGCGATCATGAACGAAGTTCAGAAAGAAAAGAGGGATACCGAATGAAAAAGAATTTGAATTTTGCAATGATTTACACAATTATTGGGTTGTTATGCGGAGTCTATTACAGAGAATTCAGCAAAATGAATGACTTCGTGTCCGAAGAAACCGTATTGAAAGGGGTACATACCCATTATCTTGTCCTTGGAATGCTAATGTTTTTAATCTTGGCATCGTTTCAGGCACGCTTTGATCTGGAGAAGGCGAAAACATATAAAGCATTTTTGATTACTTACAACATTGGTTTGAACGGAGCCGGGATTCTGCTTCTGGTTCGTGGTACAGTGGAAGTCATGAGACTCTCTCTTTCCTCTGCGGCCAATGGGGCTATTTCCGGTATTGCCGGACTGGCACATATGACTATGGCGGTTGGATTGATTCTTATGTTTGTAACATTAAAAAAAGCCGGTGAGAAGAACGAAACTGCCGTATCATAATCGAAGGCGTGGTGCCGTACGAAACCGCTGCATCATAATTGAAGACAGGCTGCCGGAATGAAAGGACGGAATGACATATGAAATATCAATTGGCGATTTTTGACATGGATGGAACTATCTTAGATACGATAGAAGACTTGGCTGATACAATGAATTATTGCCTGCGAAAGTTCCAGATGCCAGAACGAACCCTGGCGGAAATTCGCAGTTTTGTGGGAAATGGAATCCACAATCTTGTAGAGAAGGCCGTTCCGGCCGGAACCGGAAACGATGCGGTGGAGGCAATTTTTCAATGCTTTCGTGAATATTACAAAGACCATTGTGCAATTAAAACAAAGCCCTATACAGGCATTTGCGAAGTGCTCGCTGCTTTGAAATCAAAAGGGATAAAGACTGCGGTTGTTTCCAACAAAGCGGATTTTGCGGTGAAAATGCTTTGCGATAATTATTTCAAAGGGTTATTTGATATTTCCGTCGGAGACCGGGAAGGGCAGCGAAGAAAACCTTTTCCCGACAGCGTGAACTATGTAATGGATTTCTTTGGCGTCACTCCTGCGGAATCCGTTTATATCGGGGATTCCGAGGTGGATTTCCAGACGGCAAATAATGCAGGCGTTGATGTAATTATGGTTGGATGGGGATTTCGTGAGGAACAATTTCTTCGTTCCATTGGTGTTACGAAAGTAATTCATAAACCGGAAGAACTAAAGGAATTATTCTGTAGCGAATCATAACTATTATCAATAAAAATGAACCTTCTTGTTAAGTAAATGATATTCCTGCATCGGACATTGACTAAGGTGTCAGTCGATTCCGAAGCAGGTCTTTTTGTTTATTTGGAAAAATCCTTACAATTCTTTCATAATTGGTCTATCACTTTTCTTGACTGCTACAAAGTGATATATAATATATTGAAATAATTATAATAATTAATATGTGACGTATTGAAATATCTATACTGATTGAAGTAAAATATATTGAAATAACTTTATTAATTATCGCATTTAATACTGAAATTTCTGTATATTATATTTTGGAGGCACTATATGATGTTTAAACGAAAAGTTTATGAAAAACTTTTAGACTGGAAAAATGAATGGAACGGAAAATATGCATGTCTGCTCGAAGGTGCAAGACGAGTAGGAAAGACAACAATAGCGGAAGAATTTGCTCGTAATGAATATGTGTCATATCTTTTGATTGATTTTTCGATTGCAAGTAAAGAGATACTTGATATATTTGAGGATATTTCTAAATTGGATAGATTCTTTCTAAGGCTTCAAATGGAAACAGGAGTAGAACTGATTGAAAGAAAGTCGGTTATTATTTTTGATGAAATACAGTTGTTTCCAAAGGCAAGGCAAGCAATAAAGCATCTGGTGAAAGATGGAAGATATGATTATATTGAAATCGGTTCGCTTATTTCTATAAAGAAAAATGTGAAAGATATACTGATTCCTTCAGAAGAGCATAAGATATATGTTTATCCAATGGATTATGAAGAATTCCTATGGGCAACGGGTGGAAATCCGAATGTAATTGATATGGCATATAAGAGTAATATGGAAATGGGAAATACTGCGAATCGAAATGCGATGCGTGATTTTCGAATTTATATGGCTGTGGGTGGAATGCCACAGGCTGTGGAAAGTTATATTGAAACAAATAGTTTTGAGTCGGTCGATAAAGTTAAGCGGGAAATACTGAATTTATATTATGATGATTTAAAGAAAATTGATTCTTCCGGTAGAATTACCGATATGTATAAATCGGTACCGAGTCAGTTGGCAGGAAAGAAAAAGCAATATGTAATTACTGCAGCAACAGGAAAGCAGAAGACGAGAAAAGACGAAGAACGTCTCTTTGAACTGATAGATTCAGGTTTGGTGTTACCTTGCTATAACGTAACAAATCCCGGTGTTTCATTATCACAAACAAAGGATATCGATTGTTTTAAATTGTATTTATCAGATATTGGTCTGTTTACAACGATGCTATTTAATGATTCTGAAAAAGGAATAAAAGATATTTATCGCAAATTATTAAGTGATAAATTGCCGGCGGATTTAGGATATTTATATGAAAATATTGTAGCACAGATAATAAAGGCTTCGGGAAGAGAATTGTATTATCATACATGGAGAAAAAAAGATAGCACTCATTCGTATGAAATTGACTTTTTAATTACAGCAAAAAACAAGGTGATACCGATAGAAGTAAAATCATCTGCTGTAAAGAATCATGAATCAATAGATCAATTTGCAGAAAAGTATTCTGATCAAATAGGTGATAGATATTTATTGTCACAGAAAGATGTCGGAAAGGTTGGAACGCTTAAGTTAAAACCAATATACATGGCGCCTTTTCTGTTGAAGGATATTTAAAGATTTGGATACGATTTGTTCGAAAGGAGGAAATAACAACGAATGATCAGGTTGTTCCGAAATGTCCTGTATGTGGCGGAAGGATGGCAATGCATCTTCGATGTGATAACAA
>JBJEMA010000041.1:0-6410 GCA_051879435.1 Lachnospiraceae bacterium
AACATGCAAGAAATAGTTTTTCGTAAGTAAAGAATATTAAGGAAAGGATTGGTGAAAATGAAATCAAATAAAGGTTTTTCTCTGGTTGAACTCATAATTTCCATGGCTGTACTTGCGATTATTATGGCAGAGGTATCCAGTGTGCTGTTCAGTAGCACAAAGGTGTATACGAAGGGAAATTCAGAGATTACATTACAGACAGAAGCGCAACAAACCATCATGCAGTTGGAAGATATGATGATTGATGCTACAGAGAGTATTGAGTCTGTATATAATCCGACTGTAAGTTCAGATAGTATTATTACCATTAAAACAAAAGAAACCTATGGTTCTGATGTTGTTACAACCTATGATATTACTTTTGAAAAAGCAGATCCGGCGGATTTGTATGGTAATCTGTATCTGAGTGTGGACGGTGTTGGTCACATTCTGATGGCAGAATATGTGGAATATGTAATTATTGATACGACTGGTATTGATTCCGGCGATGAGAATGTAGTTAAAATCAGTATTGGAATGCGTAATGATGATTATTCCTATGCAACAGAGCAGAATGTCTTTCTTCGAAATATGTTAGGTACCGGTACCGGTAAACGTGGTCGAAAGACACAGGCTTCTTCTGCAAATAAATATGAAATTATGCGTTGGCAGACATTTGATATGTATAGTGCCTGCTTATCCGATATTGAAGAATGGGAAGTTAAGAACGGAGTGAGCCGTGATGATTATACTTTCAGTTTTGTCTGGGATGCTACGGCAGCAAATACTGTTCCTACTTCCATGAAGGCTGATTTGTATTATCAGATTAGTGGTTATAATATTACAACAAAAGATCCTATCAATAATCAGACAAACTGGAATAAAGAATACGGTATTGATTATAAATATGCCATCAACTGTGTTGCGACTCCAAACGGTGGAGGAAGTTCGGAAGTGGTTTGCACCTTTGATGTTTATACCGGTTGTGTTATAGTTGGTCAGGGCGATCCGGATATCAGTCATACAACATTTGTAAACTGGGCTGAAATGGATTTCATTAATAACAAGAGTGAATATGGTTATGCTTTTGTTTTCCTGAATACAAAGAATTCCACACCGTTATTTACACCGGTTAAACTTCGCGGAATTAGTATGGAGGGTGTACAGAACTTAAAGATTGAATATTCTTTTATAAATTATGAAGCCGGAACATTTGTAGATCTTGGTTCTAATGAAGGTACTTATGCGGATCTTACAGGTGGTACCGGAATTACATGTCATCCACCGGAATATAATGTGGGCGACACATATGGATATTGGCGAATCGATAACGGATGGCTTAAATATGTTCCTAGCGGTAATTATTTGGAATTTTCATTTGAGCGAGCAATGCCGGATTATAGTCCGCATGTTTTGTTACTGTATGCGAATGATGGTAAACTGTTAGATTTCTATATAACAGCAACCTTTGATAATGGAGCACAGTTGCAGTTTGATGTATTTGGTGTTCCGATTTCTCCGAATGATAATGATTTCGATAATTACTTCCAGAGATATCGTGAATACATGGAAAGAAATCGCTAAAATGATTATCAATCTGAGTTTTGATTAAATATGTGAATTTAAGTAAATAACACTCTATTAAAAAAGAGGCTATGCGCTATGTTATGGTGCATAGCCTTTTTTGGAAGAATGAATCGCAGATAGGTATGTATACTTTTTTGATTTCTGAATGTTTAGGGTTGCCGAATAAGTTTTTTTAGTGTATAGTTTTTTCGAAAATAAAATTCGGAAACGATAGAAACATAAGGGGTATTTGGATGGCAAATAGTTTAGTCATTGTGGAATCACCGGCGAAGGTGAAAACAATTAAGAAATTTCTTGGCGCGAATTATGAGATTGCTGCAAGTCAGGGTCATGTGCGGGATTTGCCGAAGAGTTCTCTCGGAATTGATGTGGAGCATGATTACGAGCCAAAATATATAACCATCAGAGGAAAGGGAGATTTGCTGGCAAGTCTTCGTAAATTAGTGAAGAAGGCGGACAAAGTTTATCTTGCAACTGACCCGGATCGGGAAGGAGAAGCAATTTCCTGGCATTTGTATGAGGCTCTGGATTTATCCAAGAAGAAAACATATCGAATTACATTTAATGAGATTACAAAAAATGCGGTAAAAGAAGCAATTAAAAATCCGCGGGAAATTGATCAGAAGTTAGTAGATGCCCAGCAGGCCAGACGAATGTTGGATCGTATGGTAGGTTATCGCATTTCTCCGCTTCTTTGGGCGAAGGTAAAGCGCGGACTCAGTGCAGGACGGGTACAAAGTGTTGCACTTCGAATCATTTGCGATAGAGAAGAGGAAATTGCCGCATTTATTTCAAAAGAATATTGGACATTGGATGCAACTTTTGGATTGAAAGACAGTAAGCATAGTTTTGTGGCTCATTATTATTCGGATAAGGACGGCAATAAAGAAATAACAAATCAGCAACAGGCGGATATCATAGAGAAAACATTGAAGAAGGCTTTGGAAACTAACTGTTACCGGATTACGGATATTAAGCCGGGAGAACGGGTGAAAAAGGCGCCTCTTCCGTTTACCACTTCCACCTTGCAACAGGAAGCCAGTAAAGTGTTGAATTTTTCTACCAAAAAAACCATGCAGTTAGCACAGCAGTTATATGAAGGTGTGGATATCAAAGGCCAGGGTACGATAGGTCTGATTACTTATCTTCGTACGGATTCTACCCGCATTTCTGATGAGGCTGTTGCAAATGCAAAGGATTATATAATCAGTAATTATGGCGAAAAGTATGCCATTGCGAATAGTTCGATAAAGAAGGATGGGAAAGAACAGAAGAAGATTCAGGATGCGCATGAAGCCATTCGCCCGACGGATATTCAAAGGACGCCGGATGCCGTGAAGTCTTCTCTTAACAGAGACCAGTTACGGTTATATACTTTGATTTGGAAACGATTTGCGGCGAGCCAGATGGCACCGGCAGTGTATTCCACCATGTCTGTTAAACTTGATGTTGCAGATTACAAATTTACATCTGCGGCTTCCAGCATTTCCTTTGACGGATTTATGAAAGTGTATACTGCTTCTGATGAAGATAAATCGGAAAATGCATTTTTAATTAAGGAATTAAAAAAGGATTCAAAACTTACTTTTAAATCATTGGATAAAAAGCAACATTTTACACAGCCACTGGCGCATTACACGGAGGCTTCTCTGGTGCATGCTTTAGAGGAGTTAGGTATTGGACGGCCTAGTACTTACGCCCCGACGATTACAACAATTATGGCGAGACGTTATGTAATTAAAGAAGGAAAAAATCTGTTTGTTTCCGAACTTGGCGAGGCAGTAAACGGTATTATGAAAGACGCATTTCCGTCTATTGTAGATGTTCATTTTACGGCGACCATGGAAAGTCTGCTGGACTCGGTGGAGGAAGGAAGTATTGGCTGGAAAACAGTAATTGCCAATTTTTATCCGGATCTGGATGAGGCTGTAAAATCAGCAGAAGAAAAACTGGCACATATAGAAATTAAGGATGAAGTAACGGACGAGATTTGCGAATTGTGTGGCCGTAATATGGTGATTAAATACGGTCAGCACGGAAAGTTTTTGGCGTGCCCGGGATTCCCGGATTGTAAAAATGCGAAACCATATCTTGAGAAGATAGGCGTACCATGTCCGAAATGCGGAAAGGACATCCTTGCCCGCAAGACAAAAAAAGGTAGACGCTATTATGGTTGTATCGGCTATCCGGAATGCGATTTTGTCAGTTGGGCAATGCCGGTAAATGAGAAATGCCCGACTTGTGGTGCAATTCTTGTGAAAAAGGGCAACAAACTGGTGTGTTCCGAAGAGACCTGCAAATTTTCAAAGGAATATAAAGAAGAACAATCGTAATTTATATTTTTGATAAATCGTCTGAAATAAATAGAATGTCTAAAATAGTTAAAATTCAGCATGCTTGAGATGAACAAAAATTCAGCATGCTTGAGATGAATAAAAATTCAGAATGCTTGAGATAATCAAAAATTCAGAATGCTTGAGATAATCAAAAATTCAGAATGTCTGAAATAATAAAAATGATTAGTTCTGAAAAACAAAATTATAGAATTAGGCTGTAATTTTACACGATTATTTGTTAGGAAAGGTGCGGGGGAAAAATGTACGGAGTTGAGAAAAAAGAAGACATTATAATTTCAGTTGTTATTCCTTGCTACAACGAGATTAAAACCATTGAGAATGTGATTGATCAGGTGCGCAATTGTGGACTGACTACCGAAATCATACTGATTGATGACTGCTCAACAGATGGAACAAGAGAATTAATTCGTAACAAACTTTGCTATAAGGTGGATAAGGTAATTTTTCACAAAAAAAATCAGGGCAAAGGATGTGCCTTGAAACATGGATTTAAGGTTGCCACCGGTCATGTGGTAATTGTGCAGGATGCGGATTTGGAATACGACCCGAAAGAATTTATTCGTCTGGTAGAACCCTTTGTTTATGGGAAAGCAGATGCGGATGTTGTTTATGGTTCCCGTTATGCCCGGGGAACAAAATACCGGGTGGAGGGTTTTTATCATGAACTTGGGAATAAGATGCTTACCATGCTTTCAAATATTTGTTGTGATTTATCACTTACCGATATGGAAACCTGCTATAAAATGTTTCGTCGCGATATAATTCAATCCATTGAAATTAAGGAAAAGCGTTTTGGTTTCGAACCGGAGATTACAGCAAAGATTGCCAAAAAAAAATGTACGGTTTATGAAATCCCGATTTCTTATAATCCAAGAAAATTTGATCAGGGAAAGAAAATCGGCTTAAAAGATGCTTTTCGTGCATTTTACTGTATTATTCGATACAATTTCTTTGATTGATTGTGGTATTATATATTTTGCGAAAGAAGTATCACATAAGAATTTTTGCTGTGTAGATAAGATAATTGGAATTTTCGCCGATATATATAATAGAAAACAAAATGGTCAAGGGACAGTTTCCCTGACCTGACATAGGATAATCAGGGATGATACATAGGTTTTGGAACGGATTCGAAAGAATCCGTTTTTTTCTTTGATTAACATAATATGTCGCATAATTACTTTACATCTTTCTCGAAAACAATAAGACGGATTAACGGTTCCTACCCAAGATGTAGTATAAAAATGTACAAAAATACACAAAATCTCTTGTTATTTCTAGCATTTTACCTATAATATTAAAGTAAGGCGTAGTTTACAGAATCAGTTTACATAGTTTTTTGTCGAGGATGGTCGTAAGTTCGCGATTATTGTTACGGCAGGAAAGAATCGTAGAAAGATGTGAAGAGAAAGGGAGGAAATTAATATGATTCATTCAGGTGTGTTTGACTATATCAATGTGCTTGACAAGGCCGCCGATGCTTCCTGGCTGCGCAATGAAGCGATTTCCAATAACATTGCCAATGTGGATACGCCGGGCTATAAACGGCAGGATGTAAGTTTCGAGACACATTTGGCTCAGCAGCTTCGTTCTTCACAATACGAGTCCATGGACGAAAAGGTATCCGGCGTGCAGATGTCAAAGATTACGCCGCGGGTTTATACAGATGATTCCGGTCATTCCTATCGTCTGGATGGGAACAATGTGGATGTTGAAACCGAGAATGTTTATCTGGCGGAAAATCAGATTACGTATAATGCATTGATGGAGTCCATTCAGAAAGAATTTGATAATCTGAAATCAGTGATGAAGTAAAAATGCAGAAATGTGATTTCGAAAAAAGCGTAGACAGAAACATGATTTTACAGAAGCGTAATACATAATTGTTATTTCGAAAAATAGTGTAGACAGAAACATGTTTTTGAAGATGGATAGAAATAATAGGATTTGATTGAAAGAAAAGAAAGGCAGATATATGGGAATTTTTACAGCTTTTGATACATCTGCAACCGGTTTGACAGCGCAGCGTTACCGCATGGATACCATTGCAGAAAATATTGCAAATGCGAATACAACAAGAACGGCAGACGGGACACCGTATCGCCGTAAGATTGTAACCTTTGAAACCCAGGAAACGGACAACACTACGGCATTTGGACATGTGCTTGATAATATTTTGGGGGATGGAAGGACTCATCTGGATCACCACACCAGCCGGATTAGTGACAACCAGATTGGGTATGGAGTGAAGATTACAAAAGTTTCGGAAGATATGGAAACACCCATGAATATGGTGTACGATCCTTCCCACCCGGATGCAGATGAGAACGGTTATGTGACTTATCCCAATGTAAATACCATAACAGAGATGACCAACTTAATAGATGCATCCCGGGCCTATGAAGCCAATGCCACTGTATTTGATGCAAGCAAGTCCATGGCAACAAGAGGATTGGATTTAGCAAAGTCATAACCCATAATGTGACA
>JBJEMA010000041.1:6510-7150 GCA_051879435.1 Lachnospiraceae bacterium
GAAGCACGATTAAATTTGGCGAAGTCATAATCCATAATGTGACAGAAGCACGATTAAATTTGGCGAAGTCATAATCCATAATGTGACAGAAGCACGATTGGATTTGACAAAATTATAAGGTAAAGTCATAAGATCGATTTGCAGTTCGAGAGGTGAACAGACATGAACGTAACAGATATTTCAAATTTTAATATGCAACCCTTGTCGTCATTGACGGAAACGAAATCTCTATATGGTACCAATTCTTTATTATCTTCCACAGACGGTACTAATACTGAGGATATGTTTTCTTCCATATTTGAGGCGGCGGTAAATAATATTAATACGACCAACAAATATTTGTCAGAAGCGGAAAATGAAGAAATCAAACTGGCATTGGGGCAATCCGACAATGCCCATGATTTGGCAATCGCATTACAAAAGGCTTCCACAACGCTGCAATATACGGTAGCGATTCGTGATAAATTTCTGGAGGCCTATAAAGAAATTATGAATATGCAATTCTAACATGACAAGCAGATTGCAGACAACAAACCGAGTACCGGCAGACAACAAACCGAGTACCGATAGACAATAAACACAAAAAACAACAGACAATAAACACAACAGACAATAAACACAACAGACAGCAAACAACAGA
>JBJEMA010000041.1:7250-42103 GCA_051879435.1 Lachnospiraceae bacterium
CAACAAACAACAAACAACAAACAACAAACAACAAACAACAAACAACAAACAACAAACAACAATCGGATGTTTCGGGATAGAATTCGGAAGGAATAAACGGGAGTTTGGAAAATGGTAGATCGTTTTATAGCATGGCTTAGGACATTGCCACAAAAATTCATGAACTGGTGGGAACAATTTACACTGCGTCAGAAATTGACAATTGGTGGAATTACCATTGCCGTAATTGTGGCAATTGTAATTCTTGTTTCGGTTCTTTCAAAACCCGATTATGTCATCATTTACACTGCTTCAAATGCGGTGGAAGCAAACAGTGTAATTGATTTGTTGGAAGAGAATAATTTTGAATATCAGCTTTCCGAGGACGGTCTTGTAATCAGCATCAAAGAATCGGATTATACGCAGGTGAATTTGCTGCTGGGTTCCAATGAGATTTACGCCAATTCCTTTGGCATTGATAATGTTACGGATGGCGGATTTACCACGACGGAGGCGGATAAGCAGAAACGATACATAGTTTATTTGGAAACTTTAATGAAAAATTCCCTGGAATCCTATGATTTTGTTAAGACAGCTACAGTGCAACTTAACGTTCCTGAGGATAACGGAACTTTGATTGCCCAGAATAAAGAATCCAGCGCCAGTGTGCTTTTGGAACTTTCCGGAGAGTGCAATACGGATATGGCGGCAGCTATGGCTCGTTTTGTTGCCACAGCCCTTGGAAATGACACCACAGAGCATGTTACCATTTTAAGTACCACCGGTAGTTTGCTTTATTCCGGAGTGGACGACAATTCCACCTTGGGAAATGCCAGTTCCACTTATGCCTTGCAGGAGCAGGTCAGCAATGCGATTAAGAACAAGGTCATTAATGCTCTTTTGGCTACCAATGAGTTTTCTACGATTGAAGTGGCACCGAATATTGTATTGGATACTTCCTCCAGCCAGTATACCGAGCGTTTGTATTGGCCGGATGGAGACCGTGAGGAGGGCGTTCTTGCCAGCAAGGACATTTACGCTTCCGAAAGCAGCGGTGGTGTAACCGGTGTACCGGGAACGGATTCGAATACGGAAACCACTTATCAGTATGAGGATAATGAGTATTCCAATGCATCAGTCATTGAAGAATCCTATGATTATTTGCCTAATGAAAGCACCCTGATTCAGGAAATTCCTGCAGGTGCCATTAAATATGACGAATCTTCCATTACCGTTACTTTACTTACCTACGACATGATCCGAGAACAGGATATTAAACAGCAGGGCTTGCTGGATGGAATTACCTGGGAGGAATATAAATTAAATAATTCCGAAAGAACCCGCGTAGATGTGGATGATGTTCTTTATCAGGCGGTATCCACCGCTACCGGTATTGCTACCGACCGTATTACAATTATTGCTTACCATGAACCTTTCTTTATTGACAGGGAAGGCCTTGATATTGAGACGGCAGATGTACTTCAGATTATTCTGATTCTGTTGATTCTCGGTTTGCTCGCTTTCGTTATTGCGCGAAGCCTGAAGTCTTCCCATGCAGAAGAAGAGGAACCGGAAATCAGTATTGATGACATTTTGAAATCCACTCCGGTGGAAGAATTGGAAGAAATCGGAATCGAGGACAAATCCGAGGCGCGCAAAATTGTGGAAAAATTTGTGGAGGACAATCCGGAAGCGGCGGCAAATCTTCTCCGCAACTGGTTAAGCGAAGATTGGAGTTAGGATAATGACCGGGACCGGAGTCGGGATTGGATTTGGATTCCGAATATGTTTTGGAATGGTATAGTTTACATAATTAAGGAGAATTCGCATGGCAGAACAACAATTGAGTGGTATACAAAAAGCTGCGATTTTATTGATTTCCCTTGGGCCGGAAAAATCCGCTACGGTTTTTAAACACCTGAAGGAAGAAGAAATTGAAGATTTAACTTTGGAAATTGCCAATACCAGAAGTATTGCACCACAGGTAAAGGACAGTGTGATTAATGAATTTTATGAAATCTGTCTGGCACAACAGTACATTGCGGAAGGCGGTATTGGTTACGCGAAGGAACTTTTGGAAAAAGCACTTGGTTCCGACAAAGCATTGGATGTAATTGGTAAGTTGACGGCTTCCTTACAGGTGAAACCATTTGAATTTGTGCGAAAGACGGACGCCACCCAGCTTCTCAGTTTTATTCAGGATGAGCATCCGCAGACGATTGCACTTATTTTATCTTATCTTTCTTCCACTCAGGCGGCACTTATTGTTTCTGCGCTGCCACCGGAACGCCAGGCAGATGTTGCCCGCCGTATTGCCACCATGGACCGCACCAGTCCGGATGTCATTAAAGAGGTGGAGCGCGTGTTGGAATCCAAATTGGCGAACCTTGTCAATCAGGATTACACCATTATCGGTGGCGTGGATCAGGTTGTGGAGATTTTGAATTCTACCGACCGTGGTACCGAGAAACATATTATGGAAATTTTGGAAATCGAAGATCCGGAACTTGCCGATGAAATTCGTAAGAAAATGTTTGTATTTGAAGACATTCTTCTTTTGGATGACAAATCCATTCAGAGTGTTCTTCGTAATGTTGAGAATTCCGAATTGGCACTTGCCTTAAAGGGTGGCAATGAGGAAGTACAGAATGTAATCTTCAAGAATCTTTCAAAACGACTGGCTGAGATGATAAAAGAAGATATGGAATTTATGGGTCCGGTTCGAATGAAGGATGTGGAAGATGCACAGCAGAAGATTGTAAATGTGATTCGTAAATTGGAAGAATCTGGTGAAATCTTTATTTCTCGTGGTGGAGGTGACGAACTGATTGTCTAGTAATCTGCTAAAAGGTGGTTATGTAATCATCGCAAATAAAGAAGCGGTAAAGATTGACAGTAATCAGACCATAGCCAAACGATTAGAGGAATTATCCCTTCAAAAGATTCAGGAACAGGCTCCGGAAGAGGTCGGGGAAGAAGGATTTACGGAAGGGATTGACCCCTTTCAGGTAGCGCAATTGGTAGGAGATGAGGTTATTCCCGCCCCCGGTTCGCCTGAGGCTTCCATGCGGGATGAAATCCTTATGCAGGAAACGGAAATCGTGAACGCCGCAAAAGAGGATGCCCAAAAAATTATAGACGACGCGAACCTTAAGGCGAAGGAAATACAGGAACAGGCGCAGGAAAATGGACACAAAGAAGGCTTTGACCTTGGATACCGGGAAGGGCTTGATGCGGCAAATGAAGAAATAAAAAAACAGGAGAAAATGTTACAGAACCGTTTTGCCGGCCTGGAACAGGAATTAAAAGACAACTACGAAGTTTTGCAGGCCAATATGGAGTCGGAATTGGTTCATGTTTTGACGCAGGTTTATAGTCATGTACTTGGGATTGAATTGTCCTCCCACAACGAATTAATTTTGTTTTTATTAAAGCGTGCCCTGGCGGATGTGGGTGCCGGGAAAAATTATGTCATTCATGTATCCAAAGCAGATATTGCTCTGGTACAGGAGGAAATTACGGAATTGGCTGCCCTTGTTGGCGTACCGGAAGAAAACATTTCCATTGTGGAAGATAATTCTCTTAGCGAAAATGGCTGTTTGATTGAAAGTGAGACAGGAATTTTTGATTGCGGATTAGATACACAGTTATCCCTGCTGAAGAAACAACTTCGGATGCTGAGTTTTCAGAAGGAAGACTAGATAGCGCGGCGGAGTTTTTGTCACAACGATTGGATTTCCCGCAGTCACCGGATTTGAGGCGGAAAGTGACCTGTTTGCGGTAGGAAAACAAACTACGAATTTCATCATGTCATACGGAAGGAACGGGCATGGATTTGCGGTTAAATGTGAAAAAATACGAGAAAGCGGCACAGCGCCTTTATTATCGTAAACTCGGAAAAATAACAAATGTGGTCGGGCTGACCCTGGAATCGGAAGGTCCGGATGCAAAACTTGGTGAGGTATGCAGGATTTACACCAGCGATGGAGAACGGGAGATTCTTGCGGAGGTGGTTGGCTTTCGCGGTAATCATACCCTGCTTATGCCTTATGAAGCAACCGATGGCATTGGACTTGGCTGCATTGTGGAAAATGAAGAACATCCGCTATCGGTAGAGGTAGGGGATTTTCTTTTGGGCACTATATTGGATGGTCTGGGAAGACCGCTGGAATTTCAATCCCACTCTGCATTGATGCAGGGAAACACCGCTAAAGTTCTGCACAGTGATTTGTACTATCCCATGGAAGCTCCCTCTCCGGACCCAATGGCGCGAACCATTATCAGCGAGATTCTTCCCCTTGGGGTAAAAGCGGTAGACGGACTGATTACGGTTGGAAAAGGACAACGAATCGGAATCTTTGCCGGTTCCGGTGTAGGTAAATCCACCTTAATGGGTATGTTTGCCCGGAACACAAAAGCGGATGTAAATGTGATTGCCCTGATTGGAGAACGGGGAAGAGAGGTTCGGGAATTTATTGAACGGGACCTGGGTACTGAGGGAATGAAACGATCGGTGGTCGTCGTTGCCACAAGTGATAAGCCGGCGCTCGAACGAAAAAAGGCGGCCCAGACGGCAACTTCCATTGCAGAATATTTTCGGAGCAAAGGAAAAGATGTGCTCCTTATGATGGACAATCTTACCCGGTTTTCCATGGCGCAGCGGGAAATTGGCCTGGCGACGGGAGAACCGCCGGTAACCAGAGGATATCCGCCAAGCGTGTATTCGGAGATGCCGAAACTTCTGGAGCGGGCCGGATGCGATGAACATGGTTCCATTACCGGCTTGTATGCAGTTTTGGTGGACGGAGACGATTTTAATGAGCCGATTACAGATACGGCAAGAAGTATTTTGGACGGTCACATAATGCTGTCCAGAAAACTGGGGCATAAAAATCATTATCCGGCCATTGATGTGCTACAGTCCATTTCCCGATGCATGAGCATGGTTGCTTCTAAAGAACACAGAGAGGCTGCTTCCAAATTAAAAACGGTTTTGGCTACCTATCAGGAAGCAGAAGATTTGATTAATATCGGCGCCTATAAAAAGGGATCCAATCCCAACATTGATTATGCGATTGGAAAGATTGATGCGGTAAACCAGTTCCTGAAGCAGGATGTGGAGGAAAAGTTTACGCTGGAAGAAACGCTGGAGAAACTGTACGCCTTATTTCAGTAATGCATTCAGGGAACGCGCATTTGAATTGTTTTGTAAAGAGAATATTTTCAGAAAAGAAAAGATACGCGGTTGAATGCGCAAGAAAAGACAGTAATTTCAATTAGAATGAAGAAAAGATACGCGGCTGAATGCGCAAGAAAGAAAAGTGTAGAGAAAAGACATGGTAGGTTGTGAGGCTGTGGAATATGGGAAGGTTTCGATATAATATGCAGAATATCCTTGGAATCAAGGAAAAAATGGAAACCCAGGAGAAGCAGCAATTTGCTCTGCAGACAAAACGACTGACAGAGGAAGAGGAAAAACTGCATGTGCTGGAGGCAGAAAAAGAACGCCTTATTGAAGAAGGGAAGAAATTACGCTTAACCAAAATTAATATTCTGGACATAAAAGAAAATACTGCCGCAAAGCAGTATCAGGACGAATTAATAAAAAAGCAGGAAGCACAGGTTAAGACGGCACAAAAGAATCGGGAGATTGCCCGTATCCGTATGCAGAAGGCTATTCAGGAGAGAGAAATTTACGAGAAGTTGAAGGAAAAGGCTTTTGAAGAATTTATGGCGGAAGAAAATCGGGCGCAGGCGAAAGAAATTGACGAATTGACCAGTTATGTTTATGGGAAAAATAAAACGCAAAAGCCCTAGGAGGATTCTATGGCAGATGATTTGAAGCAGGCGAAAAAACAAATTGCCGAAGAAAAAAGAAAACTGAAGGCCGATCAGAAAAATCAGAAAAAAGAAGTAAAACGGCGGGCGAAGGAAATCGCAGAGCAGGAATCGGCTTTGGAAGAGGATAGTGCCGGAAGCGGGTTTTCCATGTTCGTCATTACCATTTTTATTATATTAATCTGGCTGGCAATTTTGGCCATTTTAATTAAACTTGATGTGGGTGGTATCGGCAGCAATGTTCTGGCACCGGTTTTGAAAAATGTGCCTGTGATTAACAAGATTTTACCGGCTGATTCCGTTACGGAAACGGAGGATCTGGAGGCATACTATGGCTATACCTCGTTGTCCGACGCGGTGGATCAGATTAAAGCACTGGAGATGGAACTTGCCTCAGCCCAGACGGCGAACGCAACCAATCGGGAAGAAATTGAGCAGTTAAAAGCAGAAATTACCCGTCTTCAGACCTTTGAAAATCAGCAGGTGGAATTCCAGCGGATTAAAAATGAATTTTATCAGGAAGTAGTCTATGCGGAAAATGGTCCGGGTGCGGAAGAATATGTGAAATATTTTGAAAGCATGGATCCCACAACGGCGGAATATCTTTACCAGCAGGTGGTGCAGGCGCAGAATGTGGACTCCAGAATCCAGGATTACGCGAATGCGTACGCTACCATGGATGCTTCTGCGGCTGCAAAGATTTTTAATAGCATGACAGGAAATCTTGACCTGGTTGCGGATATTCTATGGGCCATGAGTGCTACGGACCGGGGAGAGATTCTTGCAGCCATGGATCCGGAAATTGCGGCCCAGGTAACTAAGATTATGGATCCGGATCAGTAGATGGCAACTTTTGATTGTAGCTTTCGATTAATACTTTCGATTGTAACTTTCCTATGCCGCAATCTAAAGTAAGTTAAGCATTTGTCCGATAATATTTGTGAATGGAATTTCAATTCAAATACGGAAAGGTATGGGGAGAGATATGACAAATACACCGATTACCGATATCAGTGGTTATTTTTCAGCCATTGCACAAACAAAGGGAAATAAAAACGAAGAGGCATCGCCGGAGGAAAGTTTCCGCAATGTCATGGACAATGTTTTTAAGGATACCATAGATATGCCGGTTTCTGAAACCGGTGGCGCTTCCCGGGGAAAAGATTTTTCGGGCGAATCATTGGAGAATTCGGATGCAAATTCTTCCGCCGGAGCGAAACGGGATATAACGAAAAATCAGAAACTGTCCCGGGCAAATGAAAAGAATAAACCGGCGCAGCAGATAAAGAACAATTCTGCCGCGGAAGATAAGGCGGATAAAGTATCTGCTGCAAAAGATAAAATCGTCAAAACGGTTGCAAAGAAATTAGGTGTCACGGAAGAACAATTGCAGGATTTTATGGCAAATCTCGGACTGACGCCGACGGAGTTGATGAATCCGGAAAAGATTAATTTGCTTTCCGCTACGATTCTTGCAGATGGAGATATGACCAGTCTTCTGACCGATGAAAATCTTCTGGCTACGGTACAGGATTTGAATCGGCAGATAGAAGGAATCGTACAGCAGCTTAGTGAGGAACTTCAGCAACCGGTAGCGGAATTGAAAGAATTTGCAGTTGCACTGGATCAGCAGGCTGCTTTTGAAGGGAAAGACATTTCGGAGCCTGTGGTTGTAGAGAAAGTTGTGCTTTCGGAGAAGGATACAACGGATACAAAAGGGGTGAACCTGGATAATTCTGCGGAGGAAGTACAGGAGAGTACGGGAGATGATATGGGAACTCTTGGAAAGACAACCGGTTCTGACACGGAGCAGGCACCGATGCAGGAACATTCCCATCATCACAATAGCGATGAGCAAACGGCGAATGTTGCAACTTCAAATGTTATGATGGATACGGGAAGTACATCCTCCACGCCGCAGTCAGGCAGTTTCGCTCAGGCGATTCCTATGGCGCAGGATATTTTCCGGCAGGTATCCCAGCAGATTCGTTCCAATGTTTCTCAGCAGATTACGGAATTGCAGATGCAACTGAATCCGGAAAATTTGGGAACGGTAGGGCTTACGGTTTCTTCGAAAGAAGGAAATGTGACGGCACATTTTACTGCGCAGGATGAAGCGGTTCGGGCTGCACTCGAATCCCAGATTGCACAGTTGAAGGAAAATCTGGAGCAACAGGGCGTTAAAGTTACGGCTGTAGAAGTTACCATAGCCAGCCATGAATTTGAACAGAACCTGGAAAAGGGCAATGATCAGAATGCTGCGCAGGAGGAAGAAACCGAGAAACTTCGCAAAGCCACCAGAAAGATTGATTTGTCCGGAATCGAAGGCGATGAAATGCCGGAAGAACTGGACGAAGCAGATGCGGTTACGGCGAAGATGATGCAGGCCGACGGCAATTCCATGGATTACAAGGTATAGTTTTTTGCAAGATAAACATGTGAAAATCATACGGATATGCTTAATGAAATGACCTTGCAAAGTGACAGAAAGGAGTTTTCTTATGAGTATAATTGCACCTTTAGTGGACGGAGAATTTAAGACCAGTACTTCCTCCACTTCGATTTCAAACAGTGATAAAAAGGACAGCAACAGCGAAATTAATTCCGAAGCGTTTTTAACGTTGCTGGTTGCGGAAATGCAGAATCAGGACCCTTTGGAGCCAACCTCCAATACGGAGTGGATCAGCCAGTATGCCACATTTACCGAGGTATCTGAAATTCAGGAGATTGGCAGCAATATGTCTTCCATTCAGGCGCAGAATCTGGTGGGTGAGCATGTTATTATGAAGGTGACGAATGAAGCCGGGAATACGGATTACATATCAGGACCTGTGGATTATGTGGTTTATGAGAATAAGGACACTTACCTGTCCATTAACGGCGAACTGTATTCCATTGCGGATCTGGATACGGTGGCAAGCGCAGATTACATGGAAGCCTACAATCTCGCATTAAATGTTACCGAACTTATCAAGAAACTTCCGGGCTATGACAACATTACGATCGGAAACAAGGATACGATTGAGAGCCTTCATGACACTGCAGAAAAAATGACGGACTACGAAAAGTCCTTTCTGGACAAAAGCGTGTTTGATGCAATTGATGTTTATTATCAGAAATTGCAGGCTCTGCTTGGAAGCAGTAATGCTTCCGACGATAGTCAGGAGACGGATAGCGGGGAAAACGATGGTGCGGAAAATGCGGATGACGCTACGAATGGCACCGGAGATACAGATAATGTCGGTGGTGCGGAAAATGCGGAGGGCACTACGAATGGCAACGGTGGTGTAGAAAATGCTGACGGAGCAGAAGAACATGCAAGTGCCGAAAACGGCGCAGGAATAATTACGCCTCCGGAAGAGGAAACTTCTACGGATTCAACTTCCGAGGAGCCGCAGGAAGCCATTGTGCAGGCGCTGACAGAGGATCGCACTTCTTAAATAATCCCGTAAATGGGAAAAAATGTGTGCTCAGCAGTTAAGAGTTGACGGATTTATCCGATATAAAAAGTATAGAAAACAAGGCGGAGGGAACCGCATGGAAGAAGTGAAAGGACTCATTTCGTAAGAAAAGATTCCTTCCTCGAAGGGAAGGTTAAAAGGAGGGCATTCGTTATGATGCGATCACTTTATTCTGGTGTTTCAGGTTTGAAAACACACCAGACAAAAATGGATGTTATTGGTAACAATATTGCTAATGTTAATACGGTTGCTTACAAATCACAGTCAATTACCTTCTCTGAATTAATGTATCAGACAACCCAGAAGGCTTCCGGTCCGAATGAGGCAACCGGTACTGCCGGTGTAAATGCGAAGCAGATTGGTCTTGGTGTTACTTCCGGTGCGATTTCCACTTCAATTACAACAGCCGGTTCTACGCAGACAACCGGTAATGCATTTGACTTAAAATTAACCGGCAACTCCTTCTTTATTGTAAGCGACGGCAGCACAAATTATTTTACAAGAGATGGTTCTTTCTATGTGGATGCAGCCGGTAATCTTGCCATGAGTTCGAATGGATATAATGTTATGGGATGGCGTGCGGTAACGGATCCGGAGACGGACGCTACCACAATTCAGCAGGATACGGTCAAACCGCTTCGTATTCTTTCTGCAGAGAATGCGGTCAGCCCGCCACAGGCAACGACGAAGGCAAAGATCAGCGGAATTCTCGACCGTAATGATGAGAATGTTACATCTGCAACCGGTAAGGCAGTTAACCTTAGTTTTTACGATAATCTGGGTTATTCCTATACTGCAAAATTTACCATTAAGGATACGGATGAGGAGGGCAATTATGTTCTTTCTTTATCCGATGTGGTGGATGGAGAAACCAATATATCTGTTTTGGATAAATATAATGCCACCATATTTACGGGTGATGATTCTACCGGAACGCAGACAAAGGTGTTTAAGTCCACTACGGTTTCTCTGCTTGATGGATACACGATTTCCGGCGGCGTAATTACTAAAACCAATGCAGATAACACAACGACAACCATCAACAAGGGAGAGGATGCATACGCCCAGGCATTTGGCTATGACACATGGGAAGAGTTTTCACAACTTTGTAACTTTGATGATGACGGAAATGTGGAAACCATGATTGCGGATATGATTACCGGTAGTGATACTACCTATACGGTAGAAGGTTATGTAACCACACCGGGTACCGCTATTTCTCTTACATACAATAGTGCAAACGGTACATTCACCGGTGTCAACGGTTCCACTACATTGAAAAACTTTAATCTCTTTTTAACACCGATTGATACCACGGCTGATAATCCGTTTGAAAAGGTGAACATCGATTTGAAGGATTCTTTGAATTATAACAATGAAAAGACTTCTACCCTGAGTGCACTCAGCGGAGATGATGATGGCTATGGTACCGGATGTGCCATCGGTAACATGACAGGTGTATCCATTCAGAACAACGGTATGATTTACGGTTCTTATGACAATGGACAGACAAAACTTTTGGGACAGATTGCGGTAGCTAATTTCTCTAACGCCTCCGGTTTGGAGAAAGAGGGCGATAACCTTTACAGTGCAACATTAAACTCCGGTGAATTTGACGGTATTGGTGTGGATGTTACTGCTGATGGCGGCTACATGTCAACCGGTGTTTTGGAAATGTCGAATGTGGATCTTTCCACAGAGTTTACAGATTTGATTACAACACAGCGTGGTTTCCAGGCAAACAGCCGTATTATTACTGTTTCCGATACCCTTCTGGAAGAACTTGTAAACTTGAAACGATAAGATAAATCAGAGTGAATAAATGAGAATTGCTTTATGTGGAAACACATAAGGCAATTTTCGTTTTGAAAAGAAAGTTAACATAAATAATTCCATTTTCCTGAAAAATATTGGAAAATCAATGGTTTTTCCTACTTTTTACAGTTGACATAAGCAAAAGAAAAAAAGTAGACAAGATTTGAAAAATCTTGTAATATTATGTAGAAAGGATTTTATGCAGTAATCTACGTATAAACAAGGTGTTTCACTCATGGATTTGGCGTCACTGCTAGGTATAGTTATCTGTTTTGTTATGGTTATATTCGGTATCGTATATAGCAAAACAGGTATTGATTTTTCGGCAATTTCAAACTTTTTGGATCCACAGTCAGCAATCATCACCTTTGGTGGTGCTTTTTGTGCTGTTATGACCATGAATACAATGAAAGACTTTACCAGTGGGATTAAGAGTCTTGCATTGATTTTTAAATCGCCGAAACTGGATACCGTTCAAATTATTGCTAAGATTATTGATTTATCCAATATTGCGCGTAAGGAAGGTCTTCTATCTCTGGAAGAAGCCGCCAGAGATATTGATGATGATTTCCTGAAAAAAGGAATTCTTCTTATTGTGGATGGTACGGATCCGGAACTGGTGCGTGATATTTTGGAAACGGAGTTGGGCAGCATTGAGGCCCGCCACAAAGGAAAAATTAAATTTTGGAGTGATGTTGCCGCAATGGGACCTTCCTGGGGTATGATTGGTACGCTGGTTGGTCTTATTAACATGCTACAGAACATGTCCGATGCATCCGCGATCGGACCTTCCATGGCGGTTGCGCTTATTACAACATTATATGGTTCTCTTCTTGCTAACTGGATTGGAACACCGGCAGCTACGAAACTTACCGTGAACAACGAAGCGGAGCTTCTTGTGAAAGAGATTATGATTGAAGGACTGCTATCCATTCAGGCCGGTGAGAACCCACGTGTCATTGAAGAAAAATTGAAGTCATTCTTAGCACCGAAGGATCGCCCTCAGAATGAAGACGAGGGAGGCGTATAAGCATGGCAAAGAAGAAAAAACAGGAAGAACAGGGTGGCGGCGGTTCTCCTGCCTGGATGGCCACATTTTCCGATTTGATGAATCTTTTGATGTGTTTCTTCGTTTTGTTGTTTTCCATGTCAACTGTGGATGCACAAAAATTTGAAGAAGTGGCGGCGTCTTTTTCCCAGACATTTAGCGTATTTACCGCAGGAGCGTTGTCGATTGGGGACGGACTTTTGATTAGTAACGGAGTAAGCCAACTCAATGAGTTGGATGAATACATAAACAGTACCGGAAAAGTTGCAGAATCCGATGATGATGCGGAGAATTCCTTTGATGCATTTGAAGCGGTGGAACAACAGCAGATGGAAGAATCCGTGGAACTGGAAGAAAAAATTTCTGAAGCACTCGAAGAAGCGGATATGGATGGGCTTGTGGATGTAGAATATACTTCCCAATATGTTCAGTTAACCCTGAACGGCTCACTTTTGTTTGAATCCGGACATGCGGAACTTTCGGAAGAAGCGAAGGCAATCCTGGATCAGGTGGGAATCATTTTGGAACGGTATGCGGAAAGTACGATAGAGATTGAAGGACATACGGATTCGGTTCCTATCCACAGTGCGGCTTATGCCAGCAACAACGAACTGTCTTCTGCCAGAGCACTTGCCGTATTCTATTATCTGATTGAAAATACGAATCTGGATCCGGCTATGGTGAAACATACGGGGCGGGGTGAGTATTGTCCAATTGCGGATAACTCCACGCCGGAGGGCAGAGCACTTAATCGAAGAGTGGAGATTAAGATTTATAATTCGCTGAGCATTCAATAGAAATGCAAGAATGAGGGAAAGGGAATGGAATTTTTATGAAAAAGAATTTACTTTCAATTGTAATTTTATCCTTGTTGATTGTGAATATTGTGTTGTCTGCAGTTACCATGTATTCCGTAACCAGCACCAATAAGAAAACGGCTGCAATCGTAACGGATATTGCCAATATTATTAATCTCGAATTGGATTCCGGAGATGACTCCTCCGGAATGAGTGCAGTATCTCTTGCGGATACAGAGGTTTATTCCATTCAGGATTCCCTGACCATTCCGCTCCGAAAGGAAGAAGGTGACACCAAGGACAATTATTGTATTGTCAGTGTAACGCTTTCTTTGAATAAGACGGATCCGGATTATGCCACCTATCAGCCCTCTCTGGCTACTTCAGAAGGCTTGATTAAGAGTGAGATTATTTCCGTTATCGGCAGTTATACATTAACAGAAGCGAAACTTAGTCAGGACCAGATGTGTGAAGAAATCTTGCAACGACTTCAGGAAATGTATGGTTCCAAATTTATTTACAAGGTTTCCTTCAGCGAAATTATGTATGGATAATCCAGATTGTGACACATTTTAGACAGAGGGTGTAAGGGTTCTATGAACGAGGTTCTTTCACAAGAGGAAATTGACCGACTGCTGTCGCAGATCAGCAGTGGTGAAGTAGATGCCCAGGAAATTCAAAGCAGTACAGAACGGCCGGTGAAGAATTATGACTTTAAGCGGCCGGCCAAGTTTTCCAAGGAGCATTTACGAACGCTGGAGTTGATTTTCGAGCATTACGGAAGATTGTTATCAACCAATCTGCCCGTATATCTTAGAAAAAATATAACAGTCAATGTTGCCAGTTCAGAGACAGTAACTTTCTCTGAATTTTCTAATGCGCTATCCAATCCGGTTATTTTGGGTATCATCAATTTTCAGCCGCTTAACGGTAACATCGTCATTGAGTTAACTGCCAATGTCGGATATGCCATTCTGGACCGTATGCTTGGCGGGCAGGGGGAACCTTTGGAAAAGGTTCGTGATTTCTCGGAAATTGAATTGGGAATTTTGGATAAGGTGTTATCCACCTGCACCCAGCTTCTTCGGGAACCCTGGAAAAATGTGGTGGATGTTGCACCGCTTTTGGAACGAATTGAAACAAATACACAGTTTGCACAGATTATCGCACCCAATGAGATGATTGCCATCGTCACCCTTAATGTAAAACTGGGAGATGTGGAAGGCTTCATGAATGTATGTCTTCCGTTTATGACACTCGAGCCGATTGTAGATAATCTGAATACAAAATTCTGGTTTACCAATATGTCTACCACTGATTCGGAAGACCAGCAGGAATATCTGGAAGCCTTACTGCGAAGAGTGGATGTTCCGGTCAAGGCTGTGCTGGGGAAAAGCCAGATTGCCGTCGGAGATTTTCTTGGTTTACAGACCGGCGATATTATTCGTCTTAGGACAAAGGTTTCAGGCGAGTTAGAAATTTATGTTGGAAATATCCGCAAATTTTTTGCAATGCCCGGTACGCAGAATGATCATTATGCAGTTCGGGTAACTGAAGTAATAAGAGAGGAGGAATAACCCATGGATGGAATGTTATCACAAGCGGAAATAGATGCGTTATTAAATGGTGTTAATCTGGATGATGATAGTTCGTCAGGGACATCCTCAAATACAGCAACTCCAATTGATGATAATCTTTTGACGGAGATGGAAAAGGATGCCATTGGTGAGGTTGCCAATATCAGTATGGGAACAAGCGCTACCACGCTTTATTCTCTGGTGAATCGAAAAGTTAATATCACAACACCTAAGGTGGAACTGTCCAATTGGGATGCGGTTATTGTAGATTATCCAAGACCCTGCGTATTTATTCAGATAAAATATACCGAAGGACTCAATGGCTCCAATATCCTGATTCTTCAGGAGAATGATGTAAAGATTATTACCGACTTAATGATGGGCGGTGATGGTACCAATACGGAAGGAGAACTTGGAGAACTGCATTTGAGTGCGATTTCGGAAGCCATGAACCAGATGATGGGTTCTTCCGCAACATCTCTTTCCTCCATGCTTGGAAAGAAAATTGATATCAGTCCGCCGAATGCAAGTCTGGTAAATATCAATGAGTTGCTGGATGGTGGTTCCATTGATACCTTTATGGAAGGTACTTTTGTAAAAATTACTTTCCGCATGCAAATCGGTGATCTTGTGGATTCTTCCATTATTCAGCTTTATCCTCTTGATTTTGCCAAGTCATTATATGACATTTTTATGAACCAGCAGATGGGAGAAACGGTATCGGCACAAGCATCTGCGCCGAAGCCGGCACCTGCTCCTGCACCTGCACCTGCGACCACCGTAGGAAACGCACCTCAGGCGGAGATTCCTCCAATGGGAGGTCCGCAGCCGGGATTCCCGATGACCGGAATGCCACAAATGGGAATGCCACCGATAAATATGCAGCCGATGAATGTACAACCGGCACAGTTCCAGCCATTTACGGCAGATATGGCAGCCATGATTGGACAGGAAAACATCGGACTCATTATGGATGTTCCGTTGGAGGTTACGGTGGAACTTGGTCGTACTTCAAAAACCATCCATGAAATACTTGATTTTGCACCGGGTACCATTATCGAACTGGATAAAATTGCCGGTGAACCAATCGATGTTCTTGTTAATGGGAAATTTGTTGCAAAAGGTGAGGTAGTGGTAATCGAAGAAAGTTTTGGTATTCGTGTAACAGAAATTATTAAGGATTAACTATGAACATATTGGATTCGTTTTATATTCAATTTATGTTAAAAAGCGGAACCTTATCCACGGTATCGGATAATCAGACGGTTGAGTTTGCGAATTCCGGAACCGGCTTTAGTACCGTTAATAATGTTTCCCGCTTTTTTACGCTGATTTTTATCTTTATTTTTGTTCTTGCAATTACTTACTTTACCACTAAATATATTGCCAATTTACAAAAAGGGAAAAACATATCCGGCAATATTCAGATTTTGGAAACTTCAAAAATTTCACAGGATAAATATATTCAGATTGTCAAAATCGGTGAAAAATATGTTGCCATTGCAGTGGCAAAAAACGGAGTCACAAAACTGGTGGATTTGAATGAGGATGACTTGAAATTTCCGGCGACAGAAACGGACGGTAGTAAAGGATTTCGTGATATTTTGAATCGATTTACGAAAAAGAACGATAGCGACCAGTAACCGAAAGGACATTGTTTTTACAATGGGAATAAAATCTCGAATGAAATCTCGAAATACGATATGGTTAAAAATGGTATGCCTGCTGCTCACAGTAGGCATATTGTGTATAGCGCCTTCCATATCTGTCCATGCAACGGATGCAGATAATACGGGGGATACGGATGAGCGTACTTACGAAGAAGAACCCGGTTCTGCAGATTCCACCGATGATTACGCAGCGCCGAATACAGGCAATTCTTTTACGGTTACTTTAGATGAGAGCAATGGGACGCTAAATGGGGCGCTTCGGATTTTGCTAATATTGACGGGGATTGCATTAGCACCGACATTGCTGGTTATGCTTACTTCGTTTACGCGTATTATTATTGTGCTTCATTTTACGCGAACGGCACTAAATACCCAGACAACGCCACCGAATCAGATATTACTTGGCTTGGCATTGTTTTTAACAATTTATATTATGAGTCCGATTTTTATGCAGATTTATAACAATGCCATTGTACCTCTTGATCAGGGAGAAATTACCGCCAAGGAGGCTTATGATATCGGAATTGAACCTCTTCGTAATTTCATGGCAGAGCAAACACAGGTAAAAGATGTTTCTGTCTTTATGGAAATTGCGGGCTATACGGAGTGGTCCGGGGCAGTGGAGGATGTTCCGACATCGGTGCTGATTCCAAGTTTTATCGTCAGCGAACTTCGTACTTCGTTTATTATCGGTTTTTTGATTTACATACCGTTTTTGGTAATCGACATGGTAGTTTCTTCGGTACTGATGAGTATGGGTATGATGATGTTACCGCCGACTACCATTTCCCTGCCGTTTAAGATATTGTTGTTTGTTTTGGCAGATGGATGGAATCTGGTTATCGTAAATCTTGTTAAGACATTTTACTGAAATAGAAGGAGAGTAGAGAAACATGTCTCTTGATTATGTTACACAAATTGTTTCGGAAGCTTTATATACGGTTATTATTACTTCTGCGCCTCCTCTGTTGGTATCTCTTGTGGTGGGGCTCGTTGTAAGTATTTTCCAGACGGTTACTTCCATTCAGGAACAAACCCTCACCTTTGTTCCGAAAATTCTTCTGGTTTTTCTGACTTTGATGTTGGCGGGAAACTGGATTTTAAATACTTTAGTAACCTTTATGCAGAATCTTTGGAGTGACTTTACTGTTTATATCCGGTAGGTTATTTGGTTGGTATTACGATGATTGATTATTCTTTTCCTATTGAGGAACTTGAATATTTTCTGTTGATTCTGGTCAGAGTCTCCACATTTATTTTTTCGGCACCATTTTTCTCACTGAATAATGTGCCGCGGAGAGTAAGGGCGGCTCTGAGTCTTTTTGTTGCCTTTTTGCTTTACAGTTCCATTTCGCCCCATGTCTATCCGCAGTACTCCACCTTATTGGAATATGCGATTTTGGTTTTGAAAGAGGCGATTGCCGGTCTGCTGATCGGACTCAGTGCCCAATTTTGCCTTCTTATTGTGAATTTCGCCGGACAGTTAATTGATGTGGAAATTGGCTTTTCCATGGCACAGACCATGGATCCGGCAACCAGACAGCAAACTACGTTAAGTTCATTTTATTATCAATATGCGGTGATGCTGATGATGCTGCTATCGGGAACTTACCAGTTTTTGCTTCAGGCGTTGGCAGAAACCTTCCAGTTGATTCCGGTGGGTAGAGTGGATTTTATCCTCTATGATATGTACGAGGGTTTTTTGGCGTTCCTTGCAAATTATATGATTATCGGTTTCCGCATTTGTCTGCCTGTATTCTGCACTACCCTTTTATTAAATGGAATTCTCGGCGTTATGGCCAAAGTTTCTCCGCAAATGAATATGTTTGCCATTGGTATGCAGTTGAAAGTATTTGTGGGACTTGGTGTTTTGTTTTTAACCACAGGAATGTTACCAAGCGTTGCCAATGTGATTTTTGAACAGATGAAGGTTACCATGGTCACCTTTGTGAAAGCAATGGGGGGTGGCTGATATGTGGGAAGAGGAAATACGGATTCCATATCAGTTGCAATTCTTTGCCAAGGATGGACCGGGCGGAGAAAAGACAGAAGCTCCTACCTCAAAAAAATTGGAGGACGCAAGAAAAGAGGGCCAGGTTGCAAAAAGTAAAGAGATTAACAGTTCTGCCAGCCTTCTTGCATTGTTTATTCTTTTGAAAATCTGGACCGGAAACATTGCGGAATCTTTTCTTAGTGTATTTCATACGGTATATGCAAAATTTCCGGAATATATAAAACCTCCAAATGGTGATGTCAGCGTTGATTTATTTGCGCAACTTATCAGTGAAATGCTGAAAAATATTATGTTAATCATTTTACCATTCCTTCTTGTAGGATTTCTTATTGCATTTGTAGGGGATCTGATTCAGGTGCAATGGCATCCGACGACAAAACCATTACAGCCAAAATTCAACAAAATGAATCCGGTAAATGGGGTGAAACGAATTTTTTCGTTGCAATCTTTGGTCGAATTACTGAAATCCATTTTGAAAATTGCGGTTGTCATAATTATTCTGTATAATGAGATTAAGAATCAGTGGCACTATTTGTATCTGCTTTATGATATCCCTCTTATGTCTGCAATTGCCTGGGCGGGAAATCTTCTGATTAACATCGGTTTGAAGATTTCCATATTTTTTGCGGTTATTGCATTTGCTGATTTCCTGTTTCAAAAATGGAAATTTAACGAAGATATGAAGATGACCAAGCAGGAAGTTAAGGATGAGTATAAGCAGGTGGAAGGCGATCCTCAGATAAAAAGCCAGATTCGCCGCCGTATGCAGGAAGCCTCCCAGCGGAGAATGATGCAGAATCTTCCCAAGGCGGATGTGGTAATTACCAACCCGACCCATTATGCGGTAGCAATTCAATATGATAAAACCATTGCGGATGCGCCTATCGTCGTAGCAAAGGGGGCTGATTATCTGGCCCAGCGCATAAAAGATGTTGCGAAGGAACATGATATTCAGATTGTGGAAAATAAACCCCTGGCCCGTTCTCTTTATGCCAATGTGGAGATAGGGGAACAGGTGCCCCCGGAACTATATCTGGCAGTGGCCGAAGTTTTGGCTGCGGTTTATCGTGCGCAGGGCAGGGTATAGAATTCGTAGTGATATTAAACTTAAAACAAAAGCGCATGGTATAGATTCCTTAGTTATGCTGTACTGGAAACCGGCACGGCAGGCAGATTGTAATTCAGAATATGGAAAGCAAAAATAACATGGAGAAAGGAGCAATGGCAGAATGAAAAAAGCAGATGTGATTGTTGCAATGTATATTACTTCTGCATTTGTTATGCTGATTGTGCCTATTCCAAATACCCTGATGGATATTTTCCTGGCCTGTGACATTGCCATTTCTTTTACCATCATGTTCACCTGTATGTTTGTAAAAGAAGTGCTGGATATGAGTTTTTATCCCACTATGTTGTTGTTTTCCACCATTTTCCGAATTGCGCTGAATGTTTCTTCCACAAGACTCATTCTGCAAAAGGGGGATGCCGGTAATGTGGTTTCTACATTCGGACAATATGTGGGTGGCGGTGATCTGGTAATCGGAATCATTGTTTTCATTATTTTGATTATTGTTCAGTTCATGGTAATTAACAAAGGTTCCGAGCGAGTTGCGGAAGTTACCGCCAGATTTACCCTGGATGCCATGCCCGGTAAGCAGATGGCTATTGACGCAGATTTGAATACCGGAGCAATTACGGATAAGGAAGCGAAAGAACGAAGAGATAAGATTCAGAATGAATCGAGCTTTTTCGGTTCCATGGATGGTGCCGTGAAATATGTTAAGGGAGACGCAACCGCAGGTCTTGTGATTACCGCAGTTAATATTGTGGGTGGTGTTGCCATGGGTATGCTGCGAGGAGAAATGACTTTCTCTGATGCTCTGGATAAATATGCAATTCTGACCATTGGCGATGGTCTGGTCAGCCAGATTCCTTCGCTCCTGATTTCCCTTGCCACCGGTATTCTGGTAACAAAGGGCTCCAAGGATGCAGATTTCGGAACGGTTCTGGTAAGTCAGCTTTTTGGCGTACCTCGTGCACTTTTCCTGGTAGGCGGTGTGATGTGTCTCCTGGGTATAGTTACGCCGTTAAATACCATCCTTTTTCTGATTCTCGGAGTACTCTTTCTTATGGCGGGTGTTTCCATTAACCGGACGATTAAAGCCGATACTACGGAGGCAGAAGTGGAAGCGGAGGAGGAAGCGGCAGAGGAAATTCGTCGACCGGAAAATGTGACGGCGCTTTTGCAGGTGGATCCCATTGAACTTGAATTTGGTTACGGAATTATTCCTCTGGCAGATGTAAATCAGGGTGGAGATTTATTGGACCGCGTGGTTATGATTCGTCGGCAGATTGCTTTGGAACTTGGTACGGTGGTTCCCATTATTCGTTTGCGCGATAATATTCAGTTAAATCCGAATCAATATATTATTAAAATAAAAGGAATTCAGGTCAGCGAGGGAGAGATTCTTTTCGATCATTATCTGGCCATGAATCCGGGATTTGTGGAAGAAGAAATTACCGGTATTCCAACCTTTGAACCTTCCTTCCATCTGCCTGCTATCTGGATTACGGAGGGACAACGGGAACGTGCGGAAAGTCTGGGATATACTGTTGTGGATCCCCCTTCCATCATTGCGACTCATTTAACGGAGATTATTCGTAAACACATTGCGGAACTTCTTACCCGCCAGGATGTGCAGAATCTGGTGAACAACCTGAAGGAAAACAATCCGACCATCGTGGAGGAACTCATTCCAAAACTTCTGGGTATCGGAGAAATCCAGAAGGTGTTACAAAATTTATTGCGGGAGGAAATATCCATCCGGGATTTGCTTACCATATTTGAATGCCTGGCAGATCATGCCACTGCCACACGTGATACGGATCTTCTGACGGAATATGTACGACAAACCTTGAAGCGTGCTATTTCCGGCAAGTATTTCGGTGGTGGTTCGGCTGTCCGTGTAGTTACGCTTGATCCAAAACTGGAACAGGAAATCATGAACAGTGTGAAACAGTCGGAACAGGGAGCTTACATTACCCTTTCACCGGAGCGAACCCGTGCCATGATGGACAGTGTTCGGACAGAGACTGAAAAATTGGAAAATATGGGAACCAATCCGATTGTACTTACTTCGCCGATTGTTCGAATGTATTTTAAGCGTCTGACGGAAGATTATTTCAAGGACCTGGTTGTTGTGTCGTACAATGAGGTGGAATCCGATGTGGAACTGCAGTCGGTTGGAATGATTACCGCATAGCAGGCGATAAATGTGCTTGCCGCAAATATTCTGAAGTAGCAGATGCGTTTACCGCAAAACAATTTGCCACAGTAAATTTTTGCAAAAAGAAATACCGCATGTGACAGGAATGTCCATGACAAAGTGGAGCAGTTATGATAATTAAGAAATTTCAAGGAAAAACTGAGGAAGAGGCAAAGGAATTAGCGAAGAAGGAACTGGGAGATTCCATTGTCGTTCTTAGCGTGAAAACAATTAAGCCGAAATGGTATCAGCGGTTGTTTCAATCCTCCAAAGTGGAAGTGACGGTTGCAAAAGAAGAAGAGTCGGAGACCGATGCAGCGAAACAAAACAGCGATATTGTGGAAGCGATTGCCTCCATTCATTCTCTGTGGGAAAAGTCCGAAGCAGAGCAAATGAAGCAGTCGGAAAAAATGAAAACATCGGAACGGATGGAGCCGGATGATTCTTTAACGGATCTTTCAGAAGATTTGCAGAAGGAACTTGCCGGCGGCTCTTTGAAACCGGAGAAAACAACTTTCCGCATGGAAAATGATACCGATGTTTTCAAAAGCAGGAAATCGGGACTTCGACGGGGCAGGGATATGGATTTCAGACAAAGTCAGGATGCAGATCCCTGGCAGGGAAATGCGCCGGAAAAGACTCCGGAGGAATTGCATTTCCGGGAATATGCCAATGCTACCAGATGTGAAAAACCATCCGGGGATAATGAAAACGAAGAGATGATCAATTTCCTCGATCTTTTGAAAGAAACGATGGTAGATAATGAAATCAGTGAGAAATATGCCAGCCCGCTGATTGAAGAAGTGAAGGCCATGTTGAAACCCAATATGGAAATCGAGTATGTGCTTTCCCAGATTTACCAGAAAATGATTTTGCAGTTTGGCAAACCGGAAACCATTACCCCGGCAGAAAAACCGGGAGCAAAGGTGGTTTATTTCATTGGACCAACCGGCGTAGGAAAAACCACAACCCTCGCAAAACTGGCCTCGCAATTACATCTCATTGACGGCAAGAAGATTGCGTTGTTTACGGCAGATACATATCGTATATCCGCTACGGATCAGTTAAAAACCTATGCCAATATTATGGGTGTACCGTTACATATTATTTATTCGGTGGATGAGATGTTGGAAGTATATGAGAACTATAAGGACTATGATTATATTCTCGTGGACACAGCCGGTCATTCCCATCATAATGATAAGCAGAGAGAAGCCATGAACGCTTTTGTCCATGCGTTTGACGACATTGCGGAAAGCGATGTTTATCTGGTTTTGTCTTCCACCACCAAATATCGTGATTTGGTTAGCATTACGGACACCTATCACGAAATGACGAATTACAAAATAATTTTTACGAAACTGGATGAGACAACAACATACGGTAATTTACTGAATATCCGGATTCACACACAGGCGCCGCTCAGCTATGTTACCTGTGGGCAGAATGTTCCGGATGATATTGCCAGATTTGACCCTCAAACAACGGTGAAAAAATTATTAAGTTCAACGGAAGATAGTTTTTAGGAAATAACGGAGAAAATTGCCATGGATCAGGCACAGCAGCTAAGAAATTTAATAAAATCAGGCACCCATACCAGCAGACCACTGGCCCGTGTGATTACGGTTACCAGCGGAAAAGGGGGAGTCGGTAAATCCAATACCGCGATCAACCTTGCCATCTGGCTGAAAAAATTAGGTCAACGGGTTATCATTCTGGATGCGGATTTTGGCCTTGCCAATATCGAGATTATGTTTGGAACCGTGCCGAAGCATAATTTATGTGACTTGATTTATCAGGGAAAAAATATCAAAGAGGTGATTACCTGGGGACCGGGTGATGTGGGTTTTATTTCCGGCGGTTCCGGTATTGCCAGTTTATCCAATCTCAGCCGGGAATATCTGACTTATATCATTCAGAATCTGGCAGAATTGGACGCCATTGCCGATGTGATTATTATTGATACCGGCGCGGGCATTTCCGATGCGGTTTTGGAATTTTTGGTAGCCAGTGGGGAAATTTTGCTGGTAACCACACCGGAGCCTACCTCCATTACGGATTCCTATTCCCTTTTGAAAGCCTTAAATCGTCATCCGCGTTTTTCACGGGAAAATACCATGATTAAGGTAGTGGCAAACCGGGTAAGTAAGGCAGAGGACGGAGCCGGTCTTTACCGTAAGCTGAATTCCGTTGTATCCAGATATCTTAATCTGCAGATTGAATATCTTGGCTCTGTACCACAGGACCAGGCTCTGGCAGATGCGGTTATGCAACAGACACCGGTTTCTTTAGCGAATCCGAATGCAAAGTCTGCAAAAGCATATGAAGAAATAACAGCCCGTCTGATGAATCTTGAAATCAGCGGTAATATTAAAAAGAGAGGAATGGCCGCTTTCTTTTCTCATTTAGTGGCTAACAAAAAATTATGAGTTATCGTTTGACAGATATTGTATGTCCGGGGGAACGGGTGGATTTACAGACCATCAATTATGATGATAAGGCGGACGAGGAAAAGAAATATTACATATCCAAGGTTTTTGACATAATCGACGATGATTATGTGGAAATCTTTATGCCCATGGATAAATCAAAAATGATTCTGATTCCGGTGGATACGGAATTTGAAATCTATTTCTATGCGCAAAAGGGCATATTTACCTGCCATGTGCGTGTGGAAGAACGTTACCATGTGGATAATGTGGCTGTTGTTAAGTTGTATGTGGAAGATGAAATTACAAAGCACCAGCGCCGGGAATATTACCGTTACAGTACCGTAATCGGCATGACCTCAAGACAGATGGAGGAAGCGGAGGAGCAGGAATATATGGAAGCAAAACAGCTGCTCTATGCAAAAACTCCGGAGGATAAGAGTGTTATCGTAGATATTTCCGGTGGTGGAATTCGTTTTGTTTCAGCCGCTAAATATCAGTTAAATCGCCTGGTGCATTGCCGGTTCATTCTACCGGTGCGGGATGAAAACCGTATGTTTGATTGTGTAATCCGTGTTTTGGGTGCAAAACCGGTTATTAACAACACGAAGAATTCGGAGTTTCGCGGACAGTTCCTGTTTTTAGATAATTTTGAACGGGAAAGCATTATTCGTTTCATATTTGAAGAAGAAAGAAAAATGAGACAAAGAAAATGAAAAATATTTTACCAATTGATGACTCTGCACTCATGAGAAGAATTGTCTGTGATATAATTGATAAAGAATCGGATTTATGTATCAAAGATACGGCCGGTGACGGCCTGGAGGCGCTGCAGATTCTCAAAAAGAAACCCATTTACCATTTGATTATTCTGGATATTAATATGCCAAAGATGGATGGGATTGACTTCCTGAAAAAATTACATGAGGAAACCTATGACGGGGTTCCTCTGTTCCAATATCAACCGGTTGTAGTATTTAGTTCTTATACGAAAGAAGGAGCAGAACTGACTCTTCGTTGCCTTGAACTGGGAGCGGTGGATTTTATAAAGAAACCCACCAATATGTTTGCAACCAAATATAAGAAATTCCAGGCAAAGTTTATCCGGCTGATTTCTTCTGCCATGGAGGCACACCAGATTACGGCTTCTGATGTGATTGCAGACGGGGATTTGTCGGGAAAGATGCACCCGGATAATACGAAAATGGGGAAGACGGTAAAAACCGCCGATAAGTCGCGGCGCAGTGGAGATGGCAGTCAGGAGATGCCGACTTCCGGAGAACATTTGCCAATGGAAAATACCAATAACAAAAATAATGCCGAAAGGGATGGCGTTATGGAACGAAAGAAAAAGAAACTGGTGGCCATTGCCTGCTCCACAGGCGGCCCCAATGCTTTAAAACATGTTATTCCTCTGTTGCCGGCCAATTTAAATGCACCGGTAGTCATTGTTCAACATATGCCCTTTGGATTTACCCAATCGCTGGCAGAACGGCTGGATGCCCTGTCTTTGCTTTCCTGTAAGGAAGCAACAGCGGGAGAAAAAGTCCAGCGGGGTAATGTATATGTTGCACAGGGCGGTTTACATATGAAACTGGGGAAAAACAGTCAGATAATTTATTCCGATGAACCTGTGCGGGAAGGCGTAAAACCTTGCGCGAACTACATGTATGAATCGTTACTGCAAAGTGAATTTGACGAAATCATCTGTGTGGTTTTAACGGGAATGGGAGCGGATGGAAGGGACGGCATTAAATCCCTTGCCGAAAAAAAGAAGATTTATGTGATTGCGCAGAGTGAACCGACCTGTACGGTTTACGGTATGCCGCGAAGTATTGTTGAAACCGGACTTGTTAATCAGATTGTAGATCTGGATAATATAGCACAAGAAATAATTTCAAAAGTGGGGGTAAGATAATATGGATGTAAGCCAATATCTTGATATTTTCCTTGATGAATCAAGGGAACATTTGCAAAATCTGAACACGCAGGTGCTGGAATTGGAATCTGATTCCGAGAACCAGGATGTGATTAATGAAATTTTCCGTGCCGCACACTCTTTGAAAGGAATGGCGGGAACCATGGGATATAAGAGAATGCAGAATCTTACCCATGATATGGAAAATGTATTTTCCGAGGTTCGCAACGGAAACATTAAAGTGAATGCCGGCATGATTGATATTTTGTTTCAGTGTCTGGATGCATTGGAGGAATATGTTGGAAATATTCAGGAGAATGCCGACGAAGGGGAGAATGACAACGAGCCGTTAATCAAAGAATTAAATGCCATTCTGAATGGTCAGTCTGAAAATGCGGCATCCGCAGAGGCTCCATCCGAAGCAGAGCAGGCGGCTGAGGAGCCGGCGGCAGAAGAGACATCCGAAGGTAACTGGAAAGAGATTTCCCTGAAACCGGAAGAAGAAAAGAATCTGACGGCTGCAGTTTCTGCCGGCAAGAATCTTTTCGGCGTAACCGTTTATGTAATGGAGAACTGTCTGCTGAAAGCCGCAAGAGCATTTCTTGTATTTAAGGCAATCGAGGAACTTGGTGAGATTATTGCGGCAAATCCTTCCATTCAGGATATTGAAGATGAACGGTTTGGATTTGATTTTTCTTTAATTATTTCTTCGGAAAATGATTTCGAAAAAATTAAAAAAGCCATTATGGATGTCTCTGAAATTGCAGACTGCAAGGGCGGCTTATATGAGGTGAAGAAGGAGGAAGCACCGGTTGCTGCAGAGAAGAGCAGTTCCAATGCGGTAGCCGTAGCGGAAACAAAACCGGAGGTTGCCAAGAAGGAACATACTGATAACGCACCTGCAAAACAGGAAAAGAAAGCGGGAAGTAAGCCGCAAGTCAGCCATACGGTTCGTGTCGACATTGAAAAACTGGATGTGCTTATGAATCTTGTCAGTGAGTTGATTATTGCAAAGAACTCACTTGTGAGCAGCGCTACAGGTTCGGAACAGAGCAATGCATTTCATGAGCAGATTGAATATCTGGAAAGCGTCACCACCAATCTGCATGAATCGGTAATGAAGGTTCGAATGGTTCCGATTGAAAGCGTGGTAAATAAATTCCCGCGTATGATTCGTGATTTAACCAAAAAACTTGGCAAACAGATGGAATTATATATGAGTGGTGAAGAGACTGAGTTAGACCGTACTGTGGTAGATGAAATCGGTGACCCGCTGATGCATCTGCTACGTAATTCTGCGGATCATGGTCTGGAGCCGAATGATGTTCGTATTGCCAGAGGAAAGCCGGAGATTGGATCCATTTTCCTTGATGCCTATCAGGACGGCAATAATGTAGTTATCGAGGTGCGCGATGACGGTAATGGTATCGATGCAGAGGCCGTGAAGGCAAAAGCCATCGAAAAAGGGCTGATTTCCGAAGAACAGGCAGCTGTAATGACAGAGGATGAAGCTGTGGCACTGTTGTTTATGCCTGGCTTCTCTACGGCAAAACAGGTTTCCGATGTATCCGGACGGGGCGTTGGACTGGATGTAGTAAAATCTAAGATTGAAGCTCTTTCCGGTGATGTGGAGGTCAAGACAAAACTTGGCGAGGGAAGTACCTTTACCATTCGATTGCCATTGACGCTTGCCATTATCCAGGCGCTGATGGTTGTTATCGGTGGAGAGAAATATGCGATTTCCCTTGGCAGCATTCAGACAATCGAGGATATTTCCGAATCCGATATTCGTACGGTTCAGTCCAAAGAAGTCATCAACCTTCGTGGTGCCGTTATTCCGATTATTCGTCTGGAAAATGTGCTGGATGTTGAATCACAGCGGAATCCGGATGAAAACATGGTAGTTGTTATTGTTAAGAAGGGCGATAAACTTGCCGGTCTGGTAGTGGATGAACTGATCGGACAGCAGGAAATCGTTATTAAATCTCTTGGTAAATACATTGATAAATGTAAGTTTATCAGTGGCGCAACGATTCTTGGTGATGGTGAGATTGCATTGATTCTTGATGCAAATGCACTGATTTAGGGGTTATGGAAGGGAGCGTAGACAATAATGGCATATGAATTAAGTACAAATCTGAGTACAAATGTAAGCGATATTACCCAGTATATTGTTGTCAATATTGGGGACGAGCAATATGGAATTGATATTAAGTATGTGGACAATATTGTGCGGATGCAGAACATTACCCGTGTACCGAAAGTGCCGTCATATTTAAAGGGCGTTATTAATCTTCGTGGTGAAGTAATTCCGGTAATGAGCCTTCGTCTGAAGATGTATTTGGATACCGATGAGATTACAAAAAATACACGAATCATTATTATTAAGATGAATCATGAAATGATTGGTATTCTGGTGGATTCCGTAAAAGAGGTGGTTAACCTTAGTCCGGAGCAGATTGAACGGGTTTCATTTGAAAATCGTGAAAGCAATTTTGTGCAGGGAGTCGGAAAGATAGGAGAAACACTTATTTCCCTTCTGGATTTAAATGCAGTATTGGCAGATTAGTTGATTGGAAAAGGATATTAGTTTATGAATGATATTAAACTTGAGGACATGTCGGATACCTATTTCGATGTATTAAAAGAAATTGGTAATATTGGTGCCGGTAATGCAACAACTGCATTATCCCAGATGCTGAATACCAAAGTGGACATGAAGGTTCCGAAGGTTCGCCTTATGGAATTCAAAGAGGTGGGAACCACTATGGGCGGTGAAGATCAGATTGTTGCCGGGATTTATCTTGTGGTCAGCGGTGACATCAGCGGAAGCATTATGTTTATGCAGAAGGAGTCCTCTGCCAGAACCATGGTATCCAAATTAATGGGGATGGAGTGTACCGGAGAAAAGATGTCAGATATGGAATTATCGGCATTGAAGGAACTTGGCAATATTATTGCCGGTGCTTATTTAAATTCCATTTCCACTTTGACCAATCTTACGATTTATCCTTCTGTGCCGGATCTTTGTATTGACATGGCGGGTGCGATTTTATCCGTTCCTGCAATTGAGTTTGGCACCATTGGGGATAAGATGTTGCTTATTCAGACGGATTTTACTGATGATGAAGATTTATCAGGCTACTTTATTCTGGTGCCTGATGAAGAATCGTATGCAAAGATATTAAGTGCATTAGGGTTTTAATTCGGAGGGATAAGATGGCGGAAGTAATTAAGGTTGGTATTGCAGATATGAATATCTGTAAGCCACCGAATACAATTACCACAATAGGGTTGGGCTCTTGCGTCGGTGTGGTTATTCGTGACACATTGATTAAAATTGGCGGTATGGTACATATTATGTTGCCGGACAGTACGGCAATCAGTTCGAATCATAATATTGCGAAATTTGCAGATACAGGGATTCCGGAATTAGTACGCTTATTGGAACAGGAAGGATGTAAACGTAGCCGTATGGAGGCAAAAATCGCCGGTGGTGCGCAGATGTTTACTTTCCAGAATAAATCGGAATTATTGGGTATTGGTATGCGTAATGTGGAAGCATCAAAGAAAGCGTTGGAGACCCTGGGAATTCCTATTATTGCAGAAGATACCGGTGAAAATTTTGGGCGGACCGTTGTATATCACCCGGATACCGGAGCATACGAAGTGAAAGCAGTAGGAAAAGAAGCAAAAACAATCTAAGATTTTCGGGTGTGAACCTGCAGTTGTTTGTATCTGAAACAATAAAATGGTATAGGTAATTATAAAGCGATAACAGAAGGGATGATGTTTGGCTTGGAGAAAAAGAATAAACTGAACACAAAAAATCTGCCACCATTTTTTACCTTATTGGGCGGTCTGATTGCTTTTGTGATTGCCATGCTTTATGACTATTCTCTGAAAAATTTGTTGCTTGCAGTATTTTTTTCCATGCTGGCATTTTCCGTGCTGGGCCTCATTATAAAAATAATTGTTGATAACTTTAAAATGAATAAAAGTTATGACGATTTGTTTGATGACCAGGATGATAAATGGTAGAACGGATTGATGTTCGACCGATATAGTGGCATGGCATAAAAGACGGTCACATTTATGAAATGTTGCTGGAAAATAAATGGCATATGATTTGATATAGTAATGGGATTTAGCTTATAGCATGTGAATGGAGAGTTACAGATGGACGAAAACGGAAGAAAGCGCTTGTGGGAAGATTATGCAAGACTGAAAACCGCGGATTTACGAGAAAAAATCATATTGGAATATGCTCCTCTTGTGAAACTTGTTGCCGGACGGATGAGTATGTATTTGGGCTACAATGTTGAGTTCGAAGATCTTGTCAGTTACGGAACCTTTGGACTTATAGATGCAATTGATAAATTTGATATTTATAAGGGAATCAAATTTGAAACATACGCTTCCCTGCGTATTCGTGGAGCTATGCTGGACCAGATTAGGAAGAATGACTGGATACCGAGAACGGTTCGTCAAAGACAGAAGCAGATTGACACTGTTGTTCGTGAAATTGAGAATTCTACGGGACGAGCTGCCACGGATGAAGAAATTGCCGTGGGACTTGGAATCAGTTCGGAAGAATTATTGGAATGGCAGTCTCAAATGAAGGTTACCAATCTTGTTTCCTTGAATGAATTTATGGAACAGGGAACGGAGATTACCAGTGATGCTTCCCAGACTGGTCATATCAGTACGCCGGAAGAAGTATACGAGGAAGGCGAATTGCATGAAAAACTGCGTGAAGCCTTGGAGGATTTAACAGAAAAGGAACAGAAGGTTGTTTTATTTTATTACTATGAGGAACTTACCTTAAAGGAAATCAGCAACATTCTGGAAGTCTCTGAATCCAGAGTTTCCCAGCTTCATACAAGAGCAATTCAGAAGATGAGAAAAACACTTGGGAATTATGTGGATATGTTGGCCAAGATTTGATAGTGTGAGATAAAACATGATTATGTTGACCGGGACAAAATTGTGGGCGCAGGAACATGATTATGAAAGAGAAGATACGGTTTTTCGGAAAAACATGGTTGTGTGAAACCGAACATGTTTGTGAAGGAAAAGATAAGGTTTGCCGGAAAATTGTGGTCGTATGAACATGATAGTGAATCAAGACAATATGGTGCGAATACAGATTGGAGAAAATGCCTATGAATAGTTACTTTCAGGTTTTTACTAACGAAAATGGGGTTGACATAAAATTTTTTCGGGCAACCAATGGGGATAAAAAAATTGGAATTCAGGAAGTAACCAATTATTTAGCAAGAGAAAAAATTAAGTTTGATTTAAAAATTTTGAATCAGGCGATGAATTCCAATGAGGAAGAAACGATACTTCATCTTTCAGATGAACCGATTTTGCCTATTTCTGAAAAGTGTTTGATTCAAGTTTCACCAAATCGGATGCAGGCTACGATTCGATTTTATCCACCCACTGAAAACGGAAAATTATACAATAAAGAAAATATCTATTCCGAACTTCGAATTGAGAAAATAGTGTCCGGAATAGATGATTCAGTTATTGAGTCATTTTTATCAAATCGATGCTATTGCACCGACTATGTGATTGCCAATGGTACTCCTTGTCGTGAAGGTAGGGATGCGGAAATCAAATATTATTTTGAAACCGATAACAAAATTCGCCCAACACTTCGGGAAGACGGTACGGTGGATTTCTTTAATCTGAATGTATTTGCGCATTGTAAAATCGGTGATGTTTTAGCAGAATTGATTCCCGAAGACCCGGGAGAGCAGGGGCTGGATATTTTTGGTAATGTGATTAAGCCTCATGATGTCAGGAAAAAGAAATTATCCTATGGATTGAATATTGATTTATCTGAGGATGAACATAAATTAATTTCGAAAGTTAACGGTCATGTGTCATTAATAGACGGTAAAGTGTTTGTCAATGATGTACTGACGGTGAAAAATGTAGACAATGCAACCGGTAACATTAACTATGAGGGAAATGTTATTGTAGAAGGTAATGTTTGTGCCAATTTTTCGATTATTTCCCATGGAAATGTGGAAGTGAAAGGAATCGTGGAAGGGGCAGTGATTCATGCCGATGGGAATATTGTATTAAATCGCGGTATTAACGGCATGGGGAAGGGAGAACTTCGTTCCAAAGGAAATATCATTGCAAAATTTTTGGAAAATTGCAATGTTGAAGCAGAAGGATATGTGGAGACCGAGTCCATTTTACATTCCAATGTACAGGCGGGAACGGAAATTAACGTGGTCAGCCGTAAAGGCTTTATTTCCGGAGGCTCTGTAAGTGCTACCAATATCATTCGGGTGAAAAGTCTGGGTTCTGAAATGGGGGCGGATACTTCTGCCGCCGTAGGTGTGGATCCTTCCATGATTAATCATTACAATGAACTGGGAAAAGAGATTTTATCTGCGCAGAAGAATTTAAAGAAAATGATGCCGGTTTTAGAAGCCAGTATGCAAAAGGTGAAAAGCGGAGTTAAGATGCTACCGGAACAAATGAAATCTTTGCAGCAATTGGTTGCATCTACAAAACAGTTGCAAAACACAATTGTTGAAAATACGAAAGAAATGGAGACATTAAAAGAGATGATGGATTCCGGAACAGATGCAAGAATAGAGGTTTCCGGTGTTATCTATGCAGGTACCACCATCACAATTTCCGGGGTTTCCATGATGATTAAAGACAATATGCGGTACTGTGTATTCCGTAAGAATGAAGGTTGTATTTCAACAACTTCACTGTAAGATTTGTGTTTTTGCTTTGCTCATGTGCGTGAGCCTTCCGGTATGCTGGAGACAAAGAAAGGATTGGTGTTTTATATGGGTGTAAGTTTAGTTGAATTGCATGGTTCCATACCTCGACAGCAGGATTTTCAAATATTAAAGCAGTCTGAGGATCAGAAGCCGATTGTGGATCAAAATAATTTGTTGCAGCAAACCGATAAGACTTCAATGCAGGCGGCAAGTCAGGTTAAGAAAAAAGATGATACCTCAAAAAATCAGGATCGGGATGAGAATGATCGTGAAAGCCGGTATTTTGGTGATGGAGGACGAAATCGTAAAAAAACAAAAGACGGTGTTGTTGTGAAAAAAGATGGTACCGAAACGGAAGTTAGAAAATCATTTGACTTTAGAATTTAAGAGGTAATTACGAATGAGTGTTTTAGAAATTGTGCTATTAGTTTTAGGTCTGCTTTCTTTTGTTCTTAGCTTTATTGTTTCCGATAAAAAGGAAGACGGGGAAAATGAAAAAGATTCCCGTGAAAATATTCGGCAGATTATAGAGGAAGAAACGGAAGATGCCAGAGGAAAAATACAGAATATGGTGGATGAAACCATATCCTATTCCATCGAGAAAACGGAGCGGGCCATGGATCGCCTTTCCAATGAAAAAATGATGGCGCTTGGTGAATATTCCGATAAGATTCTTAGTCAGATCAGTACAAATCATCAGGAAACTGTATTTATGTACGATATGCTGTCAAAGAGTAAAGAAGAGTTAATGCCTATGCTTGCCCAGGCGAAGCAGGATACCAAAAATGCGATAAATGCTGCGGGAGAAGCGATGAATACCTCACAGAAAGCATTGGATTATGCAATGCATGCGCAAGAAACTGCAAATGGTGCAGCCAGTAGTGCTGTAATTGCAGAAGAGAAAATGATAACAGCCCGTAAATCCATTCAGGATCTGGAACCCAGGCAGCGTAATAATAAAAGGCGTGGTGGAGATGCTTTAACTGAAAAAACGGAATCAGCAAAAGGATCCATAAAAAATTCCATCAAAGAAAAAATTGCTGAGGAGCGGGATGATTCCGGTAATGTGCCGGAGAAGGATTCGATAAAAAAGCAATTATCAGAAGGCTTAAACAGTGGTACAAAAAAAGAATCGGATAATAACATTGTCAGCATTAAAGAAGCAGCTGCTGAAGCTGCAGAAAAGAATGGCAAAAATAAGAAAGAAGATTCTGTAACAAAAATTGAAAAAGACAATAGTAATGCAGAAATACTCCGCTTGCATAAAAAAGGAATGGCAGATGTTACCATTGCGAGAGAATTAGGATTGGGTATTGGAGAAGTGCGATTGGTTATTGATCTTTTTGAGAAAAAGAAGAAATAAGTAAGAGGTAATTATGAATTTAAAATCTTATTTACGAGGAATTGGAATTGGCGTGATTGTATCCGCTCTTATTCTTCATTTCTCTAATTCAAATAGTGCATCCGGACAATTGTCCGATGAAGAGATTAAAGAGCGTGCGGCAAGACTTGGAATGATAGAAAGTACAGTGCTGACTGCAATGGAAAGCCCGTCTCCTGCGGGAGATACGGCATCGGATAATATACTGCAGGGAGATGAGGGCGCAGGTATGTTTCCGTCAGCAGAAGATACAAATCCTTCTTCCATGGAAGGAACAGTAAGTGCATCTCCTTCAGCAGAAGATAGTACGGATTCTGTGAATGCGTCTGCTTCTGCAGCAGTGTCTTCGTCCGCGTCTGCGACACCGTCATCAACACCGACGCCTTCGCCGACACCAACACCTACGCCTTCGCCGACGCCTACTCCAACACCGACGCCTACGCCAACACCGACGCCTTCACCGACGCCGACACCGACGCCTACGCCAACACCTACGCCTTCACCGACCCCGACGCTGACACCTACGCCAACACCGACACCTGCTGTCAGCCCTTCACCTTCTGCAACGCCGGCACCCGGCGGTGAAACAATTATTATTACGGTGGCAAGAGGAGATGGTTCGGATACGGTGGCGAGAAAGTTGGCAAATGCCGGATTGGTTTCTTCTGCAACGGATTATGACAGATATTTATGTTCCAACGGTTATGATCGAACTATTGTGGTGGGAGATCATGCCATACCGGTTGGTGCAACCTATGAAGAAATTGCTAAAATATTAACTTCCAGGTAGGATTTCTGAATAAAGTCTATAGAATAAAGTCTATAGAATAAAGTCTATAGAATGAAGTCTATAGAATGAAGTCTATAGAATGAAGTCTATAGAATGAAGTCTATAGAAT
>JBJEMA010000041.1:42203-46163 GCA_051879435.1 Lachnospiraceae bacterium
GAAGAGCAGACTGCTGTTTGATGTTTTTACAATCGCAAGTTTTACATAATCGCCTACATTTACTGCATTATATTTTGCCAAATCTACGCGAAGTGTAAAATTGGAAAATTTCAGATAATAACAGGTGGTTTCTTCTACTGCTTCATACCATTGTTTTTCTAATACACGGAATTCATATATTTCAGGCGGGTTTGTATAAAGCATTTGTATTGCCTCTTGGCTTTTCTCAATGCTTTGATGACTCGCCTTTTTTTGTTTTTGCAAAAATAGTATGCCTGCAAAAGTCACTAATACACACAGCGCTGCAAATGTAATTAGAGGAAGAATATTGATTTGGGTGGAAAACAAAAAGGAATAAAGGATTGTTATAAGAAAAGAAATCATTGTGATTGCTATAATTATAATTAGAATAAAGAAAGATATTTTATTCTGTAACTGTTGCTTATTCACTTGAGCTTTCAGTTTGTTTTCAATCAGGGAAAGGGTTGCATAATCTGATGTCTTTTTTCCGGTATAGGACTCGAGAGGAAAAACAGGCGGTTCTCCTTCTATTTGATAATTAAAATTATGATGATTGATTTTGGTTCCGCTTTTTTTGTCAAATGTTTCTATTGTCATAGGTAATCCTTTCTTTTTACATTTCTTTATATTGTAATTCAGCAATGTATTTGCGACCTGTCATTTGTGTAAAAGAATGGTAAAACTTGATGATGACAAAGAAACTTGATGACAACAAAAAAACTTAATGAAAACGAAGAAATTTTATGATAAAGAAGAAATTTAATGATAAAGAAATTTAATGATAAAGAAACTTAATGATAAAGAAACTTAATGATAAAGAAACTTAATGATAAAGAAAACTGTTGATTTCTTGGAAGAATAGTGGTAAAGTATTACAGTAACTGGGTAAATGCTGAATTGCTATACCCTTTTTATTCTGCACGTATGTGGATTGCCATATGGGTGCCCTAACGCTTGGGGTGTATGGATACGGAAACATGCGGAAGGAGGTATCGGCAAGCCGTTTGGAACTGCCGGAATATATTAATGAACCAAATGGAGGTAAAAAAATGAGCGTAATTTCAATGAAACAGTTATTGGAAGCTGGTGTACATTTTGGTCATCAGACAAGAAGATGGAACCCTAAAATGGCTCCGTACATCTTCACAGAAAGAAACGGTATTTACATTATTGATCTTCAGAAATCTGTTGGTAAGGTGGATGAAGCTTACAATGCAATTTCTGATATTGCAGCACAGGGCGGAACCGTTTTGTTTGTAGGTACAAAGAAACAGGCACAGGAAGCTGTTAAGACAGAAGCTGAGCGTTGCGGTATGTACTATGTTAACGAGAGATGGCTTGGTGGTATGTTAACAAACTTCAAAACCATCCAGACTCGTATCGACAGATTAAAAGAAATTGAACAGATGGCAGAAGACGGAACATTTGAAGTTCTTCCTAAGAAAGAAGTTATCCAGATTAAGAAAGAGTGGGAAAAACTTGAGAAGAACATCGGTGGTATTAAAGATATGACTCGTATTCCGGATGCGATTTTCATTGTTGATCCGAAGAAGGAAAGAATTTGCGTACAGGAAGCACACAAACTTGGTATTACATTGATTGGTATTGCAGATACAAACTGTGATCCGGAAGAACTCGATTATGTAATTCCTGGTAACGATGATGCAATTCGTGCCATTAAGTTAATTGTTGCTAAGATGGCAGATGCAATTATCGAAGCAAATCAGGGCGAAACAATGTCAGAAGAGGAAGCTGAAAGTGCTGCTGCAGATGCAGAAGCAGAATAATTTGCAAAGACAGCTTATACTTTTGCGAACTGAGTGAATAATTATAAAAGTTTATGCCTGTCAGTTTCTATATTGGCAGGCATTTTTAAGAAAAAAGATGGAGGTTAAAAAAATGGCAATTACAGCTAGTATGGTAAAAGAGTTAAGAGAAATGACCGGTGCAGGTATGATGGAATGTAAAAAGGCACTTACCGAAACCGACGGAAATATGGAAGCCGCAGTTGAAGTATTAAAGAAAAGCGGTGCTGCAAAGGTTGAGAAAAAGGCGAACAGAATTGCTGCGGAAGGTATTGCAAGAGTAGCTTCTTCTGCAAATACAGCAGTTGTTGTAGAAGTTAACTCTGAAACTGATTTCGTTGCAAAAAATGAAGTATTCCAGTCTTTCGTACAGGAAGTTGCAGACAAGGCATTAACTGTCTCTGTTGATAAAGCAGGTGATGGCGAAGATGTTTGCTCTATCCTTGGCATGAAAGAAGTGCTGGATGAGAAGACATTAACTATCGGTGAAAAACTTTCGATCCGTAGATTTGAAAAGGTTACCGGTGATGTAGTGGCTAGTTACATTCACGGTGGCGGAAGAATCGGTGTTCTCGTTGCAGGAAATGGTGCTTCTGATGATGCAGCAAAAGAAGCGCTTACTAATATTGCAATGCAGATTGCAGCTATGAATCCGCAGTTTATTTCCAGAAATGATATTTCTGCAGATGAACTTGCAAAGATTAAAGAGATTACATTGGAAAGTGCTTTAAATGATCCATTCTCTCTTCCGAAGCCTATTTTACAGGGACTTATTGACAAGGCGATTGCCGGTGTTTGGAGCGCAGAAGATGTTGCAATTTACGAAGAGAAGAAATCAAACATGAATTATTTGCCTAATTTCCTTTCTAAGGAAGCAAAGACTCAGCTTGCAGAACTTGCAGTTGCAGATAAGGCTGCTATCTCTGAGAATAAGATTTTTGCAGGGCTTGTTGAAGGTCGTGTGTCTAAGCAGTTAAAGGATATCTGTCTTTTAGATCAGACTTATGTAAAAGCAGAAGACGGAAAGCAGTCCGTTGCAAAATATCTGGAATCTGTTAATAAAGCTCTTACCATTGCTAAGATTGTAAGATTCGAAGTTGGTGAAGGTATGGAGAAGAAGAATGAGGATTTCGCAGCAGAAGTACGTGCACAGATGAATGCATAATTAGGAATCCAAACTTTGATACGAAATTGGAATTCAAAATTCTGATTCGATATTTATTTCAAACAATAATTCGGAATTCGTGTAAAACCTGGTTTACTTATTATGTAAGCCAGGTTTTTTCTTTATCATTGTTATCTACGGATGAAATTTGTTATCCACCGATGTTACAAGAAGGGATTTTTCTTTGGAATTAACGGTGAAATGTATGTCCAGTGTACCATATCGCACACTGTAATTATCCCGTTTCCCCTTCAAGTAACCGGGGCGGGGATCTTCTTCCAACAGTTCTTCAATGGCCGGTAAATCTGTAGCCGGAATCTGCATCCGAATCTCATCGGGAATTACCACATTTAATTTATAATTTCCGATTTTCCCAGCAAAGCCGTCTGCGGCCCCGGGATGAGAATCACAATAGGAAAGATAGGGCTTGATATCAAAAATTGGAGTGTTATCCAACATATCCATTCCGCTTACATAAAGGACAATGCCCAGATTTTCATCTTTTTGAATGGACTCCAGCTTTACGCTGGATAGTCCAATGGGATTGGGACGGAATGGAGAACGGGTTGCAAACACGCCCATGCGTTCTTTCCCGCCGAGGCGCGGAGGTTTTACTGTGGCAGCCCATTCGGAGCGGTTCGATTCGCTGAAATCCCAAAGAAGCCATATGTGAGAAAATGCTTCCAATCCACGAAATGCTTCTTCCTGCCTGTATTTTGGCTCAAAAACAATACGCCCTATAGAAGATGGAACAAGCCCGCTTTGCCGGGGAATTCCAAATTTGTCTATATAATTGGTTTCAATATGAGCAATCGGGCTAATTTTCATTTGTTATCCTCATTTCACATAATATTTGCTGTTTCGTATTTTATTTATTGTTTCGTATTTTATTTATTGTTTCGTATTATATTTATTGTTTCGTATTTTATTTATTGTTTCGTATTTTATTTATTGTTTCGTATTATATTT
>JBJEMA010000041.1:46263-67467 GCA_051879435.1 Lachnospiraceae bacterium
ATTGTTTCATAATTTATTTGCTGTTTCGTATTTTTCTATGTTCTTTCACATTTTCCTATTCTAATACCACTGCAAAAATGTTAACATAATTAAAGAATTATGAACAGAAAAAAGAGGTAAATCCATGAGTGATGAGAAAAAAATTTCAAAAGACGAGTTGGTAGAAGCAATTGTAAAACAAGAGTGGGCACAATTTGACCAGACAAGGAATGAGGGTGGACGCGCGGAGTGTCAAAATAATTGGAATACATTTTCGCTGATGCGAAGAAGCCAGTATTTTACATGGACGGATGAACTTTTGAACAGTTATCTGCTGGATTTGCTGGAAGCAAAGGAAGCAAATTGGAATTTGATTACGGAAAAATACGCAAGAATGATGAAAAGTACTTCTCCGGACAAATACAAGGAGTTAGAAGAAAAACTGCCGGTGCGTAGTCCTCAGAGGGAGGCAATTGCAGAGGAGATAATTAAAATTCAGGTTGCATGGATGGAGGAATTTGCGGAAAAATATCCAAAAATGGCGGGTAATGCGCGAACAATTCATACATGGGAAGATAATGAATACGATACTTCTTACGAAACTTATTTGCGTGGAGAACTGGGCACTTATTCTGAGGAAACCTTTGTTTTGTACGGAAGATTTATTGCTTCCCTTGCGTCAGAGGGGCGTAATCTGGCATATGAGATTATGACCAACACTGCGAAGGGGTATGGTTACGAATCGGTAGAGGATGCGGAAAACAAATTAATGTAGTAACCGTTTCCGGTAGTATTTAATGAGAGCTAGGTTTTGCATAAAAATCGTGTTTGAACTTTTTCGATTGTAAAATGTGTTTATAAAAGTTTGTCATGATATGTGTTTATAAAATGGATGATATGTGTTTATAAAATGTTGTGATGATAGAGGTTTTTTTATTGCTGAATTTATGCTATAATTTACAAGGTTATATGCATATTTTAGCGCCAATATATAAGACTTGTACATATTATTGCGCAATAATTTTTTTAATAAATAAGTATTGCTATTTGCGCAATAATTTTTTTGATAAATATGTATTGCTATTTGCGCAATAATTTTTTTAATAAATATGTATTGCTATTTGCGCAATAATTTTTTTGATAAATATGTATTGCTATTTGCACAATATTTTTTGTAATAAATATGTATTACTATTTGCTTAATTCAGCAAAATATAATTGCTTGTGAAATAGAGATTGAAAACTAGGAAACAGGGTATAAATTTGGAACCAAAAGACGATAATTTTGAAGAAGCAGAGATTGAAGAATCTCAGGAACAACATAAAAAGCGAATAAGTAAATTAAAAAAAGGAATTTTAACTACATTTCTCATTTTGCTATTGGTACCTTATGTGGTGATTGTCTTTCTGGTAGTTGCACAGGTGAAAGCCAATCATACCATTGATGAATTAAATGAAACGATTCAGCAAATGATGATGCAGACGACATTCCTTCCTACGGAAGAAATCGATATAGAGTTGAATCCGAATGTGAATCCAGAGGAAGTTGTGGTGGCGGACGAAATTCAGCCGGATTATGAAGTGGAGTCGACCAGAAAAGTGTTGCTGACATTTGACGACGGACCTTCTGAAAATACGGATCGAATATTGGATATTTTACAGGCATATGGCGTGAAAGCAACATTTTTTGTTGTTGGAAAGAACGGATATGATGCTGAATACCAGCGAATTGTGAATGAGGGACATACTTTGGGTATGCATTCCTATAGTCATGTTTATAGTAAAATCTATCAGGATGTGGATTCCTTTGCGGAAGATTTTACAATGTTGCAAAATAAACTCCGGGAGATCACAGGGGTTACCTGTGAGTATTTTCGCTTTCCGGGAGGAAGCAGTAATACAGTCAGCAATGTGGAAATGTCAGATTTGATTCAATATCTGACCGAGCAGAATATTACATATATCGATTGGAACATTTCCTCAGAGGACGCAGCAGGAGCGAATACTGTGGAAGAAATTGTATCAAATGTTTTAACGCAGATTGATAATTCCCCGGCAGAAACTCTGGTGGTGTTATTTCATGACAGTTCCGATAAAGATGCCACAGTGGAGGCACTTCCGGTTATTATTGAAAGTCTTCAGAAAATGGAAGATATCCGAATTGTTCCTATGAGTGATGGGGTAAATCCTATCCAGCATGTGGTCTTGAGCAGCATTTCTGAAAATGAAAGTGTTTCGGAAGATGTCATTCCTTAAGTAGGCAGGTGAATATATGGGATCATTTCAACAATGGAAAAAAGACTTTAAAGAGGCTTTTGACGAACTGATTAATCAGGATATTTTGGGGGATAAAAGAACAAAACCTGCATTTGTTTCTGCGAAAGCCCCGGAAAACTTAGAGGATAATGAAGTCACGGGAGAAGCAAAACTCCTTGAACAGGGAGAAGTCTTGGAGAATCCGGAAGTCCTTGAGGATGCGGTAATTCCGGCGGGTGATGCGGAATTCTTTGAGGAGATAGAAATGACAGAAGACACGGATTTTCTTGAGACGGATGAGGAATTTCCACAGTTTCTTGAGACGGATGAGGAATTTCCGGAGGATTCAAGGTTTCTTGAGACGGATGAGGAATTTCCGGAGGATTCACAGTTTCTTGAGGATTCGGAACTTTCTGAAGATATGGAAAATCTGAAAGAAGAGGTATTTCTCGAGGAACAGGAAACTCCTGAGGAAGAGGATAATCTGCTCGGTTTTTTTGATACAACGGTTGATGAAGAATTGGAAGAAATCATTCGGGCTGTGCAAGAGAAACGCCGTCAGGATCCGAATCATAGATCGGCAATTGGTAAGGCCTCCAAAGAAGAATTGATTGCGTTGATAAATTCCAAGAGTGCTGAAATGAATGAACAACGAACCATTGATTTGCAACATTTAAGACGAGAAATTGCTGATTTGGAAGAGGAAGTTGTGCGCTTAACTCCGGAGGAAATTGAGGAACAAATCAGGGAGCAGGAAGAAAGAAAAGAGATTTTGCAATCCTTTTTGAAACGAAGTCAGGAAAGGGTTAGAAATCAACAGGATTATAAAGAAAACGAATTGAAGCAGAATCCGGAAAAGAATCTATCGGCGGAAGAAATTATTGAATACCGTTTTCATTTGCCAATGGAACAATCGAATCCGAGAGAATAATATAAGGGGAAAAATATGAACGCTGATGCGAATTCAATGATGGATGATCCAAATAAAATGATGACGCCGGAAGATATTGCGAAATTACTTGCCAGTATGGAAGCAGATGAAGCAGTCTCCGAATCGGTGGCAGGTGATGAACCGGCGTCTAATGCAGACCCGGCAGCAAATGCCGAATCCGCAGTAAGTGCCAATCCATCGGTACAGGCAACGGATGATGAGGAAAAACCGGTCATTGATATGGATGATCCAAATAAAATGATGACGCCGGAAGATATTGAAAAACTACTTGCGTCTATGGCGACAGACGATGGAGAAGGCGGAAATGAGATTGATACCAATGCGAATTCCGATGGTGTCACGGGTTCCGATTTGCAAGATGTTGAATTTGACGATTTGCCTTATGATGAACAAAATGATGATCTGGTATTTAATTCCGATTTAGCGAAAAAAGCAACATCCAATCATACGGAAAACCAGGAACAAAGCATAGAACCGGAGCAAGCCGCAGAACCGGAGCAAGATGCAGAACCGGACCAAGATGCAGAACCGGAGCAAACTGCAGAAACCGGGCAAACCGCAGTACCGGAGCAAGCCACTGAACCGGTACAAGCCGCAGAACCGGAGCAAACTGCAGAAACCGGGCAAACCGCAGTACCGGAGCAAGCCACTGAACCGGTACAAGCCGCAGAACCGGAGCAAACTGCAGAAACCGGGCAAGCCACAGAACCGGGACAAGCCACAGAACCGGAGCAAACCGAAGAACCGGAGAAGGATACCAAGTCGGTGAGCGATGCGAAAGTAAGTAAGCCTAAGAGGGAATATCAGAAGCCGAAAATACGTCTGGACGCCAACGCGCCGGTACCTACCAGCAATGAAACCTGTTTTTTACATAAAGAACTGCATATTGTAGGTAATATTACCACCTCCGGGAATATGGAAATTTACGGTACCGTAGAAGGCGATATTTCCGTAGCAGGCAAATTGAGTATTCATGGCCGGGTGGAAGGGGTTGCCCAGGCCAATGAAATATTTATTGATAATGCCAGATATAAGGGAATGCTTTTAGCAACCAACACCGTTAAAGTTGGCCCTTCTGCTGTTATTCTTGGTGATATTACAGGTAAAAGTGCGGTAATTGCCGGTGCCATAAAAGGAGACATTGATGTGTATGGTCCTGTGGTAATTGACGGTAAAGCGGTTATTAAAGGTAATATAAAATCGGAAACGGTACAAATTAATAATGGTGCAATAATTGACGGTAATTGTGTGCAATGCTACGGAACAAAAGATGCGCAAAGTTTCTTCGATAAAATAGAAAATGAAGAATAGAGAGGATGGAACCATGAAGAGAATATTGCTGAAATTAAGCGGTGAAGCTTTATCGGTAGAGGGAAAACGATACGATGATGATATTATTCTCGGTATTGCAAAGCAGGTGAAAGAACTGATTGCAAAAGATTACCAGATAGGAATTGTTATTGGAGGAGGTAATTATTGGCGAGGACGCACCAGTGAAAATATTGACCGCACCAAAGCCGATCAGATTGGTATGCTTGCAACCGTCATGAATTGCATTTATGTATCAGAATTGTTTCGCAGCGTAGGTCTTCGCACGGAGATCTTAACTCCGTTTGCCTGTTCCACATTTACCACTCTTTTCTCAAAAGATTTGGCGATAAAGAGTCTGAAAAAGGGGAAAGTGGTATTTCTGGCCGGTGGCACCGGACATCCCTATTTTTCAACGGATACCGGCGTGGTACTTCGCGCAATTGAAGTTGAGGCGGATGGCATTTACCTTGCAAAAGCAATTGACGGTGTTTATAATGATGACCCAAGGAAGAATCCAAATGCAAAGAAATATGACGAAGTCAGCATCGATGAAGTAATCGAAAAGAATCTTCAGGTAGTGGACATGACGGCTTCTATTTTGGCAAGGGACAATAAAATGCCTATGTGGGTATTTGATTTGACGGAAAAGAACAGTATTTTGAAAGCGGTGGATGGGAAATTCAACGGAACCAAGGTGACGGTTTAAGGTACCATAAATCATCTGTTTGCAGGACCAAAAGCGCGGGTATGTAAATTGTAATTTGTTTAATTAAGAAAATATAACATAAAGAGAGGATTACAAAATGGACGAGAGAATTCAAGTTTTAGATGAAAAAATGCAGAAGGCCTATGATTTCCTACTTTCCGATTTATCGACGATTCGTGCCGGACGGGCAAATCCCCATGTACTTGATAAAATCCGGGTAGATTATTATGGAACACCTACTCCGCTTCAGCAGGTAGGTAATATCACGGTTCCGGAACCTAGAATGCTCCAGATTTCACCATGGGAAAAGTCCATGATTAAAGAGATTGAAAAGGCAATCCTGATGTCTGATTTAGGAATTACTCCAACAAACGATGGTGCCTTAATTCGTCTGGTATTTCCGGAGTTAACAGAGGAACGGCGTAAGGAATTGGTAAAGGATATCAAGAAAAAGGGAGAAGACGGAAAAGTTGCGATCCGGAATATTCGTCGTGACGGTAATGATTCCTTCAAGAAACTGGCAAAGACAGAGATTTCCGAGGATGAATTGAAAGGTCTTGAAGATGAACTCCAGAAATTGACAGATAAATATATCAAGGACATCGACAAAACCATTGAAGCAAAGTCTCAGGATATTATGAAGGTTTAATCAGGGGATGATTCGTGGTTTGTCCGCGAAATGGAGATGAATATGAATGTGCCAAAACATATAGCGGTAATCTTAGATGGGAATGGTCGTTGGGCTAAGTCCAAAGGAATGCCAAGAAACTACGGTCATGTGCAGGGAAGTAAAACCGTTGAAGATATGTGCGAAATCATGTATAACCGGGGTGTGGAATATTTTACGGTTTACGCATTTTCCACAGAGAACTGGAGTCGTCCGACGGAAGAAGTAGAACTTCTGATGAAACTTCTTCGTGATTACATGAAGAATTGTATCAAGCGCGCAACAAAAAATAATATGTGCTGTCGCGTCATCGGAGATAAAACAAAACTGGCGGAGGATATCCGGGATAGTATTGAGAAACTGGAAGAGGCAACGAAGAATAATACTGGGCTGAAATTTACCATTGCCATAAATTACGGAAGCCGAGATGAACTTCGTCGTGCCACTATGCGGATTGCTCAGAAAATTGAAAATGGAGAAATCAAAGCAGAAGAAATTACTGAAGAAATCATTTCTTCGGAATTAGATACGGCAGGGCTGCCGGATCCGGATCTTTTAATTCGAACTAGTGGAGAACAAAGAATTTCGAATTTTCTTCTTTGGCAGCTTGCTTATACGGAATTCTATTTTACTCCGGTGTATTGGCCGGATTTTAACAAAGAAGAATTGGAAAAAGCGATTGAAAGTTATAGTAATCGTAATCGCAGATATGGAAAGATTTAGGAGGTATTTGCGTGAAGGTCAGAGTCATTAGTGGTATTTTTTTTGCTGCCGTAATGATTGGAATTGTGTGGCTGGGCGGTCCTTATCTTGCCGCGTTTATGTGTCTGGTATCCGGAATTGCCTACATGGAACTATCCAAAGCCACCAAAGTACACACGAAAGATTGTTTATGTAATGGCTTTGAGGTCATATCTTTTCTGGCGTTAATTGCAATCTACGCATGCATCTATTTTCGGTTAAATGCATTATATATTTTTTTGATTATTGCGCTTATGCTGGTGGGACATATGATTATTTATGTCTTTTCTTTTCCGAAATATGACGCAAATGTGGTTATGAATTCTATTTTTTCGTTCATTTACGGACCATTAATGTTGTCATTTATTTTGATGACGAGAATGCTTGTTTTGGAAACAGATGCCGGTTTTTACACCATCGGATTCTTTTCTGTGTGGATGATTTTGATTTCCGCATGGGCGTCTGACACATTTGCATATTTTTCCGGCGTGGCTTTCGGGAAATATAAGATTACGCCGGTTTTGAGTCCGAAAAAAACAGTAGAGGGATGTATTGGCGGCATCGTAGGTACCACAATCTGCGGTGGACTGTATGGCTACATTCTTTGGAGAAATGGAATTATTCTTCAGAATTATATATGGGTATTTGCGCTTCTTGGATTTTGCGGAAGTATTGCCGGACAAATCGGCGATCTTGCTGCATCGGGAATCAAGCGTAATTTTAACATTAAAGATTACGGAAAAATCATTCCGGGCCATGGTGGTGTCATGGATCGTTTTGACAGCGTTATTTTTACCGGACCGCTGATTTTTCTGCTTGTACAGATATTTATTGCAAAATAGGCAGTCATGCCTATTTTGTATTTTGCGTGAATATTTTTTGGGTTTGGAAGTATACTTTACTATATTTCCATTAACCAAACGAAAAAGGTGGTTTTGGTGTGAAAAGAATTGTTGTACTCGGTTCTACCGGTTCCATTGGGACACAGACTTTAGAAGTAGTCAGAGAACAGAAAGATATTGAAATCGTGGCATTGGCGGCAGGAAGTAATGTGGAACTTATGGAGAAGCAGATTCTTGAGTTTCATCCTTCCTATGCAGTTATGTATGAGGAAAATGCGGCAAAAGACCTGAAACAGCGCATTTCCACATCGGATGTTAAGGTACTTACCGGTATGGACGGACTTTTGGAAATTGCCGCATTGGAAGAATATGATGTTCTGGTTACGGCCATTGTTGGAATGATTGGAATCCGTCCGACCATCACAGCAATTGAAAATGGCAAAGATATTGCCCTGGCCAATAAGGAAACTCTGGTAACGGCAGGACACATTATTATTCCGCTTGCTGAGAAAAAGGGAGTGTCAATTCTTCCTGTGGATTCGGAGCATAGTGCTATTTTTCAATCTTTGAACGGTGAACCAAAAGATAAAATTCGTCGTATTTTACTTACCGCCTCCGGCGGACCTTTTCGCGGTATGACAAAGGAGCAAATGGCGGGGGTGCAGGTTGAAAATGCCTTAAAACATCCGAACTGGTCCATGGGCCGGAAGATTACCATCGACTCTGCAACTATGGTAAATAAAGGACTTGAGGTTATGGAAGCAAAATGGTTATTTGGGGTTGATTATGACCAAATTCAGGTAGTGGTTCATCCCCAGTCCATAATTCATTCCATGGTGGAATATGCAGATGGGGCAGTAATGGCGCAACTTGGTCTTCCGGACATGAAATTGCCGATTCAGTACGCCTTGTATTACCCGGATCGGCGTCCGATGTCCGGGAAAAAAATTGATTTCTTTCAAATTGGTTCTATTTCCTTTTTTGAACCGGATTACGAAAATTTTGAAGGACTCACTCTGGCATTGGAGGCCGGAAAAACAGGCGGCAGTATGCCCACGGTTTTTAATGCTGCAAATGAGAAAGCAGTATCCCTCTTTCTGAATCGCAAGATTGGATTTTTGGATATTCCGAGATTCATCCGTGAGAGCATGGTGCATCATCGGGTGATTATGAATCCTACTGTAGAGGAAATACTGCAGACAGAAAAAGAAACCTATGAATTTATAAAAGGAGCGTTCTAACATTGCCTTCTATTGTTGGTACTATTATTTCATTTATACTGATTTTTACGGTTGTGGTTGTCTCTCATGAATTTGGACATTTCCTTATCGGATGGTTAAACGGTATTAAGGTAAATGAGTTCTCTATCGGAATGGGACCTGCAATTTTTAAGAAAAAATTAAAGTCGTTTGTGCTTTCCATTCGCTTATTTCCTATCGGCGGTGCCTGTATTTTTGAGGGGGAAGTGGGCAATTTGCCTTCCGATGAGGAAGATGAGGAGGAAGAAAAAAATAATGCGGGAGAAATCATTGATGGCGATGCAATAGCCGATATCGGTCCGAATACGCATACAATACAAGGGGATGAAGCAGATGATGTTATGCCGGAAGAAGCGAATAACAAACCATTTAATAAGGCTCCGGTTTGGGGAAGGTTTGCCACGGTATTTGCAGGACCGTTATTTAATATAATTTTGGCTTATTTGTTTTCGTTGTTTATCTGCTGGTTCTGCGGGCAGGATATTCCGGTGATTTCCCAGGTAACCGAAGGAATGCCGGCGGCAGAGGCCGGGATACAGGTTGGGGATATGATTACGGAAATAAACGGTCAAAAAATCTGCGTATGGCGGGAAATCAGCGTAATTTCCATGATGAATAATGGCAGTGACATTTCCATTTCATATGAGCGTGATGGTCGGGAGTATGAAACGGTAATTCATCCTTACTATTCGGAAGAAGAGGACCGCTACTACATGGGATTGGCAGGCGGAAATGAAATTGTCCCTTGCAATAACATATCAGTTTTTAAATATAGCTGGTATGAGGTTCGGTATTGGCTGATTACAACAGTACGAAGTCTGGTATATATGGTATCCGGAAATGCGTCAGCAGATGATATTGCCGGTCCGGTGGGAGTGGCAACCGTAATTGACGATACCATTGAACAAACCAGCCAATACGGCTTATTTACCGTTATTCTGAATATGATTAATATTGCAGTATTGCTCAGCGTAAATCTTGGGGTGCTTAATCTTTTGCCGTTGCCCGCGCTCGATGGCGGTCGTTTGATTTTTCTGCTGTTGGAAGCTGTTCGCGGAAAACCTGTTTCGGCGGAAAAGGAAGGCATTGTCCATCTGATTGGTTTTGTCCTTCTTATGCTTTTAATGATCTTTGTGTTTTTCAATGATATTATGCGTTTGTTCCGTTAAATAATATGCGTTTGCTGTGTTAAATAATATGCGTTTGCTCCGAAATATAATATTCGGCTGTACTTTCTTTTTCCCTGCCCGGAAAGCGCGGGCGGGGGGAAAAATATCTAAAATTCATTATTCATAAAAATATAAAATTATCATTTCAAATAGAGCAAAGATTTAACTGGTTAATAAATAAACAAAAAATCTTGCAATATTAATAATTTTGATTATAATAAAAATACACATTTCCAAAGGCGGGTTGTTCTGTAATCTGCCATATAATTATTATTTCTATTTATGAAACATTTTCAATTAATGAAGTATATTCTATTAAGAATTAATTTCTATGATTGAAACAATTTCTTTTTGAAACAGTTCTGTTTCAATTTCCTGTATTTTATAAGTTTATATTTGGAAACAAATTGAAAAAAGGAGGATGTACGATTAGTCGAAGAATTTTAGCAAAAGATTTTGTGACATGTTATGATACAGGGCGTCGTGAAATGAATCAGGATTCTCTTTCCGTACAGAAAATGCAAACCAAAGCGGGAGAAGTATTAATGGCAATTTTGTGTGATGGGATAGGTGGATTACAACATGGAGAGATGGCCTCCGGTTATATTGTGGAAACATTAACCATATGGTTTTATGATGAACTTCCATTTCTGTTAAAACGAAATATTGGTTCAAAGGCCTTGCAGAATCAGATATTAAAACAATTATATATTATTCATGGAACAATAAAAAATTTTGGAAAAAAGAAAGGAATTCATCTGGGCTCCACTTTGAGTATGTTATTAATCATTCGCAATCAGTATTATTTTTTTTATATTGGAGATGGAAAAGCAGTTCATATTCAAACAAAACATTCTCCTTTTCGGAAAAATAATTATGTTTACAATGAACTATCCAATCAAAATGTGTCTATACAGAAAAAAACCGATTCCAAAGCCGGTGTGCTTACATCCTGTATTGGATGCGGCGTTTTTTCAAAACCTATTATGAAAAATGGACATATACGGGAAGGGGACGGATTATTCATGTCCACTGACGGTTTGCTTCCCTACATTACGGGACAGGATATTCTTGCACTTGCAAGAACCGATACAGATTCTTTTCGTGAGCATATCCTGCGTCAAAATACAATGAAGCAATTATTGCGGAAGGCTTATGGAAAAGGAGGGGGAGATAATATGTCGGCAATTTATATTCAATATTAAAAAGAAGAACGAGAACAGAAAGAAAAAGTAAGTGAAAGGAAAGAGAGGGTTATATTATGGGATTAGATTTGGATTTGGAAGAATTACAAGGAAGAATCGAAAAGTATTCACTGGAACGGCAATTGGGAAGTGGTGCGAACGGTAGCGTTTTTCTGGTTAGTGACAATAAAATACAAAAGAAATATGCCATGAAGGTAATTTTGTTTAACGAAAATACAAAGGAGGAAATTCAAAGGGAGATGGTGCAATTAAATGTACGAAACAGTTGGCGTGTACCTTATATAGTGGATGCCATTGAATTTGGTCTTGAAGATAAGGAATATTATGGAATTGTTATGGAGTATGTGGAAGGAAAGACTTTACAGGAAGAAATTGATGAGCGTTTTTCAATGGAACATGGCGAATTTGAGGAAAAGGAAATACTTTTTTATGCAAAGGAAATGTGTGAAATCATGGATGTTTTTCATAAATCCATTCCCAGATTCCTATATGGAGATTTAAAGCCGGAAAATATCATTGTTACAAAGAATGGTTTGCGACTGATTGATTTTGGCTCTGTTTTTCAGGAAAAAGAGTTGCAGAAAAGTTCCATTCGTTATGGTACTTATGGATTTAGTGCACCGGAAATTATGAAAGGAGATTCTGTGGATAGTGGCTGTGACATTTACAGTATCGGTGCCATTTTAAATTATATGATGACAGGGAATAACCCGGCGAACCCCCCATTTCATCCCGAGCCAATTCCCTTACGCAAAATGGGTTATTCCAGATTCCTGATTCGGATTGTGAATGACTGTACTCTTGCTTCGCCGCGGGAACGCATTTCGTCTACGGATGTCCTCAGGGAACGATTACGAAAAGGGAACAAAAAAACTGAAAAAATAATTACTTTATTGCAAACAGCGGTATATTATCTTCTGCTTTTTTCCACTATGGCATATGCAGGATTCCTGCTCCGGACTATTTCTCTGTCCTTGTATCATCGCCAAGAGAAAATTATTTTACTTTCGTCTCTTTTTGTTGTTACAATACTTTACCGTAAATATATGACGGAATACCATCGGAATCGGAATTTCATCATAAAAAGAGATTGGAATATTCTTTATACCGCAAAGAAAAATGTGGGGCTTTGTGCATTGGTATTTTGTTTCTTCTTTATTACCGGATGCGTGCAGAAAGAACCGGAGTATTTACCGATAACCATGCAAAATTCCAATGGACAAAATATCCTTGTTAAGGAAGGGACCACCTATGAAACCCGCAGTGATTTGAATTTTTTACTTCCCGTAAAAGAAAATACCATGTATGAAGTGTATTTTTATGAATATGCATCCGGCGAATCGCAGCCGAAAGAACGATATTTCAAAATTTGTCGATAATGACAGTTACCATTTCCCTGAAAATACGATATGCTATTTACATCAGATTTGGAAAGGATGTTCTGGATAATGGAATTAAGGAATAATACGAAAGTTGTTAATATAGGAGGCGTACAGATTGGTGGCGGTAATCCCATTAAGATTCAGTCTATGACCAATACGCCTACAGAAGATGTGGAAGCTACGGTGGCGCAGATTTTGCAATTGGAAGATGCAGGTTGTGAGATTATTCGTTGCACAGTGCCGAATCAGCAGGCGGCAGATGCAATTCGGGAGATTAAGAAAAAGATTCATATTCCGTTGGTGGCTGATATACATTTTGATTATCGTATGGCCATTGCCGCTATGGAAAATGGTGCGGATAAGATTCGTATTAATCCGGGAAATATCGGCGGAAAAGAGAAATTGGCATTGGTGGTTGCTAAGGCAAAAGAATACAATGTTCCGATTCGTGTCGGCGTTAACAGCGGTTCTTTAGAAAAAGAGTTGGTGGATAAATATCATGGTGTTACGGCAGAGGGTATTGTTGAAAGTGCCCTCGGAAAGGTGCGTATGATAGAAGAGGAAGGCTATGACAACATGGTTATCAGCATTAAGTCTTCTGATGTATTAATGTGTGTGAAGGCGCACGAATTAATTGCAGCGAAAACGAATTATCCTCTGCATGTGGGAATTACTGAGGCTGGTACTGTTTACAGCGGTAATATAAAATCTTCCATCGGACTTGCTTTAATTCTGGGACAGGGAATTGGAGATACCATTCGCGTTTCTTTAACGGGAGATCCACTGGAAGAGATTAAATCTGCAAAGCTGATTCTGCGTACACTCGGACTTCGTAAAGGTGGAATAGAAGTTGTCAGTTGCCCAACCTGTGGTCGCACCAAGATTGATATGATTACTTTAGCAAATCAGGTGGAAAACCTTGTAACAAATTTTGATTTAGACATTAAGGTTGCAGTTATGGGCTGTGCGGTGAACGGACCGGGAGAGGCGAAGGAAGCCGATCTGGGAGTGGCCGGTGGTAATGGAGAGGGATTGCTGTTTAAAAAAGGTGAAATCGTCCGGAAAATGCCGGAGGATCAATTGCTTTTTGCCTTGAAAGAAGAATTGGAGCATTGGAATAAATAATGAGTAAATTATTTGAAGAAGTATTTTCGGCATATGAAATTAAACCGGAATTAAATAATATTTTTCATGATGTCATCATAGAACGAATTCAGTATGTACGTCGGGACCATTTGTTGAAAATATATATGGTTTATAATCGTTTGATTCAAAAGAAACATATTATCAATATGGAGAGGGAACTGGGAAAACGAATTTCCTATGGTTCGGAAAAGGTGTCCGTTCGCTTTTATGAAAAATATCATCTGTCGGAGCAGTATAATCCTGTTGTATTGCTGGATTCTTATTATGAAAGTATTCTTCTGGAATTGGAAAAGTACAAAATTCTTCTGGCAGAGATTATGAAGAAATCCACTTATCATTTTGAAAATGAACGGTTGCTATTTGATATTCCGGATAATCCTGTTTCTCACAATGTGGAGGAGGAACTTCAAAATGCTCTTGAAAAGATGATTAACGATCGTTTTGGATTCAATGTTGATATTCAGTTTCATTATGTGGAACCAAAGAAGAGCAAATACCGGGAAGAACGGGAAATGGCTGATTTTCCACAAACAAATGATTTATTGCAGGAGAATTCTTCTTTAAGTGAATATGGTGTTAAAACATTGAAAGCCGCTTCCGAACGCAAAGAAGCAAATAATGATAAAACAGGGAAAGAGAATAGCGGAAAAGAGTATAAAGGAACGAAAACGAGCGGAGCAAAGAAGTGGGACAAGAATTCCAAAAAAGGAGAGTATACCAAAACTTTACGCAAGTCCGATAATCCGGATGTTATTTATAGCAAAGATTTTGAAGGGGAACAGGTATTATTGGAAAATGTCCATGATGAAATTGGCGATGTGGTGGTATCCGGACAGATATTGGCCATTGATGAACGGTTTATTGAAAAAATGGGCAAAACCATGTATAAATTTGAAATTTCGGATTTTACCGATTCCATCAAACTCAAACTTTTCTTACCGCCGGATTTGGCAGATGAATTGCGCCCTTTGGCAGGCGTGGGAGATTTTATATCTGCGAAAGGTATGATTATTTTTGATAAGTTCGACAAGGAATTGGAGATGGGATCTGTCTTTGGAATAAAAAAAGTGGCAGATTTCAGAAAGGTTCGTACGGATAATGCTTCTGTAAAACGGGTGGAACTTCATTGCCACACGAAGATGAGTGATATGGATGCGGTTTCTGATGTTGGAGACATTATTAAGCAGGCGAAGAAATTTGGACATCGTGCGATTGCCATAACGGATCATGGGAATACACAGGCATTTCCGGATGCGAATCATGCCGTAAAACCGGATGAACCATTTAAGGTGATTTATGGTGTGGAAGGCTATCTAGTAGATGATTTAAAACAAATAGTAGTTAATTCAAGAAAACAGTCATTACGGGATACATATGTAGTTTTTGATATTGAAACCACCGGATTTAATGCGGCAAAAAACAAGATTATTGAAATTGGAGCGGTGAAAATAAAGGACGGAAATATCGTTGACCGTTTCTCGGAATTTGTAAACCCGCAGGTGCCGATTCCTTTAGAAATTGAAAAACTGACGGGAATCAATGACGCAATGGTAATCAATGCAGATACTATTGAGGTGATTTTGCCCCGGTTTTTGGAATTTTCCCAGGGGGCTGTTATGGTGGCTCATAATGCCGGGTTCGACATGGGATTTATTCAATACAAAGCGAAGGAGCAGGGAATTGACTGTGACTTTACCTATGTGGATACTGTTGCTATATCCAGAACGATGTTCCCGGATGCTGCAAAACATACATTGGATGCAGTAGCAAAAAATTTGGGCGTATCATTAGAGAACCATCACAGAGCCGTTGACGATGCGGAGGCGACTGCGCATATTTTTGAAAAATTCCTGGTAATGCTCGAGGAAAAGGGCATTCACGACCTGGACGCTTTGAACGATTTTGGTGTTATGCCAACGGAAGCAATTCGCAGGCTCCATCCATTTCATATTATTATTTTGGCAAAGAATGAAATTGGCCGGCGTAATCTTTATAAACTGGTCTCAATGTCTAATCTGACTTATTATATGAAACGACCAAAGATTCCAAAGAGTCAGCTTATTCAATACAGAGAAGGACTGATTGTCGGAAGTGCTTGTGAACAGGGTGAGATTTATAAAGCAATTGTAGAGGAGCGTAGTGAATCTGAGATAGCCAAATTAGTGGATTTATATGACTATCTGGAGATTCAACCGATTGCCAATAATTATTTCCAAATTGCAAGTAGTAAATTCCCGTCTGTGGAAACGGAAGAAGACCTACGGGATATAAATCGAAAAATTGTGGAACTGGGTGAGATATACAACAAGCCGGTTTGCGCAACCTGTGATGTTCATTTTCTGAATCCGGAAGACGGTATTTACCGGCAGATTATTCTGGCAGGAAAAGGATTTCAGGATACGGATGAGCAACCACCTTTATTTTTTCGTACGACAGAGGAGATGCTGGATGAGTTTTCCTATCTGGGGATGGAGAAAGCGGAGGAGGTTGTAATCCGAAATACCAATCTTATTGCAGATATGATAGAAAAAATCACACCTGTTCGTCCGGATAAGTGCCCTCCTGTAATTGAAGACAGCGACAAAACTCTTCGAAAAATTTGTTATGACAAGGCACATTCCATGTACGGGGACCCATTGCCGGAGATTGTGAAAGAGCGTTTGGAAAGGGAACTAACTTCCATTATTGGCAATGGTTATGCGGTTATGTATATCATTGCGCAAAAACTTGTGTGGAAGTCTGTGGAAGACGGTTATCTGGTTGGATCGCGAGGATCCGTTGGTTCTTCCTTTGTAGCAACCATGGCAGGTATTACGGAGGTAAATCCGTTGTCACCTCATTATTATTGCAAAAAGTGTCATTACAATGACTTCTATTCCGATGAGGTGAAAGCGTATGCAGGGAAAGCCGGTTGTGATATGCCGGATAAAATGTGCCCACAATGTGGAGAAAAATTAGAAAAGGATGGTTTCGATATTCCGTTTGAAACTTTCCTTGGGTTTAAGGGGGATAAGGAACCGGATATCGACCTTAACTTTTCAGGGGAATATCAATCGAAAGCCCATAAATATACGGAGGTAATATTTGGATATGGACAGACCTTTCGTGCCGGAACGATAGGAACTCTGGCAGATAAAACGGCATACGGTTATGTAAAAAACTATTTTAGGGAAAGAGATATAGAAAAGCGGGAAGGCGAGATAAATCGTATTGTAGGCGGTTGTGTCGGTGTTCGTCGTACCACCGGTCAGCATCCGGGCGGTATTGTTGTTCTTCCGGTGGGCGAAGATATAAATTCCTTTACTGCGGTACAGCATCCGGCCAATGATATGACAACGGACATTATCACCACCCATTTTGATTATCACAAAATTGAACATAACCTTCTAAAACTGGATATTCTCGGACACGATGATCCAACTATGATTCGTATGCTTCAGGATTTAACAAACAAAGATCCTTTGACCATTCCTTTGGATGATCCTCAGGTTATGTCCTTATTTCAGGATACCAGTGCACTTGGTGTGACACCGGAACAGATTCGGGGAACAAAACTTGGTTCTTTGGGAATTCCGGAATTTGGAACGCCTTTTGCCATGCAGATGTTAATCGACACAAAGCCACAGGCTTTCTCTGACCTTGTTCGAATTGCCGGATTATCACATGGAACAGATGTATGGCTGGGGAATGCCCAGACTCTGTTAGAAGAGGGGAAAGCAACCATTTCCACCTGTATTTGTACCCGTGATGATATTATGACCTATCTCATTGGAAAAGGACTGGATCCGGAAGAATCCTTTAAGATTATGGAAAATGTCCGTAAGGGAAAGGTAGCCGGAGGGAAATGTGATAAGTGGCCGCAATGGAAAGAAGATATGTTGGCACATGGAGTTCCGGATTGGTATATATGGTCTTGTGAAAAAATTAAGTATATGTTCCCGAAGGCACATGCTGCTGCCTATGTTATGATGGCATGGCGAATCGCATACTGTAAGATTAATTATCCCCTTGCATATTATTGTGCTTATTTTACAGTACGCGCCAAAGCTTTTTCTTATGAACTGATGTGTCTGGGACAGCAACAACTGGAAGCCAATATGAAAGAATTTGAAAACAGAAAGAAAGCAGGGGAAAAAATATCGCCAAAGGAAGAAGATTCTTACAGTGACATGAAGCTGGTACAGGAGATGTATGCCCGTGGATTTGAATTCTGGCCGATTGATCTTTATCAGGCACAGGCAAAGAATTTCCAGATTATTGACGGGAAGATTATGCCGGCATTTATCGCTATCGACGGACTTGGAGAAACCGTTGCGGTTTCCATTGAAGATGAAGCAAAACAGGGAATCTTTATCAGTAAAGATGATTTAAAACAAAGAGCAAAGGTTCCGCAAGCCATAATTGATACCATGAGCCGTTTACATATTTTAGATGGTTTACCGGAAAGCAACCAATTGAGCATTTTTGATTTTATGAGTAGTTAAAATATTGAAATATTTGAATTGATACAAAAAGAAAATCAAAGAACCAATTAAAACTTTTTTCTCCCTTTTCGGGTTTTGTGTTCCTAAAAATGAATTTTGCTATTCGAATATGCAAATTCTTCAGAAACACAAATCCGAAAAGGGACTATTTTTATAATAATAGAGCGTGAATACACTGTAACACTTTTTCATATTCTGCCAGAAATCTGCCGTGGTTTTCTTCTATAAAAGCCTGATTTTCTTCTTTCCCTGCTTTTTCCAGTTGATAAGCATATTCACTGAAGGCTACTGCCCCGATGCCTTTCGAAGTACTCTTTATGGAGTGAGCGTAGATAGCGTAGTTTTTCCAATCCTTCTCTTCGAATGCCTGAGACAGATTTTTTTTCTGTGTATTGCTTTCATCAAGATAAATGTTCAAAAGAGAGTAGAAAAATTCTTCATCATTGTCACAGTATTCCATGGCAATATTTTTATCAATAATGATAGAGTCATTATCATTTAACTCCGGTATTTCTTCGGATTCTTTTTCTATAACCGTAATTTTTTCCTGCGGCAAATATTTCATCAGGCAGTTTTCCAATTGCTTGCTGATAATCGGTTTTGTCAGGTAATCGGCAAAGCCGATACTTAAATATTTTTCTTTCGCTCCGGAAATGGCATTGGCGGTTAATGCGATGACCGGCATATTTGGATTGACACATTTTTGCTTACGAAGTCTCTCCAAAGTTTCAATACCATCCATTTCCGGCATCATATGATCCAAAAGAATTAAATCAAAATACTCCTTCTCAGCATATTTCAGACAGTCGTAACCGTTATCTACACTGGTAATCTGGATTTTAGTGTGTTTCAACAATCCCTGAACTACTTTTAGATTCATGTAATTATCATCCACAAGCAGGATTTTTGCTTCTTCTGCAAGAAAGGTTGGACGATAATCGCTGCCTGTGTGTTCATCAGAGAAAATGGTGATTTCACCCAGCGGATTCGAATTAATAACCCGTTGTTCAATATCAAAGAAGAAATTAGACCCTTTTTCATATTCACTTTCATAGTTCAAGGTGCTTCCCATTAATTCCAAAAGGCGCCTTGTAATGGACAAACCTAAACCGGTGCCTTGAATATGTTGCGTTTTTTGATTATTTACTCGCTGGAATTCTTCAAATAAATATTTCTGATCACTCTTTTTTATGCCGATTCCTGTATCTTCTACCGAAAAATGAATAATGGCTTTCCCGTTTTCTGATTCCACAAGTGAAGCACTAAATGTAATGGACCCCTTTTCTGTATATTTCGTGGCATTGCTAAGCAAGTTTAATAAAACCTGACGAAGGTGTCCGAAATCACCGGATAAAACGGTAGGAATTTGCGGATCCATTTTATAATATACTTCCAGATTCTTTTTTGCAGCATTAATCTGGAGAATTGGCACGACATTGTTTACCAAATCAGCGAAATGATAATTTTCATTAATGATATCCATTTTGCCGGACTCAATTTTAGAGAAATCCAGTATGTCATTAATAATACCTAAAAGAGAATTACCTGCTACCCGGATATCATTTGCATAGGATCGAACAATATCGCTGATTTCTTCCCGCAGAACCAATTCGTTCATGCCTAAAATCGCATTAATTGGAGTGCGGATTTCGTGTGACATATTGGCCAGGAACTGACTTTTGGCATTATTCGCATTGTCGGCTTCATCTTTTGCCTTGCTTAATTGTTGATTTTGTTTCTTGATGGTTTCAATACTTCCGTATTTGGCAAAAAGCCATGTGAAGAAGATGACAATGAAACACATCACAATTATAAAATATATCTTAAAGAAGGTGTGTTCATAAAACCGGGCATCCTTAAAAATTGGTACTGTGATTTCCTTAATTACATCCCGGGATAATTCGTCCAATACCTGAATATGAAGAGTGTAATTACCGTACGGAATATTGGTATAAGTAATGGCGGATATTTCATTTTGATATGCAGTAATACCCTGATCCTTAAAGCCCTCAAGATAAATATGTAGCAATGGGTTGGCCAGAGAATAATTTAAAATGGCAGGAACGATTTCCACACGATTGCAATTGGCCGGAATCTGGTATGTGCCGTCAACAATCTTTACCGTTTCCTCGGTATCTACCAGAATATCATCAATCATAATATTATAATCATTTCGTGTTTGATAGTATTCCGGAAGTGAAATGGTTCGGACCCCTGTAGTGCAACAAATAAAAAAGTTGTCATTTTCATCCACATAGTTCCAGGAATTGGCGGTTAAAGAAGTGTCAAAGCCCTGAAAAGAATTCAATAAAATGTAATTATATTCCGTATTTTCCAATAAATCCTGCAAATCAATAATGAAAAAGCCAACGCTGCTGCTTACCCATGCCTGGTTATTGTCATAGATATAAATGTCATAGTTGTTGGAGTAAGGAAAATTGTCCAATTTATGAACAAAGGAGTAGTCGTCATAATAAATGGAATCGCTGGTGATGTAAAGCAGGCCGTCATCACATGGAACAATTCGAAGAACTACCAGAGTACTTAATCCATCATTTTCATTTATATGGTCGATAATTCGCCCGTTTTTGATTACATAGATACCGTCTCCGTCACTTCCGGCATATAAAATACCTTCAGATGCTTCAACCATACAAAGAATCTGGGAAGTTACAAGACCTTCCTGCGTACCCAATGTAGAGACAATTTCTCTGTTTTTGATAAAGGTCAGTCCGACGCTGGAGGCAGCAACTATGGTACCATCGCTTAATTCCAAAATGGAGCGGAAATTATTTCCCATGGCACCGTTGGTTGCATTAAAGGTTTCTATAGTTTGTTCCGGCGTGATACAAATAAGTCCATCGGTTCCGTAGGTGCAGACCCAAAGATTCCCGTTCGAATCAAATTCTACATAACGGATGCGGACATCCGTAACCAGTTCATTATAAAACGGAATGATTTGCTGCATGGTATCGTTGTTAATCAAAATCAAGCCATTATCTGTTCCGACATAAACAATATTATCTTGTAAGGTTATTGCGTTTACAATAGTATTTTCCAAACCTGCATTTTTAAAAAGATCGGAGAACAGATTATAGGAAAATT
>JBJEMA010000042.1:0-5423 GCA_051879435.1 Lachnospiraceae bacterium
TAAAAGATTGTGGGGCACTCTGGTGCTATGACATTAACTGAGAAAGTATACACACACTTTGATATAAAGGAGCTTGTAAATGCAATTAACAGAATTTAAGAAGCAATCGGTGCCATTCGCAAATCACTCCGTGATTTTGCTCATGTCGCGCTGGCGCGCTATATTTGCCGCCGAATATGTGTCTGTGAGTGCAAGCACTCCCATCCAATATTCACCAGCAAATGCACCGCTTGTAGAAACGCGCAAAATAAAAAGGACATTCCCAGATTTCTCTGAAAATGTCCTATACATATCATTGATATTCGTGTTGCATACTTGTTGCATATGTGTTGCATACCACTTGATATCCAGCACATCTGACAACTTTCCACAACTTCTGTAACCCTTGTAAAATGGGCTTTTCTTGATATCTTCGTTTCCGAAAGATTATCTCTTTGAGAACTGCGGTGCACGTCTAGCTGCTTTGAGACCGTATTTCTTACGCTCTTTCATACGCGGATCACGTGTTAAGTATCCAGCCTGCTTTAATACAGGTCTGTTGTCCGGATCTGCCTGAAGCAATGCACGAGCAATACCATGACGGATTGCTCCGGCCTGTCCTGTATATCCGCCACCCTTAACGGTAATGATAGCGTCATATTTTTCTACCGCATCAAGAGCTGCTAACGGCTGACGAACGATAACCTTTAATGTCTCTAATCCGAAATAGTCATCAATACTTCTCTTGTTAACTGTGATTTCACCTTTACCAGGTACTAAGTATACTCTTGCAATAGAAGATTTTCTTCTACCGGTTCCATAAAACTTTTTCGCTGCTGCTTTCTTAGCCATTGTATTATCTCCTTTCAGACCTCAATTAAAACTTTAATTCTTCCGGCTTCTGTGCTGCATGGTTGTGTTCCGGTCCAGCATAAACATGAAGCTTTGTGAACATCTGACGTCCTAAAGGTCCCTTTGGAAGCATTCCTCTTACAGCACGCTCAATAACGTCTTCCGGTTTCTTTGCTAACATTTCTCTAAGTGTGGTCTCTCTCATACCACCAACATAATCAGAGTGATCATAGTAAATCTTCTGATCCAATTTCTTTCCGGTTACTTTAATCTTGTCCGCATTCACAACAATTACATAATCACCGGTATCAACATTCGGTGTGTAAACCGGTTTATTCTTACCTCTTAAAACTTTAGCAACTTCTGATGCCAAACGACCTAATGTATATCCTGTTGCATCAACAACATACCACTTCTTTTCGATGGTTGAAGGACTAGCGATATAAGTCTTCATTGATTATTCCTCCATAAAATAGTTTCTCATGTCTGTAATCCCAATTACAGTCCCAACAAACAATTTGCGGGTTGCCATCCATGCTTTTCGTAAAATGTGATGTCCGGGCACATAGAACAAAAATTCATCTTATCAACCACAAAATCATTTTTTATTTTTGCACAACAAGAACGGTGGAAAGTCCGTTACCTGCCGCCACAATTAAACATTATATTATAGACAAATGCCTATGTCAAGCCTGTTTTCGCTTTCCAAAATCCTAATTTTCGCTTTCCAAAATCCTAATTTTCACGCTCCAAAATTCTAATTCCGCTCTCTAAAATCCTATTTTTTCTTTCCTAGGCGTCTGGGCAATCAGGCACAAATTCGTAGTGATAAAGCGTCAGTCCCTTTGCCGGTGCGGTAGGTCCAGCCTTCGTCCGGTCTTTTGCCTCCAATGTGGCTTTCATATTTTCCGCATCCCGTTTCCCCTGCCCAGCCTCCATCAGGGTTCCCGCGATAATGCGAACCATATTATACAAAAATCCACTGCCGGTTATACGAATTACAATTTCATTTTCCCCTTCCCGGAAAACGCGACAATCGTAAATGGTTCGCACATGGTCTTCTGCCTGGGAGTATATGCTGCAAAAACTTGTGAAATCGTGCTCTCCCACCAGAACATTGGCGGCCTCCTGCATTTTCGCCTCATCCAGCGGCAGATAAGTCCAATGACAATAAAGCCTTTTGTTTGGAATCTGAAATTTCGTATTCAGAATGCGATATTCATATGTCTTTCTGGATTCGCATTTCCGGGGGTGAAAATCCAAAGGAACCTCCCATGCATGTTGAATGCGGATATCCTCCGGGAGTCGCTGATTGCAGGCATAAGGCATTTTTTCTGCCGGAATGCGTGCATGGGTATCGAACACCGCAATATTCCCCAGCGCATGCACTCCTGCGTCTGTCCGACTGGCACCAATCACCTGTATTTCTTCTCCCAGCAAATCCGTCAGGCAGGAATTTAGCACGCCTTCAATCGTGATACTTTCCGGCTGTATCTGCCACCCATGATAATTGGTTCCATCATAGGCAACCGACAGCATTATCCGGCGCCGCGGGCGTGGCGATTCCATATTCTCATTTTCACGAATGTTGATATCTTCCATTTAAACCTCATTTTACGATTAATCATCTCAAAGCATTTCAACTTGGCAGATGTTCTGTCCTGAAATATCTCTGCGTGACAAATATTGCAAATGTTCCTTTTCACATCATCTCTGCTTTGCAGAATTACCATATTTTCGGAACGAATCTGCCCACATAGACAAAAAATCCAAAATACAATACAAGTATCCCATAGGAAATATAATCACTTCTGCGATATTTCAATGGTTTCATTTTGGTACGGCCATCGCCTCCTCGATAACAGCGTGCTTCCATGGCCATTGCCAAATCATTTGCCTTACGAAAGGCTGACACGAAAAGAGGAATCAGAATCGGCACCATTCCTTTTATCCGTTTCATGAGATTTCCGCTTTCGAAATCTGCACCGCGTGCCAACTGCGCTTTCATGATTTTGTCCATTTCATCCGTCAGAATTGGGATAAACCGGAGCGCAATGGACATCATCATGGCAATCTCATGCACCGGAACGCGAAAGACCTTCAACGGTTTCATTACAATTTCCAACCCGTCAGTTAACTGGTTCGGCGTGGTAGTCAGTGTCATTACGGAAGAACCGATAATTAAATAGGTAAGCCGGGCAAACATGAAAACAGCCATGCGCAGTCCTTCTTTTGTAATGGTTATTTTCCACCAGGTAACAAGCGGCGTGCCCGGTGTAAAAAACAAGTTAAACACCAATGTAATGGCCAGAAGCATCAGTATCGGTTTCATTCCGCGCATCATAAATTTAAACGGAACTTTTGAAAGGACGATTACCGTTATCAGAAAGAAGCCGGCAAGGACATACACATATACATTTGTAAATAAGAATAGGGAAATTACAAAAAGCAGGGTTCCGATGATTTTCGTTCGGGGATCCAAACGATGAATCGGGGAATCTGTCTGGTAATATTGCCCTATTGTAATATCTCGTAACATAATAATTCCTCAAATATTAGGATGGCATATTGCTTGTTTTCGTCATGTTGTTTTTGATGTGACATTCTGCTTGTTTTCGCAATGTCGTTTTCGCAATGTCGTTTTCGCAATGTTTTTTTCGCAATGGCATTTTGCAGACCTAGCTATATCGATTTCGCCGTGGATATTTTGGCGTAATTGTTATTTATATTCCCAAATTTTGCAAAATGGCATTTTTCGCATCCTGCATTGTTGTAATGGAAACATCCACATCAAATCCGCGCCGACACAATTCATGCATGATATAAGTCATTTCCGGTGCCATCAGTCCCATGGTTTCCAAATGTTTATAGTTAGCAAATACTTTGGAAGGTATATCATCGTATTGCACCTTTCCCCCATCTATGACAACAATTCGTTTCGCATACTCTGCAATGTCTTCCATACTGTGGGAAACCAGCACAATTGTAATTCCATGCTCTTCGTTCAGTCTTTTAATGAGGGAAAGCAATTCCTTACGCCCTTTTGGATCCAGACCCGCCGTCGGCTCATCCAGTATCATAATTTCCGGTTGCATGGCCAAAACGCCGGCGATTGCAACTCTTCGCATTTGCCCGCCGGAAAGTTCAAAAGGGGATTGGGTATAATAAGTTTCCTCAAGTCCCACCCGGCGAAGTGCATCATAAGCTGCTAATTCAGCATCCTCTTCGGACAGTCCAAGATTTTTCGGTCCAAAACATACATCTTCAAATACGGTTTCCGCAAATAATTGATGTTCCGGATATTGAAATACAAGTCCCACTTTACTTCGAAGCTGTTTCCTTTGGTATCCCTTTGCAAATACATCCTCTCCGTTAAAATATACAGTTCCGGAGTCCGGTTGCAAAAGCCCGTTCAAATGCTGCACAAGAGTGGATTTTCCCGAACCTGTATGTCCGATTAAACCTAGAAATTCTTTTTTATGAATGATAAGATTTACATCATCCAAAGCCTTTACCATAAGGTTTGTGCCTTTATTATATTGATAACTGATATGATCCACGATCAGTTGCATATCATCCTTCATTTTTCTCTCTTCCACTTCTGCATTCCTTGGAATTCTATTTCCTTTTTGCCTGCACGATTTCCATTCATTCCCCCAGAAAACATTTTCTCTTTTTGCCGGCACAATTCCTCAATTAATTCCTCCCGGGAAAGGATTCCTCTGGGCAGAGAGACCCCCGCTTTTGCAAGTTCGTGGGCAAGCAAAGTGACATCCGGTACTGTAAGGCGAAGTTTCTGCAACTCTTCCACCCGGGAAAATATTTCCTTCGGGGTTCCGGACATTTCCACTTTTCCCTGATTCATTACATACACAAAATCCGCATCAATAACTTCTTCCATATTATGTGTAATTAAAATAACAGTTATCTTTTCATGCCGATTCAATGTAAGAACCGCATCTAAAACTTCTTTCCGGCCAAGCGGATCCAGCATGGCAGTAGATTCGTCCAAAACTATGCATTTAGGTTTCATTGCAATTACTCCGGCAATAGAAACCCGCTGTTTTTGCCCACCGGAAAGATTATTCGGAGAAAATTTGCGATATTCATACATTCCCACTGATTTCAGACTGCTTTCCATGCGCTTCCATATTTCTTCTGTGGGGACTCCCATATTTTCCGGACCGAACCCCACATCTTCTTCCACAACCTGTCCGATAATCTGATTGTCCGGATTTTGAAAAACCATTCCTGTGGTTTGGCGAATATCCCAGACCTTTTCTTCCTCCCGGGTATCCATACCGTCCACCCAAACGGTTCCTTCTTCCGGCGTAAGAATTGCATTCAAATGTTTTGCAAGGGTAGATTTCCCGGAACCATTATGTCCCAGAATGGCAATAAAATCACCGGCCTTAACATCAATGCTTACTTCATCTAAAGCTCTTGTTATCCCCTCCACATGGTCTTCTTCGTCCCGACGGATATATTCATATACTATTTTCGATGTCTTAATTATTCCCACTGTTTAGCCCGCCAATTTTCGATGTCTTAATTATTCCCACTGTTTAGCCGCCACTTTTCGATGTCTTAAT
>JBJEMA010000043.1:0-1659 GCA_051879435.1 Lachnospiraceae bacterium
TCATATAAAATAACCATGCCGAAAACGGCACCACCACAAATGAAACTGGTTATGGTATAATGCGTACAACGGCAAAAGTTGATTGCTTTTTGGGCCAATAACCCGAATATAAAATTAACGTTTGGCTTCCTCATTTGCACCACCATCTGTCCAGCCGCAAAGGCAAAAGGACGCATAGTAAAATGACAACAGACAGGAAGTCATGCCGTAAATCTGTTCCATGAGGTGTAGAGAATTATGGATAAAATTTACGACAACTGCTGTGGTATTGATGTTCACAAGAAAGTAATCGTTGCATGTTTTAGGCGTGGAAAGGAGAAAGAATTAAAAACCATTGGCGCAACGACCCGAGAATTACTGGAGCTTTCCGATTGGCTTCTTGCTGGCGGCTGTGAGATGGTCGCAATGGAGAGTACAGGCTCTTACTGGAAGCCTCTGTACAATGTTTTGGAGTATTCGGGACTAAACGCAATAGTGGTCAATGCCCAACACATGAAAAATGTCCCTGGCCGAAAAACGGATGTTCAAGATGCAGAATGGATTGCAGAGCTTTTACAGCATGGTTTACTGAAAGCCAGCTATATCCCGAATAAAGACCAGCGGGAGCTTCGGGAATTGCTACAATATCGCAGAAGCCTTGTAGCGGACAAAGGCCGGGAATTGAACCGCCTGCAAAAAATGCTGGAAGGTGCAAACATCAAATTATCCGGAACTGTTTCTGAGATAAATGGAAAGAGCGCCCAGAATATTCTAAATGAGCTGGCCGAAGGAACACGAATTACGGAAGCCAAACTGGATGAAATGATTGCGCAGGGAAAGATTGCTCGAAATCTAAAAGCACCTAAGGAACAGCTTTTGGATGATCTGAATGGTGTTATGAGCAAATTGCAGCGGAAAATGCTGAAAGAGTTGCTCAAACATATCGAGGAACTGGATATACACATTCAGAATCTGGATGAAGAAATCGACAATCACATGGACTCCGACCAGAAAGAGGCTGTCAAGGCACTGGACGAAGTCACCGGCATTGCTCCTGACAGTGCGAAAGCGATTATTTCTGTAATTGGTACAGACATGAGCCGTTTCCCCAGTGCAGCACATCTATGTTCCTGGGCAGGTTTATGTCCCGGCAACAACGAGAGCGCCGGAAAACACCGCTCCGGAAAAACCAGAAAAGGGAACAAACTTCTCAAGACAACACTGATCGTATGCGCTCATTCTGCAGTCAAAAAGAAAACATCCTATTTCTACGCACAGTTTCAAAGAATCAGCACCCACAGAGGTGCAAAACGTGCCTATGTTGCTGTTGCGCATTCTATGCTGATTGCAATATACCACATTCTGAAGGATCATGTCCCATATTGTGACTTGGGTTCTGAATACTACAATCAATTTAATAAGGAACGGAAAATCAATTCCTATCTGAAAAAACTGAATGCATTAGGATGGACACCACCCCTTGCAGCAGCAACCTAGAACATGCAAAATTTAACGTTTTTTCAATATAGGGGTAGTTTGCGCTTTTTGGCCTGCTACTCTAAATAGAGTTTCATAGTAAAAACTTCAATTTGTTCCAAATTAAAGTTTTTTATTGAGAATCAGTATAAAAACTACCCTTTTGCGGTTTGGGCGGATTGCGGTGTGGAAAGAAAATCCAAG
>JBJEMA010000044.1:0-19036 GCA_051879435.1 Lachnospiraceae bacterium
TCTCAAATTTAATAATAAAATGAGTGAAATAATCGTGTTTCTAGTATTTTTGCCTAAAAAATGCACAAAAAATCAAATAAAATGAATGTTTTATCGGGATTTTCATTAGGAAATAAAAAGTAAATATGGAAAAATAACAAAATTCTTTTTATCGAAATTTGGCAATATGCAAAAAAGAATATGCTAAAATAAAACAAAACATTTGTCTGGGATAATTATGTGATTGGATACGAAGAATATGAAATTTTTATTGGTTGCAATGAATGCTAAATATATACATTCAAATCCTGCTTTGTACAGTATGAAAGCATATGCGGAAGAACAATTGCGCCGGAGTGGACGGACGGACATGCAAAGGCGCGCAGACATGCAAAATGCGCCGCAGGCGGGGGGCTCAGAAGCGGTGCAGATTGATATTCTCGAGGCTACGATTAATCAGCAAACCGGCGATGTGTTAAAAGAAATATATTGTCGGCGTCCTGATTTTATTGGTATTTCCTGTTATATATGGAACATTTCCATGGTGCAGGAAGTGATTGCATCCCTTCATAAAATTCTGCCGCAGGTTCCCATCTGGCTTGGCGGCCCGGAGGTGAGTTATTGTCCGGAAGAAGTTTTGCGTAAATGTGACGGTGCATTTGGTATCATTTGCGGTGAAGGGGAGCAGACTTTTGCGGATTTAATTTTCTATTATCAAAATGAAAAAATTGAAGGGAAAAATATGATTAAACCGGAAGACATTCCCGGACTGGTTTTTCGCAGGAAAGATGGTTTTGTCACAACCATGCCCCGGCAACCTCTGGACATGGATGTGCTTCCATTTCCTTACAGGGACTGCAGCGATTTTAAGAACCGTATTGTGTATTATGAAACGGCCAGAGGGTGCCCGTTTTCCTGTGCCTATTGCTTGTCCAGCGTGGATAAGCGTCTGCGCTATCGAAGTATGAAACGGGTAGAAAAAGAATTGCAATTTTTTCTGGATGCAAATGTGCCGCAGGTGAAATTTATTGACCGGACTTTCAACTGTAACCACAATCATTCCGTTGCGATTTTGAAGTATATTAAGGAACATGACAATGGTGTGACAAATTTTCACTTTGAGGTTGCGGGTGACATTTTAACGGAGGAGGAAATGGAACTTCTTTCTTCTCTGCGACCGGGGTTGGTACAACTTGAAATTGGGGTGCAGACAACGAATGAGGAAACCTTGCGTCTGGTGAACCGCCGTACGGATTTGGAAAAACTTCAGGCAAATGTAAGGCGTCTTCGTTCATATCAAAATGTGCATCTTCATCTGGATTTGATTGCGGGACTGCCGGGGGAAAATCTGGACTCTTTCCGCAATTCCTTTAATCAGGTTTATTCCATGGGCGGTGATGAACTTCAACTGGGCTTTTTAAAATTGTTAAAGGGCTCACCAATGGAAAAACTGACGGACGCCTACGCCATTGTTACCACAGACGAGCCTCCTTATGAAGTGCTGTCCACCCGGGATCTGTCCTATGAAGATATTCTTTGTCTCAAGGAAGTGGAGGAGATGCTGGAACTTTATCACAACAGCGGGCAGTTTTTGCTTTCGGAGAAAGCACTATTTTCGGAAATGAGATGTACACCCTTTGCCCTTTATTCTGAACTTGCCGCATTTTACAAGGCAGAGAAGGAGCCGGTAATGAATTCCAGCCGGCTGAGACGATATGAGATGCTGCTTCGCTTTTGGGAAGGTAAATGTGGCGATGGGAATCGGGATTGGTTTTGCCGGCAATTGACACTTGACTTTTATCAAAGAGAAAATGCGAAATCCCGCCCGAACTTTTCCCCTGATCAGGCGCCTCATAAGAATTGGATTTATGAATTTTACAAGAAGGAAGCAAAGGAACACAAATATTTGCCGGACTATCTGGAAATGGATTTTAAACAGTTGATGCGTATGACGCACATGGAAGTATTTCCGGAAGAAGGGAGAACGGTGTTGTTTGATTACCGACACCGAAGTCCGCTTTCCTATGCGGCCCGCATGGTGGAAATCAAACTAACATGACAGATAGAAATATAAAATTGCCGGTGCAACATGAGAAATGAAGATGCGTGGTTGCCGGTGCAACATGAGAAACGAAGATTTGCAATTTCCGGTAAAATTACACGAGTGAACAAAGAAAGGATACAAAGGAAATGACAAAGAAAAAAGTGGGGCAGATTTTGGAACGGCTTGATATGCAGTACGGAACAGAATATCGCTGCTATCTGAATCATGAGAATGCCTGGCAGCTCCTTATTGCCACTATTCTTAGTGCCCAGTGTACGGATGCACGCGTAAATCTGGTGACGAAAGATTTGTTTGTAAAATATCCCGATATTCATGCATTTGCTACTGCGGACATAGAGGAAATGGAAAATGATATTCGTTCTATCGGATTTTTCCATAATAAAGCCCGGAACATTATTGCCTGCTGCCGGATGCTGGAAACGGAATTTAACAGTGAGGTGCCAAGTGCACTGGAGGATTTGGTCCGATTGCCGGGAGTGGGGCGCAAGACCGCCAATGTGATTCGCGGCAACATTTACCACGAGCCCAGCATTGTGGTCGACACCCATGTGAAACGAATTTCCAAAAAACTTGGGCTGACGAAGGAAGAGGATCCGGTAAAAGTGGAATTCGAATTAATGAAGGTTTTGCCAAAGGATCATTGGATTTTATATAACATTCATATCATTACCCTGGGGCGGACGATTTGTAAGGCGCCGACGCCGAGTTGCCAGAACTGCTTTTTACAGGATTTATGTGCGAGTTATAAGAATAAGAAGTAGAATTCTGCACTTGCTATAGCATTTCAAAAAAGAATAATGCCTGGCATTTTCAAAGGAAAATTGCAGGAATTTTAAACGATACATGAGAAGAAACGTGAGGGGAAAATATGCTGGAAAACTATGTTGTGGTGGATGTGGAAACAACGGGACTGGATTCCAAGAAAAATGAGATTATCGAAATCGGCGCAGTTAAAGTGGAAAATGGAGAAATAACGGATACCTTTCAATCACTGATTCGCCCGGTGCATGCATTGGATGAACGGATTACACAATTGACCGGAATTACGCAAAGTGATGTGTGCAATGCGCCGTTCATAGAAAATGTGTTGCCGGGATTTATTACATTTCTGGGAAACCATATTTTGGTAGGTCATAATTTATGGTTTGATTATGCATTCTTAAAGCATGTGTGTACAAATCAGGGATATCCCTTTGAGCATAAAGGTGTGGATACTTTGCGGATTGCACGGATTTACCTGAAGGATCTGCCAAAGAAAAATCTGACAGCGCTTTGTGAATATTATAAGATTCCATTGCAGGCTCACCGGGCAGAAAATGATGCTGTTGCAACCTGTAAGTTGTTAGAATGTCTGAAACGCGATTTTGGGCAACAGGTGTCCGGTTTCGAGCCGGCGGTGATTGCCTGTAAGTTTAAAAAGGAAGGTCCGATAACACCTGCGCAAAAGGCGCGTCTCTATCGTATGCTGCGTTATTATGAAATACAGCCGGACTACGATGTGGAACGCCTGACGAAAAATGAGGCAAGCCGGATCATGGATCAGATGACGGCTCAGTTTGGCTTATTTCCTCGAGATGTTTAACAATTGAAGCAGACATAACGGTTGGCAATTCTCTGGCCTGCTGAATCAGCGGCTCAATTTTTTCCGGCTGGTTTTTCTTTTTATATAATGAAGCAAGGTTCTTATATGTGCTGCTGATATCTGATTTCGTGGCAATGGCAAATTCCAAAACCGGTATGGCTGCTTCCTCTGCATCAAGGGCAAGCAGCAGAGTTGCAAAATTTTGTAACTCCATGGCAAGGGCGGTATAGTTTTGATCAAATTCCATCAAAGGTGAAATATTTGCAGTGCCATAGGTTAACTTCAAATCCGTATTGCTGATTCCTGTAAAATTTACAATTTTTTCTTTGGATAAGGCGTGCAATGTCTGCATACTGTTATGCAGATTTTTTTCTTTTTCCTTAAAGTCTAGATATTCCGGAGAGGGCTGTGTTTCCACTCTCACTGTCTCACCGGATGCCTCGTCAGACGGAGAAACCGGCGTCTCACAGGATGCCTCGACAGACGGAGAAACCGGCGTTTCACCGGATGCCTCGACAGACGGAGAAACCGGCGTCTCACAAGACGCATCGTCAGACGGAAAAACCGGTTCCTCCAACCCATGACCGGAAAAATAATCGGCGCAAATTTTTTCAATATTAATTGCCAATATTTCCGGTGGTATATGGATATAATTTAAATTATCCAAAGATTTTTTTCGTACTGTGTTGGCGCGCCGTTCCCGTTCGAAAAATGCCTCGCTGTCCTGCTCCATCTGGCGATTGGAGCGCTTTATGGCAAAGGATAAAACGATTACAAAAATAATGACGCTGGTAAGAATTGGAAATTTCATATACAAACCTCATCTAATTATGTTAACTCAAAAAAGATATACGGGAAAAATTTCGTTAATTATTTCTAAAATTACCTTGAAAACATATTGCAAATTTACTATATTTTTCAATAGGAAAATATATCATTTCCTATTATCATAAACATAGATTAGTATGATATTCGGGAGGAAAAAATGTTTAATAATAAGAATAAAAAAGTCGTTGCTGCAGTTATTGTCGTTGTATTGATACTTGCTATGGTAGTTCCTATGGTAGTTTCGGTTTTATAGGTCTGGCAACTCTTTTTTTGATTATAGCAGTAAAATGTCCGGTTTTGAATGATTATTTGTTTGTTCCGGCGGGGAGAGGTTATGAAAAAGGGAATGGATAATTTATCACATTTGCAGAATATAATTGTTTCCGGCAAAAAGATGCGCCTTTTTTTGTTGGCGTTTCTTTTGCTGATTTTTGTGTGCGGACAGATGTTATACGAGACCGGTTCCGTTCATGCCAGTGATGTGATTTATAATGGTGTATTCATTGGCCCGGTTAATGTTTCCGGAATGACCAGAGAGCAGGCACTGGAGGCGGTAAATCAGTATGTACAGGAACTTCAGACGGCATCCGTTACTCTTGTGGCAGTGCAGGAACATGAGGTGGAGGCTGCTTTTGAAGAATTTGGAATGTCCTGGAATAATCCGGATGTTGTGGATGAAGCGTTTGATCTGGTAACGGAGGGAAATGTGGTTGCCCGCTATAAGGCAATGAAGGATATTGCCCACAACGGACTGGTGCTTCCGCTGGATATTACATTTGATCAGGTTGCCATATCAAATTTTATCCAGATAAATTGTTCCCCATATGACGAAGAGGTGCAGAACGCTTCTCTGACTAGGGAGAACGGAGAATTTCAGATTGTAGGTGGAGAACCGGGAGAGGCCGTTGATGTGGTAGCATCTGCCGAGATGCTTTCTTCTGAACTTTTTACCGATTATCAGAACGGTGAAAAAAGAATTTCCCTTGTGATTACCGAGATTACGCCGGAGGGGGATGCACAGGAACTGGCTCTTGTAAAAGATATTCTTGGCACATTTACTACGAGTTATTCTTCTTCAGGCTATAACCGCAGTTGCAATGTAGCCAATGGCTGTCGCCTGGTAAACGGAGTGACCATTTATCCGGGCGAGGAATTTTCCTTCTATGATACGGTGAAGCCATTTACGGAGGCGAATGGTTATTACCTTGCCGGTTCCTATATGAACGGTCAGGTGGTAGACAGTTTTGGCGGCGGAATTTGTCAGGTGTCCACAACGCTTTACAATGCGGTACTTCTGGCAGAATTGGATGTGACGGAACGCTACCCGCACTCCATGGTGGTTTCCTATGTGAATCGTTCTGCGGATGCAGCGATTGCAGAATCCTCCGGAAAAGATTTTAAATTTGTTAACAATACCGATTATCCAATTTACATTGAAGGGATAACGGAAGATAAAAATATAACATTTACCATTTATGGTGTGGAAACGAGACCGGCATCCCATTCCGTATGCTATGAGAGCGAGATTCTCAGCGAAACGGTTCCGGATTATGAAGAAATCATTGCGGATCCGAACCAGGGCGTTGGCTATGTGAGTACCAGTTCGGCGCACATTGGATATACGGCAAGATTGTGGAAAATCACTTATGAAAATGGAGAAGAAGTCAGCCGGGAGCAGGTGAACTCCAGTAGTTATAAAGCGACACCAAGGACCGCGGTAGTTGGAGTAAATACGGCCAATCCGGATAGTTACAATCAGATTATGGCGGCGATTGCCACAGGCAGCATTGATACCTGTAAAGCGGTGGCGGCACAGTTACTTGCCGTTGAACAGGCAGCAGCTGCAGCGGCGCAGCCCGTGGACCCACAACCCCAGGCACCACCTGTTGAACCGGATGAAATTTAGTTTGCACGATATAAATGCAAATCAGTTCACAAGGAAGATTGTGTGAAAGAAAGCAGACTTTCATAACTATTTGGGGCGCCGGTTAAAGGCGGAATGGAAATTAGGATGAAAATTGGAAAACTACCGGAGAATATATTAAAACGCTCCGTTTTGGAAGAGATAAAATATCATAATGGAAATGTGATTACCGGCGCAGGTATAGGGGAAGACTGCGCCGTTTTTTCTTTGGAGAATTTATCCGGAAAAGAGGGCTACAGGATTGTTGCGACAACAAATGTGGTAACGGAACAGGTGCCTAATTTCGGGCAACTTGCCATTTACACAGCGGCGAATAATCTTGCCTGTGGCGGTGCCGCCATGGTTTCGGCACAGGTGTCAATTCTATTACCGGGAACCACAAAGGAAGAAGAACTGAAGAAAATAATGCGTCAGTTAGAGACAGCCTGCCGGGAACTTGGAGTGCAGATTACGGGGGGACATACAGAGATAACCCGTAGTGTAAAGGAGCCGGTGCTGACGGTTACCGGTATCGGTTATCGAAAGAAGAAAGATTTATTTGATGAACAACAGAATCTTTGTAATAATAGAGAAGATAGAGAGAATAAGATACAGAAAGGTGTGGAGATACCGGCAATCCAAAGGGAAGGACAGAAAAGACCAACACACCAGGATGTGATTGTTACAAAATGGGTCGGTCTGGAAGGAACGCATACTTTGTCTGTGAAAAAAGAAAAACAGTTAAAACAACGATTTCCGGACTACATAATTGACGAGGCCATGGCATTTGACCGATATTTGTCTATCATTCCGGAGGCCGCCACCGCCATGAAGTCCGATGTCAGCCTGTTGCATGACCTGAGTAAAGGAGGAATCCTTGGTGGACTTTGGGAAATGGCAGAGAAGGCCGGCGTTGGACTGGATATCGACTTAAAAAAAGTACCGATTCGGCAGGAAACGGTTGAAATCTGTAATTATCTGGATGTGAATCCTTATGAGCTTATGTCTACGGGAAGTTTGCTGATTGTTACGAAAGACGGGGAAGCCCTATTGGAAAAACTTTGGGCGCAGGACATTCCCGCAGTTATCATCGGAAAAACAACTTCTGAAAAGGCCCGCACCCTTACGGTAGATTACGAACAGCGTTATCTGACAAGGCCGGGCAGCGATGAAATTCGGAAAGCATTTGAGGAATCCGAAGTAAAATAAAGTGCTAATGCGATTAAAATAATCTGAGCAGAGAAAATGGAAATATTGCAAAAATCGCAAAAAGATATTGCAAAAATCGCAAAAAGACAGAAACAAAAATATATTGCAAAAAGATAGTGCAAATAATAAAAAAGGAGTTAACGAAATGATTAAGAATGAGATTTTGAATATTATTGAAAAGAACAGCCGCGTGGATACAAAAGAAATATCTGTCCGGCTGGGAACAACGGAGGCGGAAGTGGTGGAAGCCATGCAGCAGATGGAACAGGATGGCATCATCTGCGGTTACCATACCATGATCAACTGGGAAAAAACTTCCGATGAGAAGGTTACGGCATTAATTGAGGTGCGTGTTACACCACAGCGGGGAGAAGGATTTGACAATATTGCGGAGCGCATTTACAAATATCCGGAGGTAAAATCCGTTTATCTGATCAGTGGTGGCTATGATCTTTTGGTTACCCTGGAAGGAAAGACGCTGAAGGAGGTTTCCACATTTGTCAGCGATAAGCTTTCTACTCTGGATACGGTGCTTAGTACGGCAACCCATTTCATATTGAAGAAATATAAGGATCATGGAACGATTATGACAAAAAAAAGCGAGGATGAAAGGATTAAGATTACACCATGAGAAACCCATTATCACAAACCGTAGTTAATATTAAACCCTCCGGGATTCGTAAATTTTTTGATATCGTCAGTGAGATGAAAGATGCGATTTCACTTGGTGTTGGAGAACCGGATTTTGATACGCCATGGCATATCCGGGACGAAGGCATTTACTCATTGGAAAAGGGAAAAACCTTCTACACCTCGAACTCCGGATTAAAAGAATTAAAACAGGAAATTTGTACATATCTGAAACGCAGAATCGGCGTGGAATATAATTATAATACGGATGTATTGGTTACCGTTGGAGGTTCCGAAGGAATTGACGCAGCGCTTCGTGCCATGTTAGAGCCGGGAGATGAGGTGCTGATACCACAGCCAAGTTATGTTTCCTACGAGCCTTGCACCCTTTTGGCAGGAGGCAAACCGGTAATCATTAATCTGAAAGCAGAAAATGAATTCCGTCTTACCAGGCAGGAATTGTTGGATTCCATAACGGAGAAGACCAAGGTATTGGTGCTTCCGTTTCCAAACAACCCAACCGGTGCCATTATGGAAAAAGCAGATTTGGAGGAGATCGCGCAGGTTATTGAAGAGAAGGACCTGTTTGTAATTTCAGATGAAATTTATTCGGAACTTACTTACAAGGGAGAGCATGTTTCCATTACATCCATTCCGGGAATGAAGGAACGTACCATTTTGATTAATGGTTTTTCCAAGGCTTATGCCATGACCGGATGGCGACTTGGCTATGCCTGTGGTCCGGCAGCAATCATTGAACAAATGACGAAGATTCATCAGTTCGCAATTATGTGTGCGCCGACCACCAGCCAGTATGCTGCGGTTGAGGCACTCCGTAACGGGGATGAAGATGTGCTGATGATGCGTGATGCCTATAACCAGCGTCGGCGTTTTCTAATGAATGCTTTTAAAGAAATGGGGCTGGAATGCTTTGAGCCGTTTGGCGCATTTTATGTTTTCCCTTGCATTAGGGAATTTGGACTTACCAGCGAAGAGTTTGCTACAAGACTTCTTCAGGAGGAGAAGGTTGCTGTGGTGCCGGGGACGGCATTTGGCGATTGTGGCGAAGGTTTTCTTCGTATTTCCTATGCATACTCTATTGAGAATTTGAAGATTGCAATCGGAAGAATGGCCGATTTTATTGCCCGCCTTCGTGCAGAAAAATAAAAAACGCAATTCAATGTTTTGAAAAAAAATGCGGCACAGAAAATGTTCGTGAAGTAATTGCAACCATAATTGGAAAGGTAAGATATCATTATGCATATCGTATTGCATCAGCCGGAGATTCCTGCAAACACGGGAAATATCGGAAGAACCTGTGTGGCAACCGGTACAAAACTTCATTTGATTGAGCCATTGGGATTTCATCTGGATGAAAAGAGAATTAAAAGGGCCGGAATGGATTATTGGGATATACTGGATTATCAACGCTATGTGAATTATCAGGATTTCCTGGAGAAAAATCCGGGTGCCAAAATTTATATGGCTACCACTAAAGCTAAGAGAAAATATACAGATGTGCAATTTGGACCGGACGATTATATTATGTTCGGAAAAGAAAGTGCGGGTATTCCGGAAGAAATTCTTGTGGAGAACGAAGAGAATTGTATCCGGATTCCCATGCTTCCGGATATACGATCCCTTAATCTTTCCAATTCTGTGGCAATTGTGCTTTATGAAGCACTTCGACAGAATGGATTTACTTCCATGAAGGCAGAGGGAGAACTGCATCGGCTTCAGTGGAAGTAGAAGCGCTTTGAGACGGAAATGTACTTATTCATCAAAGTTATCGTTGTTTAGTTTCCCTTCCGAAAGTTTTAAGGTAAAGATAAATTCGGAGCCGATGCCTTCCGTACTTATGACATTAATGTTTTCTCCATGTGCCCGGATTATTTCCCGGGTGATGGAAAGCCCCAGACCGGTACCCTTCTTATCTTTTCCTCGGGAAATATCACTTTTATAAAAGCGGTCGAAAACCAGTCCAATGCTGTCTTTCGGAATACCGATACCATGATCTTTTACCGAAATGAATAATTTGTTATTTTTTTCCGTAGTCTCCAGTTTGATTACGGAATTTTTATTGCTGAATTTTATGGCGTTGTCCAGCAGATTGTAAAGCACCTGTTGGATCCGGGTTTTGTCTGCATTTACATAGAGTTTTTCTCCGGAGAGCGTCAGTTCTATGGCAATCTTTTTCTCACGGCAGGTGCCTTCGAATGTGGAGACGCTTTGCCTTATCATTTCATTAATTTCAAAATCACTTCGATCCAGTACCATGCCTTCTGTATTCAGGTTGTTTAAGGTGAGAAGACTGTTGGTTAATTTGATTAGTCGGTCGGTTTCATTTTGTACGATTCCCAGATATTTTCCATACAACTCCGGCGGAATGGTTCCGTCCTGCATGGCTTCAATGTAACCCCGTATGGAAGTTAAAGGAGAACGGAAATCGTGGGAAACATTGGCAACTAACTGTTTCTGATTATCCTCTCCTTTGGCCAATTCACTTGCCATGTAAGAAAGAGAGGCTGCCAGATATCCGATTTCATCTTCGGATTCCACCTGCAGATTGTAGTGGAGATTGCCACTGGCATAGTTTTCTGTTGCCACAATAATTTTTCGCAGAGGCAGGTAAATAATTTCCGTAAAGAAAATCAGGATAATTAATGAGAGAAGAAATAAAACCCCAAGTAACACATAGTCGGAATTCAACAGATTGTTTACGGTGTCATTAAGATTGGATGTGGAATAATGAACTACAACATAACCATTTACAGTAAAACCTGAGGTAATGGGAAAAGCAACCGACAACTGTTCCTCTTCAAATTGTTGGAAAAAGTTGCTTACCATATAGTAGGAGCCCATCATGATTGTGGTATCAAAGCCTTCTATGTAACTGGGATTTTCCACATCAATCGGATAGCGGGAGTCAATAATTACGAGTCCCGATGGATTGATAATCTGAATGGTGGAAGAAAGCATCTGACTGATGGAATCCAATTGGGTTTTCAGGGATTCCAGCGAGGTTTCGTTCTGGTAAAGACCGGAAGCGTAGGAGTCAGCAATGGATCCGGCTGCAATATACAGTTCTTCCGCCTTTTGAGAAATCACCTGTTCTGTTGTAATTTCCTGCATAAAGGTGGCAACCACAAGGAAACCAAATAAAGCAAAAATCAGATATGCAATTAGCAATTTAATGTATAATGTTTTTCGCACTTTTGTTGTAAACCTTCTGTTTCATTGGAAATCCGGAGTTTGCATGGAAGGCAAAGCCCGGTTTATTTATTCACGGGATGCATGACCGGACATTTTTGGCGGTTCCTTAATTTGTCTGGAATTTATAGCCGATGCCCCATATGGTGGCAATTTTCCAATCGGTGTGATCGCTGATTTTCTCACGAATACGTTTGATGTGGACATCTACGGTTCGGGTATCGCCGATGTAATCATAACCCCAGATTTTGTCTAAGAGCTGTTCCCGGGTGTAAACATGATTAGGCGATGATGCAAGAAAATACAGCAGTTCCAGTTCTTTCGGCGGCATTTCCAGCCGTTTTCCAAGGTAAGTCACAGAATAGTTGGTTCGGTTTATGATCAAATCCTTAAAGCGTACTTCTTCCTCATTTCCGCTTGATTCTTCTGTAACCGGAGTAGCGGGAGTCTGTGCCTGATAGCGACGAAGTACTGCTTTCACCCGGGCAACCAGTTCCTTGGAGTCAAATGGTTTTTCCATATAATCATCTGCACCAAGTTCCAATCCAAGCACCTTGTCAAAAACCTCTCCCTTAGCGGAAAGGATGATAATGGGAACCGTTGATTTTGTCCGTACCTGTCGACAGACCTGATAGCCGTCAATACCCGGCAGCATAAGATCCAGAAGTATAATGTTGGGCTGAAAGGAGTCCACCGCATCAATCGCCGATTCCCCGTCGCCTACAATCTTTGTTTCAAAACATTCTTTTGTCAGATACAGACTAATTAATTCTGCAATATTTTCATCATCATCTACAATTAAAATTCTTTGTTTTGCTACCATAAAATTCCTTTCTATGATGCTTTGTTTAAACTAAAGTTCCACAATAGTAACGCCTGCGTCCCCTTCCCCGTATGCTGCCAAATGGTAATTGGACACGGAAGGATGCGTGCGCAGGAAATCATGAATGCCGCTTCGAAGTGCACCGGTTCCTTTGCCGTGCACAATCCGGATGGAAGAAACATGGCAAAGACAGGCGTCGTCGATGTATTTATCAACCCGAAGAACGGCTTCGTCTACAGTGAGTCCAAGCACATTAAGTTCGGAGGGAATGGATGTTCCTTTGCTGATATTAACCTTTTTCCCATTTCCGTGAGATGTTTTTTTCGGTTCGGCCGGCGGGTCAATGAAAACAAGATCGCTAAGTTTTGCTTTCGTGGAAATGATGCCGCATTGTACCGCAACCTTTCCCTTGTTGTCCGGGCGGCCGGTAATCGTGCCTTCCATGTCGAGTGAAACAATGCGTACCCAGGTACCGGGCAAAGCTTTTTCTTTCTCTACACCTTTGACCAAAGTTTTCGCTTCCGGTTTTGCTGCAAGGTGTGAACTCTGTTCGCTGATTTTGCTACGCACATTCTGCCGCTTTTTCTCCATGGTCTGAATGGTCATAGCGTGTCCCTGTTTCTGGAACACACGAATGGTTTCGTCCGCAACCTCTTTTGCATCCTGCAATATTTCTTTTGCTTCCGTTCTGGCGTCCCGTAATATGCGTTCTCTCTGATCTTCCAATTTTTCCTGTTTTGCCGCCAGTTCTTCTTTCAGAGCCTGAATCTCCGCTTTGTAAGCAGCAATCTGCTGCTCTTCTTTTTCAATCTGAATGCGTTGTCTCTCCAAATCGGAAATGACATTTTCAAAATTTTCTTCTTCACTGCTGATATATTTTTTTGCATCCTCAATAATGGCGCCCGGCAATCCCAGTTTGGCGCTGATGGCAAATGCATTACTTTTTCCCGGAATACCGATTAACAGGCGGTAGGTAGGGCGTAAGGACTCCACGTCAAATTCGCAGCAGGCATTTTCCACAAAGGAAGTGGATAGTGCGAAAATTTTTAATTCGCTGTAATGTGTGGTGGCCATGGAACGGATACCCCGGTCGTGCAGATAGGTCAGAATCGAGGTGGCAAGGGCAGCACCCTCCGTCGGGTCGGTGCCGGCACCAAGTTCGTCAAACAGGCACAGACTGTCTGCATCTGCTTTTTTTAAAATGTCCACGATGCTTGTCATATGAGCAGAGAATGTACTTAAACTCTGTTCAATGCTTTGTTCATCTCCGATGTCAGCATAGATTTCCTTGAAAAATCCCAGTTCAGACAAATCTTTCGCCGGAATGTGCAGTCCTGCCTGCCCCATTAAAGTAAGAAGTCCTACGGTTTTTAGGGAAACTGTTTTTCCGCCGGTGTTGGGACCGGTAACAATCAGAAGGTCAAAATCTTCCCCCAATCGCACATCAATGGGAACGGCCGTCGCCGGATCCAGAAGAGGATGCCTTGCCTGGCGGATATGCAGGCGGTGTTCTTCATTGAAAATTGGTTTTGTGGCATTTAACTTCAGGGCATATTTCCCCTTAGCAAAAATGAAATCCAGCATAGTGATGGCCTTTTGATCCTCGTTCAGAATTGCAGTATTGGCGGCAACCCGTGCGGTAAGACCGATTAAAATGCGTTCGATTTCATCTCTTTCTTTTAATTCCAGTTCCTTTCGCTCATTGCCCAGATTAACAACGGAAGCCGGTTCGATAAAGAGTGTGGAACCACTGGAAGACTGGTCGTGAATCATTCCCGGAACCTGACTTTTGTATTCGGTTTTTACCGGAATACAATAACGGCCATTGCGCATGGTGATGACGGGCTCCTGCAGATAACTGCGATAAGAGGAATTCACCATATGGGTCAATTGGTTATGAATCTTCTCTCCGATTGCCGCATAGGATTTACGAATTTTCTTCAAATCGGCGGATGCGTCATCGCTGACTTCTTCTTCGGAAATAATGGCGTGGCGGATTTCTCGGCACAAAGTCGGAAGGGAATCTAAAACATGAAAATATTCATTCAGAACATCCCCGGAATCCTGTCCGAGTTTCGCGTTATACGCATCAAAATTCTGAGCATAAGCACAAAGCTGCCGGGCACATTCCAAAACCCGGGCAATACAGAGCAAATCTCCCATGGAGAGAGTGCGTCCGATTTGGGCATTTTTTAACAGCATACGAATATCCTTGTTGCTGCCAAAGGAAATGCGATCGTCTCGTAGCAGTCGGGAAAGTGCGGCATCTGTTTCATCCTGAGCCTTCGCAATCCAATTCATATTAGAGGATGGACGGAGTTTCAGACACATATTTTTTGCCGGCTCGCTTCCCGCATAGGACGATAATATCTGTGTAATTTTATGAAATTCCAATGTGTTTAATACTTTCTCATTCATACCCTTTAGTATAGCATAAATTACGGGTTTCTTTACAATAAAATGGGAATTCGTTATACTTTCGATAGTATGTTTTTCGGTAAATTCGCATTTGAAAAATAATGTCCTTTTCGGATTTGTGTGTCTGAATGAATAGCAAAATTCATTTTTAGGAACACAAAACCGAAAAGTGAGAAAATAATTAACGGGAAATGCCGAAATTGAGTATATTATGCGGGAAGTGAAGAAATTCTATGTCACACAAGCAGGAAAATGAGGAAACAAAAAACAGCGACGATTATACATTTCTCCAGGAGAAAATCAAGGATCGTCCCATTAATAAAAAGAAACTTGTCCGGAAAATGCTGCTGACGGCAGGGGCTGCCATTATTTTTGGTTTCGTTGCCTGCCTGACCTTTCTTTGTCTGGAACCGGTATTTTCCAATATCATTAATTCCAATACCAAACCAGAATTGCAGCATGTGGAAATAAATGAGGAAACGGATGAGGGATTGGACGAACTGCCGGAAATCGATATTGTGGAAACTCCGATTGAAGACATGGCTTTGACGGATTCCGATATGGTCAGCGAAAACAGCGTGGAATCCCAGGAAGAGCCGGCGCAGGAGATTGTGCCGGATGTAGTGACGGATTTTGAAATTGAACTGGAGGATTACCAGCTCCTTTACCGGAAAATGTATGCGCTGGGAAATGCGGTGCAGAAGAGTCTGGTAACGGTTACCCAGATTGAAAATGATCCGGACTGGATGAACGGAAACAATCAGAATTATCAGCAGACTTGTGGTGTTATCATCGGAGACAATGGCCGGGAACTTTTGATATTGACGGATGGAACCCGTTTGGATTTATCCGAAGATATTCGGATTACATTTTGCGACGGAACCGTGCTGGAAGGAAATGTGTACGGGCAGGATGAGGAAACCGGACTTGCAATTTACGCGGTGGATTTGGCCACGATTCCGAATGAAACAAAAACTGCATATACCGTCATTTCCATTGGAAGTTCTTACAGCACGGGAATTATGGGAAATGCGGTAGTTGCTGTGGGTTTTCCGCTTGGAACGAATAGTTCTGTCTGCTACGGGGCGATTACCTCCACTAGTGGCTTTGTACAGGTTGCAGACGCCACCTATCCGATTTTAACCACCGACATTTACGGAAGCAGGAATGCCAGTGGAATTCTGATTAATATGCAGGGAAAATTAGTGGGAATCATTTCCAATAATTATAATAATCCTGATATGCCCAACATGATTTCTGCTTATGGAATCAGTGGGATTCGCAAATTAATCGAAAATCTGTCAAACGCGACTGCTACCACTCATCTGGGGCTTTATTTGTGTGACATTCCACAGAACATTTCCCAGATTTACAATTTCCCGCAAGGTGCTTATGTCACTAAAGTGGCGATGGATTCCCCATCCATGAATGTGGGCATTTGCTCCGGTGATATTGTAACGGCGATTAATCATACCCCGATTACCAATGTGAATGATTACATGTCAATTGTGCAATCCCAGGAACTTGTGGGAAATGTGACCATTACCGTAGCAAGATTAAATGGTCAGGAATACCGGGAGATGGAACTTGTGATTCGCATGGATTTGTTATAGTAGCCGGAGTTGTTCTATAGGATGAAACCAGAGAGAAGCAAGGGTCTGGACTGAAATTGTAAATATAAATTGTCAGAAAGAAAGGGAAAACGAATGCGCTATATTAAGGATTGTGCGCCTAACAGTTCCATACAAGGCGTGTATTTGTGCAAACAGAAAATTTCAACGGAAACAAAGAACGGAAAGCCATACGACAGCATCACACTGATGGATAAAACCGGGGTGCTGGACGGAAAGGTTTGGGAACCTTACAGTCCGGGCATTCGGGAATACGAAGCCGGTGACTTCATAGAAGTGTATGGGGAAGTTATTTTGTTTAATAACGCAAAGCAGGCAAAGATTACCAGAATTTCCAAGGTGGAGCCGGAAGATGTGGATATGGCAGATTATATGCCATCCACATCAAAAAATATTGAGGAAATGTTCCAACAGATACTGGACTATATTGCATCTGTTAAGAATCCGTCCCTGAATAAACTTCTGATGAAATTTTTTGTGGAAGACGGGGAATTTGTAAAAAAGTTCAAACATAGTTCCGCCGCCAAAAGTGTTCATCATGGATTTGTGGGCGGTTTGCTGGAGCATACGCTGAGTGTAACCAATCTGTGTGATTATTATTGCAAAGCATATCCGATTCTTAATCGTGATCTGCTCATTGCGGCTGCAATTTGTCATGATATCGGTAAAGTCAAAGAATTGTCGGATTTTCCTGCAAATGATTATACGGATGAAGGACAACTGCTCGGTCATATTGTAATGGGAATGGAAATGGTGAGTGCGGCCATAAAAGAAATTCCGGATTTTCCGGAAAAACTCAGCCATGAACTTTGTCATTGTATTTTGTCGCATCACGGCGAACTGGAATATGGATCACCGAAGAAGCCGGCACTTATTGAAGCCGTTGCATTGAATTTTGCGGACAATACAGATGCAAAAATGGAAACATTTAAGGAAACGCTGGAAAATTCCGAAAGCAGGGACTGGCTGGGATTTCAGAAATTTCTGGATTCCAATGTGCGCAGGACTTCGATTTCATAATTTAATGATTTGATCTGTCGGTGATTTGATGCGCAGGGAATCGCGATTTGATAAATTGGCGATTTGATGCGCAGGGAATCGCGATTTGATAAATTGGCGATTTGATGTGTTAGGAACTGCGGTATGCTGCGCGTAGAATCGCAAAATAAATATATGACAAAAAAGAGGTCATTATGTATCAAAAGAATGAAATTATACGCGTTACCATACAGGATTTGGGCGCAGAGGGAGAAGGCATCGGAAAAGTGGACGGATTTCCGTTTTTTATTAAAGATGCTCTGCCGGGAGATGTTGTTGATGCAAGAATCCTGAAGGTAAAAAAGAATTATGCATATGCGAAAGTTGAGAGGGTGATTACGCCCTCTTCTTTTCGTATTTCTGCATTTTGCCCGGATGCGAATCGTTGCGGCGGATGTCAGATACACACGCTGTCTTATGAAAAACAACTGGAATTTAAGAATGAGAAAGTGAAGAATAATCTGATTCGCATAGGAGGGATCGAGAAAGAACGGCTGGAGGCTGTTTTTGAACCAATCATTTCCATGGAATGTAGAAATGGAGCGGTTCCGATGCACTATCGGAATAAAGCTCAATTTCCTTTTGGGAAAAATAAGATGGGCGAGACGGTATGTGGATTCTATGCCGGCCGGACCCATTCTATCATCGCAAATACCCGGTGTGGACTGGGCATTGAAGAAAATGAGAAAATCCTGGAAATTATTTTAGATTACATGAAGACAAATCATGTGGCTCCCTATGAGGAAACGACCGGAAAAGGGCTGATTCGCCATGCACTGATTCGAAAGGGTTTTCAAAGCGGAGAAATCATGGTATGCCTGGTAATTAACGGCAAAGAACTTCCGAAAAAGGAGCGTTTGGTGAAGGCACTTGTGCAGGTGGAAGGTATGAAATCCATTTCTATCTCCGTTAATGAAGAGAAGAATAATGTAATTCTCGGCAGCAGTTACCGAACCATTTGGGGCAGCAATACCATCCGGGATTCGATATGCCGAAGAGATGGCTCTACTGTGGAATTTTGCATTTCCCCGCTTTCGTTTTATCAGGTAAATCCCCGGCAGACCGAGAAATTATATGCCACGGCACTGGAGTATGCACAACTTACCGGTAAAGAAATTGTTTGGGATTTGTATTGCGGAATCGGAACCATTTCCCTTTTTATAGCAAAGGATGCAAAGATGGTCTGCGGTGTGGAAATCGTACCCCAGGCGATTGCCGATGCTGAAGAAAATGCAAGGCGGAATCAGATTCGTAATGCCAGGTTTTTTGTTGGGAAAGCGGAAGAAGTATTGCCGGCATTTTACGAAGGAAAGGATATGAATGCCTACCGGTTGGCTTCATTTTCCAAACCGGAGATGGGAACATGCAAAACAAGTGTTAGTTTGGCGCCGGAGATGGGAACATGCAAAACAAGTATTAGTTTGGCGTCAGAGACAAAGGTGGGAACTGCTCTCGAAGCGATGCGTACTCCGGATGTGATCTGCGTGGATCCGCCCCGCAAAGGATGTGATGAAATGTGCCTAAAAACCATGGTAATGATGCAGCCAAAAAGAATTGTCTATGTCAGTTGCGACAGTGCAACGCTTGCCCGCGATGTGAAATTTCTGGAAGCCAACGGATACCGCCTGGAACGCGTGAGACCATGCGATATGTTCCCAAATACGGTGCATGTTGAAACAGTCTGCCTTCTGTCAAGAAAAGCCCAATAAATCAAAGGCTT
>JBJEMA010000045.1:0-1649 GCA_051879435.1 Lachnospiraceae bacterium
GAAGTGATTTTGTGTACGTGCCACCCTTTGTATTAGGCGTCATTGTTGGAGCCATTGGAATGTTAGCAATTCTTATTATCGCAGTATTGGCAAGTAATAAAAAGAATAAATAAAATGCCCCGGCGGTGCTGGAACACCAACCGGAGCGCGTAACCAGTAAACCACTCTTACCGATTACAGGAAAATTTTATCACTTTTCTCCTGGGTCGGCAATAACACAGGAGGAAATTTTTTATGGGAAAAACGAAAGAATCTTTAAAGACAATGGCAATGGAGGTTGTCTGCCAGGCAAAGAGACAGGCCAAATTGTGGTTTGTGGCTTGGCTGGTAACTCTTATTGCTCTGATTGGAACGAACGCCGCATGGATTTATGTATTCCAGTCCTATGACTATGTATCACAGGATGGTGATGGCATTAACAACATAAATAGCGGCGATCAGGGAGACGTTATTTATGAGCCAGAAAGCGAGAATTAAGAAAAATGGTAAAAGCCGAGGTTACAAAAAGAAGCGCAGTAAGAAGTAATCGCGTTAGCGTTAAGGATGCAGCTGCCGAGATTGGATGTGCGCCGGAGTATTTACGCCGGCAGATGAAGTCTGGCCGGTGGGATATTGGTGAAGTTGTTAAGCCGGAAAGAGGAAAGACCCAATATGAGTATTTTATTTTCCGGGCCAAGTTAGACAGATTTTTAGGAAACGAGGGAGAGGATGGAAAGGAATATTAATCTGATTGTCGGTGAAGATGCGACATTGTGGTCTTTATGCGAATTAAATAACAGAGGTTTCGAATTTGTAATCGAAGACGGGAAGATTACACAGGTATTGATTAATTAGTAAGGAGGAAGAAGTGAAGAAAAGAATATTGATTTGTTTGGTGTTGTTTTTCGCCATTGCATCATCGAATATCTGTATTAATGCCCAAGCAAAAACACCGGAAGATATGATTGACGGTCAATTACATGAGGTCGAATGCACGGCATATTCGTATACAGGACAAGATACTGCAAGTGGAAATCCAACTGTTGAAGGACTTACCATTGCCGGAGCAAAGGAATGGATCGGGTGTACCTGTGCTTTATATGATGAGGATAAGAATTTTCTCGGATATTACGAATTTTCGGACACAGGATTTGGTCGTGACGGAGATATTGAAAGAGGAGAGACAGTTGATATTTATATCGCAGATGAACAGGATGCAATGGAATGGGGAAGAAAAACGGTCTACATCCAGATTATCCCAAGCAAGGGATGATGGACATGGAGCAGATTTTCAATCTGTTTTGGACGAAGAATTTGAAAAAATGCGAAAGGAGGGAATTGCAGAATGTCTGAAGATAAGCAAGTGATTTGTGATTTTTTCTTGAAAGCTTTGAACTTTACCGATGCCGGAGCGGAATGCGTAGATCTCGTTTACAATTCCGCGGATGAATCCGTTTCGATTTGCTATAAAAACGGGGCTTTAAAAAGAGTTAATGTTGCTTGTGATTCGGGAATCGCAATGATAAGAGATATCTTAAAAGAATTTGAGTAGGGACAGCCGGCAAGCAAACCCCTACTCAAACATAACCTGTTAATTATGCCCCTTTATTGTACCAAAGGGAGAAAGGAATTGCAAATGGCATATTTTTATATCTGTCCTTTAAGATCGG
>JBJEMA010000046.1:0-65528 GCA_051879435.1 Lachnospiraceae bacterium
TGAGAATAAAAAGGGATATGTGGCTTTTCTAAAGAACATGTAGGAATAAATATGGAATTAAAGAAATCAGATTATTATTATGATTTACCGGAAGAACTGATTGCCCAGGATCCTTTGGAAAATCGGTCGTCTTCCCGTTTAATGGTATTGAATAAGGAAACCGGCGAAATTTCTCATCATCATTTTTATGAATTGATTGATTATTTAGAGCCGGGAGATTGCCTGGTACTGAACAATACAAAAGTGATTCCTGCCAGACTTTATGGGGTGAAAGAAGGAACCGGGGCAATGATAGAAATATTATTGCTCAAAAGACTGGAAGAGCGTTGCTATGAGATTCTGGTAAAGCCGGGAAAGAAGGCGAAAGTCGGTACCGTAATTTCTTTTGGCGAGGGTCTGTTAAAAGGGACCATTGTTGATATTTTGGAAGAAGGAAACCGGAAAATACAATTTGAATTCGAAGGAATTTTTGAAGAGATTCTGGACCGTCTTGGGGAAATGCCTCTGCCTCCTTATATTCATCATAAATTAGCAGATAAAAATCGATACCAGACCATTTATGCAAAGGAATCCGGTTCTGCCGCAGCGCCGACAGCGGGCCTGCATTTTACAAAGAAACTTTTAACTCAGATTGAGGCAAAAGGAATTCAAATTGTATATGTAACGCTGCATGTTGGCCTGGGAACATTCCGACCGGTAAAAGAAGAAAATATTTTGGAACATCATATGCACAGTGAGTTTTATCAGGTTTCAAAAGAAGCGGCAGATGTGATTAACGCAACAAAGAAATCAGGGAATAAAGTGATTTGCGTTGGAACCACCAGCGTTCGAACGGTGGAAAGTGCTTCATTGGAAAAGAATGTAATAGCACCAGGCAGCGATGATACCGATATTTTTATTTACCCGGGATATGAGTTTAAGATTCCCGATGCTTTGGTTACCAATTTTCATTTGCCGGAATCCACTTTACTTATGCTGGTTTCCGCTATGGCAGGACGGGAAAATGTGCTTCATGCTTATGAGGAAGCCATAAAGGAAAGATATCGTTTCTTTTCTTTTGGCGATGCCATGCTGATCATATAAATTTTTCGTTATTGACTTTTGAAAAATGGTATTAAGGACGATTCCATTATTGTCGTCATTGATTATGGAAAAAGATAGTATCATTTTATTGCGGTAAGAAATAATATAATGTTATAATGACTTAAAATAGGAATGAAATTTTACGGAAATGGAGAAATCAAATGCAGGAAAAAAGACGTGACAAAAGAATGGAATTGGCATCACAGTTGATTATTAAACGGTTAGATTCCGAAAATCCAAATGAGTCAAAAGTAAATATCAGCATTAAAGATGTTTCCAAGGGTGGTGTAGGATTTACTTGTGATTTCGCCTTAACGATTGGATCCGTGTATGAGATGGTTCTTACGATATGGACTAAGGAAACAATTCATGCATTTGTAGAAATTGTGCGTGTCATTAAAAGAGATAATCGTTTTGAATACGGCGGTATTTTCATTGGAATGCCGGAGATGGATATGAAACGAATTGAGATTTACAGCACTTTCCGGGATGCGCAGGAAGATGAGAAATCATAATTTTATGTATAAAGCGTATCGCCGGATAGCAATTGGGTGTCAACCATGAAAGAGATTTGTACGGATTGGAATTGGCTGACCGGCAAGAAATGAATTTTTACCGGATTATTTTAAACAGGTTGTTCGGATAACCGAACAACCTGTTTTTATTTCTGCATTAATGATTCTAAAGTATGGAAAAAGTCAGGATAAGAAATGCGGATGCAATCTGACCTTTCAATCTGAATACCTTCTTTTGTGTTAAGAGCTGCAATGGCAAAACTCATGGCAATCCGATGGTCTGTCGCGGAATCAATGGTTCCGCCGGTTAAGGAGATTTGCCCATCAATAATCATACCATCCTGCGTTGGAGTCGCTTTTCCGCCGATTGCATTAAGGTGATTACACATTACCTGAATCCGGTCGGATTCTTTATAATGTAAATCTTCTGCGTCCTTAATCACCGTTTTTCCTTCCGCAAAAGAGGCCATAACTGCAAGAATAGGGATCTCGTCGATTAGTGTTGGAATAATATCCCCTTCTATGGTAGTGCCATGAAGTTTGGAATAACTTACTTCCAGATCTGCAACCGGTTCTCCCCCGGATTCTTTTTTATTTAATAAACGAATGTTACCACCCATAGCCCGGATGACATCCAGAATGCCTGCTCTTGTTGGATTGACTCCCACATTTTCAATAATAATGTGTGCGTCCTTACAAAGCAGTCCTGCAGCGAGGAAGAAAGCGGCGGAAGAAATATCGGAAGGCACGATAATGTCACATCCTGTCATTTCATTTCCCGGCACAAGAGTACAGGTGGTTCCTTCGGAGGAGATGTTGCAACCGAATTTTTTTAGCATTAATTCCGTATGATTACGGCTTAGTGCCGGTTCCGTAACTTTGGTGATTCCGTCAGCATAAAGTCCGGCCAGTAAAATGGCGGATTTCACCTGGGCGCTGGCAATCGGAGAGTGGTAGTGAATACCATGTAACGCCTGTCCGTTAATTAGCAGGGGGGCACAGTCATTCATTTTCAGACTCCGAATATCTGCACCCATTTGGGATAATGGAGTAATTATTCTTTTCATGGGGCGTTTTTCAATGGATTCATCGCCGGTAAGTTCGCAATCAAAATCCTGTGCGGCGAGGATTCCGGAAATCAGTCGTGTCGTTGTACCGCTGTTGCCGGTATAGAGTCGTTCCGTCGGTTTTGAAAGGCCATATAGTCCTTTCCCATGAACGGTAACAAGTTCATCACTTACTTCTATATCTAAACCCATCTGTCGAAAGCAGCGAATGGTAGAAAGACAGTCATCTGCCATTAAAAAATTGGAGATAGTGGTATCCCCCTTCGAAAGAGCGCCAAACATTATGGCTCTGTGGGAAATGGATTTATCTCCGGGAACCCTGATTGTGCCGCAAAGCGGTTTTATGGCTGGTGAAATAAACATGATATTCTCCTTTGTTCATAAATGTTGACATTTTTTGAAATACAATAATACTTTAATGGAAAGTCTGATTATAGTTTGCTAGCGGTGCATATTATGAAAAAACCGGATAGTGGTTATCTTCTAATACGGGGATTGCTTTCTGTTTAGCGTCCTCTTCGTAAAATTCGATATAAAGAACTCCTTGTTCATGTTCCCGATTATGCGTGATTCCGATATTTTGAATATTGATATCGTTGCTGGCAAGAAGTGAGGCGACTTTTGCGATAGCACCACTTTCGTCAGGGATATCCACAAATAAGCGGAAAATCCGCTGTAATGTACTGCCGGAACGGTCCGTAATGCTTTGACGATATGGACCGACAGTAGCAAACAATTCTCCGATTTTATCAAAATCCTTTTCTTTCATTGCCCGGTTCAGTGTAATCAGCAGGGTAATATAACGATCCATTAAATCGGTTATATTGCCTGCATTGCTTTCGCATATGCTTTGCCACATTTCCGGTGAGGAAGATGCAATACGAGTGATATCCTTGAAACCGCCTGCGGCGATGGTTTTCATAAATGCATCATCTGTATCATTTTCCATTACAAGTTGTACCAAAGCCCCCGCAATCAGGTGAGGAACATGGCTGACGGCAGCTGTGGCAAAGTCATGAGAATCAGGGGTGCGAAGAATGGGAATGGCTTTCATGGATTGAACCATTTCATAATAATCGTCTATCCATTCACGCGAAACCTCCTGCGTAGGTGTTATAATATAAAAAGAGTTTTCCAAAAGATTAGCACTTGCATTGGAATAACCGGTTTTTTCGCTTCCGGCCATAGGATGCCCACCGATAAAATGAGACTCCAGATGAAGTCGCTTTACTTCTTCATGAATGTTTCCTTTTACACTGCCAACATCGGTAATGAGCGCATTTTCCTTTATGCAGGAAGCGATTCGTGCCAGGTTGGACAGATTCGTTGTTACGGGTGCGCAGAGGAAAATCAGGTCACTTCCCTTAACGCTTTCTTCCATATCCGTGAAAATTTCATCCAAAGTACCTTCTAAAACTGCTTCCTGAATCTTTTCCGGATGACGGGTATATGCCACGAGACAGCAGTCCGGATAGGCATATTTTAATGCTTTTGCAATGGAACCGCCAATTAAACCCAGTCCGATAAATGTGCAACGAAAATTAGAATGTAATTTCATCATCTGCCTCCGGTTTTATGCCCCAAGAAAGGGAAAACACAAATAAAATAAGGGATTTTATGCCCATAAAAACTATAACATCGGCACATTTTATCGTCAAGAAAACATAGAAAGCGGGAAAGACTATTTGCCGTTCAGCAGTTTGTCGATGGATTTGTTCTGCTCCGGGGTAGAAGCTGCCTTTATGGCAAGAATAACAAAACGTACTTCTTCATCCGTAAAATGGATGTTTTCTTCATTGGCCTTTCGGATTAAAGAGGTGAAATAAGGGATAATCTGATTTCGGTTTAATCCTTGTGCACCTGTTATTGCATTTTGAAGAAATGATAGTTTTTCGCCTTTTATGCCTTCCGGCAGTTCAATTTGATCTAATATGGTTTCCATAATAATTCCTTTCTTTGAAAATGATTGCTATCATGTGATTACTGTAGTTCATTCATAAACACAGAAAATAAGTCTGCCATGTTTTGCTGTTCCGGTGGAAGAATGGATTTCAAAAGCTCCGGGTCCACAGAAAATTTGTCGGAATTTTCTTTTTTGCAGTCTCCTTCCTCCGATGCCCCAAAGCCTCCTTCAAACGCCCCGGTTTCCCGCAGTACTTCCATCAATTCCCGGAACTGTTTTATGGTTTGAAAAATTTGAACATAATCACGTATCTGCTGCAGCGTTGACATTTTCTCTAAGCTGCAGCATTGTTGTAAATCGTTTAGCACATCAAGTATGGAGGGCGGTTCATCACAAGGGGGAAGGATGCAACTATTATTTTGCAACAATTGTCCCAACTCCAATATTTTTGTGATAAGAACAATCTGGTATTGAGTTTCCTGTGGCATAATGCAGGCCAGTGCTTTCAAAAGAAAAATAGAATCCGAGGAATACCGCGCATCCAACTGGGTGAAACAATTTTTGTGTAAATCTTCCATGGGGCAGCCTCACATTCTTATTTACAAAATTCTATGCATTTTTTAACGGTTTAGAACAGAAAAAGAGGCTGTCGCCTCAATGATTTTCATCGTTCAGGTGACAGCCCCTGTTTTCCTGCTTTAGCAAATTGGTTTACAACCGCAGCAATTCAGAACAACAAGTAAAAGAAGAATCATTTCGCAGCAATTATTGCCCTGGAAAATGTTGCCGAGGCAGCATCCGCCGGAAGAACGGGAATTTCCCTGACAGCAGTTGCATAATACCAGACCGATAACAATAATCCAGATCCAGTTATTATTATTTTTGCCGCGGTTCATATCGTTGTTCGGACATCCACATTGTGTTGCTGATAAATCACTCATTTTTTTCACTCCCTATTTGGTCTTATGATAATATCTTATGCAGGGGGTTCAAAAAGGTGACTCTACTTGCAATTATTTACAGATATTGTAAAATAAAATAGATTATGTATTGTTATGTTAACAGGGAAAAGTCATCGCAAACATGAAGGAGAAGAAAATATCAAAAGGAAATGCCGCCGCGGTATTTCGGGAAGAAGAGATAAGACAAAACTATAGAGTTTCCAAAAAAGAATTTTCCGGACAGAAGAACTATGAAGCAGCACTTCGCGATCAGGATAAAATTGTTTCCGTTTTAACAGGAGTGGACTGGGATAATTACGACCACATTGCCACCCTGGAAAAGAAGTTAAGACAGGGAATCAGCTTTGAAACCTCTTTAGGAAAACGCTTTGATGATGCAGTTTTTGAACAATATCATAATCTGAAAAAGAACCTTGTTGATGTCAATCAAGGAAGAAGGCGCCGGGAAGACAGTGCGAAAAATTCAATCGGATTGACAAAGGATTCGATGAACCGGCTGAAAGCGCAGGAATTTACAAAAGAAGATGAAAAGATTGAATATTATGCAAAACTGGAACTGAAAAAACGCGAACAAAGAAGGCGGTTAATTACCATTAGTGTTTCTCTTCTGGGAGTATTTTGTATTACCTATTTTGCATTGTATTATTATCGGGTGCAAAAAAGTGAAGACCGTGTGGCGCAGTTGTCCGAACTGATTGGCAGCGAAGCACTTAACGGCAATGCAGAACAGGAAGAACAAAACACAAGCATTCATCTTACGGAGGATGAAGAAGCAGAGTTACAGGTCCTGCCGAAGTATCAAACTTTATATAATTCCAATCGCAGTCTAATCGGATGGATAAAAATTGACGATACAATAATTGATTATCCGGTGATGCAATGTGGAGACAATACCTATTATCTGTCTCATAATTTTGACCAGCAGGAAGATCGGGCGGGTTCTTTGTTTCTTGACTGTAACTGCGATATTGTTCATGAGAACGATAACTATATCATATACGGTCATCACATGAGCAGCGGGAAAATGTTTGCCGGTCTGGAAGAATACGAGAAGGAAACCTATTATGAAAGCCATCCTTACATTCAGTTTGATACCATTTACCGGGAACAGACTTATCAGGTGATGTATGTGTTCCGCTCCCGGGTTTATAACGAAGAAGATGTGCGATTTAAATATTATCAATTTATTGATGCCAACTCGGAAACGGAGTTTCAATCCTATATGAATGAAATGGCCCAGTTATCCTTTTATGATACCGGGGTTACTGCGTCTTATGGGGATCAATTATTAACCTTATCGACTTGTGATTACAATGAAAGTAACGGACGGTTTGTTGTGGTGGCAAAAAGAATCCGATAAAATAAAATCTTATGCGTATTACCCATAAACTGCATAATGAAAATGTTTCTATATATCTATATGGAGGAGAAAGAATGTCTTTAGAATCCGAAAAGAATCGAAGAAATCAAAATACCGGGAATGGAAAGAAAAAAAGAAGATTGTCCGCAAAAGGGAAAAAATTGATTCGTAGAGCCGTTGCGGGTGTTCTTTTTATGAGCGCTGTTATTGTGGCGGCCATTCCGGAGGACCGTTCCGGTAGTGTAAGTGCGGCTACATCCGTAACTGACCTTAATGAACAATTGGATTATGATGGAGATTCCGGTCTTGCAAGAAACGGGGATTTTTCTCTGGGCGCTGATGTAGATAATATACTGGCGAATACTGCCGGGGCAACGGAATATACCTCTTATGAAATCCGAACCATCAACAATCGTCCCACATTAGTGTGGAAATATAAATATTTTATTCCGGTAGGTGGCGTAGCCGGTTCTTCCACCGGTGTTATTTCCGGTTATAATGATTCCTATTCGGTAGAAACCTTGAATCTTAGCGGTTCTATTTATACCGGTTTTGATATTACATTGACTTCTGACTATGATAACTGGTGGGCAAGCAATGCTTCCAATTCTTTTTCCATTACCGATATTTCTGCAACTACCAATTCCAATATTGAAAGAATTGCCCGTTATTTTTCCGATAATACCACTTTTACATCCTGGAGAAGCCGATTTGAAGTAGCGCTTGCTGCATATCATGAAGCAAATCCGGGACAAGATCCTTCCAGTTTGGAAGATTTAAATATGGGAACCGATACTTTAAACCTGGTTGCCGGCGATATGTCTGCGGAGATGCAGAGAATTTATTACTGCGATAATAATAATTTGGGTGGTTATACCCTTGTGGAAGTGCAAAACTATGCACAGAATTCTGTTTATCTAAAATCTTATAATACAGCCACAAATACCGGAGTTTCCGATGTGATTCCTTCGGATTCCATCATTTATATCGCAAAATTAAACAACGCTTCAGATATCACTTCAGCCGGAACCAATTATGATGAAAATGGTTATAAATATTTGTACGAACAGGCAATCGGTGCCATCGGCAATGAAGCATTTAAGGATTGTACGCTGGTAAATAATCTGATTCTGGGAGATGTGGTATACATCGGCGACTCTGCATTTGAAAATTCTTTTATAAAGACAGTTCAGTTTGATTCAATCAACTATATTGGAAATCGTGTATTTAAGGATTGTCTGCAGCTTCATACCCTGCGTCTTATTCCGCAGACAAGAGTAATTGGAAAAGAAGCATTTTACGGATGCCGCCAATTAACCAGCGTTTCGATTCCTTCAAATACCACGCAGATCGGATTTGGCGCATTTGCGGAATGCACCTTATTGAGTAATGTATCTTTTTCGGAAAATCTGGGATGCAATGTGGGAGAATATGCGTTTTATAACTGCCCGAATATTTCCGGTGTAACTTTTCCGGACAGTTTTTCCTTCTCCTTCGGAAAAGCAGCCTTTGCGGTGGAACCGGGAACCATTGACCGAAATCTGACTTCTTTTACGTTCCCGGAAAATCTGAGCCAGTATGACAGTTATACAGATAACGGATTTACGGCTTATACCTTATATGATGATGAACAAAATTCCTATAATGGAGTTTTGGGTGACTATCTTTTTGCCAATCGGAGCAGTCTGGAAACGGTGGAATGGGCAAAAAACTTTGGAACAACCCAATCCGAACGAATTCCAATGAATACTTTTGCCGGATGCCGCGGACTTGGCTGCCTGCAATTTGATGCGAATGAGAACAGTTATGCGCTGTATGACAGCAATCTTTTTGAAGATGTGGAAAATCATAATCTTTATGTGTTTGGTCCGCAATTAAAGGCGACGCCGGATGTGAACGGAAATATTGCAAATCCGCGGTATTCCACCTGGCATGCTTTTTCGAAAGAATTGGATTATGTGCCGTATGTATATAATGACGGGATTAGAGACCACTATGAAGTTGGTATCGGAGATTACCGCTATGAATTGGAGATTTCCTCTAACGGACAGGATGCTTCTTTAATCAGTTGTGATTTTATTCATTCACCGGCACCGATTGATGAACTGATTATTCCAAGCGAAGTTGCGGAATATAAGGTTACGGAGATGGTGGACGGATGCCTCGATTCGATTAAGGATTATGTGAAAGCCCTTGTCGTTCCGGATGGTTCTATTTCTTCTATTGACAGCCAGGTATTCCAAGGTGCCGATTTGCTGGAACATGTATTTATGGGAGATTCTGTTTCTTCCATCGGAACGGAAGCATTTGCTGAATGTCCGAATCTGAAAGATGTAGTATTTGGAGAGAATATTGAAAATGTGGGAGCGAGAGCCTTTGCGGATTGTCCGTTATTGGAGAATGTTTACTGGACATCGCCCTCCTCTGCAAGTACTTTACAGGTAATTGGCAGTGATGCTTTTTACACAACAAGTGATAAATTATATTTTCATGGTGTAATGGAAAATGGATATGCTCCGTTTGATTATGCCATGGGCAATAATCAGGTCAATTCAGACAGTGTGCGCATTGCCTATAAGACCCTAGAACCGGCAGTGTACACCGCAATTATGGATGATGCCAGCGGACAGGTACTTTTGATTGATTATCCGATGTTTGCAGATTTACCGGCTGACATTCAGACAAAATTTAACAACGGAACGCCTCTGAATAATGAGGAGCAGGCATTGTTGGATGCGACAATTTATCTGAATCTTCCTCAGGCGATTGAATCAATTGATATAAAGTCATTTTTGGATATTAGTGCCACAAATGTGAATCGAAAAGACTGGTTATATGTGGATGATATCAGCCCGGTTACCAGTGGTGCTCTTACAAAACGGGAAGCATTTGGAGACGATAATGCTTCTATCGGAGGAACGGCAATTGCATCCCTTACGGATTCCGGTTATAGTGCCGGTTTATTCTCCGGCTATTTTGTGGATAGTTTTCCGCTGTCAGTCGTTGGAGAGATGGATAAGGAAAGTGATACGAAGGGAAATGACTGGATTCTGTCCATTAGCATGCCGGGAGTGGTTTCTATTCCGGATATGGCATTTGATTCCTGCGAACGACTGCAGTCCGTAATTATCAGTGATGATTGCACGCAAATTGGAGAGTCTGCTTTCCAGGGATGTATGAGTTTAACTACAATCGGAACCAATAATAATCCGAATTACCGGTTTGATAATGGTATTCTCTATCAGAATAAAGCAGATGGAACACTGGAAATAAATACTTGTATTCCTGCCCGCGGTACGAACCGTAACAGTAGCGAAATTTGGCTTAATACACAAAACGATCCGTTGCTTTCTAATGTTTCTTCAATGAAAGAGGGGGCATTTGCAAGCTGTGAATATATAACAAAGGTAGATTTATCGGATACTTCTATTTCTACCATTCCAAGGAAGGCTTTTGATGGCTGTATAACCTTGTCGGAAATTATTCTTCCGAATACGGTTCGGAATATTTCAACCGGTGCATTTGATAATGGGGCATCGTCTCTTGATTTAACCGTACCTTGTGATTCGCAGATTTCCGATACTGCTTTTGATCCGGATGCCATGGTAACCATCTGGACCTATCCGGATTGTACCATTACAGCGGGGTATCAGGCTTCCAATAATGATGAAGTATATATTCGATATCTGAATTCCGCATATACCATTACATTTATCAATGATGATCTTAGTGTTTTTGAACGAATTGAGGTAGATGCAGGAAGAAATGGATATTATCCGATGACAGATCCTACGCCTAATTTGCCGACAAATGCGGGAAAAATATTCAGTTACTGGTCATTTGACAACCCGAATAATATTGTAAATGTTACAGAAAACCGGCAGGCAATTGCCGTATATGTGGATCCATCTCCTTCGCCGGGAGCCGGTTCCGGAGCATCTGCTCTGCCTTCCGGGGCATCGCCGGCGGCAAGTTCTTCTGCAGGCGCATCCAGCAGTGCTTCTGCGAAAGCATCCAGCAGTGCAGGAACAAATAATGGTTCAAATACATCTGCCAGCAGCAGTGCTACGCCAAACGGTACTGCGGCATCTTATAATGTAACGGTGGAAAATGGTGCCGGTACCGGCAGTTATCAGCCGGGAAGTGTGGTAACCATTACTGCTTATGCAGCTGCGGATGGAAAAGAATTTGATATGTGGACAACATCCAATGCAGATATCGGATTTAGCGATCGCAATGCTGTTTCTACCACATTTATTATGCCAACGCATGATGTAAAAGTTACGGCTACTTATAAAACGCAGGGGAGCAGCAGTGCAGCCGGTGGCAGCAATTCGGGAAACAATGGTACCGCATCCGGCAATAATACAAGCGGCAATAAGAATAACGGCGGTGGTACGGATGTTACAGTGACTACCGGTGCGATTGATAATAACAATAAAAATCTGGTTTCTGCTTCCGTTTCCGGGTCTACGGATAATTTTGTGATTAAAATTACGGATTCAGCACAGGCAAGTGCAGAAGTAGAAAGTGCATTGAAGGCAGCTTATGGAAATGATTTATCCAATATCAAATATGTTGCTTTTGATATTTCCTTATATGATGAAACCGGTACGAATAAAATTGAAAATTATGACGGCCTTGCAGTTACCATAACCATTCCAATTCCGGATGATCTGGTTAGTTACGCAGGGAACAACCGGGTGGGTGCTGTTATTAACGGGGCTTTGGATACAAAGGCAACGAAGTTTACCACCATTGACGGTGTTCCATGCATGACATTTACCGCAACGCATTTTTCGCCGTATACCGTATATGTAAATACTTCCACATTGGTAGAGGGAGTTACGGATGAGACTCCGAAAACAGGAGACGGTATCGCACCAAAATGGTTCCTGGCAACCGGTTTGCTGTGCGGCAGTGTTGTTCTTTTCCTGTGGAAAGATAAAAAGAAAACAAACGCGGCAATTGTAAAATAAAAGTAGGTGATGTGTTTGAAAAAGAAGATTGCATTTGGAATCGGCGCAATGATTGCCATGGTTCTTTTGGTGCTTCTTGCGGGTGGATATGACTCTTCCCGGGCGCAGGAAGATGCTGCCTTTCAAATCAACAATTCAACATTGGTTTCTTATCATGGGGACGACGAAGTAGTGGTAATTCCGGATGGAATTACCACCATTGGTGCAAATGCTTTTGCTGGAAATACCAATATTCGCAGCGTTACTGTTCCGGAAGGAGTTACCGCCATTGAGAAAGGGGCATTTTCCGGTGCCTCTAAATTGCAGGGCATTTCCTTGCCGGATTCTCTTCGAAGTATTGGAGATTCTGCCTTTGATGGATGTATCTGCCTTTCCGCTGTTTCTGTTGGGAAAGGATTAAATCACCTTGGAAATGGGGTATTCAGTGGATGTACTTCTTTATCCGAAGTTCAATTTGATGTGGATAATGAGACTTTTCTTTGTTCCGATCACTGCATTTTCAATAAGGATAAAACAATTTTGTATCAATATCTGGCGGGCAGTCCTGCACAGCAGTATAAAATTCCCGATACGATAGAAACAATCAAAGAATATGCCTTCTGGGGCTGCAATCATTTAAAGGATGTTTTCCTCTCCGCAAGTATGGATGAAATAGGAGATTATGCGTTCGCGAATTGTCAGAATTTAGAGACGGTGACCGTTCATGAACCATTACAGCGAATTGGTATGGGTGCGTTTGCCAATGCGAAAGAACTCAGACAGATTCATTTGCCGGTTTCCGTAACAGGTATTCACCCTTCTGCGTTTACAGGATGCCCGATTGATCTTTATATTACATGTCCGGAAGATTCCTATGCGGCTCAATTTGCGCAGGAGAATAATTATCCGTATGGAACAGAGGATTTGTATCTGATTTCTTATAGTACTGCCAATGCAGAAGTGCAGAACAATTCAGGTTCTTCTGCCCGGCCGGTGAGCAATCAGGCAGATGCCACGGCTCAAAATAACTCCGGCGAAGAGAGCAATGTGCAGGAGGAGGTAAAACAGGAAGAAGAAGTGACCTCTTCCGATTCCCGTTCGGAGACGGTTGAAGGGTATCCGATCGGGAATTCTGTGGTGGTATCTGACCGGGTTTTTGTTATGATGGATTCTCTTCCTGTTGTTTCCGGAGGGTCTTCTACAGCCGGAAATCAATCCTCTTCTTATGAGGGAACGGTTTCTCACAGCAATGACTATGCTCATTATCAGGATGATAATCTGGAGGAACTGCCGGATCTTACCGATGCCCTTTCCATTGGCAAATTAGCTTTTGCAAGAAGCGGCATTACATCCGCTGTCATTCCGGAAGGAATTACTACGATTGGATACGGTGCCTTTTATCATTGCGACGATTTACAAACTGTTTCGATACCGTCAACGGTGCGGCGCATTGATGCTTATGCATTTGCATTTACTCCCTGGTATGAGAACTGGAAGCAAAGCGGCGGAGAAGATTTTTTGATTGTGGGTGATGGCGTTTTATTGGCGTACAAAGGCTCACAACAGGATGTGGTTATTCCGGATTCCGTTAAATACATAGCGGCAAATGCTTTTCAGAACAATACCTTCCTTGTTTCCGTTAACCTTCCGCAGGGATTGTTGGATATAGGTGATTCTGCATTCTCCGGATGCGTAAATCTTCAGCAGGTTAATTCTGTTGCTGCATTGGAAAATGCACCGTCAACTGCATTTGAGGGGTGTAATCTGTAACGGAATGCGCTATAATGAGAAAAACGAAAGGAAAGGTGAGGTAACATGAGCAAAATCGAAATGAAAACTCCACTTGTAGAGATGGACGGAGATGAAATGACAAGAGTTTTATGGAAGATGATTAAGGACGAACTTCTTCTTCCGTATATCGATTTGAAGACGGAATATTATGATCTTTCGTTAAATTATCGGAATGAAACCAATGATCAGGTTACAATTGACTCTGCAGAAGCAGCAAAAAAATACGGCGTTGCGGTAAAATGTGCAACCATTACACCAAATGCTGCGCGTATGACGGAATACAATTTAAAGGAAATGTGGAAAAGCCCAAATGGTACCATTCGGGCCGCGTTGGACGGAACCGTATTTCGTACACCGATTATCGTAAAAGGAATTGAGCCTTGCGTAAAGAATTGGGAGAAACCAATTACCCTTGCGCGTCATGCCTATGGTGATGTATATAAGAATACGGAAATTAAGGTGCCGGGTCCGGGAAAAGCATATCTTGTTTTTGAAGATGAAAACGGCATGGAAACCAAAGAACTGATTCATGATTTTAAGGGAGCCGGTATTCTTCAGGGTATGCATAATACAGATAAATCCATTCGGAGTTTTGCAAAAGCATGCTTTAATTATGCTTTGGATACCAGACAGGATTTGTGGTTTGCAACCAAGGATACCATTTCCAAGAAATATGATCATACATTCAAAGATATTTTCCAGGAAATCTTTGATGCGGAATATAAGGATAAATTTAACGACGCCGGTATAACCTATTTCTATACTCTGATTGATGATGCGGTTGCCCGCGTAATGAAGGCGAAGGGCGGATTTATATGGGCATGTAAAAATTACGACGGTGATGTTATGAGCGATATGGTAAGTTCTGCCTTTGGTTCACTGGCAATGATGACTTCCGTTCTGGTTTCCCCGGATGGAATTTACGAATACGAAGCAGCGCATGGCACCGTACAGCGTCATTATTACAAACATTTGAAAGGGGAAGAAACCTCTACAAATTCCGTTGCCACCATTTTTGCATGGACCGGCGCTCTTCGTAAGAGAGGGGAATTGGATGAAATTCCACAACTCTGTGCATTTGCAGACAAATTGGAAAAGGCAACCCTTTCCACAATAGAGAGCGGAAAAATGACCAAAGATTTGGCATTAATTACTTCTCTTGAAAATGTTACGATTTTGAACAGTCAGGATTTTATTAAAGCAATTCGTGAGACTTTGGATACACTGTAATATATATTTAAACTATGAAATGTCGAATCCGGATTTCATTCCGGATTCGTCTTTTTGGATAAGGTATAAAAATGATTGGTTATGGCATTGATATTTTCCGGAGCGTAATTAATTCTTAATTATCTCGCAAATATTTTGCCATAGTGTTATTTTATTGGGGGCGATAAATTTGTCAAAATCGGATGAAGAATTTCGGATGGCATTGCAAGGGAAAAAAATTCCCATTCTTCCTCTGGACAACAAATGGTACAAACTTCTCAGCGGGTTGGAAAAGCCGTCAGAGATGAATGAATTGGAAGAGCAGTTAAAGAATCTTTTGAAACTGCAGGGCCGATACAACAATGAGAGTAAGCAGATCAAACGTACGAAAAACCGTTTAATGGATGAAATTGTTGCGGCAATGGATACTCCGGACGGTTCCATGATTCAGGAAAAGAACAAGCAGATGCTTGAACAGCTGAATCAGAAACAGGATGAAATCCAGGATAAACTTTTGGAACTGCCGAAACAGATTCAAGATGTAAATTATGAATTAATGCTGCAGACCATGGCTCTTTGCTATGATGTGATGGCTGATAATACAAAAGAAATTGAGGAATTTACGGATTGGATTGCACAGATCCGGGTGGAATTAAAAAAGAAGGTGATTATGAAGCAGGAAAGAGAGTTGCGTAATCAGGAAATATATCAGTATATGCATGCTGTATTCGGCCCGGAGGTAATTGATTTGTTTGATTTACAATATCATCCTGAACAGGAGCATATGATCAAAACAGATTCGTAGAGGAAGAAGATGAAACAGGCGTTAACAGCCTCTCAAATGCAGGAGGCAGAAAGATTTACAATAGAAAAACTGGGCGTTCCTTCCATTGTGTTAATGGAACGGGCTGCTCTTGCAGTAACAAATTGGATTATGACATTGTATCCAAAAACAGAAGGATTCAATGTCATTCTCTTTTGCGGTGTTGGAAACAACGGCGCGGATGGACTGGCTGTGGCAAGACAATTATTTCAGGAAAGATATGGTGTTTCTGTCTATGTAGTGGGAAATACGGAAAAGGCAACCGTGGAATTTAAATTGCAGTATCAAATTCTGCAAAATATGGGTATAGCAATAACGAAAATTACGGAAGAAAAAGATTTGAAAAAAATTCCTTCTTTGGACAGCATGGTTTGTGTAGATGCATTATTCGGAATTGGCTGCAATCGAACTATTTTGGGTATTTATGCGCATGTGATTCAAAAGATGAATCAATCACGCTGTTTATCGGTTATTTCGGTTGATGTCCCGTCCGGCATTCATAGCAGTAATGGTGAGGTATTGGGGACTGCAGTACGGGCACATCATACCATCACCTTTGAATTTCTTAAAACAGGACTCCTTTTGCGGGAGGGACCGGAATACGCAGGCGAAGTAATAACGGAAAAGGCAGGCATTTTGCTTCAAACACCATCCGATTGTTATGTGCTTGAAGATCATGACCTGTTTCGGATTTTACCTAAACGGCAGATACGGGGAAACAAGGGAACTTTCGGAAAAGTATTGTGTATAACCGGCTGCGAGGAAATGGGCGGAGCTATGCTCTTGTCTGCGAAAGCAGCATTAAAATCCGGATGCGGAATGGTGAAAGTTGCCACCTGTGAAAAATGGCAGGGTGAGTTATTGCATATATTGCCGGAGGCCATGGTGTGCAATCGGAAAAACATGGATGAACAGGCGTGGAAAAAGGAATTTGACTGGTGCGATATCGTTCTAATCGGTTGCGGATTATCCTTAGGTGCGGAATCGGAAGCATTGTTAACTAGGGTGCTGTCCTCCTGTGATAAAATGGTAGTGGTTGATGCAGACGGATTATCGCTTCTTTCTTCCCGTCTTTCCCTTTTGGAAATGAGGAAAGAGAAAGGGTACATTACTGTTCTTACCCCACATCCCGGAGAATTTGCACGATTGTTTTCTTCACCGGTAAACGCACAGCAGTACCAAAGTATTTCTTTTGTGAAGATGTTGGCCCAAAAATACGGCGTTATCCTTGTTGCGAAAGATGCAACTACGATTACAACTGACGGAGAAGTTACATGGCTTAATCCTACCGGAAATGATGGCATGGCTACCGCCGGAAGCGGCGATGTGCTTGCGGGTATGCTGGCAGGTTCATTTGCCCGCTGTCATGATGATTTACAAAAGGGAGCAATTTTGCCGGGCGAATTAGCTGCATGTATTGTTTCCTGTCATGGCCTTGCAGGAGATAAAGCGGCAGGGAAACTTGGAAAAGATGGTGTTATTGCCAGTGATATTATTGATAATATTTTTTGAGACGGAAAGGAAAGAAAACATGTTTGGAAAAGAACGTGTCTATGCGGCTATAAATTTGGATCATATTCATGAGAATGTTTCCAATATTGCGAATCATATCAGTGCACACACGAAAATTCTAGCAGTTCTAAAAGCAGATGCTTATGGACATGGTGCCGTTATGATTGCAAAAGAGTTGGAAAATATGCCTAAGGTATTTGGGTATGCAGTGGCAACCATAGAAGAAGCCATGGAAATTCGCATTCATAGGATTTACAAACCTATTCTGGTGTTAAGTTATTGTTTCCCTTCTGCTTATGACTCTGCAGTGAGTAACGATATCCGTTTGTCTGTATTTGATGTGGAAAGCGCTGTGCAGTTAAATGAAGCAGCCAGAAGCCAGGGCAAAATTGCAAAAGTACATATAAAGGTGGATACGGGGATGAACCGTATCGGACTATCACCGGATGAAAACGGGCTTTCTATTGTTAAGGAGATTGCTAATTTGCCAAATATTGAAATTGAAGGGATTTTTACTCATTTTGCCCGGGCGGATGAAAAAGACAAATCCGACACAAAAAAGCAGTTACAGCGATTTTTAAATTTTACCCGGATGGTCAGGGAAGCAGGAATCAACATTCCAATGTGTCATTGTTCCAACAGCGCATCCATTATTGAATTGCCGGAAGGAAATATGGATTTGGTTCGAGCCGGCATTATAATGTATGGTTTGTGGCCTTCAAAGGAAGTCAGTCAGAATATTGTAAATTTAAAACCGGTTATGGAATTAAAAAGTACCGTTTGTTATGTGAAGGAAGTGGAGGGAGGAATTCCCATCAGTTATGGTGGCACCTATTGTACAAAGGAAAAAACAAAAATTGCTACGATTACCATTGGTTATGCTGACGGTTATCCCCGTTGCCTGTCAAACAAAGGATATGTTCTTATTCATGGAAAAAGGGCAAATGTGGTAGGAAGAGTGTGCATGGATCAAATGATGGTGGATGTCACCCACATTCCCGATGTTTGTCGCGGTGATACGGTAACGATTATTGGAGAGGATGGCAATGAAATGATTGGCATGGAGGAATTTTCCGCTATGTCAGATCGTATCAATTACGAAGCAGTTTGCGATATCGGAAAACGTGTTCCACGGATTTATATTAAGAAAATGATTGATTAAAAATGATTGCTTAAAAATGATTATTAAAAATGATTGCTTATAATTGATTGCCAGAAAATGATTGCTTGTCGAAAAATAATATTGTATTACAAAGTAAAATTTTAAATTACGGACTAGCTGCAAAATTATAAGCCGGTATGAATGAAATATAGAAATTAAGGACATACTCGTAGAAAACATAGCACATATAAGTGAGGTGTCATAATTGGTACGAGGAGATGTCTATTACGCAGATTTGAGACCGGTACAGGGCTCGGAACAGGGCGGAATTCGTCCGGTTCTGATTATTCAGAATGATGTGGGAAACACCCATAGTCCTACCACAATTTGCGCTGCAATTACTTCCAGATTAAATAAATCAAAAATACCTACGCATATAGAATTAGATCCGGGAAAATGCGGCATGGAGAAGGAATCCGTTATTTTGCTGGAGCAATTACGGACCATTGATAAAACAAGATTAAAAGAGAAAGTTTGTCATTTGGATGATAATATCATGAAAATGGTAGATCATGCGCTACTGGTAAGTCTGCAATTACGGAATTAAAGTATTTCAAAAACGGAAATTACATGACCGGAATTACATGAATGGGAATTTCAAAAGCGGATATTACATGACCGGGTATTTTATGAACGGGATTTATATGCATGACTGGGAATGCGCAAAACTTGAATATCATACTTAAAAATGATAAAATTTTTTTGATTGATGAAAAACAAAGGAGTAGAAACATGTCAGGACATTCAAAATTTGCGAATATAAAGCATAAGAAAGAAAAAAATGACGCTGCTAAGGGAAAAATTTTTACCATTCTCGGACGTGAAATAGCAATTGCTGTGAAAGAGGGTGGTCCGGATCCGGCCAACAACTATAAACTGGCTGCAGTAATTCAAAAAGCGAAATCAAATAATATGCCGAATGATACCATTGAGCGAGGTATAAAGAAAGCTGCAGGTGAAGGCAGTGCTGTTAATTATGAACGTGTTGTTTATGAAGGATATGGCCCGAAAGGAATTGCCATTATTGTAGAAGCACTAACAGACAATAAGAATCGTACGGCGGCTAATGTACGGAGTGCATTTACCAAAGGAAACGGTAGTATCGGTACCCAGGGCTGTGTATCTTTTATGTTTGATACCAAGGGGCAGATAATTATTGACAAGGAAGAATGTCCGGTTGATGCAGACACCATTATGGAAAAGGCGTTAGATGCAGGTGCAGACGACTTTGTGGAAGAAGAGGACTGCTACGAAATTTATACATTGCCGGATGATTTGGATGAGGTTCTGAAAGGAATTGAAGAATTGAAACTTCCGGTGGTATCTTCGGAGGTTACGAAGATTCCGCAGAATTATGTGGAATTGACGGACGAAGAAAGCGTTAAGCAGTTACAAAGAACGCTGGATTTGTTGGATGAAGATGATGATGTTCAGTATGTTTATACAAACTGGGATGAATAATGAAAAGGAATGCGGGATAAGAGTCCGATAAGAATAGTATGGATGTATTAGCTATAGTTGTTCCGTGTTATAACGAAGAGGAAATGTTTCCATTATGCGTGAAAGAACTTCGAATATTATTGCAGGAATTAATCGCAAAAGGAAAAATTTCCCCTTTTTCAAAGATGCTGTTTGTTAATGATGGCAGCAAGGACCGAACATGGGAACTGATTGAAAATGAATATAATCATAGTGATGATGTATATGGGATTTGTCTGGCCAGAAATGTGGGGCACCAAAATGCTTTATTAGCCGGCCTGTCCGTTGCAAAAGGGTTTGCGGATATTGCCATTTCCATTGATGCGGATTTGCAGGACGATACTGCTGTGATGGAAAATATGATAGATGAATTCCACAAAGGCTGCGATATTGTGTATGGTGTTAGAAACAGCAGAAAGACGGATTCTTTTTTTAAGCGTACCACGGCGCAGGGGTTTTATAAACTTTTGTCTTTCATGGGAGTGGAAACCGTATATAATCATGCGGACTACCGTTTGATGTCCAAGCGGGCATTGGAACAATTGGAAAAATATGAAGAGAGCAATCTTTATCTTAGAGGAATGATTCCCCTGCTTGGATATAAAACTGCTCAGGTTTTTTATGAAAGGAAAAAGCGGGTAGCAGGAGAATCCAAATACCCTTTTAAGAAAATGATGGCACTTGCGCTGAATGGAATTACCTCTTTTAGCGTGCGCCCCATTAGCATGATTATGAATATTGGTTTCATCATTTTATTTATTTGTTTACTGGCTGCAATTTATGCATTTGTTTCTTATTTTACGGGAACTGTGGAAAAAGGGTGGACATCCCTGATTCTTTCCATTTGGTTTCTTGGAGGCGTGCAACTGGTTTGTGTCGGTATTATTGGGGAATATATCGGAAAAATATATACCGAGGTAAAAAAACGACCGAAATATAATATCATGACCATGCTTGGGGATAAAGAAAAAAAATAACCAGGCGGCCGTGAAATGTATTATCGAAACAGATGATCAGGCAGACGGGAAACATATTATCGAAATATATTATCAGGCAGACGGGAAATATATAATCAGGTTACGGTAAATATAATATCAGGTTCCGGGCAATCATATTGCGGAGCCGGAAAAGATGTGGTTGACATTATGGCATTTTTTAAGAAAAAGAATATACAATCCATTCCTCTTAGAACTCCGGAAGCGATTGCAAAAGAAAATGCGGAAAAGGAAGCTGAGAAGGTACGCATTTTAGAGGCTTCGCTTGATTTTGTACGTTTAGAAAAGCATAAAGCACAGCAGGAAGAAAAGGCTAAATTACAGGCTGTTCAAAAAGAAACTTCAAATTCGGTGAATGCCAACCCTCTTTATGGCGGTGTAAAATCGCAGCAGGCGCAGACGAAAACGGAAATGAATCAGGATAAAGTGAAAACCATGCAGGAAAACAATGGCTTGGCGCAAATGCATTCCGAATCAGAACCGATAAAATCAGAGCCGCAGATAAAAACGGAAATGAATCAGACAATCAGTGTAATGAATACGGTCGGAACGGATTCTTTTCCCTTAAAATCGGAAACGGAACAGGAGATAAATAAATTACCGCAGGCGAAATTGGCAAACGGGCAGGAAGAATCCGATATTCCTACCGAAAATGCCACTAACCTTATGGCAGATCGGCGAAAGTTATATGGGCGAAGGATGGATTATAAAACCGCTGTGGTTTCTAAGAAGTCTCCGGATTCTGAGGAAGCTGTTGAACAGAAGAAAGAATCGAAGGATGATAATCTTCTTGTAAAGCCTGAATCAAAACCGGATAAACAAACCATGCAGATATACGAGGAAATGCAACATCCGCAGATGCAGCAGGAATTGAAAAACCCGCAGGTGCACGAGGAAACGCAAATGTCGCAGACGCAGCAGGAATTGAAAAACCCGCAGGTGCACGAGGAAACAAAAATTCCGCAAGAAGAGCAAATGATATCGATAAATTCAACAACCCATGCGCCACAGGGTGCTGGCCAAATACCGAATCCGCTTCCTGTTCCGAAAAAGCATATTTCACAAGTGATGAACTTTGATTTGGAACCAGGAGCAGAGGACATGCACTTTGATTTGGTGGATATGACCGGAATTGAATATTTTGATATTAATTAACCAGATGCAAAAAGATAGGTGAGTGATTCTCATTTATCTTTTTTTGCTTTCACACAGGTCACGGATAAGCACACAGGTTTTCGTGACAAAGCATTGGAAAAATGATATAATTTTTAAGATTGTAAATAAAAGAAAGTGCGAGGAAAACAGCTGGTGGCAACATCGCAGAATAAGTCCGGAACCGGCGCATCGGAAAGCCGGAAACGCGCAGCTTCTTCAACATCAGGGAAAAGCAGCAATTCGTCCGGAAGATCCAAGACGGGTTCTTCATCCGGCTCCGGTACAACAAAAAAGAAAAAGAACAGTATGGATCATGGAATACAAGGGGAAGTAATTATGTTATTGTTGCTTTGCCTTGTTATTGTGTTGTTTTTATGCATGGTTGGTGTAATTAAAGGTGCGGTTGGTCCGGCGGTTAAATATTTTATGCTGGGCATATTTGGTGTTTTGGCATATGTGCTTCCATTTCTTTTGCTTGGAATTATTTTTCTGAAGAATACAAAATTTGGGAGATCCATTCCCGGATTTAAAATTGCTGCCGCCGGTTTCGCCATTTTATTAATCGGGATTTTATTATGCTATCTTGGCAATATGGGGATAGATGAAATCAAGGATTCTCCTTCCTATATGAAGGATATGTATACCTTCCAGGGAGGCGGTGGAGCATTTTTTGGTTTCTTTGCCTGTCTTATGGATAAATTTGTGGGGCAAATTGGAACCATTATTATTTCCATTATTCTTCTGATTGTGTCACTTGTAATTATTACGGAAAAATCCTTCTTGAAACTGTTGCGGGATGGAGGCATGCGTTTGCGTGAGGTAATGCCGGAGTCAGACAATGATTTGGAAGATGAGGATTTTCCGGAGACGGAAGCAGAACAATTGGAACTTCGCAACCGGCGCAGAAAAGAAATCATAGCCAGAAGAGAAGAACAACGGGCGGCAAAATTATTAGCCCAGGAAGAGCAGGAAAGAAAGCAGAAAGAAGCTTTAGCCAGAAAAGAGGAACAAAAACGCAGAAGGCAGGAAGAAGTTCAATTACGGCGTCAAAGAGAAGATGCATTGGATGATGAAAGAATATTAAATTCTTCCAGACGGAATAATCTTGATTTTAACATGACTGCATTTGAGCAGACTTATCCTTTGTCCGGAAGTAGTCATGCAAAAGATGATATGCATGAGATTACCGTAATTCCTTCTCTTGATTGTGAGCAGGGAGAAGATTTGGAAGTTGCACAGAATGTTCAGCATATCTACTCGAATAAATATAGAAAACATAATGCAATGGAGGAGATCCATTTTGCAGATGAACCGGAGACAATAATTTCTCAGGAAGACGAGATTCATTTTACGGAAGAGTCCGAGCGAACTGTTTTACATACAGATGGCAATTCTGCCCGTGAAAATGTTGTAACTATATCACCTGAGCCGGAAGAAAACAAGGATATTGTTTCTGTTGCCGCCTCTTCTATTGTCAGGTCGGAATCTGTTCTAAACGGAATCGATACTTCGGAATCTGTACAGAATGGAAGCGATATTCCGAAATCGATACTGGATGTCAGCAATATGCCGGAACCGGTAACGGAACGAACCTATAAAAATAACGCTTCCCAACAACCGGTAGTGGAAAAACCGAAACCTGCGCATCGGAAATATCAATTTCCTCCTTTGAAATTATTAAAGGAGAACAAGAAAAAGAATAAAGGGGATTCCGATCAGATTTTAAAAGAAACGGCGCTTCGTCTGCAACAGACCCTGAAAACATTTGGCGTTGCTGTTGCCGTAACAGATATCAGTCAGGGGCCTTCTGTTACCCGTTACGAACTTCAACTTGGGGAAGGAATTAAAGTCAATAAGATAGTGAATCTGGCGGATGACATTAAACTGAATCTTGCGGCTCAGGATGTGCGCATTGAAGCACCGATTCCCGGAAAGGCTGCAGTAGGTATCGAAATACCGAATAAAGAAACCAGTGATGTGTTAATTCGTGAATTACTGGAATCTTCGGAATTTCAAAATGCTTCTTCAAAAATTACATTTGCCGTTGGGAAAGATATCAGCGGAAAAACAATCGTTGCAGATATTGGGAAAATGCCTCATATGCTGATTGCAGGGGCTACCGGTGCAGGTAAATCCGTTTGTATCAATACCCTGATTATGAGTATTCTTTATAAGGCATCTCCGGATGAAGTGAAACTTATCATGATTGATCCGAAAGTGGTGGAATTAAGTGTATATAACGGAATTCCGCATTTGATGATTCCGGTGGTGACGGAACCCAAAAAAGCATCTGCTGCATTGCAATGGGCTGTAAATGAGATGGAGAAGCGATATAAATTATTTGCTGATTTACAGGTCCGCGACCTAAAGGGATATAACGAAAAGGTGAAAGAATATAATGATTCCGAACCCGAGGCACCAAAACGATTACCGCAAATTATCGTTATTGTGGATGAGTTGGCAGATTTAATGATGGTTGCTTCTAAAGAAGTCGAAGAATCGATCTGCCGTTTGGCGCAGTTGGCTCGTGCCGCAGGGATCCACCTTATTATTGCAACACAGAGACCTTCCGTTGATGTTATTACCGGACTTATTAAAGCCAATATGCCAAGCCGTGTTGCCTTCCGGGTTTCCAGCGGAGTAGATTCGCGTACCATTTTGGATATGGTAGGTGCCGAAAAATTACTTGGAAAAGGTGATATGCTTTTTTATCCGCAAGGATATACGAAACCGCTTCGGGTACAGGGAGCATTTGTTTCCGACGATGAAGTCGGCAATGTGGTAGAGTATTTGAAAAACAATGCGGGAGAAGATGTTTATGACAGCAGTGTGGAGCAGCAGATTTCCGGAATTCAAAGCGGAGGCGACGGAAATGAACATGCTGTTTCTTCTGCCGGAAAATCCAATCGATATGACGATTATTTTGTTGATGCCTGCCGTTTCGTGGTAGAAAAAGAAAAGGCATCCAGTGGAATGTTGCAACGGGTTTTCAAAATAGGTTTTACCCGGGCCGCACGAATTGTTGATCAGATGGAAGAAGCCGGTGTTGTTGGACCGGAGGAGGGCACGAAACCAAGAAAAGTATTACTAAATGCAATGCAACTGGAAGAATTTCTAAGAAATTATAATGAACAATAATATGCAGACAGGAGAATAACATGAAAACAGACATTGAAATCGCACAGGAAGCAGAACTGAAACCGATTAAAGAAATCGCAGCAGTACTTGATTTAACAGAAGATGATTTGGAATTTTATGGAAAATATAAGGCAAAAATCAGCGATTCTTATCTGAAAAGGATTCAGGAAAAGGAAAACGGTAAATTAATTTTGGTAACTGCCATCAATCCGACGCCGGCAGGGGAAGGAAAAACAACCACAAGTGTTGGCTTATCACAGGCTTTTCATCGTCTTGGGAAAAAATCCATTCTGGCGCTTCGCGAACCTTCTTTAGGTCCTTGTTTTGGCGTTAAGGGAGGTGCTGCGGGAGGTGGTTATGCCCAGGTAGTACCAATGGAAGATATCAATCTTCATTTTACCGGTGATTTTCATGCGATTACCTCTGCCAATAATTTGCTTGCAGCTCTCCTGGATAACCATATCCAGCAGGGCAATGCACTTCGTATTGACAGTCGTCAGATTTTATGGAAAAGGTGTCTGGATATGAATGACAGAGTTCTGCGTAATGTGGTGGTTGGTCTTGGCGCTAAGGGCGATGGATTTGTTCGGGAAGATCATTTTACTATTACGGTTGCATCCGAAATCATGGCAATTCTCTGTCTTTCGGAAGATATGAAGGATTTGAAGGAACGGCTCGGAAGAATTATCGTTGCCTATAATTACGATGGGGAACCTGTTACAGCGGGGCAGCTTGGAGCAGTAGGCGCCATGGCAGCGCTTTTGAAAGATGCCATTAAACCAAATCTTGTGCAGACCCTGGAACATTCACCGGCATTGGTACATGGTGGCCCATTTGCCAATATAGCACATGGATGTAACAGTGTTATTGCAACCAAGGCGGGACTTAAAATGGCGGATTATACTATTACGGAAGCCGGTTTTGGCGCGGATCTTGGTGCAGAGAAATTTTTTGATATTAAATGTCGTATGGCAGGCTTAAAGCCGGATGTTGTTGTTCTTGTAGCGACAATTCGCGCATTAAAATACAATGGTTATGTTCCGAAGGCGGATTTATCAAAGCCGAATATGGAGGCTTTAAAACAGGGCACGGAGAATTTGGAAAAGCATATTGAGAATTTGCAGAAATATGATGTGCCGGTTATTGTAGCCGTAAATGCATTTACTTCTGATACGGAAGAAGAAATTGCATATGTGCGTTCGGTTTGCGAGAAGAAAAATGTTCCTTTTACTCTTTCAGAAGTATGGGCAAAAGGAGGGGAAGGTGCCATTGAACTTGCCAATATGATTATGGATACAGTAGATGAAGGCGAAAAGAAACGGGAAAGTCATTTCCATCCGCTGTATAAAGATGAACTGAGTATCGAGGAAAAGATTACAACCATTGCAAAGGAAATATATGGTGCTGCTGGCGTTACATTTTCGCCAAGTGTTATTGCGAAAATAAACAAATTGGAGTCCCTCGGTTTTTCGAATTATCCGATTTGTATGGCAAAAACCCAGTATTCTCTGTCTGATAATCCAAAATTATTAGGAAGACCAACAGATTTTGAAGTAAATATTCGAGATATTTATGTTTCCGCAGGTGCCGGATTTATCGTGGCTTTGACCGGAGATATTATGACTATGCCGGGATTGCCGAAAGAGCCCGCGGCTTATCGGATTGATGTGAATGAAGAAGGGGTAATAACCGGATTGTTTTAGGAACTCGTAAAACAAGATACAGGAGGATTTTATGGCTACAATTATTGACGGAAAACGTATTTCCCAGGAAATCAAGGATGAATTAAAGGAGAAAGTTTCATTATTGAAAACACAGGGAGTAAATATTTCACTTGCTGTAATTCAGGTGGGAAATGACCCTGCGTCTTCGGTTTATGTTGGGAACAAAAAGAAAGCATGCGCATATATAGGGATTGAATCACTTTCCTACGAACTGCCGGAAGAAACAACCCAGCAGGAATTGCTTTCCCTGATTGAAAAATTAAATATGAATGATGCGGTTAACGGAATTCTTGTGCAGCTTCCGCTTCCGAAACAGATTGACGAAAAAACCGTTTTGAATTCTATTTCCCCGAAAAAGGATGTGGATGGTTTTCATCCGGTCAGTGTGGGTAACCTGCTGATTGGGCAGCCGGGGTATCTTTCCTGTACTCCTGCAGGCGTAATACAACTCTTAAAACGAAGTAACATTGAGATTAGCGGCAAAGAATGTGTGGTAGTTGGCAGAAGTAATATTGTCGGAAAACCTATGGGTGTTTTACTTCTTCGTGAGAATGGAACGGTTACCATTGCACATTCAAAAACAGAAGATTTGAAAAAGGTATGCAAAAGAGCAGATATTCTAGTGGTAGCAATTGGAAAACCAAAATTTATTGATGCTTCTTATGTGAAGGAAGGAGCAACGGTGATAGATGTGGGAATTCATCGTGATGAAAATAATAAATTGTGCGGAGATGTTGATTTTGTTTCGGTAGAACCAATTGCCGGCTCAATTACACCTGTGCCGGGGGGCGTAGGACCAATGACGATTGCAATGCTGATGAGCAATTGTGTGAACAGCATCTCTCTTTCATAATTTCATGTAAAAATATTCAGGTAAGGATGGCTTAGATTAGTATGACTTGTCCAAAATGTGGGGCGGAGTTAAAAGACGGTAATCTTCTTTGTGAAAAATGCGGGGAAGAAATCAACTATGTGCCGGATTTTGAACCCGAAATTGAACAAAGTATTTCGGAAACCTTATCGGAACTGCAAATTCATGATATTGCAGATTCGATAAATGATCCTGCTATGGATGAAGAACATTACCAAGATTCGGATATCGTTTCGGACAATCATTTCGACGAGGATCTGGAAGAGTTGTTTCCGGAACATTTTTCGGATATTCATGAAGATACAGAATATGAAACGGATATAGAACACGCAGGTTTTAAGAATGAAGCAACATGTAGGAATACTGGGGAAGATGCAGAAAAGACGGATTCTGAAACAGACGGCGTGAAAAGTGCTTTTACAAAAGAAATTGAGCCTGAAAAGACTTCCGGCGATAAAGAAGGTTTCGATACTTCCGTTCATGAAGTTTTTCGTGAAGAACCGGATGATTTGATATATTTGGATGACGAAGCCGGGGAATCAGAACAATACGAATCGGATTTCGAGAAAAATAAAGACAATTCGACAGAATTTGACAGAGGCCACGACGAAGAACCGGGAGATTTCGAAAACTCAGACGATGAAGAACCGGAAGATTTCGAAGACTCGGACGACGAAGAGCCGGAAGATTTCGAAGACTTGGACGACGAAGAACCGGAAGGTTTCGAAGACTCGGACGACGAAGAGCCGGAAGATTTCGAAGACTTGGACGATGAAGAGCCGGAAGATTTCGAAGACTTGGACGATGAAGAGCCGGAAGATTTCGAATATTTAGATGACGAACCGGATGATTATGAAGACGAATACTACGACGAAATTTACGACGAGGATGATGATTACGATGATATTTCCTTTTGGGATCGGGTAAGAGATTGGTTCAAAAGCACCAAAAATAAGGCCCTCTTTGGCATTTTTCTTGCAGTTGTAATATTTGCCATTATTGTTGGTGTGAAATATTTGCAGAATTATATTGCTGTTTATCAGATGCAGAATTCTTATACCTATCATATGAATCTGGCGCAGGAATATGCGATTTCCGGTAATTATCTTTTTGCAGCGGAGGAAATGGAAAAAGCAGTTGCTTTGAATCCGGAGGACAGTTCCTTAAAATTTGCTTTGGCTGATTATTATTTTTCCGCAGAAGAAGATGATAAGGCCATACTCTTGCTGTGGGATATTATATATGGAAAACAGGATAATTACTGGCTTGCTTATCAAAATATTATAAATTTTTATGTTGATAAGCAGGACTATCATATGGTTCGGGATATTCTGGCTCATTGCGATGATTCCAGCGTACTTTCCTATTTTACACAATATTTGGCGAATGCACCTGAATTTAGTGAACCGGAAGGAGTTTATGAAGATTCCATTGTATTGCAGCTCCATTCAAATACTGCCGGAACAATTTATTATACTTTAGATGGTACGCAGCCGACAAAAGACAGTGAAATTTATCAGGAACCGCTTTTTCTAAAATACGGAACCTATGAAGTAAAAGCTTTTTTTGTAAATCAATATGGGGTAGAAAGTGATGTGGTTTCTCTTTGTTACCGGATTAATTCACAAATACCGGATGCGCCTGTTTGTATCACATCCAGTGGGGATTACCTCGTACCGGAACTGATTGTATTAGAGCCGCAGGAAGAATGCACATTTTATTATACCTTGGATGGTTCCACCCCAACAATGAACAGTCGTGAATATTTGGGACCTATTCCAATGCCGGTCGGAACCAGTCATTTCTGCTTTGTTGCTTATAATCAAAATGGTGTTTACAGTGAGGTTTCGGAATATGACTATTATCTGATTCTAGAGAGCGATATTGACCTGAAGGAAACGATTGACATATTGCATCGTTACGATTATATGCAGGGAAAAACCAGTCAATTATACGGAACCATGAATGGTGGAACTGCAAAATACAGTTATACGGTATCTTCCGCAATTCAACTGGAAGAAAATATTTATTATATCATCGACGAATATCTTGTGGAACCGAATGGAAATACTATGCTTTCCGGCAATCGTTTTCTGGTAAATATTTCGGATGGAACCATATGTCAGACGGAAAAAGATATGGAAACCGGTTTGCCAATGATTTCTGAAATGATTACACCTGATTTATATTCACCACCTGCGGAACCGCAGGTACCACCGGAAACACCGTTGGCTGGTGAGGAAGTTACAATGGAATAAAAAAATCTTTTCATTGATATTTGCAGAAATAATTTTGAAAAATAATTGGAAAAGCAATTGAAAAAGCAAACTGAGGGGATAATCATGAGCGAAACATCTACGATGGAGAAGGAAATTAACAAAGAAAATCTTATGGACGAAAAAACGAATGAACCTGCCGTAAGGGAAAGGAAGGAGTCAGGTCAAGAGCAGATGAATGAAGAAATTGAGGATGTGATTGTTGTTACGAAGCATAGAAATTCCACGCAGGCTTCTGAAGTGAAGGCGTCCGGTATTGCATTACTTGTTCTGGGCATCATCGGGCTAGTCATCACGGTGCTTTATATTCTGGATAAATTCCCGATTCACTATACTTTATCCAGCCGGATTATTATAGGAACAGCAATGGGTATTCTGTTCGTCTGTATGTTGGTGTTTGGTATCATTTCCATGCGTTCGGTTAAGGTTTTTGCAGGGATGGCAAAAGAGGAAGACCGGCTTACCGAGGAGATTATTCGATGGTATCGTCAAAATCTTTCCGCAGATATGATTGATTCCGACCTTTTTGATGAAGGGGGGAAAGCAATGCCGGAGGAAATGAAATATTTCCGTCGCTATGCGAAAATTAAATTCCTGTTGAACCAGAAGTTTATGAATCTGGATCCTGCTTATAGCGAAGAAATGGTGGAGGAAATTTACCAGTATATTTATGAAAATTGACATTCTATGTGTTGGAAAAATCAAAGAAAACTATTTCCGTGATGGGATTGCGGAATATTGTAAACGCTTATCCCGTTATGTAACCGTTCAAATTATGGAAGTAAAGGATGAAAAAACCCCGGAGGATGCCGGCGAGAAAGAAGAATGTCGTATACGAAAGTCGGAAGCATTGCGCCTGGAAAAATATAGAAATGAAAATGCGGTATGCATTGTATTGGCGATTGAAGGAAAACAAATATCTTCCGAAGAATTTTCTGATTTTCTTGTAAAACAGGAGTTGTCGGGAAAGAGTCATTTGCAGTTTATTATTGGCGGTTCGTTGGGGATTGATGAAGAACTAAAAAGAAAAGCTGATTATTCCATCAGCTTTTCGAAAATGACATTTCCACATCAAATGATGCGAATGATATTGTTAGAACAGATATATCGGGGTTACCGTATTAAATGTAATGAACCCTATCATAAGTAAGCATTATAAAGAATGAATGGCTCGCAATCCCTTTGGATAATGATTTTTAAGCCGGCCATTGCTTGCTTTATATCCGCCGATAAAGGCGCAATTATGATTTGGACTTGCAATGGATATGATACCGTAACCATTAGGGGTGTTTTCCAGAAAAATTTCATTTCCCTGTAAATACGAAGCCAGAAGCGGGTCTTCCATGGACAAATAAATTATGTTTTGAAAATATGCACCAAGACAATGAAATAACTGATGATGCGGTACAAAACGTTTCTTTTCTATGGTGCCGGCCTTTATGCCACAGGCTGTAATTCCATGGGGCGGAAGGAGAGTGATTTTTTCCGGAAGAAACAATATCTGATCCTTATATTCGTATGCAATATAGTTTTGTCTTGGAATTGTGAGAGAATCACGATGGAATGATGGAAGAACCAGAACATTATCTTCCATACAAATGGAATCCTTCATGGTTTCCCGAATAAGACAAAGCGTTTGTTTAGAAGCAGGTTTCAAGGGAAGTTTCTTTGGAAGATTATATTGTTGCGAATCTCCTATTAATTTGAGATGACAGTAAAATTGTCCTTCTCCTTTTCCTTTATGCGGATAAAAGCGTTGCCCCTGTGCATTGTTGGTGGTAAAAGCAAGATATTGCTTTGCCGGTAATATTACTTCAAGAGGATAATTGGAAAGAAGGTCATCGATAATTTGTTCATTTTCCTCCGGAGCATAAGTACATGTGGAATAAATCAAATATCCGCCGGGTTTCAGACAACGAATTGCATTGGAAAGGATTTCCTTTTGCCGCTTTGCACAAAGGGTTACATTTTCCGCAGACCATTGTGTTATGCTTTCCGGATATTTACGAAACATTCCTTCCCCGGAACAGGGAGCATCGACAACTACCAGGTCAAAGGTACCCGGAAAACACATGGCCAGTTCGGCACTGTCCATATGGGTGATAACCATGTTGTCAAAGCCCATTCGCTCTGCATTGGCTACAAGTATTTTGTTTCGTGCGCTGTTATATTCATTGGAAACTAAAAAACCATTTCCCTGTTGCAGACGGGCTGCAATTTGAAAACTTTTTCCGCCCGGGGCAGCACAAACATCCAATACTTTCCAGTCCGGAGAAATGGCAAATGCACCAACCGGAAGCATGGCAGACGGATCCTGCGAATATATTACGCCGGCATGATGAAGTGGATTGGCACCTAGTTTATCCCCGGCAATATAATAAGCATTCGGAAGATGAGGAATCGGTTCCATGGGGAAATTGGCGATCTCTGCAAAATCTTCCCTGCACATACGCGCTGTATTTAATTGAAGCGCCTTTTGTGCCGGAGCATCAAAGGAATCAAGATAATCATCATATTCCTTTCCTAATAAATTTTTCATTCGGTTTTCAAAATCAATTGGTAATTTCATAATTCGGATTCTAACATATTTTGCAAACCCGAACAATCCGGAAAGAATATTTGGGAGAATAAGCAGACACGGAAATAATGAAATGGGTTTGCAGAAATGGATACGAAGATAATAACTAATATTTGGATATGAAAACAGAACAGAGCGTCAATATTAGGATTTGAAGTTGCGAAACAGGATTAAAAATATTACTGCATGGAAATATCAGGGGGAATGAATTATGAGAATGTATGATTTGATTGTTAAAAAGCGAGACGGGGGAGTGCTTTCCCGGGAAGAAATAAACTTCATGATTGAAGAGTATACCAGTGGAAATATTCCGGATTATCAGATGTCTGCCATGATGATGGCCATTTATTTTCAAGGGATGAACAAAGAAGAAACTGTACAGCTTACGCTTGCTATGAGGGACAGCGGAGAAGTTCTGGATTTATCCCGGATTCATGGAATAAAAGTTGATAAGCATTCTACCGGTGGTGTCGGAGATAAAACAAGCATCTGTCTTGCTCCTCTGGTTGCATCCATTGGCGTAAAGGTTGCGAAAATGAGCGGTCGTGGTCTTGGTCATACCGGAGGTACCATTGATAAACTGGAAAGTTTTCCGGGATTTTGCGTATCCATCGATACTTCGCAGTTCTTTCAGCAGGTGAATGATATCGGCATTGCCATTATGTCCCAGACAAAGGATCTTGCGCCAGCGGACAAAAAATTATATTCGCTTCGGGATGTGACTGCTACGGTAGATAATTTATCTTTGATTGCCAGTTCTGTCATGAGCAAAAAACTTGCTTCCGGAGCCGACGCTATTGTTCTTGACGTGAAATGCGGAAGCGGCGCATTTATGAAGGAAAAGGAATCGGCAAAGGCTTTGGCGAGGGCTATGGTGGATATCGGCAATATGGCCGGAAAGAAGACCATTGCCTATATTACCAACATGGAGGAACCGCTTGGATATGCAGTGGGAAATGCATTGGAAGTCAGGGAAGCAATTGCAACCTTAAAAGGAGAAGGACCGGAGGATTTCACAAATCTTTGTATGAATCTTGCTTCTTCCATGGCGGTTCTGGGAAATGTGGCTAAGACGGAGCAGGAAGCACGCATTCTTTTGGAGGAATCTATTTCCTCCGGAAAGGCACTGGATAAATTAGCTGAATTTGTTCGCGCACAGGGTGGGGATTCTCGTCTTGTATACGACCCGGAACTGCTGCCGAAAAGCAAATTTCAGGCAGAAGTTTACGCCCCGACGGAAGGCTATATCGGAATCATTGATTGCTCGGAGATAGGTATTTGCTCCCTTATGCTTGGAGGCGGAAGGGAAACAAAAGAAGATGTCATTGATTTATCCGTTGGACTGGTTCTGCATAAAAAAGTGGGAGATTTTGTAAAGCAGGGAGAGCCGATTGCCACGATTCATTATAATGACGAGACTCGTCTTACACCGGTAAAGGAACGCTTTTTACAGGCGATTCATTTACAAAAAGAAGTATGTGGGAAAAATAATATCATTATTGATTCTATTCTGTCATAAACTTTTTTGAGAGTTAGTTTCAAAGAAGGAAATATATGCAGGATTTTCGTAACCCCTTTGAAGAATTGCATATGCAGATTACGGGGAATAGGAAACTCTGGATTGAAAATTATGGGGAAATACTAATTTATAATCCGGAAAAAATATGTCTCAGGAAAAAGAACGGATTACTTTCCATAACCGGGAAAAATTTGTTGATTCAACAGTTTTCCAACGAGGATTTCTATGTAAGCGGTGTCTTAACGCAGATTTGCTGGGAGGAAAAGGCATGAAACAGAAATTCCGGAAAACTTATTTCGGAAAGGATAAAGTTTTGCTTTCTGTTTCCGAACTCCATGACGGTTCCCACGAGAAATATCGTTTTTTGAATATCTGCATCAAACAAAATATTCTATTGTCGGAAATATCCATGGAATCGCCCCATGAGATTCAATGCATTGCAAATCATAGTGACTTGCAAGAAATATATCGGATTGGCGAAAAAACCAAAGTATCGGTCCGAATATGCGACAGCATGGGATTTTGCAATTATTTTCTGCAAAGAAAAAGCCATTTTGCTTTCTTTTTCCTTATGGTTCTGCTGCTGGGATTTTTGTATTTTTCCGAACAATTTATTTGGCGTATTGAAATACAGGGTAATCAGACAATTTCAGAAGAAGAATTGCTTTCTTTTTTAGAAACCCAGGGGGTATTGAGAGGAAAAAGATTTGATCAGTATGATTTCTCTTCTCTTGAATTGCTCTTACGGGCAAATTTTGACCGGGTAATATGGACATCCGTAAAACGGGATGGTACCACTTTAGTGGTTTGTGTGAAGGAAAATGAGTTCGGACAGACACCGCAGGTTACCAATTTGTCCCGGTATTTGGGAACCACACTGGTGTTGGATGAAGACGGAACCATTGTTTCTTATTATGTGCGGCAGGGTGTTCCCCTTCTAGATGAAACGGGGTATGCAGGGAAGGGTACTTATTTGGTGGACGGTAATGTGCCGGTGTATGATTCTTTTTCCGGTGAAACTGCATATTATGAACAGGTAGTTCCGGATGCTTCAATACTTCTGGAAACAAATTTGAATTATCGCTGTTCCTTCCGAAATTGTATTATTCAAAGTCAGGGTGGTTTACGGTTTTATGACCGGGCTATGATGGAAGAACAGTTACTTGCTGATTTATGGAATTATCGTAATAAATTGGAATTACAGGGAATAGAGATATTGGATTATTCCTATTCCTTTCAGGAAAAAGATATTGGGAACGGGAAATATGAACTTGTTTTGCAATGCAATTTTCATGTAAAAAAAGAAGCCCGGGTTCATTATGAAAATATATCACCACAAGAAGGGATGGATACTGCTTCGTGAATACGGAATATAACGAAACCTTGGAATTGTCCAGTGATACCATACAGACCATATTCGGACAATGTGATCAATATATACAACGCATTGAACAGGAACTGAAGGTCGACATTGTACTTCGCAACGAACTTTTATATATTTATGGTGAGCAAAGTCAGGTGAGAAAAGCGAAACATCTGCTTTGCGATCTTGCGGAAATTGCCAGACGGGATCATGGGGTGGAACCGCAGAAGGTTGCCTATGGCACCAGTCTTGCCAGAGATAATCATAGTGAAGTATTACTGGAATTGGATGAAAGTGTGATTTGTCATACAATTCAGGGAAAGCCTGTAAATCCGAAAACAAAAGGGCAAAAAGAATATGTGGAAGCAATTGCGAAAGATATGATAGTGTTCGGAACCGGTCCTGCCGGAACCGGAAAAACATATCTGGCTATGGCCATGGCGATTGCTGCGTTTAAGAAAGAGGAAGTTGGACGCATTATTTTAACCAGACCTGCGATAGAAGCGGGAGAAAAACTTGGATTTCTTCCGGGCGATCTGCAAAGCAAGGTGGATCCTTATTTACGCCCTCTTTATGATGCGCTTTACCAAATTATGGGGGCAGACAGTTTTGCGAAAAATATGGAAAAGGGACTAATCGAGGTTGCCCCACTTGCTTATATGCGGGGACGGACCTTGGACAACTCCTTTATTATTCTGGATGAGGCTCAAAATACAACACCGGCCCAGATGAAAATGTTTCTTACCCGAATCGGCTTTGGATCGAAGGTGGTGATTACAGGGGATAAATCCCAGAAAGATTTGCCGGCAGGCACCATGTCAGGATTGGATCAGGTCCTTCGGATATTGAAAAACATCGAAGGAATTTCCATTTGCGAATTGACAAACAAAGATATTGTGCGTCATCCCCTTGTGATGAAAATTGTGGAAGCTTATGACCGCTATGACAATAGTGTACAAAAAAAGGAAACGGCAGGAAAAGGAAAGCCGGGCAGAAAGGGGCATTAACCTTTGCAAATTTATTTTGAAAAAGATACGGAAGAAGAATTGGAATTCGATTATGAGGCAATTGCCCGACGGGTGATTATGGCAGGACTGGACTATTTTTCCTGCCCTTATGAGCCAACTGTTAATATATATCTTTATACACAGGAGCAGATTCAGACTGTGAATCGGGAATATCGTCAGATTGATTCCGTAACGGATGTGCTTTCTTTTCCAAACATTGCATTCGAGGAGGAAGCAGATTTTTCCGTTTTGGAAAAAGAAGAAAATACTTATGACTTTTTTGATCCCGATTCAGGGGAATTATTACTGGGAGATATTATTATCTGCCAAAAAAGGATGGAAGAGCAGGCCTTGGCTTATGGTCATTCTTTGCTTCGGGAATATGCTTTTTTGCTTACGCATTCCCTTCTTCATCTTCTTGGATTTGACCATATGGAGGAAGAAGAACGTATTCGTATGGAAGCAAAGCAAAAGGAAATTTTGGACAATCTGCAAATTACCAGAGATTAATGATGCATTATAATATCATAAATGGTTGCAGGATATATGCAGAAATTATGAATAAATCAGAAAGGATATTAGTTCTAATGGCAAGAAAAAGCAACGCCGGGATTTCAAAACGAATGAAATCCCGAATGAAAGGCAATACAGGGGTTCACAGCATTTCACTGGCAACCTTGTTGATTATGACAATAAACGGATTTGTTTGTTTTTCCAAAATCGGAATTCAGGGAGAAGGTCATTTTATGATGCCATTTCTTTTTCTGGTTCTTTTGGGTTGCCTGTTCCCCATTCCTCTATTACATGTTGTGGAAATGTTTGTAAGAGAAACTGTGGAAATCCAGCAATATAAGAATGCAAGTCGTATTTTATATGCATCGGTGACACTTGCTTTTTTTTATCTTATTATTGTTGGGATTCTTTTATTTGGTTTCTCTGCTTTTGTGTTGGATCATGTAATGTTTGGTAAATCCGGATTTGCCACCCTGTTATTACTTTACTTTGCGCTTGCCTTTTTCCTGGTATCCGGTATTTATAAAAGTTTTTTAAGAGGACATGGGATGGGATATCTGGCAAGTTTCATATCTCTGTTTCAAAGTGTGGTGTTGTTGATTGCACTTTTCATTGCAACAAATCTAACGATGAAATACGGTGCAAAAGTATCTGCTGTATTATCCAATCGGGAATTTGAATATGCTTATGGGGCTTTAGGGGTTGGTATTTCTGTTTTTGTATGCAGTATTGCAGGATTTTGCGGTATTCATTTTGCCATGAAGCGGATAAAAAGACGGCTTAATAAAAAAATCCGTAGCGATGTAAGTCGCAGAACCATGGATATAGCGGATTTATTTCGTATTTTATGCCTAAAATCATTCCCCGGAATGCTGGCTATGTTATTGCCGCTAATCGGAGTGTTTATTTATAGTGTTTCCTGGAAAGAAAAAATGACAGGGGGAGTCATGGGCGTTCTTAGTACCTATAATATTGGCGCTTTTTTGGGCGGATTGTTTACCATACTCATTCTTCCTGTGGGTTTTTTGTTTTTAACGGTGTGGGATAAAAAAGAAACCATTCATCATGTACATGAGTATGATTATAAAAATGAATTGCGTTACATTTTGCGTGATCAATATAAATTAACTTATATTGTTACCTTTTTTACCGTGGCTTTTTTGGAGGTTCTGGCACCGCTCATCGTTCATGGTTTTCTTGGGATTCATTCCGCACTGTTAGTTTCCGTTCTTCGATTTGGAGCTCCGCTTGTCATTATTTTTGGAGTGGCAGTGGTTCAATTTTGTGTTTTGCAATCTCTGGATAAATTCCGGCCGCTCATGATTACCGGAGGTATTACCCTTGCCTTTTATCTTTTGTTTATGTTTCTTTTTCTTTCTGTGGCAGGAATGGGATGGAGTGGTTTTCTGATTACGTCCTATATTTCCGGAATCTTATATATTGTTTGTAATTATTTTTATATGAAAGCCAGAATTGCCCGGGTTGGAAAGCGTAAATCGGTTGCCCTGCTGCCTTTCATTCTTGCTGTTTTCGTAGCAGGAACTGCGATTTTGCTTCGTCTGTTATTTGCATTGTTTTTGCCGGATTGGCTGGTAGTGCTTCTGGTATTTGTCATTACCGGAATTGCATATTTTATTGCTTTAATTAAATCAGATTGCCTGAATCATTACGCTATTTCCGAAATGGCTTTTGGGGATATATTTTATCAACTTGGAAAAATGCTTCGGGTTTTAGAATAAAGAAAGACTGGATAATGAAATGAAACAGGTAGTGATTATCGGCGCCGGCATGTGCGGTCTTGTTGCGGCTGTTTTATGTGCGCGCAGCGGTCTGAAGGTTACGGTTCTTGAACGACAGGAATGTGCCGGGAAAAAATTGCTTATGACCGGAAACGGAAAATGTAATCTTTCCAACGAAAGAATTACTTCTAAGGCTTATTTGACAGATGACCGAAATAAATTAGAAATTATTTTAAATTCGTATCAGGACGCAGAATTTGCATTCTGGGATTCTTTGGGTTTGCTCACAAAAGTAAAAAATGGCGGTGTTTATCCTTTAAGTAATCAGGCAAAAACCGTTGTTACCCTTCTTGTAAATGAATGTAAACGCCAGGGGGTAACTTTTTATTTTCATACTTTTTGCAACGGGGTTAATGAAAATGTGGTAATTACAGAGAATGAGAAAAATGGAAAAAAACAATCGTTTCCTTATGATGCGGTGATACTGGCTTGTGGCGGAATGGCAGGGGTATATAAGGAACAGGCGAAGAATGGATATGCCTTATCTCATCAGTTGCCTTTTTCTCATGAATATTGTTATCCGGGTTTAACTTCCGTTAAATGCCAGGGAGATTTTTCAGGTATTGCCGGAGTACGACAGGATGTTTCGGTCGCCGTGTCCGTAGACGGCAGAGTGCTGGCTGAAGAAAAAGGAGAATTACAGATTACAGCCAATGGTCTTTCCGGAATTCCTGTTTTTCAATTGTCCTTATGGATTGGGAAAGCATTAAAAGAGAAACAAAGAGTGGAATTTGTTGTTGATTTTCTACCGGAATTTGAAGAAAGCGAATGGCTGCTTTTTATGAAAAATCGTTATCATATGCTTTTGCAAAAGGATGAAGGTGACCATTTTCATCAGCTTCGGGTAAGGGAAGCGACACTTCTTGATTGGCTGGAAGGAACGGTACACGAGAAATTCGTTCACTGGGTTTTGCAACAGTATATGTTACGACCCTTTGGTGCGCTTTCGGATCTTTCCATGGAACGAATGGAGAAATTGTTGAAAAATATGAAACACATGAAATTCACTGCACTGGAACTGGGTTCCTTTAAGAATGCACAGGTTTCTACCGGTGGTATTATGTTGTCGTGTCTGGATAACGATTTACAATGTCAAAAACAAAAGGGTATTTTTGTTGGCGGGGAAATGACCAATGTTACCGGAAAATGCGGCGGTTATAACCTTCATTATGCGGCCGCAAGCGGATATGTGATTGCGAAAAGAATTGCCGGTGCTGATTATTGCGGATTATGATAGTGGAAAGAATCGCCGGTGCAGATTTTGGTGGATTGTTATAAACGAAAGAATCGCCGGTGCTGATTTTGGTGTTAACAGAAAGAGGATAACTATGCTTTTGATTCATCAGTTAAAAATCGCCATTCCACAGAATACGGAAGAAGCGAATAATTTTCTTTCCCATGAAGAAACAGAGATAAAAAAGATAGTTTCAGATTTTCTTCCTATTTCGGAAAAAGAGATTGCTTCATTGGAGATAAAAAAACGATCACTGGATGCAAGAAAAAAACCTTTCTTGTTCTGGGTTTATCAGGTTGCCATAACCCTTGTATCAAAAAAGAAAGAAAAAACATGTGCAAAGATTAAAAATGTGCAGTACTGGACACCGGAAGTATATCATTTCCCTATGGAACATCCCCTGAGAGAAATTTCCGAAGGGGATCGGCCAATTGTGGTGGGAAGTGGGCCGGCAGGGCTTTTTTGCGGTTATTTTCTTGCAATGTATGGTTTTCGTCCCATTATTTTGGAAAGGGGCTATGCCATGGAGAAGCGGCAGGAAGAACTGGAACATTTTATTACTACCGGAGTTTTGAATCCGGATTGTAATGTTTTGTTCGGAGAAGGAGGTGCCGGCACATTTTCGGATGGCAAATTACAAACCGGAGTCAAGGATCGATATGGTCGTATTACACAAATATTGGAAATTTTTGTCAGACATGGTGCGCCAAAAGAAATTCTCTATGTGAATAAGCCTCATATCGGTACAGATATTTTATCCGTAGTAGTAAAAAATATGCGAACGCAGATGTCAATCTGGGGGGCTGAATTTCATTTTGCTACGACTTTTCTTTCTCCTATTGTTAAAAACGGTCATATTTGCGGAGCAAGGGTGCAGAAAGAAAATCAGGATGCAGAAGAGTGGAAAACAAGTTGTCTTGTACTTGCCCCAGGACATAGTGCAAGAGATACTTTTTATCATCTGTATGAAGATGGAGTGCCAATGGAGGCCAAACCATTTGCAGTGGGATTTCGTGTAACTCATCCACAGGAATGGGTTAATCGGCTTCAGTATGGAGACGGGGATATTGCAAAGGTGATTGGAGCAGGTGATTATAAAGTGACCTGCCAGTTAAATAATCGTAATGTATATTCCTTTTGCATGTGTCCCGGGGGTTATGTCATTAATTCCTCCAGCGAACCCGGTCTTCTTGCGATTAATGGGATGAGTAATCATAAACGTGATTCCGGTACCGCGAACAGTGCCATTGTGATGTCTGTGGATGCAAGGGATTATGGGGAAGGCGTTTTTGCGGGCTTGGAGTTTCAAAGAAAAATCGAAAAAAACGCATTTGATGCTGCTCATGGTGCCATTCCATATATGCAGTTTTCTGCTTTTGAAAGCAATGAGGAAACAGATGGTGATTCAACAGATAAAATTATGCCGCCTGAGACAAAAGGCTCCTATGCACTTGCCGACATTCGCCATATATTACCGGAAGAAATGAATCGGGATTTTGTGCAGGCGATGCATTATTTTGGCGAAATTCTGCCTGGCTTTGATGCACCGGAGGTATTTCTTGCTGCTGTGGAAAGCCGTACTTCTTCGCCTATAAAAATTCTTAGAGACGAAAATCATGAAACGATATTCAAAGGACTTTATCCTTGTGGGGAAGGAGCAGGATATGCGGGTGGAATTACATCGGCTGCCCTTGACGGCATAAAAACCGCGGAAAAAATTGCGCAGAAATTTTTGCCGGGAAGCCTTAAAAGTTGCGGAAATACGGGCAATGAGATATAATTCAACTGCTTCTGATAGGCAAATTCCTAGGAGAAAGGTATGGTATAATCATGATTAGTTATAAAATGGATCATGTGAGAGACAAAATCAAAGAGAAACAAAGAATCGTAATTAAAATCGGCTCCTCTTCTTTACAGCATAAAGAAACCGGGGATCTGGATTATATTAAAATGGAGGTACTCGTTCGGGAACTTTGCAACCTTCGAAACCAGGGGAAAGATGTGGTGCTGGTTACTTCCGGTGCCATTGCCGCAGGGAAAAGGGCGATCCATATTCAGGAGGATGATAATCCTATTGCGGTAAAGCAGGCTTGTTCTGCCATTGGGCAGGCAAGGCTGATGATGACTTATCAGAAATTGTTTGCCGAGTACAATCAGGTTGCGGCGCAGATTCTTATGACCAAGAACACCATTGTAGATAATCTGAATCGTGTTAACGCGCAAAATACCTTTCATGAATTATTGAAAATGGGGGTAATTCCTATTGTAAATGAAAACGACACGGTAGCCACTTATGAAATAGAAATCGGTGATAATGATACCCTTTCTGCCATTGTTGCCGCTTTGATTGACGCGGATCTTCTTATTCTTTTATCGGATATTGACGGACTCTATTCGGATAATCCGCGAAATAATCCGGAGGCAAAATTTATCAGTTATGTGGATAAACTGACCGATGAAATCATGGAAATGGGAAAAGCGGATACCGGCTCCGATGTAGGTACCGGTGGTATGAACACAAAACTAATCGCTGCAAAAATTGCTTCCAGCGCAGGTACGGATATGATTATTGCCAACAGTGAAGATATTCGTATTATTCATCGGATTATGGATGGACGGGATATCGGGACCTTATTTGCCGCAAACAAGGATGACGATTTTTATTTGCGGGATTATGTGGCTGATTTACATAAATAGACTTTGTAAATTATAGGTGAATTATCATGGGAAATATGGAAGAAAAAATTAAAAGAATTAATGAACTTTATCATAAAAGTCAGGAGAAGGGTTTGTCTGAAGAGGAAAAGGCAGAGCAGCAAGCCCTTCGAAAAGAGTATGTGGAGAGTGTCCGCAATAATCTGCGGGGACAGCTTGATCGGATTGATATTCTGGAGAAAGACGGAAAAGTAACCAATCTGGGAGAAAAATTCGGAATAAAAAAAGAAAAAGAATAGGAGATTCATCACAACAGTTGGAGGAAAAACAAAGTGGATTTGATAGAATTATGTGAAGCGGCAAAAAATGCAAGAGCGGATATTCGAAATTTAAGGACTGAGGAAAAAAATGATTGTTTAAAGACAATTGCCCGTTGTCTTGTAGAGGATACGGACAAAATATTGATGGAAAACGCAAAAGATATTTCCGCCGCTACGGTTCGGGGAATGCATGTTGGAATGATTGACCGTTTACGTCTTAATGAAGAGAGAATTAAGGCGATGGCCGAAGGACTGGAGCAGATTGCTCTTCTTCCTGACCCGATAGGGGAAGTATTGGATTCCTTTGATCGTCCCAATGGCCTGCATTTGAAAAAGACGCGTGTTCCTCTGGGGGTCATTGGGATTATTTATGAATCCCGTCCGAATGTTACCTCGGATGCTTTTGGACTTTGTTTTAAATCCGGCAATGTAGTTATTCTGAAAGGCGGCAGTGATGCCATTTTTTCCAATATTGCCATTACAGACAGCATTGCCAGGGGGCTTCGGATTTCCGGCATTAACGAAGCATCCATTGGATTGATCACCGATACCGATAGGGAAACCACGAATGCCTTTATGAAAATGAATGATTATGTGGATGTTTTAATTCCAAGAGGCGGCGCCGGACTGATTCGTAATGTGGTAAACAACAGTACGATTCCAGTGATTGAAACCGGAACCGGCAATTGTCACATTTACATTGATGAGTTTGCAAATCCGGCTATGGCAAAGGAAATTATTGTAAATGCGAAAACACAACGGATAGGGGTATGTAATGCCTGTGAATCTCTTGTGGTACATGAAAGCGTGAGAAAAACGATTTTGCCGGAAGTGGCGCGTGCACTACGGGAGAAGACCGTGGAAATCAGAGGCGACGAATGTGCGGTGGAAACCATACAATGCGTACCTGCTACGGAAGAGGATTACGGCAGCGAATATCTGGATTATATCATTTCAGTAAAGACGGTTTCTTCGATTGAACAGGCCATTGCCCATATCAATAAATACAGTACCGGACATTCCGAGGCGATTATATCAGATAATCAGGAGCGCATCACAAAATTTTTAAATGAAATTGATTCTGCCTGCGTGTATGCCAATGCTTCCACCAGATTTACGGACGGATTCGAATTTGGGTTTGGGGCGGAAATTGGTATCAGTACCCAGATGCTGCATGCCCGGGGACCGATGGGCCTTAAGGAACTTACAACTTATAAGTATAAAATTACAGGAAATGGACAGGTTCGCAAATAAATGACGGAAGAATCTTTAAGACAGAAAAATGCTATTGAAAAAGGAAAATCATTGGTGAAGGAACTGGCGCTTAAACTGGGACATCAGCCTACGGCTTGTGTTACCACATTTGGATGCCAGATGAATGCCCGGGATTCGGAAAAACTCACAGGTATTTTAATGGAAGTAGGTTACCAAATCACCCCAGAGGAAACGGCTGATTTTGTAATTTACAATACCTGTACTGTTCGGGATAATGCCAACCAGCGTGTTTACGGGCGATTGGGGCAACTGGGAAGCATGAAAAAGAAAAACCCGCAAAAAAAGATTGCTCTTTGCGGTTGTATGATGCAGGAACAAAGTGTAGTGGAAAAGATTCAAAAAAGTTATTCTTTTGTTGACTTAATTTTTGGCACACATAACATTTTCAAATTTGCGGAACTGTTGTGCGACATGTTGGAAGATAAGGGAATGATTCTTGACATCTGGAAGGACACGGATCAGATTGTTGAAGATTTGCCGGTACATCGTAAGTATGATTTTAAGTCCGGTATTAACATTATGTTTGGATGCAATAACTTTTGTACTTATTGTATTGTGCCTTATGTTCGCGGGCGGGAGCGCAGTCGTACCAGTGCTGACATTGTAAAGGAAATTGAAGGGCTTGTGGCTGATGGTGTTGTGGAAGTTATGCTGCTTGGGCAGAATGTGAATTCCTATGGAAAAAATCTGGAGGAGGACATTACATTTGCCGGGCTTTTGCAGAAGATAGAGACCATTGAAGGGTTAAAACGCATTCGTTTTATGACTTCCCATCCGAAGGATTTGTCAGATGAACTGATTGATGTAATGAAAAATTCAAAGAAAATATGCCACCACCTTCATTTGCCGCTGCAATCCGGCTCGACAAGAATATTGGAAAAAATGAACCGGCGTTATACGGCAGAACAATATCTGGAACTGACCCGTAAATTAAAAGAAAATATTCCGGATCTGTCCCTTACAACAGATATTATCGTAGGTTTTCCGGGGGAAACCATGGAAGATGTGGAAGATACGATTGCCATGGTTGAGGCTGTGGGATTTGACAATGCATTTACTTTTATATATTCCAAGCGAACCGGTACCCCTGCTGCCGGCTGGGAACAGGTGCCGGAAGATATTGTGAAATGTGGTTTTGACCGGGTACTTGCCTGCGTGCAGGAAACAGCAAGAAAGCAGATAAAGAAATGGGAAGGCAGAATCATGGAGGCACTTGTGGAAGAAGTGAATGAACACGATTCTTCCTATGTTACGGGGCGACTTGAAAATAATCTGCTGGTACATTTTCCGGGAGATTCGTCCATGATTGGTAAGATTTATCCGGTTGAATTGAAAGAAAACAAAGGTTTCTATTTCCTTGGTGAGGTTAAAGAATGTTAACGGAAGAAGAACTTGGTAAATTAACCCCGATGATGCAACAGTATATGGAAACAAAAAAAGAATACAAGGATTGTATTCTTTTTTACCGATTGGGTGATTTTTATGAAATGTTTTTTGAGGATGCGGAAATTGCCGCAAAGGTTTTGGAAATTGCCCTGACCGGAAAATCCTGTGGACTGGATTATCGTGCACCTATGTGCGGAATTCCTTATCATGCAATGGATACTTATCTGACAAAACTTGTTCGCAGCGGTTATAAGGTTGCCATTTGCGAACAGATGGAAGATCCGAAACTGGCGAAAGGACTGGTTCATCGGGATGTGGTGCGTATCGTTACTCCCGGCACCAATATTGATATGCAGTCTCTGGATGAGGAACGTAATAACTATATTATGTGTCTTTTCCATATGCAAAGCAAAATCGGTATATCTCTGGCAGATGTATCTACAGGAGAATATCTGGTAACGGAAACGGATGACCGAAAAAAAATGATGGATGAAATCCAGAAATATCGTCCGGTTGAGATAATTTGTAATGCATCCATGTTACTTTCGGACCTAAATGCCACGGAACTTCAGGACCGTTTCGGCACAGCTGTTTACAGCCTGGATTCCTGGTATTTTGATGATGAATTGTGCGAAAAAAAGTTGAAGGAGCATTTTAAAACCGCAATGTTGGAGGCTCTTGGTATTGTGGATTTTTCCTGCGGAAAAATTGCGGCCGGTGCTTTATTGCAATATTTACAGGAAACCCAGAAAAATTCCCTGTCAAATTTAATACATCTGACTCCTTATACGAACAGCAAGTATATGTTATTGGACAGTTCCACCAGAAGGAATCTGGAATTAACGGAAACATTACGCGAAAAACAGCAGAGAGGAACTTTGCTGTGGGTATTAAATAAAACGAAAACCGCCATGGGTGCCAGAATGCTTCGTTCCTACATAGAACAGCCGCTGCTTGATTATGATGAAATACTTCTTCGTCAGGATGCGATTGCGGAATTAAACAGCAATTCGGTTGACCGTGACGAAATGCGAGAATATTTAAATGCCATTTATGATTTGGAACGATTGCTGACCAAGGTTAGTTTTAAGTCCTGCAATCCAAGGGATTTGATTGCTTTCATGAATTCTCTGTCCATGATTCCCCAAATCAAAAAACTTTTAGAGGGCATGCATGCAAAACTTCTCCGGTCGATTTATGATAATATGGATCCATTGACGGATATAACCACCATGATCTCCGATGCCATTGTGGAAGAACCTCCACTTTCCAGTAGAGAGGGCGGTTTTATTAAAGACGGATTCAATGCGGACATAGACCTTCTTCGTAAAGCGGGCACTGACGGAAAAACCTGGTTAGCGAATCTGGAAAGTGAAGACAGGGAACGAACCGGAATAAAAAATCTGAAAATAAAATACAACAAGGTTTTTGGATATTATTTTGAGGTAACCAATTCATTTAAGGAACTTGTTCCTCCTGATTATATCAGGAAACAGACGCTGGTTGGTGCGGAACGATACACAACGCCCCGGTTAAAAGAACTGGAGGATATGATCCTGAATGCGGAAGATAAACTAAATACTTTGGAATATGATATTTTTGTTTCCATTCGGGAAACAATTGAGGCGAATCTTGGGCGAATTCAGACGACTGCGAAAGCAATCGCCATGCTGGATGTTTTTGCGTCCTTATCCTTTGTGGCCGAGCGGAATCACTATGTTTGTCCAAAAATGAATAAAAAAGGTGTTATTGAAATAAAGAAAGGGCGTCATCCTGTAGTGGAAAAAATGATTAGCGGCGAACTTTTTATTGATAACGACACCTATCTTGATAATAAGAAAAACTGCATCAGCATTATTACCGGTCCAAATATGGCAGGTAAATCTACTTATATGCGGCAGGTTGCCCTGATTGTTCTGATGGCCCAGATTGGAAGTTTTGTTCCAGCAGAAAGTGCGCAAATCGGTATTGTGGATCGGATATTCACCAGAGTTGGTGCTTCGGATGATTTGGCCAGCGGACAATCCACCTTTATGTTGGAAATGAATGAAGTTGCCAATATCTTACGAAATGCTACGCCGGACAGTTTATTGATTCTGGATGAAATCGGACGGGGTACCTCCACGTTTGACGGACTTTCCATTGCGTGGGCAGTGATTGAACATATCAGTAACAAACGGATTTTAGGGGCAAAAACATTATTTGCCACTCATTATCATGAATTGACGGAACTCGAAGGGAAAATAGATAATGTAAATAATTACTGTATTGCCGTGAAGGAAAAAGGGGATGATATCGTCTTTTTACGGAAAATTATCAAAGGCGGTGCGGACAAAAGTTATGGTATTCAGGTTGCGAAACTGGCCGGAGTACCTGAGATGGTTATAGCCCGGGCAAAGGAAATCGCAATGCAATTGTCGGAAAATGACATTGTGGAGCGGATTCCTTCCGTTGCGGTGGACAATAAATCGCCGAAACATGTTCCGGTGCGGTATGAGGAAGTGGAACTGGAACAGATGTCGTTATTTGATACGGTAAAAGATGAAGATATTATACGGGAACTGAAAGAACTGGATATTAGTAATATGACACCTATGGATGCACTCAACAGTCTTTATGCATTACAAAACAAACTGAAAAACCGTTGGGAAATATAAAAATAGCCAAATTGAAAGGCAGGAAAAACACATTGTCAAGAATTGAAATATTAGATCCCAAAACAATTGATCAGATTGCTGCCGGTGAAGTTGTGGAACGACCTGCATCCGTTGTAAAGGAACTGGTGGAAAATTCCATGGATGCCAAAGCCTCGGCCATTACCGTTGAAATTCGCGGTGGCGGTTCCAAATTTATTCGTGTGACCGACAATGGCTGCGGAATTGGCGGGGATGACCTAAGAAAAGCATTTCTTCGTCATGCTACAAGTAAAATCCGCAGTATGGAAGATTTGGAAGTTGCCCTCTCCATGGGATTTCGCGGAGAAGCCCTGGCCAGTATTTCTTCCGTTTCGCAAGTGGAAATTATCAGTAAATGCCCGGAACATTTAATGGGAAATCGTTATGAAGTGGAAGGGGCGATGGCGAAAGAACCGGAAGAAATCGGTGCACCCGACGGAACTACCATTATTGTGCGGAACTTATTTTACAATACACCGGCGCGGAAAAAATTCCTGAAATCCGATCAAACGGAAAACGCATACATTTCCGATTTAATGGAGCATATGGCGCTGGCCAGACCGGATATTTCATTCGCTTATATTGTGAATGGAAAAACGAAATTCGCTACCTCCGGCAACGGAGATTTGAAAGAAATTATTTATCGTCTGTATGGCAGGGAAATGGCCAATGAAGTGGTGCCTTTGTCCTACGAGAAGGATGGCATCCGTCTGGAAGGATATTTGGGTTCGCCTTCCATTAACCAATCCAATCGTAATTTTGAAAATTATTTTGTGAATCATCGTTTTATCAAAAGCGATATTGTGGCAAAAGGAATTGAGGAAGCATATCGAGCTTATTTGATGCAACATAAATTTCCGTTTTGTGTGATTCATTTTCAAATGGATGCCCGGGAACTAGATGTGAATGTTCATCCGGCGAAACTGGAGGTCCGATTCCACAATAAGAAGAATGTTTATGATACCATAGTGGAAGGAATTGGCAAATCTCTTCATGAGAAGGAAATGATAGCCGGAGTAGTTTTAGATAATAAAAAGGAGACGAGCAAAGGTCCTTTACCGCCTGCACCACAACCATTTGAAACAAATCGTCTGATGCAGGAACATACACTTATTTCACCAAAGGCAGTTTCTTTGGGAAATGCCGAGGAGCACATGAAAACTCCGGTGGAAGAATTTATTTTTGAAGATGAAATGATGCCGGAAAATGCAGATACACCGGAATGTTTATCAAAAGATCACATAAATAGTTCACAGACTTCGAACTGTGGGATTGCAAAGAGCAATAATATTTCGGATTCTTTGAATTGCCCGAACATGGAGAGCATAAATATCCAGGGAAACATTGTTATCAAACCGGTTCAAATGTCTTTATTCCCGGAGGAAGAAAAGGTCTTATCTCCTAATGCAAGAGGCCGTTATCAAATCATTGGTCAGATATTTAAAACTTATTGGCTGTTTACCTACGGAGAACAATTGTATTTTGTTGACCAGCATGCTGCGCATGAGAAGGTTAATTATGAAAGGCTGATGAAGCAGCTGCAGGCAGGAGAAGTGATTTCTCAGCAGTGCAATCCTATGATTATTGTTACATTGTCCCAGCGGGATCAGATTACATTAAGGAAAAATATGGAATATTTCCGGCGGCTTGGATTTTTTGTGGAAGAATTTGGAGCAAATGAATTTGCACTTCGTTCCATCCCCATGGAGTTATATTCCAATTCGCCCAAAGAAATGTTTTTGGATATTTTGCAGGAACTAAGTGAGGTATCACGAAATGACACACCGGAGGCGGTTACACAGCGGATTGCTACCATTGCATGCAAAGCCTCGGTGAAAGGCGGCATGGAAATGAGCCGTCAGGAAATGGAAGCATTACTGGACGAAATGCTTGCTCTGGATAATCCGTATCATTGTCCTCATGGACGGCCTACCATATTTTCCATGAGCAAAACGGAACTGGAAAAGAAATTTAAGCGTATTGTTGAATAGAAAGAGGTTTCTTTTGAAAAAACCATTTATTATTCTCGCAGGTCCTACTGCGGCAGGAAAAACAAAATTATCGATTTTACTAGCGAAAAGAGTCGGTGGAGAAATTATTTCTGCCGACTCTATGCAGGTTTATAAAGGGATGGATATTGGTTCGGCCAAGATTCGCCCGGATGAAATGGAGGGAATCCCCCATTATCTGATTGATGTTCTGGATCCCCGGGAGGAATTTCATGTGCACCTGTTTCAGACTATGACAAAACAGGCGATGGAAGAGATTTATGCAAAAGGGAAAATCCCGATTCTTGTTGGCGGAACCGGGTTTTATATTCAGTCTGTTCTTTATGATATTGATTTTGCAAAACAGGAAGAAAAGGGAAGATATCGACTGGAACTTGAAGAAATCGCATTGCGGCCGGGAGGAAAAGAAGAATTATATAAACGACTGCAGGATGTGGATCCGGGAAGCTGTAAAATAATTCATGCGAATAATGTGAAACGTGTTATTCGCGCTTTGGAATTTTTTGAAGATAATAAAATCCCCATTTCCGTACACAACAAAGAACAACGGGAAAAATTATCCCCCTATAATTCCTGCTATTTTGTGATAACGGATCAACGGGAGAAATTATACCATCGGATTGACCAACGGGTGGATGAAATGTTTGAAGAAGGCCTTGTGGATGAAGTAGAACATCTAAAGGATATGGGCTTGACGGAGCAACATGTTTCCATGCAGGGACTTGGCTATAAAGAAATTCTTCGCGCGCTTTCCGGTACCATTACCATGGAAGAGGCCCGCTATCTGATAAAGCGGGATACCAGACATTTTGCGAAGCGGCAGCTTACCTGGTTTCGCAGAGAAAAGGATGTAATCTGGGTTGACAGAGAACAATTGGGCAATGAAAATGCTATGTTGGAATTTATTTTGTCGCATTTACAGGCGCAGGGAATCATAAACCAAACACAGGAAGGAATCAGTTATGCTACAGAAACAATATAAAACCATGGGAATTGATGAAGAAATCTATTTATTGGGAAAAAATGTGTGTGAATCATTGAAAGAAAGATTTGCCAAAATTGATGAAATTGCAGAAATCAATCAACTGAAGGTTGTGCAGGCTATGCATAAAAATCAGGTAAGGGAAGCCTGTCTGTTTGGGACTTCCGGTTATGGCTATAACGATATAGGACGGGATACATTGGAAAATGTCTACGCTGATGTTTTTCATACGGAGGATGCCCTTGTGCGTCCGCAGATTACCTGCGGAACCCATGCCCTCGCGCTTGCTTTAATGAGTAATTTACGGCCGGGGGATGAACTGTTAAGCCCCGTTGGTAAGCCTTATGACACGTTGGAGGAAGTAATTGGCATCCGGGAATCCAAAGGTTCCCTGAAGGAATATGGAATATCTTATCGTCAGGTGGATTTGTCAGAAAACGGTGAATTCGATTATCCGGCCATTCAGGCGGCGATAAACGAAAAAACAAAATTAATAACCCTGCAGCGTTCCAAAGGATATCAGACAAGACCTACACTGTCCGTTTCACGCATTGGGGAATGTATTTCCTTTGTGAAAAAGATTAAGCCGGATGTTCTTGTAATGGTGGACAATTGTTACGGGGAGTTTGTGGAAACTTTGGAGCCTACGGATGTAGGTGCAGATATGGTGGTCGGTTCTCTCATTAAAAATCCCGGCGGCGGTCTTGCGCCTATTGGAGGTTACATTGTAGGAAAGAAGGAATGTGTGGAAAATGCAGCCTTTCGTCTTACCAGTCCCGGGCTGGGAAAAGAGGTGGGTGCGTCCCTCGGAATTCTGAAGGATTTCTATCAGGGACTTTTTCTTGCACCAACGGTAACGGCCAATGCATTGAAAACCGCAATTTTCGCTGCAAATATTTATGAAAACTATGGATTCCCGGTGCTTCCTGACAGCAAAGAATCCCGTCATGATATTATCCAGGCCATTACCCTGGGCTCGCCGGAAAGAATTGTTGCATTTTGCGAAGGGATTCAGGCTGCCTCCCCGGTGGATTCCTTTGTGGTGCCTGAACCATGGGAAATGCCCGGCTATGATAGTCCGGTGATTATGGCAGCCGGCGCCTTTGTTTCCGGTTCCTCCATTGAACTGAGCGCAGATGCACCTATGAAGCCGCCCTATGCGGTATATTTTCAGGGTGGGCTCACATTTGCCCACGCGAAATATGGAATTTTGAAATCGCTGCAATCTTTAAAGAATAAAAATCTGTTGCCGGACAGAGTGTAGAAATATGCTAATTTGTTTGTTTTTCTGCGATAAATGACAAGGGGCACATTCTATACACTCCTAGGAAATTATGCTAAAATATGAGTAATTCCATTGGATAAAATAACGAAATATGGGATACGATTGTGAGGAAAAGAATTGGCATTGAATGCATTTGGTATCGATTTAGGAACAAGTAATATAAAAATATATGGAAGCCATGGCAGCAAATATTTCATGGAAAAAAATATGATTGCAGTTGAGGGAAAGAAGCGTCTTTATGCGTATGGAGATTCTGCATTTGAAATGTATGAGAAGGCGCCGGATAACATCACGGTTTCATTTCCCTTAAACTACGGAGTAATTGCAGATATTGAAAATATGCAAAGTCTTATGAAGCATTTTCTTTTAGATATCCAAAACGGCAGTTTAAAGCCGGCAGAGTTTTATGTTGCTGTTCCGACGCAGATTACAGAGGTGGAAAAACGTGCTTTCTATGAATTAATCAAGGATTCGGGCGTAAAGGCGAAACGGATTATGATGGTGGAAAAAGCAGCTGCAGATGCTCTGGGAATGGATGTAGATATCAAATCCTCCCAAGGAATGCTTTTGGTGGATGTGGGATTTGCAACTACGGAGATTTCCATTTTATCTCTCGGTGGAATTGTGGTTTCCCGTTTGTTGAAAAATGGCGGTCAGAAATTTGATGAAGCCATTAAAAATGCTGTACGAAAAGAGTATGGCGTTTTAATCGGTTCAAAGACTGCAGAGAAGGTAAAATATTCCATTCGTGAAATGTCGAACCAGAATAAAAATGCCATTGTGTACGGACGTGATATTGTTACCGGTCTTCCTATGGAAAAATCGATTGACCGTATTCTGGTAAAGGATTGTCTTGCTGAACTTTATGACCAGATAATTGACAATGTTATGCAGGTGCTTGAACGAACTCCACCGGAACTGGGAGCGGACATTTATCACCATGGAATTTACCTTACAGGTGGAGCCAGTCAGGTCAGTTTTCTGAAGGAAACCATAGAGCAAAAAACCGGATTGAAGGTAAATACCACCGGAGAGCCTATGGCCAGTGTGGTAAAGGGACTCGCCCATATTATCAAAAACGAAAAATATCGTTCCCTTGCTTTTATGATGGAAGGAGTCCGTTAAATGCCGATTCTTAAACAGAAACAGGAAAAAGAAAAACTTCCCAGCAAATATATTTTATTTTCTCTTTCCCTGCTTTGCGTTTTGCTTATGATTGCTAGTTTTACCAGTGATGCTTTTGCAGGTGCGGTTCGTAATGTGGCAGGTTTTTTGGTTGTCCCATTTCAAAATGGGGTATCCGCAATCGGTAATCAACTGGTGGAAAGTCAGGAAGAAAAGCAGACCATTGCGGAATTAAAACTTGAAATTGAGCGGCTGAACCAGGAAATTGATAGTTTGAATAGTGAGAATATGCTTCTGATGCAGGATAAGTACGAATTGACCAGTCTTCGACAGCTTTATGATTTGGATGCCCAGTATCAGCAATATGAAAAAGTTGGTGCACATATTATTTCATGGGATTCCAGCAACTGGTACAGTAGTTTTTTGATTGATAAAGGTTCTGCGGACGGAATGCAAATTGATATGAATGTGATTGCAGGAAGCGGTCTTGTAGGACGGATTACAGAGGTTGGATTAAACTGGTCCCGGGTTACGCCGATAATAAACGATAATTCCAATGTAAGTGCCTATGTGTTACATACGCAGGATAATTTAATCGTTTCCGGTGATTTGGAAATGGCGGAACAAAATAAGATTCCGTTTTCGCAATTGCTTGACAACCAGAATCAGGTTGCCATCGGGGATAAGGTTGTCACCTCATATATCAGCAATAAATATCTGCCGGGAATTCTTGTGGGATATATCGAATCCATTGAGATGGACTCCAATAATCTGACGAAAGTGGGATACATTACTCCGGCAGTCGATTTTACCCATTTAACAGAAGTACTTGTCATCACTCAGTTAAAAGAGATGTTGGAGGATGCAGAACTGGAAAGCGGGGATTAAATGGCAAAACGGATTTTTTTTGATATCTTAACGGTTCTGCTTATCTTTACCATGCAGACTGTATTGTTTCCTCATATGGCTTTCGGTGGGATAAAGCCGAATCTGTTACTCGCATTCATCATTTCCTATGGACTGATTCGTGGTGAAATCAGCGGCATGCTCTTTGGCTTTTTTTGCGGCCTTCTCAATGATGCCTTTTATATGGATGTGATTGGCGTGTATGCCCTTATTTATCTTTTCATCGGATATCTGGCAGGTCTTTTGCACCAATTTTATAATCCGCATGATGTTCGTTTACCATTATTCAGTATATTCGCCGGGGATTTGATTTATTCATTTGTGTATTATGTTTTGTTTTTTTTGTTAAACGGCAAATTGAATTTCGGTTATTATTTTTTCCATATTATCTTGGCCGAACTAGTATATACCATTGTTTTGTTTATTGCTTTGTATCCTCTTTTGAACCTATTGGAACAAAAGGTGATTTCGGTAAAACTTTGGAGCAAAGAGAAAGATGTTTGAAGATCTGAAAGAAGAATTAGTCAAATTATTGTCATCACGATTGTTTGTCCTGTTTGCAGGGCTGTTTTTGATGGCTTCCATTTTGATTTACCGCATTTTTCAATTGCAGATTGTGAACGGTTCCGAATACATGGAAAATTTCACCCTTAGCATCGAAAAGGAGGTAGTGCTTCCGGGTACCAGGGGAAATATTTACGATCGCAATGGTAAATTGCTTGCATATAATGAATTGGCATACAGCGTTACCATGACAGACACCATTGCTTCCGGAAGTGGGAAAAATCAGCAATTAAACAGCATTATTTATCGGATGATTCAAATGATTGAGTCGAACGGAGATGAGCTTTCCTGTGATTTCAACATTTATCTTGATGAAAACGATAATTATTGTTTTTCTGTTTCGGATACTGCATTGCTCCGGTTTTTGGCAGATATATACGGTTATTCTTCCGTAAACGATTTAAAATATGCGGAACGAACAGCCAATCCTGATACGGTCATGGAATACTTAATCAGTTCCTCCAAATATGGAGTTGGATGCTATTTTGATTCGGATAACAGCAAGCATTTTGTTCCCGGAATGGGATATACGAAAGAGGAAATATTGAAAATTGTTGCGGTACGATATAATCTTGGCTTAAATGCATTTCAAAAATATATTTCCACCACCATTGCCGCTGATGTTTCGCCGCAGACGGTTGCCATAATTATGGAAAACAGCAGTGAACTGGACGGTGTTGCCATTGAGCAGGGGACGGTACGGCGTTACAACTATGCGCTTTGTATGTCTCCGGTGATCGGATATACCGGTAAGATTTCCCAAACGGAATACGATACCTATTCCCAGGAAAGTGACAATTATTCCCTGAATGATACGGTTGGGAAGGCCGGTATTGAACTTTCCATGGAATCCTATTTGCAGGGAACCAAGGGGGCGCAAACCATTTGCGTGGATAATCTGGGAAAAGTAATTGAAACATTAAGTTATGAGGAACCGGTAGCGGGAAATGACATTTACCTCACCATCGATGTGGATTTGCAAAATGTGGTGTATCACCTGGTAGAACAAAAAATTGCCGGAATCCTGGTTAGCAAGATTCAGAATTTGAAAACGGTAGAGAATGAGGGACGTAATGTAATTATTCCCATTTATGATGTTTATTTTGCCTTATTTAATAATAATGTAATTGACATCAATCGCTTTTCCAAGATTTATGCCAGTGATGTGGAAAAAGAAGTTTACAACCAGTATCTTACAAAGCAGGGTGAGGTTTTGAACCAGCTGAGGGATGAGATGCTCTATGGCGATACGGCCTATAAAAATCTGTCTGATGAATTTATGGTTTATGAAAGTTTTATCGTTTCCATGCTTTCTTCCTCAAACTACGGAATTCTGCTAACGGATAAAATTGACCAAAACGACGAAACCTACATTGCCTGGAAAACGGACGAAACCATCAGTATTAATGAATTTCTTCATTACGCCATTGCGCAGGAATGGGTGGATATTTCTAAATTGGAACTGGAAGAAAAATATGCAGATTCCAATGAAATATATGAGGCATTAGTGGATTATACGATTGAACATTTGCGTTCCAATCGTGATTTCTCCAAGAAATTATATCGCTATATGCTTCTGCAGGATTATATTACGCCGCGACAGGTCTGCCAGCTGCTTTGGGAACAGGATATTATTCAGTTATCCGCTAACGATGCAGCGCAGTTGGAAAACGGTAATATTACGCCGTATTATTTTATGATTCGTATGATTTCGGAATTGCAAATTACACCGGCACAGCTGGGGCTTGAGCCTTGTTCCGGTTCCTGCGTTGTTACCGATGTAAACAGCGGACAGGTTCTGGCAATGGTAAGTTATCCGGGATACGACAATAACCATCTGGACCTTGCTTCCTTATCCCAGGATCAGTCCAATCCTCTTTGGAATTATGCAACCCAGCAAAGAACGGCGCCGGGTTCTACATTTAAGGTAGTTACTGCAGTTGCGGGAATAGAAGAAAATGTGGTTAGCATTGGTGAGACCATTACCTGTACCGGTGTATTTGACCGACTAAACGGAACGGTTCACAAATGTTGGATTGCGCCGGGCAGCCATGGAGATATGATTATGAATACCGCAATTGCCAATTCCTGTAATGTTTACTTTTATGAAGTTGGCTATCGTCTGGCTTTTGACGGAAACAGTTATAATGACACCTATGGTATTTCCCGTATTGCAAAATATGCGGACTGGTTTGGTTTTTCGGAAAAATCCGGAGTGGAAATTGCGGAATCCGAGCCAAAGATTTCGGATCAATATCCTGTGGTTTCAGCCATTGGACAGGGTACCCACAGTTTTACTACGGTTCAACTGGCACGCTATGTTACGGCGGTTGCCAATAGCGGCACCGTATATCAACTGAGTTTAATTGACAGCATTAAAGATTCCCGGGGCGTAAGTGTTTATGAGTATACACCAACGGTTCGAAATACCATAGAATTGCCGAATGAATTATGGAACACCATTCATTACGGTATGCGACAGGTGGTGCAGAGCAAATCTTATTTTGCTGATCTTCCTCTTGCCGCTGCAGGAAAAACCGGTACGGCCCAGGAAGCAACCAATCGTGCAAACCATGCTTTATTTATTGGTTATGCGCCTTATGACAATCCGCAAATTGCGATTGCCACCCGAATTGCCAACGGTTATTCTTCTGAAAATACGGCGCAACTTTCCAGAGATGTGTTTGCATATTATTTCCAACTGGAAGAGGAAGATGCTCTTATTACCGGTGAGGCATCGGAGGCTGCCGGAACGGTAGGCGGGGATTAAAATAACGGAGAGAAAGAAGTAGTGGAGCAGAACAATGAGTTCAATTGTTAAAATCAAAAGTTATCCAAACGGTATACGTGTGCAAATGGATTCGCAGTGCAGTTTTGAAGAAATTGCAGAAGGAGTTGAAATGAAATTCCGGGAATCCCGCAAGTTTTTCGGAAATAAAAGTGTAGCCATTTCGTTTGAAGGAAGATTTCTGTCGTTTGAAGAAGAAGACATTCTTTGTGATATAATTTCCGAGAATACGGATATGGAAATCATCTGTGTGATTGAACCGGATGAGGATGTAGATAATTTTTTTCAATCCGCAATCCGAAATATGCGTGACGAATTTGAACGTAATGATATCTGCTTTTATAAAAAAAGCATCATTAATGAAGAAATCATTGACTGTAAAAAAGATGTGGTGATTATCGGAGATGTGAATCCGGGTTGTACCGTTGTTTCCGATGGTAGCATATTTGTGTTTGGAGGCTTATACGGCGCCGCATTTGCCGGCGTTTCCGATACGGAGGATGAAATTTCCGACAAGGTAATTCTTGCTATGGAAATGGCCCCGGAAGAATTAAAAATCGGTTCCATGTTTTATGAGCCGGTAAAGAAAAATAAATGGGGAATCCGGGCAAAAATCATACCCCAGGTTGCATATGCATCCAATGATAAAATTAATATAGAGCCATACACCAAAGAATTGCTGGATCGAGTTTTGAATTAGCTCATTTTCATCTGATTCAGAGGACAATTATTTTGATTTGGAGGAATTAGAATGAGTGAAGTAATTGTCGTTACATCAGGGAAAGGCGGTGTGGGAAAAACCACCACAACGGCAAACATTGGTACCGGGCTGGCAGCCCTGGGGAAAAGCGTTGTTCTCATTGATACGGATATCGGACTTCGCAATTTGGATGTGGTAATGGGACTGGAGAATCGGATTGTTTACAATCTGGTGGATGTTATTGAAGGGAATTGCCGAATGAAACAGGCTTTGATTCGGGACAAGCGTTATCCTTCTTTGTATCTGCTGCCTTCCGCCCAGACAAGAGATAAAACATGCGTGTCACCGGAACAGATGAAGAAATTGATACAGGATTTACGATTGTCCTATGATTACATAATTCTGGACTGTCCTGCAGGAATTGAGCAGGGATTTAAGAATGCCATTGCCGGTGCGGAACGGGCCATTGTCGTTACTACACCCGAGGTTTCTGCGATTCGGGATGCGGACCGTATCATTGGACTACTTGAGGCAAATGAATTTCAAAAGATTGAGCTTGTAATTAACCGTCTTCGCTATGATATGATTCGTCGCGGCGAAATGATGACCATTGATGATGTAATAGATATTTTGGCAATTCCGTTAATCGGCTCAGTACCGGATGATGAAAATGTGGTAATTTCTACAAACCAGGGGGAACCGCTTGTGGGCACCTCTGCCAGTGCGGGGCAGGCATATATGAACATTGCCAAACGTGTCATTGGAGAAGAAATTCCTTTTTTGCAAATGGATAAAAGCATTACCTTTTGGGCAAAATTTACCAATCTCTTCCATCATGCAGGAAAGGAGGCGGGAGTATGAAATTGTTTTCCTTCTTTTCCAAAAAGAAATTATCAAAAAATATTGCAAAAGACCGTTTGAAAATATTACTCATTTCTGACCGTACGGATTGTTCGCCGGAAATGATGGATATGATAAAAAATGACATCATTACCGTAATTTCAAAATATATGCGGATTGATGCAAACAGTACGGAAATCGAAATCTCACAAGCAAAGAGCAGAGAACGGGGAAATGTTCATCCGTCTTTGTATGCACATATTCCAATTTTGGACATGAGAAAAGTTTAAGATACAGCAAATTGTTTTGGAGACATAATTGAAAAAGAAATATGAAATAAAAAATTATAATATCCGTCTTTTGCTATTGCTGATTGCATTAACTGTGATTGGCATTCTGGCGATTGGCAGTGCAAAAGAGTCGGTACAGATTCGACAGATTCAGGGGTTTGGACTGGGATTTGTTTTGCTGATGGTATTATCTTTTGTGGATTATCATCTGATTCTGAAATTTTCCTGGGTAATTTATGGATTGAATCTGGTTATATTATTGCTGGTTCAATTTTTTGGAGAATCCACCAATAATTCCCAAAGATGGATTGAAATTTTGGGAATCCGATTTCAGCCTTCTGAGCTTGCAAAAATTTTATTGATACTTTTTTATGCACAGTTTATAATGAAGAATAAAGAAAAATTGAATTCTTTTAGCAATTTGCTTAAAGCGGTAGCACTTATTGTGCCGCCGCTTGTGCTGGTATATAAACAACCGGATTTGTCTACAACCGTTATTATTTTAATTGTATTCTGTCTGATGATGTATGTTGGCGGAATCAGTTACAAAGTTATCCTTGGAGTTTTGGCAGTAATCATACCGGCAGTTGTTATATTTTTGTTTATTGCTTTGCAACCGGATCAAACCATTATTGAATCCTACCAGCAAAATCGAATTCTGGCTTTTTTGCAGCCGGAAAAGTATAAATTAACCACAGCGTATCAAACGCAGAATTCAATTACCGCTATTGGTTCCGGACAGTTATGGGGCAAGGGACTTAACAACAATGAGGTTGGTTCCGTAAAAAACGGCAATTATATTTCCGAGGCACAAACCGATTTCATTTTCGCGATTATTGGCGAAGAACTTGGATTTGTGGGTGGTCTGGCTGTGATTTTATTGGAAACTTTTATTGCATTTGAATGTTTTGTGATTGCGGCCAGGGCACCGGATGATGCGGGACGAATCATTTGCGCCGGGGTTGGCGGAGTTGTATGTTTCCAAAGTTTTATTAATATCGGTGTTGCAACTGGAATTATTCCAAATACGGGAATTCCGTTGCCTTTTGTCAGTTATGGATTGACTTCTTTAGTCAGTTTATATATCGGTATGGGAATTGTGATGAATGTTTCTTTACAAAGAGGCAGAAGTTTCAATACAAAAACAAAAAATTATGATATTGGGGTTTAGTGCATTGCACGAGCTGGAAAGGCGTGGTTATTAAGATGAATATTGCTTTGATTGCACACGATGCAAAGAAGAAATTGATGCAGAATTTTTGTATTGCTTATCGCCAAGCATTAAGCAAACATGATCTGTACGCGACGGGAACGACGGGACGTTTGATTCAGGAAGTTACAAATCTGAACATTCATAAATATCTTGCAGGTCATCTTGGCGGTGAACAACAGATTGCCATTCAGATTGAACATAACCAGATAGATTTGGTAATTTTTTTGCGTGATCCGTTAACACCCAAATCCCATGAAGTGGATGTAAATAATGTGGTGCGTCTTTGCGATATGCATAATATTCCTTTGGCAACCAATCTGGCTTCTGCGGAATTAATGATCAAATCATTAGAACGAGGAGAACTTGAATGGAGAGAAATGTACAAGTAGATTTGGACGATTTGCAGTCCCAAATTCTTGTGAAACGAAGATACCTTTTGATATTCTTTTCTATATGTTGCTTTTTGCTTGGCGGATGCGGAATCGGTGAAACTTATGCCATGCCATACGGAAGCATCACATCGAATGACAAATATACGATTAGCGAAGTAGACAGTCAGATGCAGATTCCTTTGTTTGCATCTGACCTTTGTGCGTCTGAAAAAGACATTACTGCAAGTAGTTCTATCGATTCGACTGCTTTATACGCTGCCGGAGTTTATGATATTAATGATAAAGAAGTTCTTTACAGTTATCAGGCGAATATTGTAGTTAATCCTGCATCACTGACAAAGGTTATGACTGCTTTACTGGCACTGGAATATGGAGATTTGAATGCACAGGTGGCGGTTGGTGATGTCCGAATTAATGAAGACGGTGTTCAACTGTTTGGATTGCAGGAAGGTGATGTGATTTCTTTGGGAGATTTACTTTATGTATCGCTGCTTTATTCCGGCAATGACGCTTCTTTGGCAATTGCAAAATATATTGGTGGTTCTGAGGACGCATTTGTGGAAATGATGAATCAAAAAGCCCGGGAACTTGGTGCTACACATACGAATTTTGATAATCCTCACGGGCTTACCAACGATAACCATTATACGACAGCTTATGATTTATATTTAATTTTTAATGCAGCAATGCAATATGAAGAATTTCGCACCATTATTAATACGGCAAGTTATACCTTTACTTATCAAAAGACGGACGGAGAAGCAGTCACCAAAACCATAACAACGACGAATAAGTATTTAACCGGTGATTATGATATGCCGAACCAAATTGCGATTTGGGGTGGTAAAACGGGAAGTACCAGCGCTGCCGGCAAATGTATCATTGTTTACGCGATTGATTCTTACAACAATCCATATATTTGTGTTGTTATGGGGGCATCAGACGAAGATGCACTTTATCAGACTATGCGTCAATTATGCGAGGATACGATTCCTTAGGAGGAGCCTATTCATGGCAAATACAGGGACATATAATAATAACAATCGAAGAAAAACTAAGAGAAGCAGAATCAGTTTTGGATTTATGCTTCTTGTTTTTATTCTCATTTATTTGATTGCTATTATTATTTCCCAGGCAAATAAATCAAAGATTTACTCCTACCAGGTATTAGAGGGGTCTTTGGCTGTGTCCAGCATTTATACCGGCATTGCGATACGGGATGAAATTGTATACAACAGTACAAATACCGGTTATATCAATTATTTTGCCCGGGAAGGCGAACATGTAGGTGTTGGTGATCTGATTTATACCATTGATGAAAGCGGCGCCATGGATGAACTGTTGAATAGCGAAAATGGCGGCGATAATACGCTTTCCAATGAAGATTTAGCGGATTTGAAATCGGAAATCATTCAATTCAGTTCTAATTTTGATCCGGTAAATTTTTCGGACACCTATGATTTTCTATACAGTATGGACGGAAATATTTTAAAATTGACCAATATGCAATTGCTGTCCGGAATATCTGATGTGAATCGTGGTTCTTACTCTGATTTGATCCAATTAAATAACTGCTCAAAAGCAGGATATGTTGTTTATAATGTGGATGGATATGAGAATCTGACATTGGATTCCATTCAGGGGGAACTTTTTGAACAAACAGATTACGAAAAGGAACAGTTAATTAATAATTCCCTTGTGGGAGCCGGTGATGTTGTTTATAAAATTATTCCTTCTGAGGAATGGTCTATCGTAATTCCTTTGGAAGAAGAACGTGCATTGGAATTACAGGATGAAGATTATGTAAAAATCCGATTCCTTTCCAATCAGTTGGAACTTTGGGCAGAATTTCAGATTTTACAAAAAGAAGATGGTTATTATGGTGTTCTTACCATGAATAAATCCATGGTATCTTTTTGTACAGAACGCTTTATCGATATTGAACTGATTACTTCGCCGGAACAGGGATTAAAGATTCCTTTGTCATCCATAGTTTATAAACAGTTTTATCTTGTACCTGTGGAGTATGCAGTTGAGGAAGGGGAAAATAATACCTGTCGTTTTTCAAAAAAAATATTTTTAGAGGACGGAACGGTTTCTACCGTCGAGATTGAAATTGAAGTATATGCGAAACAGGACGGTTACTATTATGTTGATGATACACAGTTGAAACCGGGGGATTATCTGATTTTACCAATTTTGCTGGATCGTTCCGATGGGACAAATGGAATTCCGTCAAACGCAAGTAGCAGCAATCCGGCCGGTCTTCCGGAAGAAAATCGGATTGGTGTTACATCATCTGTTAGTGATGATTCTGTTAGTGCCAATAATTCTATTTATGCAGGTGCCACTACAACTGTCAGTCAATATGTCGGGGGAGAAGTATTGGAAGATACGGAATCGGATTCTGCTGTAAAGGATTTACCACAGGAATATGCCATTAGTCAAAAAGGGCAGCTGGTTGGGGTGTATAACATGAATTATGGCTATGCGGATTTTAAGCAGGTTAATATATTATATCAAAATGAAGAATATGCGATTGTGAAATCCAATACGGCCTATGGTCTTAATGTTTATGATTACATTGTCCTGGAAGCAGATATGGTAGATGAGGATGATTTTGTATATGAATAAACCCTTTGGTTAAATCAATATTACCCGTTGGCTGAATTTATATGAGGAGGGGTTTCGAATGAAAAAAAATTTGGAAGAAGTTACAGCTAATATCAATAAAGCGGTGGAAATGTCCGGAAGGAATCGGGAAGATGTTACACTGATTGCTGTCAGTAAAACAAAACCTCTGGAACTTTTGCAGGAAGCATATGCCCTTGGCTGCAGAGAATTTGGCGAGAATAAAGTTCAGGAAATGCTGGAAAAAATGGAAAAGATGCCGGAAGATATCCATTGGCATATGATTGGCCATTTGCAGACGAACAAAGTTAAATATATTGTTGGCCGGGTATATATGATTCATAGTGTTGATTCTTTCAAACTTGCAAAAGAAATCAGTAAAGAATCAGTAAAAAAGCATGTTATTTCTAACATTTTAATTGAAATTAATGTTGCAGGGGAAGCCTCTAAATTTGGCTCGTCTGACATGAGAGAAAATCTGACGCTTATAAAAGAAATTGTCAGTCTTCCGAATCTGTCAGTGAAAGGTCTGATGACCATTGCTCCATTTACAGAAGATGCGGAAACAAATCGTATTTATTTCCGCCAGTTAAAAGAATTTGCAGATGCAAATGCCGATTTGTTTGATGGGAAACCTATTTTGTCTATGGGTATGAGCGGAGATTATATGGTTGCAATAGAAGAGGGGGCCAATTATGTACGGGTGGGAACCAGATTGTTTGGTGCAAGAAATTATCTGAATTAGTTTCCTGTAATAATTCTTTATTACCCAGTTTAATGATATTTTAATTTTTTTTTTGCCAAATATTCGCTATAGTCTTTGCACGAAATATTAGTATATATTTCGTGCAAGATTTTTTTGTATTCATACATTTTTCAAAATAATCACAAAAATATTTCAAAAATATATATTTTTTTGTTGACATAATTATTTTTTGGTTACATAATATATTTACGGGTGACTTTATGCCGTCCAATATTTATTCGTTTTGTAAAGGAGATATATTATGGGTGCAATGAGTAATATAACAAGTTTATTTGATAAAATCAGATATGGGAGTGAGGATTATTACGAAGAAGATTATTTAGATGATGAGGAGCCGATTGAGGATCCGAAAGCCATTCGTAAGACAAGTATATCTGATACGGATTTAAAAAATAAATCTTCTAAGGTTACTCCGATTACAAGAAAACGCAGCAACATTGGTGGAATGGAAGTATATGGATGCCGCCCGTCTTCCATGGAAGATGCAAAAGAGATTACAGATACCTTGATTGATAATCGAACCGTTGTTTTAAATCTCGAAGGATTGGACAATTCCGTTGCAAATCGAATCCTTGATTTTACAATGGGTACTGCATATGCATTAAATGCTCATATACAGAAGATTTCAAATGGTATTTTTATCATTGCTCCTGAAACGGTAGATATTTCCGGAGCCTTTACTGAAATTATGAATGATTGATTTTTACATATTTTTCTTATGATTTCGTAT
>JBJEMA010000047.1:0-1628 GCA_051879435.1 Lachnospiraceae bacterium
TTACGGCGTGGACTACTAGGGTATCTAATCCTATTTGCTCCCCACGCTTTCGTGCTTCAGTGTCAGTTGCAGGCCAGGCGACCGCCTTCGCCACTGGTGTTCTTCCATATATCTACGCATTTTACCGCTACACATGGAGTTCCATCGCCCTCTCCTGCACTCCAGCCCGCCAGTTTCCAGAGCATACGTCAGTTGAGCTGACGCCTTTCACTCCAGACTTAACGGGCCACCTACGCACCCTTTACGCCCAATCATTCCGGATAACGCTCGCCACCTACGTATTACCGCGGCTGCTGGCACGTAGTTAGCCGTGACTTTCTGGCAGGTTACCATCACTCGCTTGCCATTTCCTGCATGCGCCGTTTTTCTCCTGCAACAGAGCTTTACGATCCGAAGACCTTCCTCACTCACGCGGCATTGCTCGTTCAGGGTTTCCCCCATTGACGAAAATTCCCTACTGCTGCCTCCCGTAGGAGTTTGGGCCGTGTCTCAGTCCCAATGTGGCCGTTCACCCTCTCAGGCCGGCTATGCATCGTTGCCTTGGTGGGCCGTTGCCCCGCCAACCAGCTAATGCACCGCAGGTCCATCCATGTTCGTAGCCTTTCAGCTCCTTTAATATATCATCCATGCGGATCATATACCTATCCGGTTTTAGCACCCGTTTCCAGGCGTTATCCCGGGCACATGGGCAGGTTACCTACGTGTTACTCACCCGTTCGCCACTGGATATCCGTGGATATCCCGTTCGACTTGCATGTATTAGGCATGCCGCCAGCGTTCATCCTGAGCCAGGATCAAACTCTCCATTTGATTTAGCTCGGATGTCTTCTCTGACATCTTTCTTCCTTTTTTGAAATTGACGTTTCTTGTACTTGTCTTTCTGGTTTCTTTCCTGTTCAGTTTTCAAAGATCGCCGCTCCCCTAAGAGCGCCCACTTATACTACCAAATCATTTATCTTCAGTCAACTACTTTTTGAAAAAAAGTTGGAAAATTCCAACTTTTTTAAAAATGCTCTAAATCCCAGTATTCGTCATCCTCGAAAAAATCATACACATCATCATATAAATCATAATAATTTCGATACAATCTTTGTTCTGTATATACCTTTTTCACAATTACTTCTTTTATTCCTTTTACAAATGAAGTACAACCCAAAATAAAAATTGATATCGAAAGAATAAAAGCTAAAATATATTTTTTATTTAATTCGAAGTAGCGATACGCTAAAATAAAGCCAATGATTGAAAAAAGAATCGATCCTATATTTACAATCACAAACACTTGACCAATACAAAGAAACACAAACGAAATAGCACAAAGTAAAATACTTACAAATTCATAATTTGTCTGTTTTTGTTTGTATTCTGGTTTTTTAGGCGGACAATCCTGATTCATCTTCTATTTCCTTTCTTTTTTTGTTCATAAAAAGAATACGCTCATTATGAACTTCTTCCATTCTATTTTTATTCCATTCAGGCCAATTCTGAAAGCGAGTCAGCCATTCATCTAATTCAGCCATAAATGGAATATTCCAAACGGGACAAACACAATCAAATTGACTCATGTATGCCATAGATAATTCTGAATTCTTTATTAATCCATTTACTCTAACATCCACAGCAATCAT
>JBJEMA010000048.1:0-5268 GCA_051879435.1 Lachnospiraceae bacterium
TCTAGAAAAATGGATTTAAGTCTGTTATTATATGCAGTTATGCGTTATAATGAGAAACATATTAATATAAAGAATCATCTTTTCGGAAAGAATGAGGAGGACAGGATTATGACTTATGAAGAATTGGTATTAAAAGCAAAAGAAAATTATGAAAGCGCAGATGCAAGTAAGATTAAGGAACATGTGGCAATTCAGTTCAACATCACCGGCGAAGCGGAAGGCGCATTTTATCTGGAAATCTATGAAGGAAAAATTGCCATTGAACCGTATGAGTATTATGACAGAGATGTAATTGTAACTTGTGATGCAGATGTTCTGATTCAGATTGCAGAAGGTAAACTTGGCATGGAAAATGCTTACCTGACCGGGAAAATCAAGGCAGAAGGAAATCTTGGAAAAGCACTTCTGTTAAAGGAATTAACCGCAAAGCCGAAAGCACCTGCTAAGAAAGCACCTGCTAAGAAAGCACCTGCTAAGAAAGCACCTGCTAAGAAGCCTGCAGAAAAGAAGCCTGCAGAAAAGAAGACCGCTGAAAAGAAAGCACCGGAAAAGAAAGTGCCTGCTAAGAAAACAACAAAGAAATAAGTAATTATAAACGGGGTACAGAAGCTTATAATTAGCCATCTGTACCCCGTAGTTCATAAAAAGAAGACCGCACTCCAATGCATAATTTTATTTATGCATTTTTTATTTGCCTGAGTGGCATTCCTGTTTCGCTGAATGGCATTCCTGTTTCGCTGAGTGGCATTCCTGTTTCGCTGAATGGCATTCCTGTTTTGCTGAATGGCATTCCTGTTTTGCTGAATGGCAACCCTGTTTCGCTGAATGGTTCCCGGTAACTCTGAATTCAGGACAGGTTTGTAAAATAAATACCTGTCATATACTGAATGCCAAGAGAAACAACCGTAATTGCTGCCCAGCAGAGGAAACCCATAAGGATTGGTTTTCCACCTTTTTTTACAAGGTTAATCAAATTCGTATTTAATCCGATTGCGCACATTGCCATGGCAATAAAGAATTTGGCAAGCCATTTCATTGCTTTCACAAAAGAGCCACTATAAAATACGGTAAATGCAGATTCCGGCATTATTCCCACAATCGTGGTGATAATGGAAGCGCCCACAAAGAAAAGGATGAACCAAGGAAATATTTTCCTGAAATCAAAAGTATTCGATGTTCCGCCTTCCTTCTTTGCCTTATACATCCGATATCCGGCAAGGGCGAGGGTGATTGGAATGATGGCTAATGTTCGGGTTAATTTTACGGTTACAGCGGTGGATAAGATTCCTTCAACTCCGTACAAACCTTCTGCGGTAGAAGCGGTAGCTGTGACTGAGGAGGTGTCATTTACCGCTGTTCCGGCAAATATGGCAAATCCTTCGGACCCCAATCCGATGGCATGACCGAAAGATGGGAAAATCAGCGCAGCCAGAACATTAAAAAGAAAGATAACGGAAATGGACTGTGCAACTTCTTCGTCATTTGCCTCGATAACCGGCGCAGTTGCCGCAATGGCAGAACCACCGCAGATGGAAGAGCCTATGCCGATGAGCGTGGACACTTTTGCATCTATCTTTAATAATTTCATTAACAGAAATGCAGTAATTAAAGAGGTGGCAATGGTACATACAATCACCGGAAGACTTTGTGTTCCCACTTTGGCAATGGTGCCCAGATTGAGAGAAAATCCAAGAATAATGACAGCCCACTGAAGAATCTTCTTTGAAGTGTATTTGATGCCTGAGGAAGCAAATTCACTATTGGCAAAAGCAGGTTTGATGAGAGTTACCAGCATACCAATTAAAATTGCAAATACTGGCGCTCCGATAACTTCTAAAGATATCTTACCGATTTTAAGTTGTCCAAGAAAAGTTGCAATTGCAGCAATCAAAATGCAAATCAAAATCCCCGGAATCGTCTTCTTCGTAAATTTCATTGTATCATCCTCCATAAAGTTTCGCGCTTCTTAAATGACATTAGAATATGCAATAATTACAGCCGGAATTTTCAATTTCTACGGTTAGAATTTCCAATTATTTCTATTTTCATTCATTTCCGGTCTGTTTTTTGCTACAATGAGTATAAATAAAATTGGCAATAAAAGGAAATTATAAATATTTATATGATGATAAGATTATGTTATGAATAATAATTGCTTGAAACTTTACGAAAAAGAAAACAAGAAAAGGCATTACACATAGGCCCATGCGAAGCGCTTCGCTTGGGAAAACACAAGTCACATTACCTGAAAACATGGAAGGAAATGGAAGAGACAAATGCTGGATTTTCGAACAGAGACATTTTTGACCGTTTGTGAATACATGAATTATACAAAAGCCGCTGAGGCCTTGAATTTAACCCAGCCGGCCATATCCGGGCACATGAAATATCTGGAAGAATATTACGGGGTAAAACTATTCCTGTACGAGAATAAGAAATTGTTGCTCACGCAGCAGGGGGAATATCTACGGCGTGCACTGCAGACACAGGTTCATGATGAAAAAAAACTGAAGGATGAACTTTTGCAAATGAAACCGTGCAGAATATATCGGATTGGAGCAACCTTATCGATTGGAGATTCTTATCTTCCCAAATTGCTGCCGGGTTATATGGAAAAGCATCCGGAGACGGAATTGGCGGTAACGGTGGCAAATACGGCCTCCTTATTAAAACAATTGGATCGCGGGGATTTGGACATCGTACTTTCGGAAGGATATTTTTTCAAAAATGATTATGAATATCGTCGCATTCGTGAGGAAAAATTATCGATTTTCTGCGGCGCCCATTACGATGCATCGAAAATAAAAAGCTTAAAGAAATTATTTGAACATAGGCTGATTTCCCGGGAACCCGGTTCCGGAACAAGGGCTGTGCTGGAGCATTTTCTGTTGGAAAAGGGATTTTCGATAGACAACTTTACTCAAAAATGCGAATTTTCTTCGCTTCCACTGATTTTGGAAATGTTAATGGCGAATCAGGGAATCAGTGTGCTTTATCATTGTGTGGGCGAAGAACTTCTCCGGGAGGGCAGATTAAAGGAAATTAAAATCAAGGACTTTTGTCTTCGTCATGATTTTCACGCTTTGTGGCAGAAAAACAGTATGTATGGAATGTACAACGAGCAGTTCCTGCGGGAACTGTATAATGAGGAAAAGTAGAAGTACAGTGGTGCCGGAAATGTGGGAAAAAGAAAGCAGTCATAGAAAGGAAACAGAATGAAAAAAATGAAAGGATTTAGTTCCTACATATTAATTACCATTGGAGCGATGCTGGCCAGTTTTTCCGTAGCCTGTATTTTATTGCCAAATGATGCCATTGATTACGGAACGGCGGGAATTGCCATTATCATTTATAAACTGACGGGTTTCAACCTGTCGGTTACAGTAATGCTGATTATGCTGCCGTTTTTGATTATGGGGTATCTTTTTCTTGGAAAAACATTTTCCCTTAAGGCGATTTACGGATCGGTGATTTATACGGTGGGATTAAGCGTATTTGAGCATATTCCTTTTGAACTCGATACGGAACATTTTATTGCGGTTGCGTTCGGGGGTGCCATTTTAGGAATGGGTCTGTCGCTGATACTGCGAAATGGCGGCTGCATTGACGGTTCCGAAATTTTTGCAAATATCGTATTGAAGAAAATCAGTGACAGAACAGGAAAAAACTACAGTATGTCCTACCTGCTCATTGGTTTCAACATCTGTGTCTATCTTGCCGTGTTTGTATTCATCGACCGGAATGCGGCGCTTTTAAGCCTTCTTGTTTATGTTGTGGCTACCATTGTGATTGATCATTTTACAAACCATTTTGAATCCGTAAAGCAGGTGACTATAATTACCAAGCAACCGGAGAAGATTATTGATAGTGTGAAAACGGAAATGAACAAAACCTGCACCATTATTGAATCACGGGGGGCCATTGCAGGAAGTAATAATACACTGATTTGCTATGTGAACTATTTTGAATTGCAAAAACTTCGTGAAATCATAGCACGAAATGAGGGAACATTTAGTACTGTATCCACCATTGAAGAAATACTTTAATGTGTTCGAATGCTTATGTCAACCAAACTTTGACAGTGAAAGAGTGAGAAAATAGATATTATAGGGGCACTTTTCACAAAATTGGATAGGGGGTCTTGGAAGAATGTACCAACTGTTGGTATAATAATTGCAAAACAAAGATGTTTTTCGCAACCTAACCGCAAAAGAGAGGTTTCTTACATGAATGCAGTTCAGATAATAAGTTTGGCATTGGGTTTACTAAGTGGCGTGGCGTTGTTCCTCTACGGAATGAATGTTATGGGCGACGGTTTGAAAAAGGTTGCTGGTAATAAAATGGAAACCCTGCTTTACCGACTGACCAGCAACCCGATAAAAGGAATTCTTCTGGGTGCCGGTGTAACGGCAATTATTCAGTCATCTTCTGCTACCTCTGTTATGGTGGTTGGTTTCGTTAATTCCGGTATGATGAAGGTGGTACAGGGTATCGGAATTATTATGGGTGCCAACATCGGAACCAGTATCACCGGCTGGATTCTCTGTTTATCGGATATTGAAGGAGCGGACGGAATTGCGGCACTGCTTTCTTCTGCAACCATTTCCGCAGTCATTGCCATTGCAGGTATTTTGATTCGAAGCATTGCGAAAAAAGATTCCTATCGTTCGCTCGGTGACATTATGCTTGGCTTTGCCGTTTTGATGCTTGGTATGGCCACCATGAAGGATGCGATGGTCCCTTTACAGGGAAATGAGCAATTCCGTGGTCTCTTAACAAAATTTTCAAATCCGTTTCTTGGTATTTTAGTTGGTATTATAATCACTGCAATTCTTCAGAGTGCATCTGCCTCTGTCGGTATTTTACAATCCATCACATCCTCAGGTTATCTTCCGTTTTCTGCTGCTTTGCCGATTATTATGGGTATCGGTATTGGTGCGGCCTGCCCGGTTTTAATTTCCGGAATGAGTTCAAATAAAAATGGTAAAAGAACTGCATTGGTTTATCTGATTAATGATTTGTTCGGTATGATTATTTGCGCTACCATATTCTATCTTGCGCAGGCAATTATCATGAGGGGCGGGCAGTTCTTCTTCATGGATTATCAGATGAATTCCGTTACCGTTGCATTAATGAATACCGTTTATCGTGTACTTACCATTGTTTTTCTGGCACCGTTTATTAAACAAATAGAGAAATTGGTATTCTGGCTGATTAAAGATACGGAAGAGGATGAAGAAGAGCAACCGGAATTTGATCTTTTGGAGG
>JBJEMA010000049.1:0-7850 GCA_051879435.1 Lachnospiraceae bacterium
AAGATGGTTGTGATTGTTACTGTCAGGTATACACCGAGTAGTTTTTGATAAGTTTATATGCTCTGAGCATGTTTGGGCATAGAGGCAATTGTTCCGAGCCTATAAACTTGGAGGTCTTTGTTCCGCACAAGCGACCAGGCTGCGAAGCTGGCAAAGATGAATGAGAATGCTTAATTTTTGTAGGAGAATGAATTATGGAAATGTGGGATATTTACGATGCAAATAAGCAATTGACGGGAAGAACCATGAAGAAGAACGACTGGTGTCTGAAGGATGGAGAATATCATCTGACGGTACTTGGTGTTGTAGTGAACCGGGAAGGGAAATATTTAATTACCAAGCGCGTTAAGACCAAGGCATGGGCCCCGGGCTGGTGGGAGGTTTCCGGAGGGGCATGTCAAGCCGGAGAGACTTCGTATGAAGCGGTTCTTCGCGAGGTGAAGGAGGAAACCGGCTTGGATGTTTCTTCCTGTAAGGATGCTTACCAATTTACCTATCATAGAGAAAATCCGGGAGAAGGAGACAACTATTTTGTTGATGTGTATCGTTTTCAACTGGATTTTTCGGAAACGGATATTCATCTTCAGGAGGAGGAAACAGATGGTTATCGGTTAGCGACGGTAGAGGAAATTCGCGAACTGGCTGACCGGGGAATATTCCTTCACTTTGACAGCATTCGAGAGGTGTTTGTCTGACGAAAAACCGCAGATGCAATACTTTAATCGACTCCCTAATCTGAAAAAACAACAGATTTCCATAAAATTATATTAAGAAATCGTATCTATTATGAAAGAGTGGAGGTTCTTTTATAAATGAGTGGAGGTATGTTGTTATGAGAAAAAGATTATTGCTTTCAATAGGCACGATTATGATTTTGGGAATTCTGGGAATCCTGGTTTTTGTTTTGATGACGAATGATGAGGTCGATGATCGCAGACTTGTGGATGACTCAGAAACGGAAAACAGTGGGCATGTGGATGACTCAGAAGTTAGAAACAGTAGGCATTCATCTTGCCCTGATGTTACATATGAAGAGGATCAGATTATTATCATTAACCGGTATGTGAATTATGCAGCAGGATATCAGGATGAAGGTTTTTTTATTGATGTAAATGGAAGAGTATATTTTTACTGTTTTTCTCAATTGGTTTATCAGGAAGTTCCGGATACGGATGAAGATTTTTTAATAAAATTAAAAGATATACAGCAGTATGCAGAGCCTTTAATGACGATTGATGATAGTGTTATGTCTGAGGCAATCAACCTATGTTTTCAAATAGATGCTGCAGAAACTTACGAAAAAGAATTAACGGCATATGATGCAGGCGACAGAATATTATATGTATGTAATGATGCGGATATGATACCTTGCAGACAAATAGGTGATTATGAGGGGGCATTAGATTCCGTTTCGGCAAGAAACTTTATAGAGTATTTTGACAATACTTTAATGCAGGAAATCTCGTCTTATTGCGGACAAATGACAGAGGAAGAATATGCGGCCGGAAAGGTTTATTATTACACAGAAAATGCGCTATATTTTGTAAACGAACATTGCGGATATTTAAGTAATATTGAGTATAACGGAATGTATGTTGTTACAAATGAGGAAGAACGGGCTGCTCTGGAGCGTATATTGGGAAGTGATTTCGGAATTGCAGAATGGCAAAACCAAATAGCGCTTGATTGCATATTTTTCGTTGAAGCGGTAAATGTAAGCACCGGTGGTTATAATTTGAAACGCAAAGGGATAATGAGTCAGGGTCGAAAGTTTGTATTTATTCCGAGCGAAGACAGCAAAGTCCCAAATGATGGAGAAATGGTTACCGAAGCATTCGATGGATTTGTATTTGTTGCTGCATTTCCGAAAGTGGTTGCGGATACGATTGGTACAACCGGTAGCGAGTGCTTTACGGATTTTTGCGGAAATGAATGGATTCATCCGAATTAATTGGAATTTTCTTCGTACAAAAACGGTCTTTTCATAACGGAAATAAGAGAAATACTACATACGGGATAACGGGATACCATAGGGACTGAGTGCGTCTCTATGGTTTCTTTTTATCTGGTCCCGATATTTACTTGGGGTTGTTCCCAGGTATTTTTTGAAAATTTTATTAAAATAACTGGCGTTGTGAAATCCTGCATTGCAGGAAATACTTTGCATGGAATCCGCTTCCGGGTTGAAGCGCTGCATTTGAACGGCAGCGGCATAAACGCGGTATTGCATCAGATATTCGAAAGGAGGAATGCCGATGGAACGCTTAAAACAACGACAACATTCGCTTTTGCTGATGTGTATGGATTTGGCAATGTCCTCCAGTGAAATTTCCTTTTGAAAATTGCTATGGAGAAAAAGCATCCCTTCCTTGGTCCGTTCTTCGTCCGCCGTTTGCAGGGAAAAGGTATTGGATTTGTTCTGAGGTGTCGAAATCCTAAGAAGATGAATCCATAATTCGCAAAGGAGGGACTGGGTGGTTAACTCAAACCCATAGCCCGGATTGAGATTTGCCTCCAGAATCGCCTGCATTTTCTCGATACATTTTCTTCCTTCCGGAGTTTTTGAAGAAAAATGAAGACAACGAAAATCCCGATTGTTCATCAAAGGTGCACAATATTTTGCATAAAGAAATGACTCTGAGGAACCAAAAAGAAAATTCGGATGGAAAAGGATGGAAAGGATGATGCAAGGTTCATCACCCACAGGTTCTATGGAATGAATGTGGTTGCCATTTACCAGAATGGCATTTCCGGCAGAAACTGTTTCATGAGATCCGCCAATGTGAAACAATGCGGTGCCACTGCGAACAAAATCCAGTTCCAGAGCCTCATGCCAGTGCCAGTTTACATGGTTCATGAACATCTGCGAAAAATCAATATAATAGACACCTACAGGGTAATCCAAATTTGTATGATCCGTTAAAAAAGCCAGAAATTCAGAAGTCATAAAAACCGCCTATCAAATAAAATCTTCGCAGTGCTCACTTCGCATGCTGCTTCGCAGTGCTCACTTCGCCTCCGCTTCGCTTCGGCTCAGTGTACGTGCTTCGCACTATATACTCAGACATAGAAATATTTTCTTACAAGCAAGTTTGACGAAAATATTTCTATGTCTGAGTATGCACTGCTCATTGCTTGCGCTCCTAAACTCGCAATCTCGCGCTATCGCGCTTTTGCCTGTTTCGCAGGCAGATTGCTCGTTAATATGCCAAGAAAAACAAATGTCGCCTGTCGGCGCCGCTTGTTTTTCTTTGGGCATATTATATCATAACTCTGCTTTTAACGAATAAATATTTTAAAGAATGTATTTTCGGAGGCGACGAATGGAGAATCAGAAAATGGAGAATCTGCTTTTGTTGAGCCTGCAATCCAGTGAGGAAGAGCGGGTGCAATCGCAAATTCTGGATGTTGGGTATGATCGCGTGGCAAAGAGTTGGGAACTGATAGTGAAATTTCATGGCAATATTCAGCAATATGAACAGAGTGGAATTCGAATTCGCGTTTTGACCAATGGTTATGGAGTAATTGAAATTCAGGATTCCCTTCTGGATGATTTTGTCCGTTTGCCGGAGATCGAATATGTGGAAATGCCAAAGTCTCTTTTGTTTGAAGAAACAACGCCGGAACCGATAAATGGGCAACAGCTTAGTTGCATTTATCCTGCGAAAGAAGGTGTGGAAGGGCTGACCGGACAGGGGGTTTTGATTGGAATTATCGATAGCGGAATTGATATTTTTCATTCGGAATTCCGCAATCCCGACGGAACCACCAGAATATTGTCTTTCTGGGACCAGACACCGACACCGGATCAGCCGGAAGGGATCGTTTATTCCGAGGAACAGTTGAATCAAATGCTGGCGGATGGTTATGCACCTTTCGATGACAGCGGCCATGGAACGGCGGTGGCGTCCATTGCGGCAGGAAGTACCATTGGGGTTGCCAACGAGAGCAAAATTATTGTTGTGAAAATGGGAAATCCAAGAACGGATTCCTTTCCCCGAACCACCCAGTTAATGCGGGCAATGGATTTCTGCAATCAGGTGTCGCTTCAGGAAAATCTGCCTCTGGCAGCAAATATCAGTTTTGGTAACTGTTATGGGAATCATCAGGGTAACAGTCTGCTGGAACGCTATATGGATAACCAGTGTGAAATCGGTCGCAATGTCATATGCGTGGGAAGCGGCAATGAAGGGGCTGCAAACGGACACTATCATGGTTTTGGAACGCAGGAAATTGAAGTGGCCGTTGGGCAGGAAACAGCATTAAACCTACAGATTTGGAAACATTATCAGGATGATTTTCAGATTATTCTGGAATCTCCCCGGGGAATTCGCCATGTGATTACTTCTTATCAGCAGGGAGTTTTACGGTTTCCTATGGGCGACACGCAATTATCGTGCTATATTGGAGATGCTACTCCTTATTCGGTAATGCAGGAGATTTATTTGGGCTTTTTCCCAAAGCAGTATTATATTACGCCGGGTATCTGGAAAATCAAAATGAACGCGATTTCCCTGCGAAACGGCAATTATGATCTTTATCTTCCCGGGCAGGGACAGCGCAGTCTGGAAACCCGCTTTTACGCATCAAATCCCTCCGGCACCATTACCATACCTGCAACGACAGAGAAAGCAATATCGGTTGGGGCATATCGTTCCCGGGATGGGGGATATGCAGATTTTTCAGGAAGAGGATTTCCGCTACTTCGCCAACCGGACGGATATCTTTATGGCGGAAACCATGTAAAACCGGAAATCAGCGCACCGGGAGAACATGTTCTGGCAGCAGTAGCAGGTGGCGGGTACGGGGCATTTAGCGGAACTTCCTTTGCCGTTCCTTATGTAACGGGAGCCGCCGCACTTTTGATGGAATGGGGAATGATTCGAGGAAATGACCGATTTCTATACGGACAAAAATTGAAGGCCTGCCTGATTGCCGGAGCAAACCTCTATCTTGCGGGGGAGATTCCAAATGAAAAAATGGGCTGGGGAAAATTATGTCTCAGTGATTCCTTCCCTATACGCAGTTATTAGGATACCAGGCGCGAATCTTCGGGCATTCAATTTGAGGATTTCCCCGCACCGGCGGTAGGATTTCCCTGCACAGGTGGCTGGACTCGCCTGCCTGGGAAAAGGGTAATTCATTGTACTGGTGTTTCATGAGAACCCAGGATATTTTCGTAAAATGAGGTTAAAAAAATGAAACCGGAACGACTTTATCAAAATATTATGGATCAAATTCAGGAAGCACAATTGAAACTGGGATACTGCAAAGAAACCATGCGGTTCTTTTTTCCTTTGTCTTCCCTTAATGCAATTTTGCAGACGAAAGAAAACAGTTTGCAGGAAATGGAACAGGCGCTGCTGTCCAATAAGGATTGGAACAACTCGCCATTAGGACAATTGCATCTTTTGCGACATAAGGAGCGCCTGGAAATAGTGGTACCGCCGGAGGGCGTTGCCTATGTTCATGAAAATACCAGTCCCAGCGGTTTCCTGAAATCATTCATTACTCTGTTTCAGCAAAATCCTCATTGCTCCATTGAGGACATTCAAAAAGTTTTTGCTGTATTTTCCCGGGATTATGTATGTGAAAAAATGGAAGGTGCGGATTTTGATTATGCCATATATTTTCGCAACAAAATACCGGACGAATACATTTATTGTATTAAAATGGAAATGGGGCATACCATTTATCATCGGTTTATTCCGGAGGATTATGAACAAATACGGTAGAAAATGCCTCAGACATTACAAAACGAAGACACCGGGCATTATGTTTGAGACAAGGTCAGGTAATAAAAGACGAAGGGCGCAGGCATTTAATTTGCAAAAGTGAAAAACTATTGTAGAATAATGATATTACAAAAAGAAAAAGTTAAGGTGCAAATACATGTTTATTAACGAATTGACAGAAGAAAACATTTTATCCCTGGAAATAAAGAGTGTTGACGGAATCGGAAAACCGTTGCTTTATCATTGTAAAATTGTACATACCGGTGAAAAAGAACGCTGCGTGTATGTGGAACCGATTCGTCATGATGGAAAAGTAATTTCTTTTGATGATGGGAAAGTATTTATTCAGGCATATCTTGTGATTGATAACAAACCAATGTTCTGGCGTGGTTGTAGCGTAAAGTATGCGGATTATAAAGGGGAAAAATACCATAGCATTATCTGCTGGGAGCGGGGCGTGGCTTTGAATCGAAGAAAGCGGTTCCGGATAAATGTGGACGAATATTGCAATGTGAACACAGGAAAGGCTATGGTGTCCGCTTTTATGAAAAATGTCAGTTCCATTGGATTTTGTTTCTCAGTGGGAAAATATGATGGGGCAGCGGTTGATTATGTGAAAGCAGATTTTCATGACAAGTCAACCGATATGGATATCCATCTGGAAGGGAAAGTGGTTCGCTATGAGCAGGATGAGGAAGGAAGGGCAACATTTGCGGTAGAAACCATGCCTACTCCGCTGGTGGAACGATATGTGGCAGCAAGGCAGAGAAGTACCATACAGATTGCAGAGCGACCAAGGCAGTAAAGGAAAAGACAGTGAACATAGAAATATGTTCACTAATTTTTTAAATTTTCATTAGCACTCACTGATTGAAAGTGCTAACAACGAATGTTATAATGATTTGTATGAAATGAATTTGGCGTTTGTTTATGAACGGTTGGCGTATTTTGTCATAAAATATAATATCCGGATGAAACAAAAGCGAACCTGCCTGTCATGGAAAGGAGAACCACAAATTGAGGAAAGAAAAAAAAGATATATATGGAGATGTAATCGAAGAAGATACCTCTGGCAACATATTCGTTCAAGAAACAGAAGGAGATACATTTAGGGACATATTTGATGAAGCAGCAGAAGCAGATAACTTTGGCAATGCATTCTATAAAGCGGTAGAAGGAGATACCTTTGGCAATGCATTCTATAAATCCGTAGAAGGAGATACCATTGGGGACATCTTCGATGATGCAGTAAAAGAAACCATGGAAGATACGGTTGTTACCTATGCATGGGACGATGCGGAAACAACGGCAATTTCCGAATTCCGGGAGGAGGTAATGCAGGTTTGTGAATTGGTCCCTGTTGAAGTACAACGGGAAAATGACATGGAACGAATTGCGGAAATGATAGACTGTTTTTCACAGTCCATGGATCCGATTCTCAGTATGTATAATTCGGCCATGAGTGTAACCAAATCGCGATTGGAAATTATTCAGGATGAATTTTCTTTCCGCAAGGAACGCAGTCCGATTCATCATATTGATACCCGTTTGAAATCAGCGAAAAGTATTCTGGGTAAGTTGAACAAAAAGGGATTGGATCCCACATTAACTGTGGCATGTAACAATATTTTTGATATTGCCGGCATTCGCGTTGTCTGCCCTTATGTCAAGGATGTTTATATGATTCGTGACCGCATTCTTGCCCAGGATGATGTTCAGATTATGAATATCAAGGATTATATAGAGAAGCCAAAGACAAATGGCTATCGCAGTTTACATATGACCATTCGCGTACCGGTTTATTTCATGAACAAGAAACAGATGGTTCCGGTGGAACTTCAAATTCGGACACTGGCAATGGATTTGTGGGCGAGTCTGGAACATGATATAAAATATAAATCTCTATATCAGGGGCTTCCTTATGATGAGTCGGATGTGGATTTCGATATGCAGTTGAAGGAATGCAGTCGCTTGATTTATGAGGCAGAAGCAAAGATGGAAGCCATGAACCGTATTTTAGAAGGCTAAAAACAAAAAACATGTTATAATGTAATATGCCCAAAAGAAAAACAAGCGGCGCCGAAGGCGACATTTGTTTTTCAGGGCATATTAACG
>JBJEMA010000049.1:7950-13984 GCA_051879435.1 Lachnospiraceae bacterium
GCGAGATTAAACCCGCCCGAAAAGAAAAACAAGCGGCGCCGAAGGCGACATTTGTTTTTCAGGGCATATTAACGAGCAATCATCCTGCGAAGCAGGAAGAAGCGCGAAAGCGCGAGATTGCGAGATTAAACCCGCCCGAAAAGAAAAACAAGCGGCGCCGAAGGCGACATTTGTAAAAAAATCAAAAAGGAGAAAAGAGATGTTAGAATTTCGCTATGACACCCAATTACTAATTGAGGGAGAAAATTTGGATGAGGATGAAATCAATGACTATATCACAGCCAATTTCAAAGGAGATTGTCTGCTTGCAGTTGGTGATGATGAACTGATTAAGATTCATTTCCATACGAATGAGCCATGGAAGATTTTGGAATATGGAGCAACTCTGGGAGAAATTCACGATATTGTTGTGGAAGATATGGATCGTCAGGCAAGAGGGTTAAAGGGTTAATGGGTTATAAGAATGGATGCTTTTAAGTATACGATTATGGCAAAAGACTTTGATGAATTGGATATTTGCAATAAGGACGGAAAAAAGTATTTTCTGTTAGATGTTCGTGATGCGGGGGGATTTTCCTATGGAGCCATTCCCGGCGCAGTAAATATTCCGGAAGAAGAAATTGATGCCCGTATAGGCGAAATTCCAAAGGACAAAACAATTATCGTATATTGCAAGCAGGGCAATTCCAGCAAGGAAGTTGCCGAAAAACTTCGCGAACAGGGCTACCGTGTTTTGGAATTGCATGGTGGCTATATGGCATGGCTGGTTATGAAGATGCAGAAAGATGAACTCCGGGAACGCCGGTCCCGGGAGAGCGCCGGGGATGCGGGGGAAGAAACTTTTTGTCAAAGCGTAGAAAAAAGCATACGAAAAAAATTTCATAAATCAATTTTTAGTAAATTTGCGAAAGCAATCAACACTTATGATTTGTTGCAACCCGGGGATAAGGTGGCTGTCTGCATTTCCGGTGGGAAGGATTCCATGCTGATGGCAAAACTGTTTCAGGAATTAAAACGGCACAATAAATTTGATTTTGAACTGGTATTTCTGGTGATGGATCCCGGCTATAATGAGATGAACCGTAAGGTAATCGAAAACAATGCAAGTCGTCTGGAAATTCCCATTACCATATTTGAGTCGCCGATTTTCAATTCCGTTTATGAGGTGAAAAAGTCACCTTGTTATCTTTGTGCAAGAATGCGTCGCGGTTATTTGTACAGCAAGGCCAAGGAACTCGGATGTAATAAAATTGCATTGGGTCACCATTACGATGATGTAATTGAAACAATCTTAATGGGAATGCTTTATGGCGGTCAGGTGCAGACCATGATGCCGAAATTGCACAGCACGAATTTCGAAGGGATGGAGCTCATTCGTCCCATGTACCTGATTCGTGAGGAGGACATCAAGCATTGGCGTGATTATAATGATTTACACTTTATCCAGTGCGCCTGTCGTTTTACGGACGACTGCACCACCTGTCGAGCGGATGGCAGTGTGGGCTCGAAACGAATGGAAATTAAAAATACCATTCGGGAGATGAAGAAAATCAATCCTTATGTGGAAGCGAATATCTTCAAAAGTGTGGAAAATGTGAATCTTAATACCATAATTGCGTATAAACAGCAGGGTATCACCCATCATTTTCTGGATTCTTACAGCAAGGAAGACTAAATTACTGTGAAGGAGCAAATCATGCCAAAATGGGCGAAATACTCATTGCAGGATACTTGCATTGACCAATGATTTGAAACCGGAGACAGTAAATGTGTATTGTATTTAAACTTGCAGTATGGGAGAAATATCCTGTATAATGAAAGCGATATATGACTGACGGAAATGATTTTATTTGCATTGGTGTGATGTGCCGGAAAACAATGGCAGACAAAGGATGCAGTGGAATCTGTGGAGATAACCACATGAAGTATATCACGATTGAATGAACCGACCGTCTGGGTAGAAGAAAGCCATAGCAAAATGAAGGTTGTATTGTGCTAAAACTATCCGGCGGTCTTTCTTTTGTCTTTTTCACATTTTAGGAAGAAGCATGGAAGGGATAGGATAGGAAGAAAATAACAAAACTAAACTAAACAATAAAACATAAAGGAGGTTATTATGGAACAACTTAACATTGCAAAGGAATTGGCAGAAAATCCATATCCGGGAAGAGGAATTATCATTGGAAAAAGCAAGGATGGAACGAAAGCGGTTACTGCATATTTCATTATGGGAAGAAGTGAAAATTCCCGCAATCGGGTGTTTGTGGAGGATGGTCAGGGAATTCGCACACAGGCATTTGATCCTTCCAAGTTAACGGACCCAAGCCTTATTATTTATGCCCCTGTGCGCGTGCTGGGAAATAAAACAATTGTAACGAACGGGGATCAGACCGATACCATTTATGAGGGAATGGACAAGCAACTAACATTTGAGCAGTCACTTCGGTCAAGAGAATTTGAGCCGGACGGACCAAATTTCACACCGCGTATTTCCGGCATTCTTCACATTGAAAATGGAAAATTTAATTACGCCATGTCCATTTTAAAGAGCAATAACGGAAATCCGGATGCCTGCAATCGTTACACATTTGCTTATGAAAATCCGGTGGCAGGGGAAGGACATTTTATTCACACCTATCGCGAGAATATCAGTCCGCTTCCAAGTTTTGAAGGGGAACCAAAGTGGATTGCCATTGATCAGGATATTGACGAATTTACGGATACTCTATGGACAAATTTGAACGAAGAAAATAAGGTTTCCCTGTTTGTCCGTTATATCGATATTGCAACCAATACATATGAAACCCGTATTGTAAATAAGAATCAATAAATTGTAAATAAGAATCATCAATAAATCGATAACAAAATGCCGGGAACCGGGAAATTAACCGGCCAAAAACCGGGAAAAAACCGGGAAATAAACCGGGAAATAAACCGGGAAATAAACCGGGAAATAAACCGGGAAAATGTGAAATAAAACAGGGAAATAAAACACAGAAAAATATAAACAGAGAAAGATGGAAAGGAAGAGGAGTCCGGCAGAGGATTCCGGGAAAAAAGATGAAAGAATTAGAATTAAAATATGGCTGTAACCCAAATCAGAAACCTTCTAAGATTTTTATGAAGGACGGAAGCGAATTGCCAATCACCGTTTTGAACGGAAAACCGGGTTACATTAACTTTTTGGACGCATTTAACGGATGGCAGCTGGTAAAAGAATTAAAGGAGGCGACGCAATTGCCGGCAGCAGCCTCATTTAAGCATGTTTCGCCGGCAGGTGCTGCAGTGGGTCTTCCTTTGGATGAAACTCTTGCAAAAATCTATTGGGTGGATGACCTGGGAGAACTGTCCCCGCTTGCCTGCGCATATGCAAGAGCCAGAGGCGCGGATCGTATGTCTTCCTTCGGGGATTTCATTTCCTTATCCGATGTTTGCGACGCAGATACGGCAAAATTAATCAAACGCGAAGTTTCCGACGGCGTAATTGCGCCGGGCTATACGGAGGAAGCACTTGCGATTTTGAAAGAAAAGAAAAAGGGCAATTACAATGTGATTCAGATTGATCCGAATTATACACCGGCGCCTGTGGAGCAGAAGGATGTGTATGGCATCACATTTGAACAGGGAAGAAATGAACTGAATGTGAATGGGGATCTTTTGTCCAACATTGTTACGCAGAATAAGGACATTCCGGAAAGCGCATTAATCGATATGAAGATTGCGTTGATTACATTAAAATATACCCAGTCAAATTCCGTTTGCTATGTAAAAGGCGGACAGGCCATCGGTATTGGTGCGGGACAGCAGAGTCGTATTCATTGTACAAGGTTAGCAGGCTCAAAGGCAGATAACTGGTTCCTTCGTCAGTCTCCGCAGGTAATGGGACTACAGTTTGTTGATGGTCTGGGAAGAGCGGACCGTGACAATGCCATTGATGTTTATATGGGAGATGAGTGTGAAGATGTTCTGGCAGATGGTGCATGGCAGAAAATTTTCAAGGTAAAACCGGCAGAATTTACCCGGGAGGAAAAGAAGGCATGGCTGGCGAAAAACCAGAATGTTACATTAGGTTCCGATGCATTCTTCCCATTTAGTGATAATATTGAACGCGCACATAAAAGTGGTGTAAAATATATTGCACAGCCGGGTGGTTCCGTAAGAGATGATGTGGTTATTTCATGTGCAGATAAATATAACATGGTAATGGCATTTACCGGAATCCGTCTGTTCCATCATTAAATTGTTTCGAAGTTTTGGGGCGGTGATTGTGGTTCCCGAAGGGCGGTTATGTTATTTTGGTGAATATGTTTCGTAGTCGGCGAATGTGTTTTCCTTTGAATTGCCGTTTCTAAAATTATATTGTAATAGAAAGGAAATCTTATGTTTGATATATCCCAGCTTGGAATGAATCTTGCAACTTTTACCGTTGCGTTATTTTTTGTGGAATTAATTTATCTGGCGGTTATCGATCAGTTAACCATGGAGATTCCGTTTGTATTTCAGATTGTAATCCTGCTTTTAGGTGTTACTTCTATATTTACCATTGGCGGATTAACCATCTGGGAGCGAATTATTGGTATGTTTTGTGTCAGTCTGCCCCTGCTCTTGATTACCATTATTATCCCAAATGCATTTGGCGGCGGGGATATTAAACTGATGTTTACCTGTGGTTTCTTTCTGGGGTGGAAACTGATTCTGGTATCCTTCTTCTTTGGCATCATTTTCGGTGGCTTATTTGGTGCAATTTTTCTTTTGACAAAAAAGAAGGGGCGCAAGGAGCATTTTGCATTCGGTCCGTATCTAAGCGTAGGAATGATTGTAGCTACTTTGTGGGGCAATCAGCTGTTAGAATGGTATTTAGGTTCATTCAAAATTCAGTAAGAAAGGTTTGGCGCATTCATGTATTGTAATCTTTGTCCAAGAATGTGTAATCGTCAGCGCTCGTCAAATCAGCTTGGATTTTGCGGGCAGACAGAGGAAATAAGGGTGGCGCGAGCTGCCCTTCATTTTTGGGAAGAACCCTGCATCTCCGGAAAGAATGGTTCCGGGGCTGTTTTTTTCTGTGGCTGTAATCTGGGATGTATTTATTGTCAGAATTATGAAATTGCTCATGGAAGAACTGCGCGGCCGGATGCTTGCGGAAATGTGGAGAAGCAGCAGGGGATGAGGCTTGGAACTTCCTATGGTCAACCGGAAGCTGGGCAGCCGGTTTCCCGGGAACGCCTGGCAGAAATATTTCTTGAACTGCAGGAGAAAAATGCACATAATATTAATCTGGTGACAGCTTCTCATTTTGTGCCTATGTTAGTACCGGCTCTTCAACTGGCAAAATCCCAAGGACTTCAGATTCCGATAGTGTATAATTCATCCGCTTATGAAAAAACGGATACTTTGAAACAGTTGGAGGGCCTGGTGGACATTTATCTTCCGGATTTTAAATATATGGAGGAAGAGAAAGCAAAGAATTACTCTTTTGCCCCGGACTACCCCATGGTAGCGAAAGAAGCGATTCGGGAAATGTTTCGACAGGTGGGGAAAAATGAATTTGAAGGAGATTGCATGTCACGGGGAATGATCATACGGCATATGGTTTTACCATTGGGCGTAAAAAACGCGCAGCAGGTGATTTCTTATCTGTGGGAGACTTATGGAAATGATATCTATCTGAGCATCATGAAACAGTATACGCCGCCAATGGAAATAAGCAGAAATCAGGCGCAACCGGCAGGGAAGCAAATAGTCGGAAATCAGGCACAACCGGCAGGGAAGCAAATAGCCGGAAATCAGGCACAACCGGCAGGACAGCAAATAGCCGGAAATCAGGCGCAACCGACAGGGAAGCAAATAGTCGGGCGGCGGATTTTGCCATATCCGGAATTAAACCGGAAAGTTACGAAGCGGGAATATGAACGGGTAGTGGATTATGCATTATCCCTCGGTATCACAAATGCTTTTTTTCAGGAAGGGGATGTGGCGAAGGAGAGTTTTATCCCGTGTTTTGACGGCGAGGGCGTATAATCGGAAAATCCCAACC
>JBJEMA010000049.1:14084-65460 GCA_051879435.1 Lachnospiraceae bacterium
GGAGAATGTGACAGGAGAATATTCGATGCTAAATTCCGTTCGAAAATCCCGACCGGAGAATGTGACAGGAGAATATTCGATGCTAAATTCCGTTCGAAAATCCCGACCGAAGAATGTGACAGGAGAATAGTAGATGTTAAAATCCCGACCGGAGAATTCCACTCGGGATTTGCATCGATTAAAGTCTGTAAATACAGTTTGTCTTATTTAATAGAGATTTTGCATGTTGGCAACAATTTTCTTTGGCGCAATTCGTAACAGGGCAACAGCGAGAAGGAAGGTTGACACCAGGAAAAACAGGATTGCTCCCGTTAGTCCGATACCTGTAAGTTCGTAGAGAATAAAGCCGATGGCGCAGATGAGAATGGAAAGAACCATAATCATGGCCATGTTGTAGAAAGAATTCAGATTGCCGCGAAGGGCACTGTATTCATCATCCCAACTGCTGTATGGATGGGCGCTGTCCAGATAAAGGCCCTCCATAGTGGTAATGCAGAGGGCAAAACAAATCAGCAACAGGCATATGAAATACATCATTGGTGAGAAAGAAAAAATGATTCCCACCAGCAGTAGGCTTAGCAAAAGCGGTGGTGCAGAAAATAAAACTGTAACCAGAGCTTTTGCTTTCCATTGTTTTTCGTAGGCAACCGGAATATATTTGATTAAGGAAATATGGGCACCTTCCCGGGTAAATGCGGTGGAGGCCAAAGAGTTCATGGCGGAAGCAATAAAGGATACCAGTATCACACTAATCAGGAGAATAAGTATCATTCGTTCGTTCCCGCTTTGATAGAGAGAAATGATTTTTTGGAACATTTCCTTATCCCGGTTCATAAAATAGGCAACCACAATGGCGAAGGGCCATAAAAAATTTACGAAGACACAGTTTACCGCGTATGCTTTTGTTCGAAGCAGGACGCGGATTTCTTTTTGTACATAGGAGCGTAAAACAGTTTTCTGTTTTGTGTGTTTTGCCATATTTCCCCTGGAATGGTGGGTGCTGCCCAGCCTTGCGACCGTATGTAGGGCTGGTTGGTACAGATAACGACCAAGAAGTATCATAAGAGCCACCACAGCCACATTTCCCAAAATGTACAGAAGGAGAAAGAGAAGACTGTTTTTCTCAATGGCCTTTAATAGAAGAGGTACCGTAAAGAAAACATGATCCAGAATGTTGGTAAATAAATTATTCTGATTGGCCAGAGATTCCAGATAATTATCCACCGTAATTCCGTCCATGCCCCGGAAGGACAACAGGAATAAGCCGATAAAGAGGAGAGACATTATGGTGGAAATATGGTGCAACGCCCTGCCGGAGCGCATATTTTTCAGCATTGCCATAAGGAGAAGGCTGAGAATGGCGCAATAGGTGAGGGGAAGCAGTGGAATCAGAACAATGCCAACCAGGCCGGACAGCAGAGAGAAAAACTGAAAATGCACAGCCGGAAAAAAAGCAATGAAAAATCCAATAAACATGCTAAGAAGGATGAGAAATTCCATAACGCTTTCTGCCACATAGGAATAAAAGAATTTGGCGGCTAGAATTTCTTCGCTGCGAAAAGGCAAAGGAACCAGATGTTCCCGGTCGGAAGAAAAGAACATAAGGTTGAAAATAACCAGAATACCGAAAATCATCGAGCAGGCGGACATAATGTGTATTTCTGCCTGAAGCCCTGCCATTGGCACATTTACGTTAATCAGCGCATATCCCAGAAAATAACTGATATAGCCAACAATAATACAACAGGGAATCATGATGCAGGAAATAGCAATGACGCCCATTGCCCGGTAAAGATTGCCCTTCGTACCTTCTTTTGGCGCAGGCAACTCCGTATTTTTGAAAAGAACGCGAAATAAAGAAAAGGCTGCTTTCATAGTTAAATCCCCCTCTTAAACAGTAATCTGTTCCGGTTTCATACGGATCATGTCAAGGAAAATCTGCTCCAGATCTTTTCCCGAATGTTCTTTCACCAAATCCTCCAGAGTACCCTGGTAAAGCTGTTTCCCATGATTGATAATAAGTATTTTATCGCAAAGTTTTTCTGCGACTTCCAGTACATGGGTGGAGAAAAGAACACAATTACCCTTGGCGGCATGTTCCCGCATCATTTGTTTTAATTCAAAGGAAGCCTGAGGGTCCAGTCCGGTCATGGGTTCATCTAAAATCCAGGCAGGCGGGTTGTGAATCAGGGCTGCGATAATCATTAATTTCTGACGCATACCATGGGAATATTCCCGCATGCTGTTTTCCAGGGCATCTGCAATTCCGAAACGCGTCGCCAGTTCATCAATGCGGGTCCGGCGTTCCTCTTCGGAAACTCCGTAAATGTCAGCGATAAAATTAATGTATTCGATACCTTTGAGTTGGAGCAGAATATCCGGATTGTCTGCCACATAGGCCAGGGAAGCCTTTGCCTTAAGCGGTTCTTTTGTAATGTCAAATCCATTTATGATGGCATTGCCTTCCACCGGTCGAAGAATTCCGGTGAGCATTTTAATAACGGTGGTTTTTCCGGCGCCGTTAGGCCCGACAAATCCGACAATTTCCCCTTTTCCGATTTGAAAGGAAAGATCGTCAACGGATTTTTTGTCTCCACCGTAAATCATGGAAAGATGGTTTCCCTGTATCATGTACTACTCCTCCTTGTTTTTTGTTTCATGTAATTCTTTTAAGATTTCCGCCAGTTGCGGGTTGTGTATTTTTAAATGTTCATAAACCTGTATCTGCAGGTCTTTGATATGGGCATATTCTTCCGGTCTTGCTTCTTCCCAGCGGTGACGGAGCTGCTCCCTGTGGGCTTTCAAAAGGGCGATGGCATGAGGGTTAATATCCAGCAGACGATGTTCCCCTTGGATACGCCGTTCTTCAATGCGCCGTTCCAGACTTGCCAATTCTTCTGCCGTAATTTGCCCGGACTGTTTTAACATTTCCAGACGCAATTCCAAATAGTCCCAGAATGCATTTTCGTCAAAGCGTCCCAGCGTACCCCAGGAAGTCTGTACCCGGTATTCCTCCAGAAGAGCCGGAGGTTTGTCCTGGTTATGAATGGCATTTGCCAGCTCATTTGCCTTTGTTTCCGCAAGCTGTTCCATTCTTTTCTGTGCCTCGCTTCCAAATGCCCATTCAAATTCAGCCAGCATTTCATCCGGTTCTTCCTGCAGCCCCCCGGACATATCCTTCGCTTCTTCCAAATCGTAGGGCTTTTCAATACCTACATCCCGAAGAGCCAAAGTTATGGTTCGGCGCACCAGGCCGGCTTCCACCAGGTAACTTCCCCCAAGATCACGAATCAGGTCATTAAGATGTCCGGAATGCTCTGTGAGATAGAAATGAATTCCCCTTTTTTCCAGATTTTGACTCAGCAAAACCAGACGGTCCACAGCAGTAATGTCAACCGTACTAATGCCCCGGGCGTCCACCACAATACATTTAGTATCCGGGCGGATGGCATTTTCAATGTCTTTTTGAAATTTATCGATGTTGGCGAAAAACAGATTTCCGCTGAAGCGGTAAATGACGGCATGTTTAATGGCTCTTGCATTTTTGTTCCGGTCCAAGGCGTAAAAATTGCCCTGACCCGGAATACGACCCAAAAAGGAAGTGGGTGGCGTGGTGGCCTGAAGGGCAACATCCGCAAAGGAGAGAATGCAGCCGATAATCACCCCGTTGACTGTGCCGAAGAGGAGAACGCCCAAAAAGGACAGGAGGAAAATCATCCATTCCCGTTTGCTGGTTTTCCATAGCCTGCGGAAAAGGGAAATTTCCAGAATGCCGATTAGTGCAGTCATTACAATTCCTGTAAGAATGGGAACCGGAAGATATTGTAATAAGGGCGTTCCGAAAAGGATAACCAGGAGCATGGTTAAGGAAGCGCTTATGGACATAATCTGGGAACGACAGCCGAAGGAATCGGCAATGCCGCTACGGGATACGGAACCGTTAATGGGGCAGCAGCCGGTAAATGCGCTGATCAGATTCATTCCGCTATAGGCAATCAGTTCCTTGTCATTTTCCAGATGATCCCCGTATTTCATGGCATAATTACCGGAAGCAAGCAGCGTCTGCGCCATAATGACTGCGGCAATACTGAAGGACTGCAGCAGAAAGGTTTTTGGAGAAAGCAAAAATTGTGAAATCTGGGGAAGGGAAAATTCAGGAAGGGAAGCGGTAACTTCCGGCAACAATTTCACTCCAAAACGATTCAAATGGAAAATGGCCTGCAGACAGGCGCCCGCCACCAGCATAACCACAGTCATGGGAAATTTGGGGATAAATTTTTTGCAGATAAGCAAAATAATAATGGTTCCAAACCCAAGGGCAAAGGAAATGAGATTAAAGTGACAAAACTCATTTTTCACATGCACCAGCAAAGCGAATAATTCCCCGGTTCCTGTGGATCCCCCGAATAACTTTGGCAACTGCATGAGAATGATGGAGACACCTACGCCCGAAATAAATCCCCCCATGACCGGTTTGGAAATGTATTTTACGATTCGCCCTGCCTTTAGGAAATAAAAGAGTATGAACCAGAGACTGACAAGCAGGGTAATTACGGGAACTATCTGCCCGGCCTGTTCCGTTTCCCCCGTAATGGAAAGAGTGGCCAGCATACTTCCCACCATGGCCGCAGGCATTGCGTCCACACCTACAACAAACTGTGGCGATGTGGTTAAAAGACCGAATACGAGAATTGGGAGCAGGGAACCATAGAGCCCGTAGATGACAGGCAACCCTGCAATCTGGGAATATCCCATGGAAATAGGAATGGAAACCAGCGCAACAATGATGCCGGCAACGATATCCCTGCAATAATGAATGGATTTTGGATTGTTTTTTATCTGTGTATATAACCGCATAGGTTCCTGCTCCTATGAAAAACTCAAACATACAAATAATATTATAACAAAAAGGGACGGAAAACCGAAGAGTTATGGTATAATAAGCAAAGGTAAAGTGAACATTGTGAGCAAGCATTGTGGGCGTATGGCAGTACCAAGAGTTTGAAGCAAGCACTGGGATTTTGAAAAACGAGGGTGGTTTAAGTATGAGTGTAAAAAAATGGTTTGCGGGATTAAAATATATTGTGCCTTCCGAACTGGAATATTATTTGGAGGAAAAGGCAGCAGAAGGTTACTTTTTGCAGCCAACCGGTCAGAACGGAATTTTATATTTTACCTTTGAAGAGGGGAAGGCAAGGAAATGTAAGTATATGGTGGACATTTCGGCATTGCCGAAGGAAATGTATATTGAAGAAATGTCAAAAAATGAGTGGGAATATCTGGGGAAAGTCGGAAATTGCTACATTTGGCGTCAGTTTTACGACACTGTTAGACCAAAGGATTGTAGCGATGAGTATTGCATCCAAAGACATTGTCGGCGCCTGGGTATCTTTTTTTTCCTGATTCTTTTGCTTTTGCTTGTGACCATTGGACTGTTGATTTGGGGCGTCTACATTGAGAAAAAATATGGCGTCAATAAGTTTACCACCATGTATATTATTGAAGCCATAATCAATTTACCATTTGCCGTTTATTTCGGTTGGGCAGCGAGAAAACTTTTCGCCAGTCTTCCGGAAAAGTAGAAGTAAAATTAAAGCATAAATTTTTTGCCGTCGGAATAGAATACTAAAAATAATCCCGGATAGCGTAGCTGCTTTTGGGGTATAGTAGAGGTAGAAGATTGAACGGCAAAGGAAAGAGTAAAATTGCACTGATTGTTCTGGGCGTGATTGCAATTGTGGTGGCCCTTAATATGCGTAAAGAGCAAACGGTGCCTATATTAAGTAATGCGGTATATCAGAAGCAATTGCCGATTTATTGTGTGGAAAAGGATTCCCCGGTAATTGCCCTTACTTTTGATGCGGCATGGGGAAATGAGGATACCCAGCGTATTCTGGATATTCTGGAGCAGGAAGATGTCAGGGTGACATTTTTTATGACCGGTGGTTGGGTGGAAAAATACCCGGAGGATGTGAAGCGAATCTACGCGGCGGGGCATGAACTGGGGAACCATTCCCAGAGTCATTACGATATGACCACTATTTCCACATCCCAGATGCAACAGGAAGTACAAAAGGTGCATGAAAGTGTGCTGGAACTTACCGGCTATGAAATGCGGGTATTCCGTTGTCCATATGGTGCCTATAACGATTCTGTCATAGGAACGGTGGAGCAGTGCGGATATCGTGCCATTCAATGGGATGTGGATTCCCTTGACTGGAAAGACTATGGTCGGGATTCCATTATTTCAACGGTTTGTCAACACAAAAATCTGGGTAACGGTTCCATTATTCTCTGCCATAACGGTTCTAAATACACTGCAGATGCACTGGAAGAATTGATTCAGAATCTGAAAGCCCAGGGCTATACATTTGTTACAGTATCCGAATTAATCGACCCGGAAAGTCATAACATTGATGTGAATGGTCGGCAACACAAGGAATCCGGCGAAGATGCGGGAAACCTTTAAGCAGAATCCTTTCATCAGAAATCGGGACGAAATAAGACCGGAAATACGGCTTACAACCGGGACGGAAGAAGAAAGGTCTTTCAAAAAAAGAAAAATGTGCTACAATAATGGTTGATTATCCAAAAAGATTAGGCTTTAACGGAAGTCAGGAGGACGAAAATGAAAAAACTTGAGATCGTTACAAGACCGGAAAAATTAAAGGAACTTAGAGCAATTTTAGAAGAATTTGGTGTTACCGGCTTAAATATTTTTCATATGGAAGGCTATGGCAATCAGAAGGGTTACTATGAAGGTTATGTGGATGAAAGTGAGATCCAACTGTTGCCGATGATTAAAGTGGAAACCGTAGTGGATGGTTCCATTGCAGGAACATTGATTGAAAAAATTTCCAAAGGCATTCGTACCGGCAATTACGGAGACGGAAAAATCTTTGTTTATGATGTGGAAGATGCAATCCGAATTCGTACCGGAGAACGGGGCAAACAGGCATTATAATGTGGAAATTTTTCGGGAAAGTTTTTTATGAAAATTTTTATGAAAGACTTGCGCAAAAACGGTTAGAATGATATATTGAGTACAGAACAAATGTTCGATTGCTCAAATGGTAGGAGATCTTACAATAAATCCGGAATATCAGAGAGGCGTCTGCTGGTATTTCGGATTTCTCTATGTAAGGAATCATGTTGAAGTATTGTGACCATGCCTTTACGGCAACTTTTTTGAAAATACGGAAGGAAGTCTGTTTTGCAAAAGATTGAATCATGTGACATGGAAATCCATGTTTCCGTTCGTCAATTGGTAGAATTTATATTGCGAAGCGGTGATATTGATAATCGCCGCACCTCATCCGCAGAGGATGCCATGCAGGAAGGCGGTCGGCTGCATCGTATGATTCAGCGTTCCATGGGGGAAAACTACTATCCCGAGGTACTGCTTCGGTATCGCTATGTTACCGAAAACTATGTGGTTACCATAGAAGGCCGGGCAGATGGTATTATTATCAATGGATGGGATGAAGAGGATGGGCTGGATGCAAGGCTTATGGCCGGTCAGTTATCCCTGAATCAGCATCCGGAATGGGAAGATTTCGAACAGGTTACCATTGATGAGATTAAATGTGTGGGCAAAAAACTGGAATATTTGAAGGAGCCTGTTCCGGTTCATCTTGCGCAGGCGAAGGTTTACGCATTTATTTACGCCTTCCAGAAGAAACTGCCATGTATCCGGGTTCGTATGACCTATTGTCATTTTGAAACGGAAGAACGGAAATATTTTATTGAAGAGTATACTTATGAAGAAATTTCGGCCTGGTTTCTGGAACTTATGCGCCGATACGAAAAGTGGGCGGATTTTCAATATGAATGGAACCATGTTTCCATTCAGTCCATGCGAAAGATTGTATTTCCGTTTCCTTACCGCGAAGGACAGAAGGAACTGGCGGTTTATGTTTATCAGAGCATTAAAGAAAAAAAGAAATTATATCTTGAGGCCCCTACGGGTGTGGGAAAAACAGTGACGACTATTTTCCCGGCAGTAAAATCCATGGGGGAAGGACTGACAAAAAAGATTTTTTACCTGACGGCGAAAACCATTACCCGCATTGTTGCAGAGGAAACCTTTGCCATTTTGCGTAAGCAGGATTTGCGGATGAAAACACTTACCATTACGGCGAAGGAAAAAATATGTCCTTTGGAAAAAGCAGAGTGCAATCCGTCGGCATGCCCATATGCGAAAGGTCACTTTGACCGGGTCAATGATGCCATGTATGAGATTCTTACCCATACCGACAGCATTAACCGGGATACGATTTTAGAATATGCGGAGAAACATCAAGTATGTCCATTTGAGATGAGTCTGGATGTGAGCTTATTTGCAGATGCCGTAATCTGTGATTACAATTATGTGTTTGATCCTCATGCATGTCTGAAACGTTTCTTTGCGGAAGGAATGAAGGATGATTATGTTTTCCTGATTGACGAGGCACATAATCTGGTAGAGCGTGGAAGAAACATGTTCAGTGCGCAGTTGTATAAAGAGGATTTCCTTGCCTTGCGTCGTTCTCTCCGGGAGGTGGTGGAGCACCAGGTGGAAACCAAGCGACTAAAACATCCTTCCGGCGCCCACCGGCTGATTCGGGCATTGGAACGATGCAATAAGGAATTGCTTTCCTTAAAGAGAGCCTGTGACAATTGTATTGTGCTGGAGTCGGCAGATCCCTTTGTACGACTTCTGGAAAGTTTATACCAGGCCATGGATTCCTTTTTGGAGGAAGAGGAAGGCGGAGATATCCGGCAGGAGGTGTTGGAGTTCTATTTTCAGATTTGTCATTTTCTCATGATTTACGAGAAATTGGATGATAATTATGTTATTTATTGTGAATTGCGGGAAGAAGAACAGTTTCTTATCAAACTATTTTGCGTGAATCCGAAAAACAATCTGAAGGAAGCCATGGCAAAGGGCCGTAGCAGTATTCTATTCTCTGCCACATTTCTGCCCATTCAGTATTACAAGGAACTGCTGGGTGGTGAAAAAACCGATTATGAAGCCTATGCCCATTCCACCTTTGATCCAAAAAAAAGAGGGTTGTTTCTTGCGAATGATGTAACAAGTAAATATACTAGAAGAAATGAAATGGAATACCATAAAATAGCGGCGTATATTTTCGAGGCCGTGAGCGCCCGACCGGGCAATTACATGGTGTTTTTTCCTTCCTATCAATTTTTAAATCATGTGTTTGAATGTTTCCGGGACAGCTTTTCGGAAGAAGAGCATATGTTTTGTATCCGGCAGGAAGAACACATGACAGAAGGCATGCGGGAGGATTTCCTAAAATTATTTTCCGGGGATACGGATGTACCGGAATCTCTTCTCCTTCCCGGAACTGTTTCCCCGAAGGCAAAAGGGCATGTGCCGGAATCATTAATCGGTTTTTGCGTTCTGGGTGGGATTTTCTCCGAGGGAATCGACTTGAAGGAGGATCGGTTGATCGGCTGTATCATTGTGGGAACCGGACTGCCCCAGATTTGCAATGAACGGGAATTGTTGAAGGAACATTTCGATGATGCCAAGGGAGACGGCTTTGATTATGCATATCGCTATCCCGGCATGAATAAGGTTTTACAGGCTGCCGGCCGGGTAATACGGACCGCAGAAGATGTGGGGGTTGTAATTTTGCTGGACGAGCGTTTTCTGGGCAATTCCTATAAACGATTGTTTCCCCGGGAATGGGAGAACTATCAGATTGTAAACAATGGGAATATTGGAGAGATGCTGGAGAATTTCTGGGAGCAGAATAATAAGTAGATATTACAAAGAGAAAAACAGGAGGATGTTACCATGTGGGCTTATGATAGTGTATTTTATCAAATTTATCCTTTGGGATTTTGCGGGGCACCATTTGAAAATGACGGAGTGTTGCAGTCCCGAATTTGTAAGGTGGAGGAGTGGATTCCTCATATGAAAAAATTGGGAATCAATGCCATCTATTTTTCCCCGGTATTTGAATCGGATACTCACGGATATAATACAAGGGATTACACAAAAATAGATACCAGACTTGGTACAAATGAGGACTTTGCCAAGGTCTGTAAGAAACTTCATGAGGAAGGCATCAAGGTGGTGCTGGATGGTGTATTTAACCATGTGGGAAGAGGCTTTTGGGCATTTCAGGATGTTTTGAAAAATCGGGAAAATTCCCCATATGTATCCTGGTTTCATCGTATTGATTTCGGGGGTAATTCCAATTACAATGACAGCCTGTGGTATGAAGGCTGGGAGGGAAATTACGACCTTGTTAAATTGAATCTTCACAACGAGGATGTGGTACAGCACATTTTCCATGCGGTGGAAGGCTGGATCAATGAATTTGATATTGACGGAATTCGTCTGGATGTGGCTTATTGTCTGGATTACGGATTCTTAAACCGTCTTCGTGAATTTTGTGATTCCAAAAAGCAGGACTTTTTCCTGCTGGGAGAGGTTTTGCATGGGGAATATGGTAAAATGCTTCGGGATATGAATATCCATTCCGTAACCAATTATCAATGCTACAAGGGAATTTATTCCTCATTTAACAGCAGTAACATGTTCGAAATCGTTCATTCCCTTATGCGTTTATTCGGTCCGGAAGACTGGACGGTTTGTCGGGGAGCACATTTGCTTAGTTTTGCGGACAATCATGATGTTTCCAGAATTGCCAGCTTGATTCAGAATCCAAGGTGTCTTCCGCTGGTTTACGCCATGGTTTTTGGTATGCCGGGAATCCCTTGCGTTTACTACGGCAGTGAATGGGGAGCAAAGGCAGATAAGAGTGAGGGAGATCCTGCGCTTCGTGCCTGCTTTGATGAGCCCCGGTGGAATGACCTGACGGATTACATTGCAAAACTGGCAGAGGCAAAGAAAAACAGCGACGCCTTAAATTATGGAGGAATCCGCAATGTGCTTTTGCAGAACAAACAATGCATTTTTGAACGGAAAACCGATAAGGAAAGGGTGCTGGTAGCCATTAACATGGATGAGAATCCTTTTGTGGCACATTTTGATGCCGGTTGTGGACAGGCTGTGGATTTGATTTCCGGTGAAATGCATGATTTCGGTGGAGGAAGTGAATTGCCGCCATACAGCGCATTTTTCTGGAAGATGGAACGATAAAACCGCCACAACGCCAGCCAAAAGCCAAAGGTGAGAAACAGAGTGCGTTGGAAAGCAAACCCATGAAAATGGGGAGCAAATCCCTGGTAAGGGGTGCTTGACAAAGAAAAAAAGAGTGAGTAAGATTAAAACAAATTTTGAACTTGGTTCATGCAATACAGGGATAAAGGTGTTGCGAAAGAGGAGTAGGCATTTACTTCTGGCAGAGAGAGATTCCAATGATTTATCAATCGCGCTGAAAGGAATCTTCAGAACAAGGAATGCGGAAGGTAGCTTTCAAACCGGGAATCTGAAGAATGGGATTTCATAATGGAAAAGTATTTCATTTGTGTAAGATTTCACGCGTCATTCCCGTTAAAGAATGAGATGTTTTCCGAAATTTGTGATGGTGTTATTTTCCAAAGAAAATTTTCAAAGAAGTTTCCAGAGAAGTTTTCAGAGAAGTTTTCCAAGGAAGATAGAGAAATTCGGAGACATTGCTGAGGCAGCGAATGCTGTGAACAAAGGTGGTACCGCGATAATACGCCCTTTGCCGTAAGGCAGAGGGCTTTTTTATTGCACAATGATAATGCCGCTGAGAAAAGGGAATGCAAACAGTTCAAAAAAGTTATAAAAGAAGTAAAGAAATAGACAAAATGCTGGAAGAAAAATAGCAGAAAGGATGAAAACCATGAGCAAAGAATTAGCAAAGACTTATGATCCCAAGGGAATTGAGGATCGCCTCTACCAGAAATGGTTGGACAAAAAATATTTCCATGCAGAAGTGGATTACAGCAAAAAACCATTTACCATTGTAATTCCGCCACCAAACATTACCGGTCAGTTACACATGGGGCATGCGCTGGACAACACCATGCAGGATATTCTGATCCGCTTCAAACGGATGCAGGGCTACAATGTTTTGTGGCAGCCGGGAACGGACCATGCCTCTATCGCAACCGAGGTAAAAATTATTGAAACCCTGAAGCAACAGGGGATTGATAAGAATGCTCTGGGGCGTGAAAAATTTTTGGAGCGTGCCTGGGACTGGAAAAAGGAATATGGTGGTCGTATTATTTCCCAATTAAAAAAACTGGGGTCTTCCTGCGACTGGGATCGGGAACGGTTTACCATGGACGAAGGCTGCAATAAGGCGGTGAAAGAAGTATTTGTTAAAATGCATGAGAAAGGCTGGATTTATAAAGGCGCCAGAATTATCAACTGGTGTCCGGTCTGCAACACTTCCATTTCTGACGCAGAAGTGGAATATGAGGACCAGGCCGGTCATTTCTGGCACATTAAGTATCCGCTTGTGGATGAGAACGGCCAGCCAAGTAAAACGGAGTTTTTGGAATTCGCCACCACCCGTCCGGAAACCATGCTGGGCGATACTGCGGTTGCCGTAAATCCTGCAGATGAACGCTATACCTATCTTCATGGGCGAAGTGTATGGCTTCCGCTGGTAAATAAGCCGATTCCGGTTGTTGAGGACAATTATGTCGATATGGAATTCGGTACCGGTGTTGTAAAAATTACGCCGGCCCATGATCCGAACGACTTTGAAGTCGGAAAGCGTCATAACCTTCCGGTGATTAATATTCTCAATGATGATGCTACCATCAATGAAAACGGTGGAGAATTCGCAGGACTGGATCGATATGAAGCAAGAAAGCGGATTGTGGCAAAACTGGATGAACTTGGCCTGCTGGTGGAAATCGAAGATTACTCGCATAATGTCGGAACCCATGACCGTTGCAAGACGACGATTGAACCAATGGTAAAAGAGCAATGGTTTGTCAAAATGGACGAACTGATTAAGCCGGCAGTAAAAGCAGTTCAGGATGGAGAAATTAAATTAATTCCGGAGAGAATGGACAAAATCTATTACAACTGGACGGATAACATTCGGGATTGGTGTATTTCCCGACAACTTTGGTGGGGACACAGAATTCCTGCTTATTACTGCGACAATTGTAAAGAAACGGTGGTTGCCCGGGAAGAGCCGACGGTTTGTCCAAAATGCGGTGGCACCCATTTCACACAGGATCCGGATACTCTGGATACATGGTTCTCTTCCGCCCTGTGGCCATTTTCCACTCTGGGCTGGCCGGAAGAAACAGAAGATTTGAAATATTTTTATCCGACCGATGTGCTGGTAACCGGTTACGATATCATATTTTTCTGGGTAATCCGTATGATTTTCTCCGGCTATGAGCAAATGGGAGAGAAACCCTTCAAAACCGTATTGTTCCATGGTCTGGTTCGTGATTCCCAGGGACGGAAGATGAGTAAGTCTCTCGGAAATGGAATCGATCCGCTTGAAATCATTGACCAATATGGTGCAGATGCTCTGCGTCTTACTTTGATTACGGGAAATGCGCCGGGAAATGATATGCGTTTCTATCATGAGCGTGTGGAGGCGAATCGTAATTTTGCCAATAAGATTTGGAACGCGTCCCGCTTTATTATGATGAATATGGAAGGGAAAACGGTTACAAAGCCGGCAAATGCTGAATTGCAACCGGTGGACCGCTGGATTTTATCAAAGGTAAATCATTTGGTAAAAGAGGTTACCGACAATATGGAGAATTTTGAACTGGGAATTGCGGTTCAAAAAATCTATGATTTCATCTGGGATGAGTTCTGTGACTGGTACATTGAAATGGTAAAACCGCGTCTTTACAATACGGATGATGGTGTTTCCCAGAATGCGGCATTATATACCTTAAAGACAGTGCTTATTGATGCCTTAAAACTGCTTCATCCATATATGCCGTTTGTTACGGAGGAAATCTTCTGCACTTTGCAGGAGGAAGAAGAATCCATCATGATTTCCAAATGGCCAAAATACAGTGAGGATAATAACTTTGCGTCGGATGAAAAGGCGATTGAAATTATGAAAGAAGCAGTTCGCGGAATTCGAAATGTGCGTGCGGAAATGAATGTTGCACCAAGCAGAAAAGCTATGGTTTATGTTGTTTCCGAAAAAGAAGAAATGCGTAAAATCTTTGAGGAAGGAAAACTTTTCTTTGCCACATTAGCTTACGCCTCCGATGTCGTTATTCAGAATGATAAGAGCGGAATTGCAGAAGATGCGGTATCGGTTGTAATTGCCAATGCAACGGTTTATATTCCGTTTGCAGAACTGGTTGACATCGCTCAGGAGGTGGAACGTCTGCAGAAGGAAATGAAACGACTGGAAGGGGAACTGGCCCGGGTGAACGGTATGCTTCACAATGAAAAATTCATGGCAAAAGCACCGGCGGAAAAGATTGCAGAAGAGAAGTCCAAACTGGAAAAATATTCCCAGATGATGGAGCAGGTGAAAGAGCGTCTGACCACCTTGAGCAAATAAAGATATAGTTATAGCTTGTTCGAAAGAATGCAGAAAGACGAAAACAAGAACCGTTCAGCCGGAACGAAAAGTCAAAGAAAGAATGGAACAAAGAAATTATATGGAATTCCGGGATGTGGAAAGTTACATCCTGGATATTCCAAAATTCACAAAGAAAAATCAATTACAGGTAACGGATTCCTTTTATGATTTTTTGGGAAGACCGGGGGAAAACTGCAAAATCATTCATGTGGCGGGAACCAATGGAAAGGGCTCCGTCTGTGCCTATGCGGAAGGCATTTTAATGGAATGCGGATATCAGGTGGGGTTATTTACTTCCCCGCATCTTTTATGCATACGGGAGCGAATGCGGATAAATCATAAAGATATATCCGAGAAAGAATTTGTTTTTGTTTTTCAGAGATGCATGGACCAACTGGAACATTTTCGAAAAGAAACAGATGCCTCTTATCATCCTACTTTTTTTGAACTGTTGTTTTTTATGGCAATGCTTTGGTTTGAAGAAAAACAACCGGATTACATTGTGTTGGAAACCGGTTTGGGAGGCCGGCTGGACACCACAAACATTGTGAAACGGAAAGCCATGTGTGTTTTGACGAAAATTGCCATGGATCACATGGAATACCTGGGGAATACCTTGGAACAGATTGCAGAAGAAAAAGCGGGCATCATCCGGAAAAATGTGCCCGTTGTCTATTACGCGCAGGAAAAAAATATATGTGCTGTAGTGGAAAAACAGATAGAAAAAAGGCAGGCTTATGGCATTTCTTTCCAAATGGAGCAGTGTCAAAATGTGAAAAATCACGAAAAATTCATTGATTTTTCATTTCCGTTTTCGTATTATGGGGATAGTATGATTAGGGTGGAAACCTATGCACTCTATCAGATTGCCAATGTTTCATTGGCTTTGCTGGCGTTGCAGGAACTTTTGCAAGAGGAACTGACGCCTGCAATTGCAAGGAAAGCCGTAGCAAAGGTGGTCTGGCCCTGCAGAATGGAAGAAATCGCGCCGGATGTTATTGTGGATGGGGCACACAATCCGGATGGAATGGAAGCTTTTTTGGAAAGCATCCGCAAGAGGACAGAAGATGCGACTACGGAAGAAAAGCACAAAAATCTGCTTTTGTTTGCTGTAGTGAAAGAAAAAGATCGAGAGACGATGCTGCAACAGATAATTAAGTCAGCATTGTTTGATGAAATCGTAATTACGGTGGCAGGTGGCCAACGGGCAACCAGCGCCGAAGAAATCGTGAAACAGTTTGAATTATTTGAGTATAAGGGTGTAGTGAACGCAATAGAGGATGCGGAGCAGGCTTATTCATATTGCCTGGAACGCAAACAAATGTGCCGGAATACAAGACTTTACATTGCGGGTTCACTGTATCTGGCAGGTTTTATAAAAAACCTGCAGAATGGAGTTTACAGTGATTAATTTTGATGAAGAATTAAAAAAATTTCATCCAAGTCCGGAAATCGGAGACTCGGAGGAAATGATGAATTTTATAGATCGTGAAGATATTACCGACATTTTAATTCAGGTGCTGAGCCAGTATGGAAATGTAGAAGAATAGGAGATAAGCGGATGTATTGCTTTAATTGCGGAAGCCGCTTATCGGAGATGGAATATTGTACTGCCTGTGGTGTGGATGTCAGGCAATACAAAAAATTGATGTTTGCGGCGAATCAGTACTATAACGATGGTTTGGAACGGGCGCGGGTACGGGATTTATCCGGAGCTATTGCCAGTCTGAAGTTGTGTCTTCGTCTGAATCGAAAACATATGGATGCGTTAAATCTCATGGGTCTCATTTACCATGAACTGGGAGAAACCGTGCAGGCTCTGTCTGCTTGGGTGCTTAGTTTGAATATTACGCCGGAAAAAAATATGGCGAAAGAGTATATGGACTCAATTCAAACAAATCCCACGCGGATTGATACCATCAATATGATTATAAAAAAATACAACAAAAGCCTGGAATATTGTTATCAGGGCAGTTTTGATCTGGCAGTTCTCCAGTTGAAAAAAGTGCTGAATCTGAGTCCGAACTATGTGAGTGCACATAAACTGCTGGCCCTGGTATATATGCAGCGACAGGAATGGGAAAAGGCTAACCGGGAATTGAATCGTGCACAGAAAATCGATAACGGTGATGTGGATGTAAAGCGTTATCTTGTGGAAGTGGAGCATATGCTTCGCCCTATCGAAGAGAAAAATTCCAAGAAGAAGTCGAAGGATAAGGTTGCGGTTGCCATTCATTCCAAGAGCGGCAATGAAACTATTATTCAACCTTTGAATGATCGGGAATCTATTGGCTTGCAGACATTTGCCATTGTTGCCATCGGAATTGTGATCGGAATTTTAATTTCCGTGTTTTTGATTACACCGGCAAAGGTTCGAAGCACAAAAGAATCCATGAATGCGCAGATTGCGGAGTATGGAGAACAACTGGATGTGAAAAATGCGGAAATTGATTCCCTGCAGGCAAGGATAACACAGTTGGAAGCAAGCAATATCAGTCTGCAACAGGATTTAGGCAATTATACCGGTGGCGGTTCTTCAGACGCATACAACAGCCTGATTGCAGCGGCATATTCCTATTTGGATCCAAGCCAATCCAACCTGTCGGTAGAGCAGAATCTTAATGCGATTTCCCCGGAGTATGTGGAACAAAATGCTTCTGAGGATTTCCGCAATCTGTATTCTTACCTTATGGCGCAGATTGGAGATTCCGTTGCAGAGACCTATTATGAATCCGGATTGGAAGCATATAATGAAAAAGATTTTCCTCTGGCAATCAGCAATCTTCAAAAGGCTTACCTGTATGATTCCACCAGTGATGCGGCTTTGTATTATCTTGGCCTTGCCTATTATGAAAGTGGAGACAACACCAATGCAACGGCCACATTTCAGGATTTAATTAACCTGTTCCCGAACAGTTCTCTGGCAGATAAAGCGAGACAAAAACTGGAAGAACTGGCAGAGTAAAATACCGATTTCATAATAATAAAATACCAAAATGAAAATATTTTGATATACGAAAGAAGAGCGTGCGAAAGCATGCTCTTTTCTTATGCAGAAAATGAGACGAGATAAAAATATGGAAAAGGAGATTGGTATGCAAATGGATGCGCAACAAAAAGGAGTGTTATTAATTCCCATGCCGGAAGAGGTGGACCAGTGCAGTGCCGTAGAAATCAGGAACAATGCAGATTACAAAATCATGAAGGAGGGGTATCGGGATATTATTTTTGATTTTTCACAGACCTCATTTATGGACAGTTCCGGAATTGGTATAATTCTTGGGCGGTATCGACTGGTGCATGTGATAGGCGGTGGAATATATATTGTTAACGCTTCCCCGCGAATTCAAAAGATAATCCGTGCAGCCGGACTGGATCGCATAGTAACATTTATTAATTGAGAAATTATATGGGAAAGGAAAGAAGGAAATAAGATGAAAAATGAAATGGAATTATGGTTTACGGCACGAGGAGAAAATGAAAGTCTGGCACGGATGGCTGTTGCCTCTTTTTTGGCAACGGGCAATCCGACAATTGAGGAAATTGCCGATGTGAAGACTGCAGTGTCCGAGGCCGTAACAAATGGGATTGTACACGGATATCACAATGGCGATGACCGGGAACAGGCGGATGAGGAGAAAAAGATTCATATGTTTTGCAAAATGGAAGGACCGGATTTTACGGTAATCATTGAAGATAAAGGATGCGGAATTGAGGATATTCCAAAGGCGATGGAGCCTATGTATACTTCCCGCCCGGATTTGGAACGGTCCGGAATGGGTTTTTCTTTTATGCAGACATTTATGGATGAACTGGAAGTAAAAAGCACGCCGGGAAAGGGCACTGTCATTCAGATGAAAAAGCGAATCGCTGGTAATCTTTGTACAAGCGAGGATGCAGTATGGAGTCAGAAATAATTGATGTTGTTGCCAATGAGAACACACCCGGGGATTTGCAGGAGGTTTATAACTTAATTCGAAAAGCGAAAAATGGAGATGCCGGGGCGAAGACAAAAATGGTGGAATTGAATATGGGACTGGTGCATCACATTGCGCAAAAATTTGTGGGAAGGGGCTATGATCTGGAAGAATTAATTCAGGTCGGTTCCATCGGCCTTTTAAAGGCGATTGCGAATTTTGAACCGGAACGTAATTTGCGATTTTCTACTTATGCGGTTCCATTGATACTGGGAGAAATACGGAGATTTTTCCGGGACGATGGGCCGATAAAAGTATCCCGTTGTATAAAAGAAAATGCGTATCTGATCTGGAACTGTTCCCGGGAATTTGCGGGAAAATACGGTCGCGAACCGGGAATGGAGGAAATCATGTCACTGACCGGACTTGACAGGGAAGACATTGTACTGGCCATGGAATCGGAGCGGGAAGTGGAGTCCATTTATCAGACTTCAAAGCAAAAGGACGGAAGTGAAATTATGTTGTTAGATAAATTGCCGGGCACTGAAAATGAAAACGAAAGACTGATGGATCGCATTCTGATAGGACAGATTTCAAAAAACCTGGAGGCGGAGGACCGGGCAATCATCCGTTTGCGGTATTATGAACAAAAGACGCAGGCGGAGACGGCAGAAAAACTCGGTATCAGTCAGGTGCAAATCAGCCGGCGGGAAAAGAAAATTCTTTTACAGATGCGAAAGGAAATTTGACACCATTTCCCGAATCTTGTAGTATTTTCTTTGAAAATACAATAAAGGAATGTATCGTATAGAGGGATCCGGTACCGGTCTGGCACTTTACAAGAAAGGGTATACTTTATGGAAGAATTTTTAACAAAAGTAGAAGCAATTAACAATTTAATCGGCGATATTGTATGGGTCAAAATCGGACTCTTTCTGCTGATTGGAACCGGAATTCTGATGACCGTCTTAAGCAAATGTTTTCAAATTACGCATTTGGGTCATTGGTGGAAAAAGACCATTGGTGGTGTTTTTCACAAATCGACACATAATAAAAAGGACAAGGGAGGCGTATCCCAGTTTCAGGCTTTGTGTACTGCATTGGCAGCTACCATCGGTACCGGTAATATTGCAGGTGTTTCTTCTGCAATTGTATTTGGAGGACCGGGAGCTGTTTTCTGGATGTGGGTTGCCGCATTTTTCGGTATGATGACCAACTTTGCGGAAAATGTGCTGGGTATTTATTATCGAAGAAAAAATGCCAACGGCGAGTGGAGTGGCGGAGCCATGTATTATCTACAGGATGGTCTGGGAAAATACAAGGGTTGTAAAAAATTGGGTAAAGTTTTGGCAATTTGTTTTGCGGTATTTGCGATTCTTGCTTCCTTCGGTATTGGAAATCTGGGGCAAATCAATAAGATTGCAATTAATCTGGATGCTGCATTTTTCTCCAATATGGAACCGATTGTAATTGGGGGATATACCCTGAATTATCGTTTGCTGATTGGTCTTGTTTTAATGATTATTGCAGGCTTGATTATTATTGGTGGTATCCAGAGAATTGCAGCAGTTGCGGAACGTATTGTACCATTTATGGCATGTGCTTATGTAATCGGAACCCTTGTTGTATTCTGTATGCATATTTCCAGCCTGGGTGCAATCTTTGCTTCCATTTTCCGTTTCGCATTTGGGGTAAAGGCAATCGGTGGCGGTATCGTGGGTATTTCCGTAAAAACCGTTATTACCCTGGGTTGTAAACGAGGCGTTTTCTCCAATGAAGCCGGTCTTGGCTCATCGGTTATGGTACATTCCAATTCCAATGTTATTGAACCGGTGAAACAGGGAATGTGGGGCATATTTGAAGTATTTGCGGATACTTTTGTAGTATGTACCATGACAGCTGTTGTGGTATTGTCTTCCGGTGCAATTGATTTGACTACCGGTCTTGCAGTCCCGGGAACCGATGATGCAACTTTGGTGGCACAGGCTTTTGGAAATGTTTTCGGACCGTTCGGACAGATTTTCATTGCACTTGCGATTCTGCTGTTTGCTTTCACTACAGTACTTGGCTGGTCACATTACGGTAGCAAATCCGTAGAGTATTTGTTTGGTATTCGGGCAGTGAAGGCTTATCGAATCATCTTCACTTTGGTTATTGTATTAGGTGCGGTTTTGAAATCTTCCCTTGCATGGGATATTTCCGATACCTTTAATGGTTTGATGATGATTCCGAACCTGATTGGTGTTATTTCCCTTTCCCCGTTGGTGGTAAAAATAATCAACAACTATGTTGCCCGTAAACTGAAGAAGGAAAATGTGGAGCCGTTGCTTTCCTATGATGAAACCATTCAGAATGATTTTGCTAAATTGGTGAAGCAGGGACAGGAGTAACATATATCGTTTAGGAGTAACATATACATTTTATACATTGAAAAAGAAGTCTATTTATGTTAAAACAATAGATAGATAAAAGGGGAGGTATTTTGTATGGCAAAATTACAGAAATTGAAAAAGAGAAAAAAAGAAGGCGTTATGACGCTGGGTGGAAAGATTATTACAATTGCGTTTATCATTCTTCTGATTGCAGGGGGTTATTTCCTGTACACCCTGTTCCGTCCTGTGGATATAACTTCCGTAAATATGGCAGGTGAGTGGGAAATGAATCAGAATGGTTCAAAGATTTATTACTACTTTGAGCCGGGTGGATCAAATGCAGACGGTACGACAGGTACGGTTTCCGTATATCGGAAAACGGCAGGAACCGGGGCCCGGGAAGATGTGAAGGTGTATGATTTTACTCTGGTGTTACATAATGATGTCATCCAGATGCAGATGGTGCAGACCTCACCAAAGGCAGAACGGGGTAATGAGGTTGTCATTAAAGTTACGGCATTAAGCAATGCGCAGATGGGTATTATTTATAACGGTGATGATTTTGCAAACCTGCGTAAAACAAATATTTTCTAAATGTCAGTTCTTGCATTTTTAATGTTGCTGACTTGTGTTTTAGAATCAAATAAGATTGAAAACCACTTTCTGAGAAACGGAAAGTGGTTTTTTTGTGCATAGGAAAGCAAAAATGGGAAAAGATAACTCTACAAGAGATTTTGCCAGTGAAAGGAAAATGGTTTTCATGAATAATTCCGCGGAGGACAAAGAAACAATTGATTTGAAACGGAATTATTCCGTGGAAGAAAAAGAAACAATTGATTTGAAACGGAATTATTCCGTGGAGGACAAAGAAACAATTGATTTGAAACGGAATAATTCCGCGGAGGACAAAGAAACAATTTATCTGAAACTGAATAATTATGTGGAGGTCGAATGGGATGAAATTAAGGTCAAAGATGTTGCGAAAATCTATGCGAAAAATAAAGAAATGGAAGAAAGGATTTCGCAAATCCGGATTTTTGAATTTGCACGGGATGCGAAGATAGCCGGACAAAATAACGAAAAATCTAAGATGACCATTGGCGTATTGTGGGTAATTCGAAAAATAGAAGAATGTGAGCCCCATGTGCAGATTCAAAATATTGGAATCACGGATATCGTGATTTCCAGACTGCCGTCTTTGCCGGAGAATAAGAAAAAAATTCAGAACTTATGGAATGCGGGGAAGGTGGCTTTTGTCTGCATGGTAAGTTTTTTCGGCTCCGCTTTTACCATTATGGCATTTCATAATGATATCGGAATTCGAAAACTGTTTCAGGGAATCTATGAGGAAATTATGGGACGCCCGTCCAGTGGATTTACCATGCTGGAGGTCGCTTATTCCATTGGTCTGGCAGCAGGAATTCTTTTATTTTTTAACCATTACGGCAAAAAGAAATTTACCGGTGATCCAACTCCAATAGAGGTAGAAATGAAAAATTATGAAAATGATATCTGCCGCACATTGGTAGAAACCGCAAGCCGTAAAGGGGAGGAACTGGAATGATTCTTCTTTTACTGATTGCCAGCCTGGGATTTGGTTTGCTGGCTTCCGGAGGTGTGCTGACGGTTTTGGTTTCCGTGGGACTGGTTCCGCGGTTTATCCAACGGGCGCATTCAGGAAAACATATCACTTTATTGGAAAATTTCATAATTGCCGGAACGATATTTGGCGAACTTTGGAGCGTGTTTCCCATCTCCCCTTCTCTTTCCGGCTGGCTGGGAACATTGTTTCTTCTCTTTTTCGGTCTGTTTGCGGGAACCTTTGAAGGTTGTGTTGCGCTGGCCATTGCAGAAATGCTGAATACCATACCCATTGCGGAGAGAAGATTGCGGGGAAGGTATCACATTGCAGTGAATGGAATGAAACCTTTTATTACGGCTGTAGCATTGGGGAAAATGCTGGGATCTTTGTGGTATTTCATGAATCGTATTTACCGTTTTGGTGGTATTCCGTAAGAGAAGTGAAGTAAGATACAATGTTTGATAAACATTACATGAAAGTTGCCCATTCTTTTTTCGTTAAAGAAAGGGTGTACATTCTTTTTTCGTTAAAGAAAGGGTAATTTGAGTAATAAAATGATATGTGATAGAATGAGAAATCAGGTGGGGAGAACGCCTCAACAAAAAGGAGACAAAAGAAATGGAGTTTTCGAAAAATTTGGATTATTTCGGCCCGGAAATCTTTGCGGCATTGAATGACCGAAAAATTGAATTAGAGAAGAAGGGAAGAAAATTATATAATCTTTCCGTTGGAACGCCGGATTTCAAGCCGGCACCCCACATCAAAGAAGCCTTAATTCAGGCGGCGCAGGTGGATGAGAATTGGAAATATACCCTGCGCGACATGCCGGAATTACTGGAAGCGGTGTGTACATATTACAAAAAAAGATTTCAGGTTACCATTACGCCGGATCAGGTTATGACCTTTAAGGGGAGTCAGGACGGGGTTGGCCATTTGGGCATGGTACTCTGTAATGAAGGGGATGTGGTACTGCTGCCGGATCCGTGCTACCCGGTTTTCATGGCCGGTTCTTATCTGGGACATGCAACTCCTTATTATTATCGCCTTACGAAGGAGAATAATTTCCTGCCGACGGTTTCGGAAATTCCGGTGGATATCGCAAGAAAAGCAAAATTCATGATGGTCAGTCTTCCGGCAAATCCGGTTGGCAGCATCGGAACTCCGGAACTTTACCGGGAAATCGTGGATTTTTGTAAGAAATACGAAATCCTTCTGGTACATGATAATGCTTACAGTGATATTATTTTCGACGGGAATGTGGGAAACAGTGTATTTCATACCAAAGGAGCGGAAGATGTGGCAGTGGAATTTTTCTCTTTGAGCAAGAGTTTTAATGTTACCGGTGCACGAATCAGTTTTCTGGTGGGAAGAAAAGATGTTGTTGCTGCTGCTAAGAAATTGTATTCCCAAATTGATTTTGGAATGTTTTATCCGATTCAGAAAGCAGCCATTGCAGCGCTTACGGGACCACTTGATATGGTAAAGGAGCAATGCCGCGTTTATCAGGAAAGAAGAGATGCCCTTTGCGGTGGTCTTCGCTCCATTGGCTGGGATGTGCCGGACAGTAAGGGAAGTATGTTTGTCTGGGCACCGTTGCCGGGAGAAAGAATGGACAGTATGGCTTTTTGTCTGGAACTCATTGAGAAAGCCGGCGTAATCTGTACACCGGGTTCCAGCTTCGGACCTTCCGGGGAAGGTTATGTACGTTTTGCCCTGACCATGCCGGTAGAACAGATTTGCGAAGCGGTGAGGGCCATAAAAGAAAGCGGTATGATTTCTTAATTGGAAAGATGGAAGTTTGCCTTATGGGGCGGGGAGCATTCGTTCTCCGCCCCATATCTGATTACATAGATCCTGGCAGTAGGACAGGGAAAATGCGCTGTCCTGAAAACGAATTTCATTGGCAGCGGCCATTTCTTCGGTATAGTCTTCTAGAAAATAGGTGGTAATTTGCCCCGGCGTTTTGCTCACATGACAAATCAGGGGATGTATGCCGTAATCTTGAATTTCAACAATTCCATTCGCATTTCTGACCAAAGTTATGTCGGCCATTCCACCCACCATACGGTTGGCAATTCCGGCACCGGAAGAGGCGGTCCAGTTCACAAAATTTCCAAGGGAATAATATACCAGCATCTCGTGCCCCATATCGTCACTTAACCACTCAATGGGCTCAATCACATGGGGATGTGTGCCGATGACCAGATCAACGCCCTGTTCAAGAAACAACCGGGCCCAATTGCGCTGGGAGGAATCCGGTTGCAGGGAATATTCGGTCCCCCAATGAGGACATACAATGGTAAAATCCGCATTTGCCTCTGCATAAGCGATGTCAGCCATAACCTGGCTGCGTTCCAGCAGATCTACTGCATATGGCATGGAAGATGGCATGGATATTCCGTTAGTTCCATAGGTGTAATTTAAAATGGCAATCCGCATGCCATTTTGCTGGTAAATATAGATCTCCTCGGCACTTTCTGCAGTATTATGAATTCCAAGAACGGCAAGATTCGGATAATTACTGTTCCAGTAATTCAGGCAACTGTTAATCCCATTTGCACCCTTATCCAGCGCATGGTTGGTCCCGTGTAAAATCACATCAAATCCCACATCCACCAGACAGTCCGCCATTTCATGAGGACCATTGAAAGCCGGATAACCTGATATGCCAAGTTCACTACCGCCGAGAATGACTTCCTGATTTACAAGTGCCAGATCCGCACCGGAAATGGCATCTTTTGTTGCGGCAAAGATGGAATTAAAGGAATAGGTGCCATCTGCCTGCAGGCTGTTTTGTTCCACCGGAGTGTGAAGGAGAATATCTCCTACCATAATTAACCGGATGGAATTCTCAGAGTTTGTTTCGGTAGGCAATCCATTATCGTTTCGGTTGTTGTTATCGACTGTGTCTCCGGCAATGTTCGCGGAGTCTGTTTCATCTGTTCTTTCGTTTTCGGCAGTAACATTTGTATTCTCATTCTCTGTGGAAGTCAAAACGCCGGAATCGGTATCCTCTCCGGCAATGTTCGAAATGTTCGCTGCATCTGAACCCGGAGAAAATGAGGACTGCATAGAGATGGTTTCTGCCGGAGCATTTTTTGTGCATCCAAGTAATACCGCAGAAATCGTTATAATGCAGAGAAATCGTCCGATTTGTTTTCTGATATTTTTCATGGAAGTCCTTTCCGAAATAAATAGTAAAAATTCCATTAGGATAAAATTGAATATTATCTTTCTTTATCCTAACAAATCTTGGCAGAGAAAACCATGAAAAAATGGGAACAGAAACAAGAACCGGGGATAGCAACGAATAAGAAAACAGAAAATGCCCATACTTATACTATAACAGTGCTTGTCAGTACTTATATCATTGCGAAGAAAGGTGTGGGTAGGAAAATGGAAAGACATAGGAAGGGACATCAAAGTGTCTGTTTTGAGCAAGGCGTTTATGTGACATCATCCGCTGCTGTGGGTGGAGAAAAGGAGGGTCAGGGACCGCTTCGCGATTATTTCGATTTAATTGCGGAGGATAACATGCTGGGAGCGGAAACCTGGGAAGAGGCAGAAAGTTATTTCCAGATTAATGCGCTTCGTATTGCCCTTCGTAAGGCTGAACTTACAGAAAAAGAGATTCGTTATCTTTTTTCCGGAGATTTGCTTGGTCAGATGATGGCCAGCACATTTGGTTCCGGAAGCACGCAGATTCCAATGTTTGGTTTGTATGGGGCCTGTGCGACCTGCGGTGAAGCACTAAGTCTGGGAAGTATGCTGGTATCTGCCGGTTATGCCAACCATGTTGCATGCGTTACTTCCAGTCATTTTGCCAGTGCGGAAAAAGAATTTCGTAATCCGCTGAATTACGGTAGTCAGCGTCCTCTTTCCGCAACATGGACGGTATGCGGAAGCGGAGCTTATATCCTGAGTAGTGAAAAACAGAATAATTGCCATGCAAAAATTACAGGAGTTACCACCGGTATCGTAACAGATTATGAAATAAAAGATTCCATGAATATGGGGGCAGCGATGGCACCTGCTGCCGCCCAGGTGATTGCGGCGCATTTCCGGGATTTTTCTGCCGGACCGGAGGATTATGATCAGATTATAACCGGCGATCTCGGGGTGGTAGGACAGCAGGCGCTGATTTACCTGTTGAAGGATCAGGGATATAACATTATGGGAAAACATTCGGATTGCGGTATTGAAATATACGGAAGGGAAATGGAGGAAGACAAGGCTTCCGATTGCGGATTGGATACCCATTCCGGTGGCAGTGGCTGCGGTTGTGCGGCAACTGTTCTTTCCACTAAAATCCTGCGTAACATTGCGAACGGAGTATGGCGGAAAGTACTTTTTGTGCCTACAGGAGCTCTGCTTAGCAAAACCAGTTTTAATGAGGGTAAAACAATTCCCGGCATTGCACATGGGGTCAGAATTGAAAAATGTTGACGAAAACGGTCAAAAACAAGGTAAAAAAGAACTTTTTTACGCATTTTTACAATTGACTTTTATGGATATCCTCCTATAATTGAGAAAGTGTGAAAAGGTCAAAAATCCTTTTCAGGCAACAGGCTTACTTTGGAAATGGAGGAAAAAGGAAATGTTAGTTGCTCAGATACTTGCTTTATCTGTCTTTCTTGTCATGTTTGTTCTGATTATCATGGACAAGATAGAAAAGCAGTATATTACATTGGCGGCAGGTGTACTTACCATGATTCTTGTGTTTGGAATCGGAGGTATTTTTGCAGGCAATTCATTTGGACCGGATGGAATTCTTTCCGGCGGACATGCACTTCTGGAAACCCTGAATGTGAAGAGTATCGGAACGGTGGATTTCTGGTATGCGGGCGAGGAGGCTACGGAGTCTTCCAGTGGAATCAGCTGGTCCACCATTTTTTTCCTTGCCGGTATGATGATTATGGTGGAAGGAATGGCAAGATGCGGATTCTTCCGGTGGCTTTGTATGAAAATTGCAAAAGCGGTTCATTACAAGACTATGTCCATTTTTGTGACTTTTATGGTAATGTCCTTTGTGCTCGCCATGTTTATTGACAGTATTACGGTTATTCTGTTTCTTGCGGCAGTGACCATAGAATTGGCAGTGCTTCTTGACTTTAATCCTGTCCCAATGATTATGTCGGAGGTATTCTGTGCCAATCTTGGTGGTTCCGCAACTATGTGTGGAGATCCGCCAAATATCATAATCGGAACCTCTTTCCATTATTCCTTTACGGATTTCTTATTTAATACAGGTTCTATCGCAGCAATTTGTCTGGTATTTGTCGTTTTGTTCTTTTACTTTTCCTACAGAAAAGAATTAAGTGCCAAATCCGGAAAAGAAGTGGATATTACAAAAATGCCGGACCCGAAGAGCGCGATTCTGGATAAAAAGGGATTTGTCATCAGTTGTATTATTTTCGGTATTGCAATTGTGCTTTTGGTTACCCATGCGCAAACAGGACTTACCGTAGCTACCATCGGAATCGGTATTGCAATTCTTACCGTTATCACAACTGCTATTATTGCAGGAAAAGATGGTTTAAAGCACATTTTCAAAGGTGTGGATTACAAGACTTTATTGTTCTTCACCGGTCTGTTTGTGGTTGTAGGCGGTCTGGAGCAGACGCACATTTTGGAACTGATTGCCGGCTTTATTGAGAAGGTTTCCGGCGGTAATTTATATATTATGGTTGCAATTATCATCTGGGTATCTGCCATTGCATCCGCATTTATTGACAATATTCCGTTTGCGGCAACTATGGTTCCGGTTGTCAGTGGTCTTGCTGCGGCAAGTGGTGTTATGGATCGTGAACTTCTGGCCGTTCTTTCCTGGGCCTTGGCAATGGGTACGGATATTGGTGGCTCTGCTACGCCAATCGGTGCTTCTGCAAATGTGGTTGGTTGTGCGGCAGCGGCAAGAGCCGGTCACCCGATTTCCTGGGGAACATATTGCAAGAGAAATGTACCGGCAACCATTATTGTACTCGCCATCAGCACATTAATGATTTTCCTGCTTCATGTGTCACCTTATCTGGCGTCCATGGGACAATAATAAAGAAAATCAACAGGCAAAATACGAAAACAGGCAAAATACGAAAACCATTCGCATTGTATCGGCCAGGAAACTGTGCTATAATGTGAGTGGTTTTTATTTCATCAGAAAGATTCAGCCGGCGCCTGTGGGGGTCGGCTGTTTGGGTTTTATATTGTATGTCGGAAAAGGTCAAAAAATCACTGGTTATGCAAGGGAGCATTCTGGCACTGGCCGGAATTATTTCTAAAATCATTGGATTTCTTTATCGTATCCCTATGGCAAATCTCATGGGAAATACAGGAAATGGTTTGTATTCCGTTGCATTTGGTATCTATAATGTTGCATTAACATTGTCATCTTACAGTATGCCTCTTGCGGTTTCCAAACTTCTTAGTGCTCGCCTGGCCAGAAATGAATATAAAAATGCGCACCGCATGTTTGTGCGGGCACTTTTATTTGCCCTGCTTACCGGTACCCTGGCCTGTCTGGCTCTTTCTTTTGGGGCAGATGCCCTGGCCGGATTTTATCACAAAAAGGGATTGGAGCGTCCTCTTCGGGTGCTGGCCCCGACCACCTTTATCGTAGCTGTGCTGGGAACCTGTCGCGGTTATTTTCAGGGTCGAAAAAATATGGTGCCTACTGCTGTCTCCCAGGTCTTGGAACAGATTGTGAATGCCATTGTCAGCATTGTGGCAACGGCTGCTTTTGTGGCAAGTTGTCCCTATGAAGGGGAGGCGGCTTCGTATGGCGCCATGGGAGGAACCATGGGAACTTTGGCAGGTGCCGCTGCGGCCCTGATTTTCATCGTGTTTCTTTTGTTTCGCCAAAGAAAAAATGTGGCGCAGGAACTGCAACTGGAGGATGAAGGGGATGAGGACAGTGCCCTGATGTATAAGGCGATTCTCTTTACGGTACTTCCGGTTATTTTAAGTCAGACCACTTATCAAATCGGGTACACCATAGACGATTATGTATTCGCCCTTCAGATGAATGCCAAGGGTATTGCAGAGGAGCAGGTGACGATATGGCAGGGGATTTTTAATACACAGTATAATCAGTTAATCAATCTTCCGGTTGCCATAGCGACAGCCATGGCAGCGGCAACCCTTCCCAGCGTTGTAGCTTCCTTTGCGGTTAAGAAATATGAAGAAGTGCAGCATAAAATGGATGTTGTGCTGAAAATCAGTATGATGATTGCGATTCCATCTGCGGTAGGGCTGGCGGTTCTGGCAGATCCGATTTTGAAGGTGCTGTTCCCGGGGCTGGGTGAGTATCATTCGGTGGGCGTTAATTTGCTCCTGACCGGTTCCTCCGCAATTATATTTTACTCCCTGTCCACGCAGACAACATCGATTTTACAGGGATGCAACCGGATGCGTACACCGCTGATTCATTCCGCAATTTCCCTAGTAATTCATATTTTTATTATTACCGTTTTGCTCTATTTTACGAATCTTGGGGTTTACGCTCTGATTATCGGCAATGTGACATTTCCGATGCTTGTCAGCATTCTGAATGTGATAAGTCTGCGGACAAAATTTGGTTTTCGTATGGAAATGAAAAATACGGTAGTAAAGCCTTTGGCTTCGGCAATGGTAATGGGAATTGTAACAATTCCGGCGTATGGCGTGGTATCAAAACTTTTGGGAAATGTGATGCCGGAGAAAGCAGGAACCATTTGTGGATTGGTAGCTGCACTGGTGGTTGCCTGTCTGGTTTATTTTGTTATGTTGGGACTGTTGCGGGCATTTCGCAGGGATGAACTGGCACAATTGCCGCTCATCGGAAAAAGATTCAAAAAGAAAAATTAGTTCCGCAATGTGCTGCGGGGAAAATGGCAAATGCAGGATATGTTCCGGGTAATGTACTGCGGGAAAGGAATAATTTATGCCGGAAATGTGGAAAACAGCGAAGACCGCGAAAGATGCAGTGCAGGAGAAAAAAGGGGTATCCCGGGAAAAAGTTTGTATTTACGCTATGACCCATAAAGAAGCCTCATTTCCGAAGGATTCTTTGTACCGGCCCCTGCAGGTGGGTTATGCCTGCAGAGGTCCGATGCGACCGGATGGCAGTTATGAAAAGAAAAAGGATTTTGGATATTTGTGTGATGCAACCGGAGACAATATCTCCCTGCAAAATCCCTATTACAGCGAACTGACCGGGGTTTACTGGATTTGGAAAAATGTGAAGGATCAGGATATTGTGGGAGTATGCCATTACCGTCGCTATTTTCAGAATGCGGCCGGACGATTATTTTCTGCGGAGCAGATTTGCCAGATTTTGTCCCGGTATGACATGATGACCACGAAAAAAGTGATTCTTGATCATTCCTATCTGGAAGGATTTTCGGGAAAACATAACCGGCGGGATCTGCTTGTGACACGGGATGTGATTGCGAAGCGATTTCCGGAATATCTCCACTGTTTTGAAACTTTGGTAAATCAGAATGCTACTTATTTTGGAAATATGATGATTTGCAGAAAAGAAGAATTTGACGCATACGCCAAATGGCTGTTTACGATACTCTTTGATGTGCAGAAGCAGATTGATATGCGTGATTATAACGATTATCAGAAACGGGTATTCGGTTTTATTTCTGAACTTTTGCTGATGGTGTATGTGAAAAATAATCGGCTGAAAGTTTATGAATGTGATGTGGCGGTAATCGGAGAGAAAACGGAAACATCAGAAACAAAAAAACGGATTGCAGATTTTTTGCAAAAGGGACAGATTGGGGATGCCATGAAATATTTCATGGCGGTTTACGAAAAACGACCGGACATTCTTATGGAGGCTTCGGATATTAACAGTGATTTGAAAATATGTATGCAGATTCTTTCCTCACTGCAAGAGGGGGAGATCGTTCCTGATTTGAACAAAGCGATTAGCAGTTACCGGGAACTGAATTCCCTTATCAGAAAATTGCCGGAATACTTGGGAAAAGGGATTTCACCAAAAGAGAAAATCTTTCTTTCTCAATTTTCAAAAACCGCTATTCGAAATTCCTTGAAAATACAATTTCCTTATGATATAAAAATACAGGAACAATATCTTGGTTATCTAATGCCGCAGATGACTGAAGGGGATAGTACAATTCATTTTGGGGTGAATCATGAAAAGTAATTTACTGATATTTGTAACAAAGAGGTTAGCCGTTCGAAGATACAATTTGGATGATGCAGAAACTTTGTATGAATATTCCAGACAAACCAGCAACAAAGAATTACCGAATGAAATACTTGAAACCATGGAACATGCCAAAACCTATGTAGAGATGGCGATTCACAGTTGCCGTATGGGACATTTTCCAATCCGTTATGCCATTGTTTTGAAAGAGAACAATAAAATGATTGGTGCCCTTAGTTACAAAGCAACACCGGAACGAGGAGTGCAGTTGACGCTGATGATTGCAGAGGAATATCAGAATCGCGGCTATGCATCGGAAATAACGCCTGCAGCCATTGATTATGGAAAAAGAATGGAAGGTATCGAAAATATCTACGCTTATGTTCGTCTGGGGAATAAGCCGGCCATCAGTGTTGCGGAGAAATCCGGTTTCATTCAGTTAGAAGAATATGAAGCGGATTGGTTTGGTAACAGGGAAGTTTTTCGTAAATACAAAATATAGCAAAGTAGTCTGTGGATGAGACGGCGGCAATACTATATTTGTCTGTCAGCCGGAAAGGAAGGGCGATAAAATGCGAGCAATGGAATTTAAAATGGAGAGACCGGGACTATTGGAAATCGGTCAGAAGATAACGGTGACCGAAGGAGTCTTGCCCAGCAGTTTTTATTACACCATTGACCCATCTCTCGCAATGTCTGCCAATTACAAACATCGGGAACGGTTAAAAGTAAGGGAAGGCATTGTAACGAATATTGAAGAAAAGCCAAGTGGATTTTATGTTACGGCAGAGTTTGAGGAATAAAGAATTTGAGGACTGAAATAAGCAATTTCTGAGAAACAGAAGGAGGAAAACAATGGAAAAGAAGATTAGTACAGAAAAAGCGCCTGCTGCAATCGGACCTTATTCACAGGGAATCGTTGCAGGAGATTTTTTGTTCGCATCCGGACAGATTCCAATTAATCCGGCAACCGGTATTGTGGAAGCAGAAGGCATTGAAGCACAAGCGCACCAGGCAATTAAAAATGCAGGTGCTATATTAGAGGCAGCCGGAACGGATTACGGAAAGGTGGTAAAGACAACCTGTTTTTTGGCGGAAATGGGAGATTTTGCTGCATTTAACGCTGTATATGAACAGTATTTTACGGAAAAGCCGGCAAGAAGCTGTGTAGCAGTAAAACAGTTGCCAAAAGATGTACTTTGCGAAGTTGAGGTAATCGCTTACCTGAAATAGAAAAACATGTATATTTTATAATTCATGCGACATACTAAACATCAGATGAAGTCAGAGAAACCTCTCATGATAAACAGGAGATGCCATGGAAAGCCTGTATCTGATGAGAAGCGGGAATTGATGGAAAACCTGATGTTCATCGGAAAACATATATTAGGAGGAATAAGCATGGATTATATCATTGCATTTTTGGTAGGGGGACTGATTTGTTCCTTATCCCAATTATTAATGGATAAAACTAAGCTGATGCCGGGACGGGTTATGGTTTTGCTTGTCTGTCTGGGAGCGGTTTTATCCTTTTTTGGACTTTACGAAAAACTCATTGATTTTGCCGGCGCCGGTGCCAGCGTACCATTGATGGGATTTGGGCATAACCTGATGAAAGGGGTAAAAGAAGCGGTGGACGCCAATGGATTTCTGGGACTGTTCCAAGGTGGCCTAAAAGCCGGGGCGGCAGGAACTTCCGGGGCTCTAATAATGGGATTGATTACCGGAATGTTGTTTGATGCCAAAATTAAGAAATAAACAGCAATATTCCAACAATTACAATTTGCAGAATGAAAATAGCAGGCATTCCTATGACAAAATAGGAATGCTTTGTTTTATGTCGGAACATGTACATACCTAGAAGGGAGCCGAGACTTCCGCCAAGTAGCGCAATGAGAAATAGTGTTTTTTCCGGAATTCGCCACAGATGGTGCCGGGCTTTGTATTTATCCATGCCCATGGAAACAAATCCCACAATATTTAATACAACAATGTATGAAAGCAGAATGTTAATGGAGTCTTCCATATTTTTGTCCTTTCCGGAATCACACCAATCGGATTCTTATTCCGAACGGTCGGTTATTTAATCTGATGTTACTTTGTGAAGGTTTTGTGAATCCCTCATATTTTTTGAAAAAAATGTCGAATTCGCTTATACTATTATCTGAACTGCGTTCATAATCGCATTTTGCCGCTTCTAAATTCGCAATCCCGTGATATCGAGTTTTTGCCTGCTCTGCAGACAGATTGCACATTGATATGCCAAGAAAAACAAATGCTATGCATTCAGCACTGCGTACAATCAGTATACATTATTTTCCGTGATTTGAAAAAACATGAGGAGACAACATGAAGAGAATAACAAATAAGGATAACAAAAAATTTCATATCGTTTATAATTCCCCTGTAGTCCTAAGTTTTGCATTTGCATGTGTAGCGGTATTGATTCTGGGGGCACTTACCGGCGGTTTTACAACAAAACTGTTATTCAGCGTATATCGTTCCTCTCTTCTTAATCCACTGACCTATCTTCGATTTTTCACTCATGTATTAGGTCATGCCTCTGTTACGCATCTGGTGAACAACATGATGACATTTTTGTTGCTGGGACCTATGTTGGAGGAAAAATATGGTTCCAAGGATTTACTGTTTGTTATTCTGTCAACGGCATTTGTTACCGGGCTGGTGAATTTTATTTTCTTCCCGAATGTCCGCCTGCTGGGTGCCAGTGGCGTGGTATTTGCTTTTATCCTGCTTTCTTCCATCACCGGAATTAAGCAAAAGCAGATTCCCCTGACTTTTCTTATTGTTGCTGTGCTCTATCTGGGAAGTCAGATTTACGAGGGAATTTTTTTAGCAGACAATGTTTCCCAGTTGGGACATATTCTGGGCGGAATTGTAGGTGCAGTATTGGGATACATAGGCGTAGAGAAATCATAACCGTAAATTTAAAACCGTAAATACAAAACCGTAAATACAAAAATATTAATACAAAACTGTAAACATTAAGCATAGATATATAGTCGTAAATACACAGACAGAAAGGAAATCATATGATACATATCGGAAATCATTTATCCTCCTCCGGCGGATTTTTGGCAATGGGAAAGGCAGCGGTAGAACTGGGGGCTGACACATTTGCTTTTTTCACAAGAAATCCGAGAGGCGGAGCAGCAAAAGATATCAAACCGGAGGATGCAGAGGCACTGCTTCAGTTTATGGAGGAGCATCATTTTGGAAAATTGGTGGCCCATGCACCTTACACCATGAATGTTTGTGCAGAGAAGGAAAATATCAGGACCTTTTCCGTGGAGATGTTAAAGGATGATTTGAAGCGCATGGAATATGTACCCGGCAATTATTACAATTTTCATCCGGGTTCTCATGTGGGACAGGGAACGGAAGTGGCCATACCTTTCATTGCAAAGGCGTTGAATGAAAGTATATGGGACAAGCAGCAAACCATAGTACTGCTGGAAACCATGGCTGGCAAAGGTTCGGAAATCGGCCGCAATTTTGAAGAGTTGCGGGAAATTATTGACCGGGTAAATCTGCAGGAGAAAGTTGGAGTTTGTCTGGATACCTGTCACATCTGGGACGGGGGATATGATTTGTCGGATGTGGACAAAGTGTTGAAAGAATTTGATGACATAATCGGGTTGGATAAATTGAAAGCGGTACATCTCAATGACAGTATGAATTGTCTTGGTACGCATAAAGACAGACATGCGAAATTGGGAGAAGGAAAAATCGGTGAAGCGAGACTTCGGGCAGTGGTTACCCACCCGCTTTTACAGGGAAAACCTTTTATCCTGGAAACCCCGAATGATGATGCGGGATACAAAAAGGAAATTGCTCTTGTTCGCAGCTGGATGTGTGAATAAAGAAAGCAAATAAAACTAAATATAAAGAAAAAACTTAAATAAAGAAAAGCAAGGTATTAAAGCGAAAAAGCAAAGCAGGATATAAAGATTAAAAAGCGTGTAAAGAAAAAATTATAAAGCAAATAAAGGAGAGCCATATGACAAGTTATGGAACAAACGAAACACTAAAGAAAATCGGCAAAGTGATAGGAATTACGGCGATTGTGATTTTTGTGCTGATCCTTTTTTTCTCTTCCTTCTATACGGTTCGGGAAACGGAGTCAGTGGTAATTACCACATTTGGAAAGGCAACTCTGGTGGATGAGAAGGGACTTCATTTTAAAATTCCCTTTATTCAGCATGCCACGAAGGTGGATACTACCGTTCGGGGAATTCAGATTGGTTACGGGGAGGATGCCAGCGGAAATTATTACAGCGTAGAGCATGAATCTATAATGATTACACAGGATTTTAACTTTATCGACTGTGATTTCTATATTTCTTATCAGGTAACGGATCCAATTAAATATCTGTATAATTCCGATGAACCGGATTTAATATTGAAGAACATTGCCATGTCCTGTATTCGTTCTACTGTTTCCGCCTATACGGTGGATACGGCCATCACAACCGGAAAAGCAGAGATTCAAAGTAATGTAAAGGCCATGATTAAAATGGAACTGGAAGAGCAGGACATCGGAATTACTTTGGTGGATGCAAGTATTCAGGATGTGGAACCGCCTACCGATTTGGTTATTGAGGCATTTACCGCTGTGGAAACCGCGAAGCAGGGGAAGGAATCGGCCATTAATGAAGCCAATGCTTATCGAAACGAACAGATTCCGGCAGCAGAGGCAAGAGCAGACCGGATTATTCAGGAGGCGGAGGCAACAAGAACGGCGCGTATTAACGAAGCAATCGGACAGGCCACCCGATTTAATCAGGAATACGAAGCTTATGTAAATTACCCTCTGATTACCAAGCAGCGTATGTTCATGGAAACCATGGCAACGGTACTGCCACAGTTGACGGTTTTAATTGATAACGGGGATGGGGAAATATTGAAGTATTATCCGATTGTAGGAGGTAATACCGAGGCACAGACCGTTATGACCGGCGATAATATGTTAAATGGCGATAACTAGGAGGTGGAAGCATGAAAAAGACAAAGAAATATATTCTGATTCCCGTACTCATTATTTTGGTTTATATTCTGCTGAGCAGTTGTCTGTATACCACTAAGGAAAATGAGTACACCGTAGTAAAGCAGTTTGGAAAAATTGTGGCAACCAACGATACGGCAGGACTGCGGTTTAAGATTCCGTTTATTCAGACGGTAAGTTCAGTCCCGAAAGCCATGCAGATTTACGATCTTCCGGAGTCGGAAGTCATTACAAGTGACAAGAAAACCATGATTGTAGATGCCTATGTTCTTTGGAAAGTCACTGATGCAAAATTATATACCCAGGCGCTGAATGCATCGGCCACAACTGCACAGGGGAGAATTGATGTTATTGTTTACAACTCTATTAAAACAACCATATCCTCTCTGACGCAGGACGAATTGATTGCCAGCCGGGATACAGCGGTTGATATTGATGCCTCAACTTCCGAATTGGAGGATGTGGAGATTAACGATATTGCATCTACCGTAACGGATGAAGAGGGAAATGTAATTGAGGACGCGCCGGAAGAAGTGGAAATAATTGTTATTTCCGACCGATTACTGAATTGTATTGGAAACCAGTGTGCACAACTGGGGATTGAGATTACGGATATTAAGATTAAGGTTCTTGATCTGCCGGATGAAAACAAGGAAGCAGTGTATAACCGTATGATAACCGAGCGAAATAACATTGCTGCAGCCTATAAGGCTCAGGGTGAGTCGGAGGCACAGATTATTCGCAATACCACAGATGCAGAGGTGGCTGTCATGCTTTCCGAAGCCCAGGCGCAGGCAGATGCTATTATCGCGGAAGGGGAAGCAGAATATATGAGCATACTGTCCGCTGCTTATAATGATGAGGATAAAGCAGATTATTACCTGTTTATATTGCAATTGGATACGCTGAAAGAGGCCGTCACCAATGGAAATACCACCATTATTCTCGATGCTGACAGCCCAATTGCCCAGATTTTCAATGGAATGGGTTACTAAATTTACAAAAAAATGAGAAAAAACATGAAATATTCGCATAAAAATCCAGGAAAACATTGAGATTTCGTGGATAATGGGGTAAAATAATAAAAGGTTAGTTGTGTACTGATCAAAATAGGAATATTCTTTTAGGAGGAAAATTAGTAATGAATAAGACAGAATTAGTTGAAGCAATTGCAAAAGAAGCAGGAATTTCAAAGAAGGATGCAGATGCTGCAGTAAAGGCATTTACTACTGTTGTTACCGATGAATTAAAGAAAGAAGAGAAAGTAACATTAATCGGATTTGGTACTTTCGAAGTTGGTAAGAGAGCTGCAAGAACAGGACGTAATCCTCAGACAGGCAAAGAAATCAAGATCAAAGCCAGCAAGAGCCCTAAATTCAAAGCTGGTAAGGCATTAAAGGATGCAGTTAACGCTCCAAAGAAGGCTTCTAAGAAGAAATAATTAAAACAATAAATGCATATCTAGTATGTGGAAAAGGGTATCTGGACAGCAGGTGCCCTTTTTATTTTATTTAATTTGCACATTCGTTTCCGAAAAGGGAACCGAAAACCTTATAAAAATAGTTTATAAAATGGTTTATAAAATTCCAAGTAAAATGGTTTATAAAATTCCCGGTATTTGTATGATTGATTGACAAAGTGTGTTAAAATATTAAAGTATGTCTGATACTATACTTGAGAAAGCGGGAAAACATATGATTCGTTCAATGACAATCGAAGATTTCGATGAAGTACATAAACTGTGGATGAGCATCAATGGTTTTGGAATCCGAAGTATTGATGACTCCCGGGAAGGAATCGAGATTTTTCTGCGACGCAATCCTACCACAAGTGTGGTTGCAATAGAGGATGACAAGATTGTGGGAAGCATTTTGTGCGGACATGACGGAAGACGTGGATGTCTCTATCATGTTTGTGTTCACAAAAATTACCGACGAAGAGGGATCGGAAAAGCAATGGTAGTCAGAGCCATGCAGGAATTAAAAGCGGAACATATCAATAAAGTTTCGTTAATCGCATTTACCAAAAATGATGTAGGCAATGCTTTCTGGAAATGCATTGGCTGGACGAAGAGGGAAGACCTTAATTATTACGATTTCACATTGAATGAAGAAAACATGACAGCATTCATTGAATTGTCAGATAATTAAGCGGCAGGGCTTTTGAAACTGCCCTGTAAAGATATTTTGCAACGATAATTCGATGCGTAGCAGATGGAAAAGGAAAGGTGGATGAATATATGACAGACAGTTTTAAGCAGATTTCCGGGGGAGTAACCATGCCGAAAGGTTACATGGCAGCTTCTCATGCAGCCGGGATAAAATATCAGAACCGTACGGATATGGCGCTGGTATATTCGGAAGTGCCTTGCAAGGCGGCCGGTGTTTATACAACAAATGTTGTCAAGGCGGCGCCGGTAATGTGGGATAAGAAGATTACGGATTCCGAGGAGCCGGTTCGTGCCATTGTTGTGAATTCCGGAATTGCAAATGCCTGTACCGGAGAGCCGGGATTGCTCATTTGTCGTGCGACAGGAGAGGCTGTGGCATCTGTGATTGGCGGGAAACCGGAAGCCGTTCTGGTTGGTTCCACCGGAGTCATCGGCATGCAGATTGACTTACAGCGAATTGTAGAAGGCACGAAGGCATTGATGGAAAAGAAGGCGTATGGAGAAGAAGCCGGTACAGAGGCGTCCAAGGCAATCATGACAACGGACACCCGTAATAAGCAGATTGCGGTTGAATTTGAAATTGGCGGAAAAACCGTCCGGATGGGAGCTATGTGTAAAGGCTCCGGAATGATTCATCCGAATATGTGTACCATGCTGGCATTCATCACTTCGGATATTGCCATTTCAAAAGAACTGATGCAGGAAGCGTTGTCTGATGTGGTACAGGATACCTTTAACATGATTTCCGTTGATGGAGATACTTCCACCAATGATTCTCTGCTTCTTTTGACCAACGGTCTGGCGGAAAATCCGGAGATATCAGAGAAGAATGAGGAATATGAGAAATTCCGGGATGTTTTGTTTTATATATGTGAATATCTTGCCAAGCAAATGGCCGGAGACGGAGAAGGTGCCACAGCTTTGTTTGAAGCAAAGGTAATTAACGCAAAATCAAAATCGGATGCGAAATTAATGGCAAGATCCGTAGTAAGTTCCAATTTGTCCAAGGCTGCAATTTTCGGACATGATGCTAATTTCGGAAGATTCTTGTGTGCCATGGGATATTCCGGGGCAGAATTTGACCAGGCAGATGTGGAGTTAACCTTTGTCAGCAATGCAGGTTCCCTTCTGATTTTTGATCATGGGGTGGCAACGGAATTTGATGAAGCAGAGGCAACCAAAATTCTTTCAGAGGATGCAGTTACCATTTTAATTAACATGAATGAGGGAGATGCATCGGCAACTGCCTGGGGTTGCGATTTAAGTTATGATTATATTAAGATCAATGCCGATTATCGTTCCTAAGAGGAAGAATCGAAATAATACCGCGCAATATGCCGGAGAAAAGCAGATGGGAGCATAATATGAATAACGAAGAAATGGATAAAGTATTATCAAAGGCAGAGGTTCTTATTGAAGCACTTCCTTACATTCAACGATTCAACCGTAAAGTAATTGTAGTGAAATATGGTGGAAGTGCCATGACGGATGCGGAACTTCAGAAGAATGTAATTAAGGATGTAACGCTGTTAAAACTGGTAGGATTTAAGCCGATTATTGTACATGGCGGCGGAAAAGAAATCAGCAACTGGGTAAAAAAAGTTGGAAAGGAATCCGAATTTATCAATGGTCTTCGTGTTACGGATGAAGAAACCATGGAAATTGCTGAAATGGTATTAAACAAGGTGAATAAACGTCTGGTTACCATGGTGCAGGAACTTGGTGTAAATGCGGTTGGTGTCAGCGGAAAAGACGGCGGTCTTCTGAAAGTTGAGAAGAAATATTCCGGGGGACAGGACATTGGATTTGTGGGTGACATCAAGGAAGTAAACGCTAAGATATTAAACGATCTTCTGGATAAGGATTTTCTTCCAATCGTAGCGCCAATCGGTTTGGACGATAACTATGATACATATAACATCAATGCAGACGATGCTGCCTGTGCAGTGGCAAAAGCAGTAGGCGCTGATAAACTGGTATTCTTAACGGATATTGAAGGCTTGTATCGGGACATCAATGACAAATCAAGTTTTATTTCCCGTCTGACGGCTTCTGAAGCAGAGGAATTAATTGACAGTGGTATTATCGGTGGCGGTATGCTTCCGAAATTGAACAACTGCACTTCTGCAATCAAGAACGGAGTAAGCCGGGTACATATTCTGGATGGCCGGGTGCCGCATTGTTTACTACTGGAAATCTTTACAAAACAAGGTGTCGGAACCGCCATTATCTCAGATGATGATAATCTTGCCATGGGTACGAAGCGGGATCGTTTCTGCCCGGAATAATATTGCCGGACGATGGATTTTTCGAAGAAAAATAAGAAAACGGAAAGGAAATGCAATTGCAATGAATATGAGTGAATATATAGAAGAGGCGGAGAGCGCCCTTCTTCATACTTATAATCGTTTCCCGGTTGTTTTTGACAAGGGGGAAGGGGTTTATTTAAGTGATATTGAAAATAATAAATACCTGGATTTTGTTTCGGGAATCGGCGTATTTGCCTTGGGCTACGGCAATCAGGAATACAATGATGCCATAAAAGCACAGGTGGATAAGCTTCTTCATACATCAAATTATTATTATAATGTTCCGGCCATTGAGGCGGCAAAAAAACTGAAAAAGGTATCCGAAATGGATCGCGTTTTCTTTACCAACAGCGGAGCGGAGGCTGTGGAAGGTGCCATTAAAACTGCGCGAAAATATGCATTCTTAAAGGATGGTTGTACCGATCATGAAATTATTGCAATGGAGCATTCCTTTCATGGAAGAACGATGGGCGCCCTGTCAGTTACGGGAAATCCTCACTACCGGGAGGCCTTCCGTCCTATGATAGGAAATATCCGTTTTGCTAAAATGAATGACATTGCATCCGTTAAGGAACTGATTAACGAAAAAACTTGTGCCATTCTTCTGGAAACCGTGCAGGGAGAAGGGGGAATCTATCCGGCAGAGCGCGAATTCCTTACGGATTTGCGGTCTCTTTGCGATGAGAATGATATTTTACTGATGTTTGATGAAATCCAGTGTGGAATGGGACGTACCGGTTCCATGTTTGCATGGCAGCAGTATGGTGTTAAGCCGGATGTTATGACAAGTGCAAAGGCATTGGGCGGAGGCGTACCGGTTGGTGCATTTCTAATGACAGAAAAGGTAGCACAAAATTCTCTGGTGCCGGGAGATCATGGAACAACCTATGGCGGCAATCCATTGGCCGGTGCAGCGATTTCAAAAACACTGGATTTGTATGAAGAAAAACAAATTTTGCAGCATGTGCAGAATATTGCACCGTATCTGGAACAGAAATTGGATGAAATTAAGGCAGAATTTCCGATGATTGTTGCCCGGAGGGGACTTGGACTTATGCAGGGACTGGAATTTGACTGCCCTGTGAATGGCTTTATTCAAAAAGCGCTGAAAGAGGGACTGGTGCTGATCAATGCCGGCGCAAATATCATTCGTTTCATGCCGCCGCTGGTTGTGGAGAAAAAGCATATTGATGAAATGGCAACTATTCTTAGAACAGTTTTATGAATGAGGTAAAGAATGAAGACATCAAAAGTAATCCGTATTCTCTTGGTTATCAGTCTGCTGGTGGGAATGTGGAGTTATGCTAATTGGGCAGAACTTCCGCAACAGGATGGGAATACAATTACGCAAAAGGATACAATTTATATCTGGTATACGGATGAGGCACTGACGGAATACATCGACAGTGCCGCATTCGCTTTTTATGAAGATACGGATGTTCGTGTGGTTCCTGTGTATCATACCGGTCGTCAATATTTGGATGATTTAGGTGCAGCTTCTTTTGGAGAGGAGCAAATGCCGGATTTATTTATCATAGGTACTGATTCCATTGAAAAGGCAGCCATGGCCGGTTTGGCAGTTCCTGTGGAGGATCGGCAAAATATTTTATCTACGCTTCGTTTCCCACAGGTGGCACTGGATGCGGTGACTTATCACCAGCAATATTTCGGATATCCGTTTTATTATGAAACCGCATTTCTTTTATATAATGAGACCTATCTTCGGGAAATTGCCGAGAAGGAACTCTTGGAAGAAATGGGTCTGACTGCGGATTACGAAGAAGATTTGGACGAACCGGATTTGGAGGAAACGACAGGAGATACCGTTTCTTCCGATGCCACTCCGCAGGAAACCTTAATTCCGGAAGGATATACACAGATGCAGTGGGAAAATATGGTGGAGAGCAAAATGCAGGAAATGATTCCCCACTCCATTACGGATATTTTGGATTTTGCAGAGCATTATGATGCGCCGGAAAAGGTGGAAAATATTTTTACCTGGGATGTAAATGATATTTTCTATAATTACTTTTTTGCCGGTTCTTATATGAATGTTGGCGGTTTATATGGAGATGATGATTCCATACTTGAAATCTACAATGAAGATACCATTGAATGTCTGGAAATATACCAGGAGTTGAATCAATTCTTTTCCATTGATTATGAGGAAAGCAGTTACGAGTCGGTCATGGATGATTTCCTTGCGGGGAAAACCATTTTCACAATAGCCACGACGGATGCCATCAGTCGCCTGGATAATGCAATCTTAAGTGGTGAATTTCCTTATGCCTATAATGTGGCAGCACTGCCGGGCGTGGACGGCGAACACAGTGCCCGGGGGCTTTCCGTAACCGATGCGCTGGTGATTAACGGTTATAGCACGCATAAACAGGAGGCCAATGCATTTGCCAAATATCTTGTTTATGATTTGTCGGAAACCTTACTTAGCAGAACCGGTAAAATGCCGGCAACCATCGGAGAAGATGATTATGTTATGGACGCCCGGGATTTGGTGCGTGCGGTTTATCGGGAATCGGTTCCGCTGCCGAAACTGATTGAACTGGGGAATTATTGGCTTCAATTAGAACAGGCATATTTGAAAATCTGGAACGGTGCAGATGTAAATGTAACATTAAGAGAATTGTCTGAAAATATTAAGATGCAGGTTTCCGGTGTGTTTGTACCGGAGGAGATTATTGAAATTGTCCCGACATCAGAAACGGAGGAAAGCACGGAATCGGAGATTACAGAAGAAGTGACGGAGGATAATTCGGAAGAGATTTCGGAAAATGCCGGGGAAGAACAAGGTTCGGAAGAGTAAAACAAAGAACAAAAGCAGGGATAGTGAAAAACACGGAACAGATGGTAAAAATCCGGGATAGTGAAAAACACGGAACAGTTGTTATAAAATAAGGGAATAAAGAAAAATCAGATGGGCATACTGAAAAAGGATACAAATCGGTCCTTTCACAGTATGCCTGATTTTTAGGTTTTCGGATATTATAATGCGGGAATGGAAGATAGGAGAAAAAATGAGATGCTTGGATTTTTGATTGCAATTGCTTCCGGAGTTTTAATGAGTTTGCAGGGAGTATTTAATACAAATGTAACAAAAGCCAGTAGTGTATGGACGGCAGCTGGTTTTGTGCAATTATCTGCATTCTTTGTTTGTGTGCTTGCCTGGCTGATCAATGACCGGCAAAATCCCATGCGTGTTTTTTCTGTTACGCCGAAATACATGCTTCTTGGAGGTGTAATGGGAGCACTCATTACCATCACGGTTGTAAAAAGTATGGAACGGCTCGGGACAGCAAATGCAATCATCGTAATTGTGACGGCACAAACAATTTGCGGCTATCTGATTGAACTGCTTGGTGCATTTGGAGTAGAAAAGAAATCTTTCTGTTGGCAACGATGTCTGGGAGCACTACTTGCCATAGGAGGAATCATCCTTTTTCAGTGTAACAAAGAATGAATGAGATGTGAAAAATGCGATGAAAATAACATTATGTGCTTTGTTACAAAATTATAATATCGCGTAATGAAATTGAAAAAGTTTTGTAAAAACTCTCTTGTGCAAAGTAAGTTTTTATCTTACAATATTTTTGTTATCTGAGAAGCCTTTTAGTACTGTATTTTGTACAAACTAAAAGGAGAACATATATGAAAATGATACAAAGAATCGAGCTCATTGTCCCATTGTTACTGTTTTTATGTGTTGGGTGCGGAAAAACTTCCATGGAACTGGTTCCGATAGAGGATTTGCCGGAAACAGACGCTGTCAGCATACAGGCATCAACTGAAATGGATGCTTCTATTGCAGAAAATATGGAAAGTGTTTCGGGCGAAGAGTCAGGAGCGGACAGTGCAACCGGAAACAGTGCAGCCGAAAACAACGCAGAGCAGACCGGCAGTCAAACTGGTGAAACATCCCAGGCAAGGCCGGAATATGTTTATGTATTTGTCAGCGGATCCGTTAATTGTCCGGGAGTTTATGAACTTTATGCGGACAGCAGGTTATATGAAGCTGTTCAGATGGCTGGCGGATTTTCTGCGGAGGCTGACACCAATTACTGCAATTTGGCGCAGGTAATTGCGGATGGTGCGCAATATTATTTTCCTACGAAAGAAGAAGTGGATAATGGAGATGTTCCGTTTTCGCAGGCTTTAAACAATTCTTCTTCGGGGACCATGGCATCGGAACAGATATCAACAGAATCGGGTTCTTATGATGCACAGGGGCGGCTTAATATTAATCAGGCAACGGAGCAGGAATTGTGTACATTACCGGGAATTGGAACAACCAGAGCAGAGGCCATTCTTGCATATCGGGAGGAACACGGGAATTTTACTTCCATTGAAGATTTGATGAATGTTTCCGGAATAAAGCAGGGAACATTCGATCAGTTGAAAGATCAGATTACGGTAAATAATGAATAAGGTAATGCAGAGGGACTGCGTTGCTTATGCAACACGAGAAAGCCTGATGGCAGGCAGGGAAAGGTTTCAGAATGAGCAGAAAAGTTTTAATTGTAGATGATGAAAAGATTATTGTGAAAGGTTTGAAATACAGTCTTCAGCAGGATGGCATGGAGGTCGATGCGGCTTACGACGGAGAAGAGGCGCTGGAAATGATTCGCAAAGAAGATTATTCCGTAATATTGCTGGATTTAATGTTGCCGAAACTTTCCGGAATGGAAGTTTGTCAGCAGGTGCGCGAATTTTCTGATGTGCCGATTATTATGCTTACGGCTAAGGGTGACGATATGGATAAAATCCTGGGTCTGGAGAGCGGAGCTGACGATTACATCACAAAGCCTTTCAATATTCTGGAAGTGAAGGCCCGCGTGAAGGTAATCGTGCGTCGTTATGAGAAAGCAAATAAACAGAAACAACTGAGCAATGATCACATCATTGACCATGGTGATTTGCATTTTGATAAAGATAATCGGAGTCTGAAGATTAAAGGCAAAGATATTAATTTGACCGCAAAAGAATATGACCTGTTAAATCTGCTGGTATCCAATCCCGGAAAGGTTTATAGCAGAGAATCCCTATTGCAGCTGGTGTGGGGGGCTTCATATCCCGGTGACGCCAGAACGGTGGATGTTCATGTGCGTCGTCTTCGTGAGAAAATCGAAGAGGATCCTAGTGAGCCAAAGTATGTACAGACCAAATGGGGCGTTGGATATTTTTACAAGGGACAGGTGCAAAAGTAAAGGATGGAAACAGCAGGCGGATCCAAAAGATTTTTGGACAATTTCAAATTTATCCGGAGTTTTCGGCTTCGGATATTTCTTATTATTACGGTAATCAGTGTTACGGTATGTCTCGTTTTACGAGCCGTATTTCTTTCCGGATTCTATACCCACAGTATGGAATCTAAGGAAAATGAAATAAAATCCCAGATGACAATTTTAGCCAATCAGATATTGACACACAATTATCTTCAGGATAACAGTTCCGAGGTGGTGAACGCGGAATTGACACAGATTGCCACCCTTTACAAGGGGCGTGTACTGGTCATTAATTCCGGCTTTGAAGTCGTCAGTGACACCTACGGAATGAGTGTGGGCAAATTCGACATTTCCCAAGATGTGTTGCAGTGTTTTCAAGGGAGCAATGTAGGTCGGCTCGACAAAGAAAGGGAATTGCTGACAATTGCGGTTCCCATTTGCGACAGCAATCAGAATTATATTCTGGGGGTATTGCTCATTCATGCGTCAATCGCTGATTTTCAGGCAGATTTTGCTTATTACAATCGGGAAATGTGGATTGTCATTATTGTTATTCTTCTCCTTGTGCTCAGCATTTCCTTTGCCTTTTGTAGCGTGATTGTAAGACCATTTACCCGCATTTCTCAGGAAATCAATCATATCGTTTCCTTTGATGACGAATCGGTTGTGGTCAGTGATTATCTGGAGACGGAGGAGATTGTTGATTCCTTCAATAAACTTAAGAATCACTTAAAAATTCTGGACGATTCCAGACAGGAATTTGTAAGTAATGTCTCTCATGAATTAAAGACGCCATTGACCTCCATTAAGGTTCTTGCAGATTCCCTTAATGTGCAGGAAGGTGCGCCGATTGAGATGTATCAGGATTTCATGCAGGATATAGCGGAGGAAGTTGATCGGGAAAACAAAATTATTTCAGATTTGCTTTCTCTGGTTAAGATGGATCAGGGAGCAACCGGATTAAATCTGGAATCTCGTGATATGAATGAGATGATAGAAGCAATATTAAAACGGCTTGGACCGATTGCGCGGAAAAATGAGGTGGATTTGATTTTTGAAAGTTGTCGAAGTGTTGTTGCCGATGTGGATGAGGTAAAACTTTCCCTTGCCCTGACAAATCTCATTGAAAACGGTATTAAATACAACAAGCATCCGGGATGGGTGAAAGTGATTTTAGATGCGGACCATCAATATATGACTATAGATGTGGTAGATTGCGGACTCGGTATTCCGGAGGATGCGATTGAACATATCTTTGAACGTTTTTATCGGGTGGACAAATCGCATTCAAAGGAAATTGGCGGAACCGGTTTAGGTCTTGCCATTACCAGAAAAACGATTTTGTTACATCGCGGTTCCATTCAGGTTAAGAGCAAGGTAAATGAGGGAACCACATTTACGGTAAAAATTCCGTTAAGTTATATTAAATAAGATAAGTAAGATAAGTAAGATAAGTAAGATAAGTAAGATAAGTAAGATAAGTAAGAAATCCTTGGGAACGCGGAAATGTTAGAAAAACACGAGTGATTTTAGCAAATGTAAGAAGGGAAAAGGAAAACATGTTTGATGTTATTGATAAGAAACATAGAATACATGGTATTTATTTGTTTTTATTTCTGTTTCTTATTATCATTACTGCCTGTGGGAAAAAAGATAATCCTGAAGTTTTCGAATCGGAAAAAGCAAACTATCTCTTTTTTCTGAACAAAGATGGTAATGCGTTGATGCAGGAACAGGATACGGCGATTGAGGAGCATCCGGAATGGAGTATGGAAGAGCAGGTAGAACATTTTGTTACCAGACTTTCGGATGTACCTTTACAAATTGAGTGGAAAGCCCCGCTCCGTCTTGGATTTTCATTGGATAGCTGGAATGTGGAGGGAACGGAATTAATCCTTTGTTTGAGCGAATCGTATTATGATTTATCTCCTACCGATGAAATATTAGTACGTGCAGCATTGGTAAAAACATTGACGCAGGTGGACGGAATCGACAGAGTGTCGTTTTGGATACTGAATGAGCCCCTAAAGGATGCAACCGGAAATGCAGTATCTGCCATGACAGCCGATTGCTTTTTGGATAATGAAATAGGAGGAATGAATATTGCGACAGGCGATGAATAAACGCCCGGTCTGCTTCTTATGTTTAGGATTTTGTATATTGCTTTCGTTGTTTGTGTATTGTAGCGGATTCCCACCGGAGCAATATGCATCCTATGATGAGCAGCAAATGCACGTCATTGGAACCGTGGTAAACAAAGAAATAAAAAATGATAATCAGGTAGTCTACCTAAAAAATGTCATGTTCTATGACATGGATAATTCACTTCAACAATTGAATATGTTAAATGAGAAAGACGGTTCATCAAAGCCGGGAGCAATTTGTTATCTGGCGGATGACTCTTTTTCCATGCTTCGCATCGGGGCAACAATCTCCTTGAACGGAAAAATCAATTGTTTTGCTTCGGCTACCAATCCGGGCGAATTTGACGCAAGAGAATATTACTACATATTGGGATACCATTTTCGCATTATGAACGGAACGGTACTTGCAAGTTCCGAGGAGTATAACCACCTGAAAGATGGTTTGTTCCGTTTCAGGAAAAAGATGGAGGAAATCTATGATGCTATTTTTTCTGAAGAAGATGCTTCGGTAATCAAAGCGATGGTCCTTGGTGAAAAAAGTGAAATGGACCGGGATATTAAGCAATTATATCAATCCAACGGAATTGCACATATTTTGGCAATCAGTGGGTTGCATGTCGGAATTATTGGAATGGGTTTATTTCAACTTTTTCGGAAAATGCGGATTCCATTGCCGATTTGTGTGGGGATATCATTTTTGCTTTTACTTCTTTATTCAGAAATGACCATGGGAAGTGCATCGACGCACCGTGCAGTAATCATGCTGACCTTTGTCTTGTTTTCGAAACCCATCTGGCGAACAGCGGATCCTCCGACAACCATTAGTGTGGCGGCAACCATTGTTCTGATAATGCAACCATATTACTTGTATTATGCAGGCTTTTGGCTATCATTTGGCGCCATCATCGGGATCACATTTTTCCTCCCCTCATTTTTGTATCAGGAGGAGAAAAGAAAACTTCAAAATAAAGTTCAGTTGTTCATGAGGCGGCAAATCCAAACCTTAAAATCCGGCGTGGCAATCAGTTATTTTACAATGCCGATTTTGCTTTACTATTACTATGAATATCCGGTTTATTCCATCTTGTTAAATCTGGTTGTAATTCCATTAATGACACTATTGTTAGCATTTTCTCTTTTGGCGCTATTTGCAGGAGCCTTCTGGCTACCGCTTGGGTGCTTGCTTGGATATCCTTGCCATTTAATTCTACTGTTTTATAAGAACTTATGTTCCGTAGTATCCACATGGCCTTATCACACGATGATTTTGGGGCGTCCGGCAATCTGGAAAATCCTTTTGTATTATGGCATAACCTTTTTTATTGTGGCATTCCATAAAAAAATTCCTCTATCTATCGAAAGGGAAAAAATTTCATTACTGGTTCGGAAGTTATTGATATTCAGCCGGAAAATGCTGATGCGAGTTCAGAAATTGGTGAAGTATGCTTGGAAATTGTTGATGTTTGACGGGAAATTTTTGAAGAACGACCGGAAAGTGCCGGTGAAAATGTTGAGAGAGGAAAAAGATATTAGAATTTTGGAACTAAAATCATTGATGAAGAAGATTATAGAAGTGGAAAAAATGAAAAAAATTATATTGCCCTGGCGTAGCATACTGATGTGTTTTGCCGTATTTGTTGTTGTATTGCGTACACCACCGGAACTTTCCATAACTTTTTTGGATGTGGGACAGGGAGATGGAATCTGTATCCAAAATGAAAATATGGTTTGTTTTGTAGATGGAGGAAGTTCTTCAAAAAAGGAGTTAGCGAATTATCAGATTATTCCTTTCTTGAAATATTATGGAATCGCCACAGTAAATTATTGGTTTTTAACGCACCCGGATAGCGATCATTGTAGCGGCTTGCAGGAAATCCTGGAAATGGTAGAAATGCCAATCAAAATTGAAACCATTATACTGCCGGATGCGCAGGGTTCGTCGGAAGATTTTTATGAAATTATTGCATTGGCGGAGAACAAAGGCATTGCGGTGCAGTATATGGCAAGAGGACAGGTGTTGTCAGTCAGAAAAGATATTTCCTCATCTTTTCTTATGCAGTCGAATATACAGATATTGTCATCTGAAATGCTGACAATATATTGTTTACATCCGGAAACACAATATATTACACAGGATGTCAATGATTATTCTCTTGTGCTTTGGTTACAATATGGAGATTTTGACATGCTTTTGACTGGGGATGCTACAGAACGAAGTGAGAAAGAAATCCTGCAATTCATGGAAATAAATCAGTGGGGTATTGATGATTTAGAAGTGCTTAAGATTGGACATCATGGTTCTTCCACTTCTTCCAGTGAAGACTTCCTGACATTCTTTTCTCCTCATATTTCCTTGATTTCATGTGGATTAAATAACCGGTACGGGCATCCGCACGAGGAGGTTTTGAAGCGATTAGATGAAATGGGAAGCATAGTATATCGTACTGATGAAAATGGAGCAATTCGCATTTATTGTAACAATGCAGGCATTGGCTTTTTGGGTGGTAAAAATGCAGGTGTTATATTAAAATAGGATTGCATTGGGCGGAGTAATTGTTCTACCAAATCGTAAACTAGGAGTGAGATAGTAATATGCAGATTTTAGAATATGGAAATCCTGAATTGGAAAAAGTGATTTTTATTCATGGATTTGAAAGCCCATATCAAATTTGGGACGAATACATTGAATGTTATAAGGAAAAATATTGCGTAATTGTTCCAATCTTACCGGGACATAATGTGAATGAACATGAAATTGTTAAATCAATTATTGGAGAAATAGTTTTTCGTATTGGTTGAGTAAAGAGATAAATTTGAAGTTGTGGAGGCGGATAATATGGAATGGTTTAATGTTTTTGGTCTCATTTTTATTGTAGTCATTATGATACCAAATATTGTATTTGCGATTAAGTGCAAAGATGGCTTTGATAATAAGTGGAACAATAAATATGTTGAGGTCATAGAACAAGTAGGGAGATTTGGTTGTTT
>JBJEMA010000050.1:0-18316 GCA_051879435.1 Lachnospiraceae bacterium
ACATTGGCTGCGCAGCAGACACGGAGAAATTGGCGCATGGGATGGCAGGCTCGTATGTCTGGCGCATGGGATGAGCGGCTCGTACATCCGCAATGACGAACTTTAATATTTTGCGTCGAGGGATGCCAGAAATTCATCGGAGCAGTCGCTTTTGGCAAATGTGTGCTCCGGTCCAGGGAACATTCCCTCCTTTACTTCCCGGTCATATGCCTCAAACGCTTCCTTCATTGCGGTTCCGATTTCCCCAAAATGTTTTACAAATTTCGGCGCCACATTTTGGGTAATCCCCATTAAATCCTGCCATACAAGCACCTGTCCATCACAATTTACCCCGGCTCCAATGCCGATGGTTATCATTTTCGTTTTCTTGGAAATGAGCGCAGCCAGTTTCGGCGGCACACATTCCAGCACACACATAAATGCGCCGGCCTCCTGCACATCGAAAGCGTCCTGCAGTACCCGCTCCGCATTTTCTTCACCTTTTCCCTGCACTTTGAATCCGCCAAATGCATTCACAGACTGTGGCGTCATTCCAATGTGGGCACAAACCGGGATTCCGGAATCCACGATTGCCTTAATCTGCTCCTTCACAGCAGCGCCACCTTCGAGTTTTACTGCATTTGCACCGGTTTCCTTAATCAGTCGTCCCGCATTTTCAACGGCCTGGACAACGGACACCTGATAACTCATGAACGGCATGTCCATGATGATAAATGCCTCCTTACAGCCACGCACAACGCTTCGTCCGTAAAGAATCATTTCCTCCATGGTAACAGGTAGCGTTGTATCATAGCCCTGCATCACCATACCCAGACTGTCTCCCACCAGAACCGTATCAATGCCGGCCTGGTTCACGATACACGCAGTGGAGTAATCATAGCAGGTTACCTGAGAAATGCGTTTTCCCTCCTGCTTCATCTGCAATAATGTTGAAACTGTTCTCTTTGCCATAGTATCCCTCTTTCAAATCTGCCCGATTTAATTTTCCTTTCTAAAATATTATTTGTGCCGAACTCCGACTTTTTCCGTCTTCTTTTCCGGTGCCTCCGCTTTTTCGGAACTTCTTCCGGCGCCTGTACTTTTTCGGAACTTCTTCCGATTTATTTGGAAAATGCGCCGCTGTCTGCATACCTCTCCAGCATTCCCTCCATGCCGTGATAATCTCTTTCCGCATTTTTCATTTTCGCCAACTGCATTAACTTTCTGGAAATGCTGAAATACATTGCCCGTTCCGCCTCGGTAGCAAAGCATTGCAAATGTTTTTCCACCGTTTTCACATCGCCCCGCTCCATGGGACCCGTAAGCGCCTGTTTCGGACCTTCGGATAGAATGTGGTTCATGTTGCTTTTTATCAGCGGCGTCAACGCCTGCAGAGCAAGTTCTTCGGAAAAACCGCACTGCGTAAGCAGTTCCATGCTTTCCTGCACCAGTGCACACACCAGATTGCTGGAAATGGCACAGGCTGCATGATATTTTACTTTACAGGAAGAATCAATAATCTGAACATTCGGACCCAGTTTCTCGAGTCGCTGTTTCCATTCCGTTAAATGCGGCCCATTTCCCTCTAAACAAAAAAATGCATCCGGTAATTCCCTGTAGGAAGTCAGCTTGTTGCTGATGGGAAATAACGGATGTATCGAATATCCATATGCACCGGTCTTATCAATCTGCGGAAATGCCTCCGCCGACGAAAGTGCACCACTGCAATGGCAAATCTGTTTACCTGTTTCCAACATACCTTTTATTCTTTCATACACGAAAAGAATTTCTCCATCCGGAACCGTTAAAAAAAGCGCATCACTTTCTTTTACGATATCTTCTAACTCTGTAAAACTTTTTGTGTCTGTAAATTCTGCAGCCTCATTTGCTGACTCTAAATGCCGACTATAATAACCGGTCACCGTAAATCCTGCGGTCGAAAAAAATTTTCCAAGGGAAAATCCAACTTTTCCCGCTCCGATAAAACCAATCCTCGGTTCCATGTGATCACCTGCTTTCTTTCGCATTTCGCGAATTGCAGTGATGCAACACTGGTTCCCATGGAAATTACATAAAAAGGTATATTTCCTGAAATATCGGTATCGTTTCTCTGACGAGAATACCATCCGTTTCCATTTTCATTCACTTCTCGACTATTTTAGCATTCTCATTTTTCTACGTAAATATTCTATTCCTTTGTTTTTCATTTAACACAATTCATTCCCCACTAAGTAGTGAGAAGTATGGTGAGGGGCGCACTGATTACCGTCAGAATGGTGGTGATGGAAATTATTTTCGCTGCTTCGCTGCCGTCACCTCCGTATTCCTGGGACAACATACAGGTCATACTTGCCACAGGCATGCATATCATAATCTGATACACGCCGATGACCGTTTTGTCAAAAGGCAGAAAATTGGAGAAATACACCATCAGCAAAGGAATAAGAAACATCCGAACAAAAGAGAAAATGTAATATTCTTTTTTGGAAAATGCGCTTTTCCAATCCATTTGTGCAAGGGAAATTCCAATGATAATCATGGACATGGCAATACTCGTGTCCCCCAGATAGTCAACAAATGTCTCCATAGGTGCAGGCACGGAAATATGAAAGGCAAAAACTAAAATGGCAATAACGGAAGTAATTGTTCCCGGACTAAGCAGTTTTTTCCATTGGAATTTTTCCTTGGTTTCTCCCATAGAAGAGGCAAGATAAACGCCATAACTATAACATAGAACATTAAATGCCAACATATAAAATGCCACATAAATTATATACCGGGCTCCGAATATTTCTTTTACCAGGGGAACCCCCATAAATCCCACATTGGAAAACTGCATAATAAGACGATAGAGACAGCCCTGCTTTCCTTTTAACCGGAAAATCCAGACATACAGAAATCCAAACAAAAATAGCGCCAGATAAAGCACACCCACCATTATCAGGTTCTGCATAACCAGTTCACCGCTGATGTCACTGTCTTTTCCAAGAACGCCACTAAGCATGAGAAAAGGATTTAAAACCCAGACCATAAAAGAAGACAAATGCCGATAAGTATTATCGTCCACCAGCTTCGTTTTATAAGAAATAAATCCTGTGAACATCAAAGCCAGCAGTACAAGTAATTGTTCAAACAACACAAGACTATTCATACTGATTTTCATCCTTTCTGTATCCGGCGAAACATCGCCACATTATTCGGTTCTTATTTGAGTGCAAATCTATCACTTTTTGCATTCTCTTGCAAGCATTAAAGATAATTCGCATTTACAACATTTTTCTTCACAATATGATTTGGGATATTGAATCCCGCCTGAAAAAATGGTTAACTATATAGGGAAACTACTAAATTACTAATATAGAAGTGAGGAAGAAATTAAAATGAGTGCAGAATTAAAGCCAATCAAAGAAGGAAAAGTTCGTGAGATTTATGACAATGGTGACAGCCTGATTATGGTTGCAACCGACCGAATCAGTTGCTTCGATGTCATCTTAAATAACACCGTAACAAAGAAAGGAACCGTACTGACACAAATGTCAAAATTCTGGTTTGATTTAACACAGGACATCGTGCCGAACCACATGATTTCCGTTGATGTTAAAGATATGCCGGAATTCTTCCGTCAGCCAAAATTTGACGGCAACAGCATGATGTGCAAAAAACTTACCATGCTTCCTGTAGAATGCATCGTCCGTGGCTACATCACCGGCAGCGGCTGGGCAAGCTACCAAAAAACCGGTGAGGTATGCGGAATCAAATTGCCGGAAGGCTTAAAGGAATCGGACAAACTTCCGGAGCCGATTTACACCCCTTCAACAAAGGCAGAAATCGGTGACCATGATGAAAACATTTCCTTCGAACAGAGCGTTGCTTATCTGGAAAAAGATTTTCCGGGAAAAGGACAGGAATATGCAGAAAAACTTCGCGATTGTACCATTGCTTTGTATAAAAAATGTGCCGATTATGCGCTGAGTCGCGGCATTATCATTGCAGATACCAAATTTGAATTCGGTCTGGACGAGAATGGTAACATTGTTTTGGGCGACGAAATGTTAACTCCGGACAGTTCCCGTTTCTGGCCGGCAGATGTTTATGAACCGGGACATGGTCAGCCGTCCTTTGATAAACAGTTCGCTCGTGACTGGTTAAAGAATCCGGCAAATGAAGGACACAATTGGACACTTCCGCAGGAAATTGTTGACCAGACCATTAACATTTATCTGGAAGGTTATGAAAAACTTACCGGCAAAAAATTGCAGTAAAATAATGCAAGTTCGATTGGCATAATATAAATCCCCGGATTCCCGGTTTTTCAGGAATCCGGGGATATCTTTATCCGACATATTTCCTACGGAAGCATGGTAAGAGGATTTACCGCTTCTCCATCCTTTGTCATTTCAAAATACACATTTGCACCTTCCTTTGAAAAGAAAATGGAAGGCTCTGCTACATATCCTAAAATCTGACCCCGTTCCACATAATCTCCTTCGGCAACCTTAAAATCCGTAAGTTGTCCATAAGTCAGAATATAATCATCTCCAAGATCACAGGTAATCGTTCCACCGGTCTCCACATTGTCGCAAATGGAAAGTACTCTTCCGTCTGCTGCTGCACAAATCGGTTCACCCACTACTGCTGCAATCACAATGGAAGGATTATAACGATACTGGTTTAAGGTTTCGAAAAATACCGCTTTATCCATGCTGTAGTTCAAAATGACTTCACCTGCAATAGGCCATGCAAGGCCTTCTTCCATAGAGAAAGATAAACTTACGTCTTTCACATTTGGTGCAGCCATTGCCAATCCGTTTTCATCCTCTTCGATTACATTGACTGTTTCCTGTTGAACATTTGCGCTGTTGCTTTGAACCATAAGATCATCTTCTAATGCCAGTTCTCTTTCTGCATCCGCTTCGGTCCGGGTATCTGCCCCATTTTCTCCATTTCCATAACCGGCTCTTGCACCTGCACTACTTAAAACAGTTCCACCATTATTTTCAAGTTTTGCCTGATCTTCTGCCGGCAACAATGCGGAATCAACTTCGGTCTGTGTATAGGCCGGATCCACATCCAAATCATTGTTGGTCGGGTCAAAATAACTGCCGATTTGCTCCGCTGTCTGGGGTACCTGCTCCGTCTGGGAAGAATCCAGACTGCTCAGATCCAGATAATAGCCGTCCTGCTCCTGTTGCCGGTTTTTCTGATTTACATATACACCGGTTAATGTCAGCGCAGTTAATGCAAATGCAGATGCCGCTAACATAACGATTCGGTCTTTTCGAATTCCCTGTTTATTTCGTTTATTCATTGCTTCCTCCTCTATCAAACTAAGTTTCTATCCCTAGTCTGCCCAGCAATTCAAAATTCATACAGAAAAATCCGATTATTTTGTTATATGGCAAAGGCACTCCCCGTGGCAAAAGTTGCTCTTTGCGGAAATGCGCTCCTCATGGCTTGTTGCAAAAATTGCTTTTTGTAGAAATGCACTCCCCATGGCTTAAGTGGCGAAATCCACATGCTGCATTGTTCCGGCAGTTCCGTTTTCATAGAGAAAAATACCGGTTTCCCGAATGGCTCCGTTCATGGCATTGTTTTTTAAGGATTTCAGGGAAAAATCTGTGGACACCCTTTCCAGACATATGGCACCGATGCCGGCATCTTTTAAATGCAGAAGTTCATCTTCCCCTTTTGCATTCTTCGTCCAGATCAGAAGTTTATCAAATATATCATCCGCCTCATCAATCCAGCCATTTCCATCTTCATCATATTCCGCCAGATCACGAAATCCATCTCCGCTTTTTGTACCAAACAATTCCGAACCATCATTAATTATACCGTCGCCATTGCGGTCCAACGCCAAAAATCCACTGCCGTCACCAAGCCGGGAAATGCTGTCTAAGATACCATCCTGATCCAGATCAAATAAAAATTTTTGTTCCGATACCGTTGCTGCATTTTGATTCAGATTAATAACCAGAGGGTCCATCATATTTGGTGTCACCTCGGCCAAAATTTCATGACGCTCCAAATACTCTTCCCGAAAAGATCTGGTCATTTCCATCTGTACACCAAATTCAATTTCCCTTCCGTCCGCGGTTACCACTTTTCCCTTTGTTGCAAAGGTAGTATTTTCATTTTCTTCGTAAGAAGCATAATACTCGCTGCCGGCAATTACCTGAGACGAAGACACTGTGTCAACTGCATTTCCCCCCTGAGCATTTCCGGTAATATTTTTGAGTTGCATTCCAAAACTGTTGTCCGGCTTTTTTCCGTAAATACTTTCGTAAATAATTTCCCGCAAATACTTCAGCAAATAGGATAAAGTTTCCCTCTGTATCTGACGGAAAGAGGAAATCTCATCCGATTGCATAATTCTCGATGCTTTCGTCTGAGGACTCTTCATTCCCAACATGGACTGTTCCATTTCTTCTGTGGATTCGTCAATCATTTCCGTCTTTATCATATCCACAAAGCCCATGGTTTTTTTCGAAGCCGTTTCCTGTTGCACCACAATTTCGCTCTCTCTGCCACGAATCATATTTCCGGTTTTCGTCAGCATTTGTTGTTTCTGCTTTGATTGAAAGCTATGTGTCCCTTCCATTTGCACTGAACTTTTTCCAATTACCATATTTCTCACCCTCGGCTTTTTGCTTTTGCAAATCTGCCCCTTTCCTATTTGAAATTCATTTCAACCAATACCTCCCTGTAATAAAAATGGAACCGCCATAAAGGATTCCTTCCTTTATCACGATTCCATTCTGGTTATATTTTCTATCCTACAACTAATTTATCGGATAAATCAGAAAATACTTAACCTAAAATTGCCTTATCACTTGTAAATTGGGTTCCGCTTACTTCTTCAAATTTATGAAGCAAATCTTCTACGGTGAGATTTTTCTTTTCTTCTCCACGAATATCCAAAATCACATGACCGTCCATAAGCATAATCAGACGATTTCCATGGGCAATGGCGTCCTTCATGTTATGCGTGATCATAAGTGTTGTCAAATGATCCTTATTTACAATATATTCGGTGGTCTCCAACACTTTTGCTGCCGTCTTCGGATCCAGCGCAGCGGTGTGCTCATCCAAAAGCAAAAGCTTCGGTTTCTTAAGCGCTGCCATCAAAAGGGTAATGGCCTGTCTCTGCCCACCGGACAGCAAACCAACCTTCGCCGTCAGACGATCCTCCAATCCAAGTCCCAATATTTTTACAAGTTCCTTATATTCCTGATGCTCTGCAGATGTAATTCCCGCGCGAAGAGTTCTCGCTTTTCCCCTTCTCTTGGCAAGTGCCAGATTTTCCTGAATCTCCATGGTAGCAGCGGTACCTGTCATAGGATCCTGGAACACACGGCCTAAAAATTTTGCTCTTTTGTATTCCGGAAGTTTTGTTACATCTTCGCCATCGATCAGAATCTGTCCTCCGTCTACCGGCCAAACCCCTGCAATGGCGTTCATCATGGTGGATTTACCGGCACCATTTCCTCCGATTACGGTTACGAAATCACCGTCCTCTAAAGTAAGAGAAAAATCATTCAAAGCAATCTTCTCATTCACAGTACCCGGATTAAAAACTTTGGTAATATGTCTCATTTCTAACATTTACGCTTCCTCCTTCGTTCCGTTTGTACTGCCTTCTGCGCCTGTTTCCGTTTTTGCGCTTTCTTCTGCACCTGCATCTACTGCGTTGCCGGCTGCCGCATTTGCGCCTTCCGCTGCGGCGCTTTCATTTAATGCCTGCACACGGGCAAGAATTGCCTTCGATGAGGTAAAATATTTATCTTTCAAATATGGAATTGCCAGGAATACGGCAACCACTAAAGCAGATAACAGTTTTAACAAATCCGTATCGATTCCCATCCAGATAACAACCTGAAGAACCAGATAATAGAGAATGGAACCCAGAGCTACAGATAACAATTTCAAATAAAAATTACGGAAAATCCTGCCAAAGATTGCCTCTCCGATAATCACGGCGGCAAGACCGATAACAATGGCACCTTTTCCCATATTGACATCGGCAAATCCCTGATACTGTGCCAGCAGTGCACCGGATAAACCAATCAGACCATTGGAAATCATAAGACCGATGATTTTGGAAATGTCTGTGTTGATTCCCTGAGCCCGTGCCATATTTCCGTTACAACCTGTGGCACGAAGCGCCGACCCGGATTCCGTTCCGAAATACCAATATAAAATAGTGATTACCAGCAAAATCACAAGAGTTACAATGAAGATTGTATTCTGGTAAAAAGGCACGCCCTTAATATAACGGAGGGATACCAATAAATCGTATTTATCCACATTAATGGACTGGTTCGCTTTTCCCATTATTTTCAGATTCACGGAGTAAAGGGATAACTGTGTTAAGATACCGGCCAGAATTGCGGGAATACCCATTAATGTATGGAAAATCCCCGTTGCCAAACCGGTAAGCATACCTACAAGGGTTGCTACAAAAATAGACAAATATACATCATAACCTGCCTGCATCATCATGATGCAGACTGCACCCCCCGTACAAAGGGAGCCGTCTACGGTAAGGTCGGCAATATCCAGGATTCGAAATGTAATATAGATTCCAATCGCTGCAATTCCCCAAATTAATCCCTGCGCCAATGCCCCTGGCATCGCGGCAAATAAATTCATAATATTCATTGTGTAACACTCCAGACATTTTACTAATACTCTTAAGCATCCCTTGGTTGTTCATTTGCATTTGTTAAGATGTATTTGTTAAGATGAATTTTCATATGCAATTGCTTATTAACAACACCTTTTTTATTCTAATAAATAAAATGAGATGCCGCAAGTACAAGATGTGAAAACCACCTTCCTGATGGAAAAACCACCTTCCTGATGGGAAAACCACCTTCCTGATGGGAAAACCACCTTCCTGATAAAATGAAAACTATCTCTATCGCAAGATACAAAAACAGCACACTTCAATAAATCGCATATTTCGTAGAGAACCGCATACTTCGAAAAAAAACCGGCTCTCCCAGAACGGAAAAGCCGGACTTTTTCATAATTATTCTGTAGCGGAATTTATTCAGCGATTGCTGTATATCCTTCCGGAACAGTAATTCCAAGTTCTTCACAAATCGTTGCATTGTATTCTTTTGTGAACTGCGGAGCATATTCGATTGGCATTGTGGAAATGTCCTCACCCTGAAGAACACGAACAGCCATCTTACCGGTTGCATAACCGAGGTCATAGTAACTGATTGACAAAGTAGCTACACCACAATTTGCACAGATTCCTTCTTCGCCTGCAATTACCGGAACGCCTGCCGGACGGCAAACATTATCAATAATACCTGTGTTGGAAGCAACTGTGTTATCGGTAGGAACATAAATAACATCGCTTTCACTTGCAGCTGTTGTTACAACAGACTGAAGATCGTTTGTATCAGAGAAAGCGTAAAGTGTACATGTATAGCCATACTCTTCCAAATAACTCTTAACGGTATCAACCTGATACTGTGAATTAGCTTCTGCAGAGCAGTACAGTAAACCAACCGTTTTCGCATCCGGGAATAACTCATTTAACATTGCAGCCTGCTGATCCAATGGAGCAAGGTCTGATGTTCCGGAAATGTTTGTTCCAACGGTTCCGTTGAAATCGTCCAACTGAAGTGCTACACCATATTCGGTAATGGAAGTACCAAGTACCGGAATTGTGTTTGTTCCTGCCTGTGCAGCCTGTAATGCAGGAGTTGCATTTGCAAGAATTAAATCTACATTGTTTGATACAAAACTGTTAACGATGGTAGAACAGGTATTGCTGTCACCCTGTGCGTTCTGCTCGTCAAATGTTACGGCATCGCCGAATTCTTCTACAAGAGCATCCTTAAATCCCTGTGTTGCAGCATCAAGTGCTTCGTGCTGTACCAACTGGCAGATACCGATGGTGTATGTTGCATCGGAAGATGCAGCAGAATCTGTAGAAGTAGAATCTGTAGTTGCAGTTCCACAAGCAGTACAACCAAGTACCATTGCTCCTGTTAAAAGGAGCGCTAACCATTTTTTCATAATTTTTTCCTCCCTGTAAATAAATGTCTGTATTTGCGTCACTGCTTTCACAAATACAAAAAATTCAAGAGCATGAACGATGTTCACACTCTTGAAGAGTTTAATACATTAAACTAATAAAGTCAATTCAGTTCTTTACATTTCCTGTGTCTCTTTTGTTCTTTGCATTTTCTGTATTTCTTTTGTTCTTTGCATTTTCTATGTTCTTTACTTTTTCTATGTTTATTTCTCCACTTTTTTCTTAAAAGCACCCAAAAGTAATGTACCTGCAAGAGTACCGACTACCAGAGAAAGAAGATAGAAGAGTGCATTTCCCACAACCGGGAAAACAAAGATTCCACCATGTGGTGCCATCAGGGTACAATGAAATGCCATGGAAAGTGCACCTGCCACACCGGAGCCTATGATACAGGCCGGAATTACATGGAGCGGATCTGCTGCCGCATAAGGAATCGCTCCTTCTGTGATGAAAGCCAGTCCCATAATAAAGTTGGTCGGTCCATTTTTTCTCTCTTCTGCCGTAAATTTATTTTTGAATAATAAGGTTGCCAATGCGATTGCGCAAGGAGGAACCATACCACCAATCATTACTGCAGCCATAATATCATAATTACCGGCTGCAATTGCAGCAGTACCAAACACATATGCAGCTTTGTTAAATGGACCACCCATATCGATTGCCATCATACCGGCTACAATAATTCCAAGAATTACGCTGCTTGCACCACTCATGGAAGAAAGCGCCTGGTTCATGGCAGTGTTGAGAGCTCCAACGGCCGTTTCAATCGGCAAATACATTATGATACCAATAAGAAGAATTCCTACTACCGGATAAATAAGCACAGGCTTTATTCCATCCAGAGATTTCGGGAATTTCCTGCATAAAAACATTAGTAGTTTCACCAGATAACCTGCCACAAAACCGGCAACAAGAGCACCCAGGAATCCGGATGTTCCACTGGCTGCAATGGCTCCACCTACGAAACCAACGGCAAGTCCCGGACGATCCGCAATACTCATGGCAATAAAACCGGCAAGAATCGGAAGCATAAATCCGAAGGCAACCCCGCCAATTTGTTTCAACATAGCAGCCACCGGCGTCAGTGTACCGAAATTGCTCTTTACTGCTTCCACACTACCGTATTGCTCAACCAGATCCTGCGGAACATTATTCAAATCAACCATAAGACCGTCAATTAAAAATGCAATCGCAATCAGGATTCCTCCACCAACAACAAATGGCAGCATATGGGAGACGCCATTCATTAAATGCTTGTAAATCTGATGTCCGATATTTCCTTTCGCTTTTTGAGGAGCATTTTCACTTACTTCATTTCCCTTATAAATCGGAGCGTCGCCGGCAATCGCTTTTTCTATTAATTGATCTGCTTTGCTGATTCCGTCAGATACCGGAACTTCGATTAATTTCTTTTTGTCAAAACGGTTCATCGGAACTTTTGTATCCGCAGCCACGATGATGCAATCTGCCTCATTGATTTCTTCCTGTGTTAATACATTTTTTGCTCCACCGGAACCTCTGGTTTCCACTTTTATGTAACAGCCCTTCGCCTTGGCACTTTTTTCCAATGCTTCTGCTGCCATAAAGGTATGTGCAATACCCGTAGGGCATCCCGTTACCGCAAGAATTTTTTTCTGGTTCGTTAAAGGCAATGCATCATCTTTTTTCTCAGTTCCGGCATCCTTTTCCTCTTCCGCTTCATCAATTACCTTCAGAAATTCCTCCGGCGTTTTTGCTGCCCTTAAAGCAGCCGTAAATTCTTCATGCATTAACATACCGGATAATTTGCTTAAAATATCAATATGTTCGGAACCACTTTTTGTATTGGCCGCAATCAGAAACAGCAAGGTAACCGGTTCATCATCCAGTGCTTCATAATTAACCCCCTCCGGGATTACCATGGCAATGAGACCGGCCCGGTTCACTCCGTCACAACGACCATGAGGAATGGCAATCCCATCTCCTACACCGGTTGTACTTTCGTCCTCTCTTGCCATAACTGCTTTTAAATATTGTTCTTTATCGGTAACATTGCCTTGTTTCGCCATTAATTCCACTGCCTGCTTCAAAACATCTTCTTTTCCCAATGCTTTCGCATTCAGTTCTATTGCATTTACATTAAGTAAATCTGTTATTTTCATAGACAAATTCTCCCTTCCTATCGTATTTTTATAACCGTATTCAACGAATCATTCCTTTCTTTACAAACGCATCGTTTCGCGGATCATTTTTTCTTTGCGAGTGCATTATTATCACATACGGGATATCAAATCCAGAACTTCCTGCCTGGTTGCAAGATTTTCGGAAAATGCACTGGCACTTCCTGCACAAACCCCATATGCAAATGCTTTTTCATAGGATTTTTCTGTCAGATAACCATAAAGGAAACCGGCCACCATGGAATCGCCGGCGCCAACAGAATTTACCACATTTCCCTTTGGGGCAGATGCTTCCAGAATCGTATGGTCCTGTGCCACAAGAACAGCTCCGTCCCCTGCCATGGATACCAGCACATTTTGTGCTCCTCTTTCCTGAAGTTTTTTCGCATAAGTAATTACTTCTTTTTTGTCCCGGAGATCCGGAATGCCAAAAATCTCACCCAGTTCAAAATTATTCGGTTTAATTAAAAATGGCTGATATTCCAAAACATTTACCAGCAAATCTTTTGTAGCATCCACCACAATACGGATATTTTTCTCTTTCAGCCGACTCATGATGTCGCGGTAAATGGTATCCGGCAAAACACTGGGTATGCTTCCCGCCAAAACCAGGGTATCCTCTTTCGTCAACTGATCCAACTGCTCCATAAATTTGTCCAGCGCAACGCTGTCAATCTGTGGTCCCATCCCGTTGATTTCACTTTCCTCATTGGAACGCAGTTTAACATTAATTCTGGAAATTCCTTCCGGCACCGATATTAGTTTTTCTCTGATTCGAAAATCGAGTAGCCGTCTACGAATTTCTTCGCCGGTAAATCCTGCAATAAAGCCAAGTGCTGTACTTTCCATCCCAAGATTATTTAGTACAATGGAAACATTTATGCCTTTTCCTCCCGGAAATATAATTTCCTTTGTGGTCCGGTTCACTTTTCCCGGTGTAAAATCGTCAACGGATACAATATAGTCCAATGAAGGATTAAATGTCACTGTGTAAATCATATGCATTGACCTCTCATTTTTTTCACGGCGTATCGTAAGCCGTTTCTTTTCCTTTGACAGAGTTTGGCAGATTTATATGTTATCATCTGCCATTAATGTTTTTGGCAGACTTTGGTAGATTTTCTGTCTTCCAACGACTGCCTTCATGAAAGTTGTTTTGTTCTACAGATTTCCCTCAAAGAATGCTTTGATTTCGTTCACTGCTGCATCTTCGTCCTCACCCTCAACAGTAACGGTAATCTCTTCTCCGCATTTTACGCCAAGGCTCATCAAAGCCATAAGTTTTGTAGCTTCTGCAGATTTATCTCCCTTTGCAATCGTAATTTTGCTGGCATACTTTTTTGCTTCTTTCGCCAAAAGTCCTGCCGGTCTTGCGTGAATTCCTACTTCATCTTTGATAACATAATTAAATTGTTTCATAGTTTCATTCCTCCTGTTTTACATTTATTATTTGCTGTTTTTCCAAGGAAATACCTTGTTGTTAAATAAACAATAACATCTTGATTCGTCATAGTCAATCATTATTCGTCACATAATTGACGATTTGTGAATGTTATATAAGAAATAATGACTTTTTCAGTCAAAATACCCAAGGTTTTGAGCAATAAATTTTGTTTTACCAATTTTGATTTACAATCCAATCAAACTTCGTCATAATATATTTGTCAATTCATTATTTGAGAAGAAATCTATATGCAGGTTTTCGTAAAGATTTGTCGTTCATCGTATATAAAAATGTATTTTATCATTCATTTTGCATAAAAGGAGCAAACCATGTTAGCAGAAGAAAGAAAAGCAAAAATATTGGATTATATTAACAGCAACAAAGCAGTTACTGCCACAGAATTAATGGCGGAATTCGATGCATCCGAAGCCACCATACGACGGGATTTGAACGAACTTGATCACAAGGGGCTTATTTCAAAAGTCTACGGTGGAGCGGTATCCTTAGAGAACCAAATCAATAAGGATTACAATATTTCGGAACGGGAGGATGTAAACCAGAATGATAAAATCACCATTGCCCGATATGCAGCCTCTCTTATACAGGACAATGATTTGGTTTACCTGGACGCCGGAACCACAACCAGTCATATCATTGATTTTTTAGAAGCAAAAAATGTTACTTTTGTTACCAATGCTATTATGCATGCAAAGAAATTGTCCGTCCGCGGCTATCGTGTATATCTTACCGGCGGATATTTAAAAAATTCGACGGAAGCTTTGGTGGGAAGTGATTGCTACGAAAGCATTTCCCGCTATCAGTTTTCCATTAGTTTTCTGGGGACAAATGCAGTGAATCATACCCATGGTTTTACTACCCCGGACCCGGAAGAGGCAAAAATAAAGGAGTGTGCAATCGCGCACTCCAATTCCCCATATATTCTTTGTGACAGCAGCAAATTCAGTAAAACCTCTTTGGTACAGTTTTCCAAATTTGAAAAAGCCTGCATTATTACAACCGGAAACATTCCCAAAAGTTACCAAAACGATTCTTCCATCATCATCGTTTCATAAAAAAACGGCTTTGCATCTTTTCTGCAAAGCCGTCTGTATCTTTCCCCTGTTGAAATGCTTGAGAAATTCTATACTCTATTATAGTTAATGAGGCAACCCTTCAAAATAATTTCTCTTTCTTCGTCTGTGAGTTCTCCAAGTGTAGCAGTAAACTCTTTCAAACCATCTTCCTTAACCACATAAACCTTGATTTCAGATGATTTATTAACAATCGCATCCCGGATTCCCGGTACAAACAGATAATCCAGATTTTTGAACGGTAATTCACCTTCCGGAATTACAAACGGAAGCATACCCCAGTTAATCAGGTTAGAACGATATCTCTTCGTTGCGTATTCATTGGCAAAATTTGCCCATCCACCAAGCACCTTCTGGCAACTTGCTGCCTGCTCGCGTGCAGATCCGTCTCCCGGTTTCACTGCAAAAATGGTAGAACCGATTCCGATATTTTTGCGACTTACCTCCGGAAAATCTATTTTAATGGCATCCATAACTTTATGAATCTCCGGCAAAACTTCTCCCGGGCAGGTATCTGCTTCTACTGCCTTCTGTGCCTTCTGAACTTCTTTTGCTCTTCCCACATATTCCGGATCTTTTCTGGAAAGAGTAAATTCTGCAAGTCCCAAAGGATTACTACGATAAGAAGAAGTCTCTCCGGATGGAATTAATTCATCTGTTGTTGTAACCGGATCATGAATTTCAGAAACCACCTTCAATACAAGATTCTCAGGAAGTTCTACCATGGCCGGCCAATCCTTGATATTCGGTCCGAACTTAATTTCCACAGAAGGATCTGCAACACCTTTGGAATCAAATACACGATTCTCATAAATGGTGCTGTCAAAGAAATATTTATATTTACCGATTTTATCCGGCACATCTGTCGCAGGAGTAAGATATCCTTTATTTGCTGCGGTTGCCGCAATGGATCTTGCATCCATAAGCGCAACGGAAGCAATCTGTCCGGACTGCAACTTAGAGCCCTCCCGATTCGGGAAGTTTCTGGTTGAATGACGAATGGAAAACGCATTGTTGGAAGGCGTATCTCCGGCACCAAAACATGGACCGCAGAAGGCAGTCTTCATAACAGCACCTGTCTGCATAATCTTCGCTGCTGCACCATTTTTAATTAATTCCATATAAACCGGCATGGATGCAGGATAAACATTTAGTGTAAATTCATCCGGTCCGATGCTTGCCCCATCAAGAATATCAGCAGCAGCACATATATTTTCAAATCCGCCACCTGCACAACCGGCAATTACGCCCTGCTCCACATAGAGTTTGCCGTTGCGAATCTTGTCACGAAGAGAATAATCCACAGCACCATCGAGTGATACCAATGCTCTCTTTTCGGTCTCTGCCAGAATGTCTTCCAGATTTGCATTCACTTCTTCAATGGTATAAGTATTGGACGGATGGAACGGCATCGCAATCATTGGTTTAATTTCAGAAAGATTTACCTCGATAACGCCGTCATAATATGCAATGTTACCCGGCTTTAATTCCTGATAATCCTGCGGACGCTTATGAATCTCGTAAAATTCCTGAATCTGCTCATCCGTCTGCCAAATAGAAGAAAGACAGGTTGTCTCTGTGGTCATAACATCTACGCCAATACGGAAATCAGCAGAAAGATTTTTTACTCCCGGTCCCACAAATTCCATCACTTTATTTTTTACATAACCATTCTTAAATACGGCACCAATAATGGCAAGCGCCACATCCTGCGGGCCCACGCCTTTCATCGGCTCACCGGTCATATAAACCGCTACAACGCCCGGCATATTAATATCATATGTCTGGTTTAATAACTGTTTTACCAGTTCCGGTCCACCCTCTCCCATAGCCATGGTTCCAAGAGCACCATATCTTGTATGAGAATCGGAACCGAGAATCATTTTCCCGCCGCCTGCAAGCATCTCTCTGGCGAACTGATGGATAACTGCCTGATGAGGAGGAACATACATACCGCCATATTTCTTTGCACATGTAAGACCAAACATATGGTCATCTTCATTGATTGTTCCACCAACTGCGCAAAGAGAATTATGACAGTTTGTCAGAACATAAGGAATCGGGAACTTCTGAAGTCCGGAAGCTCTTGCTGTCTGAATAATACCCACAAAAGTTATATCATGGGAAGTTAACTTGTCAAATTTAATCTTTAATTTCTGATCGTTGTCAGAGGTATTGTGGGCTGTCAAAATACCATATGCAATTGTATTCTTCTTTGCCGCTTCCTTCTCCGTGTCGTTTCCTGTTTTTGCTTTAATTGCTGCAAGTGCTTCTGCATCATCTTTTACCAGTTCTGTGCCGTTAATTAAATATGCACCGCCATCATACAATTGAATCATATAGGTTGCCTCTCTTTCTTTTGTCGTATATTTTTTGTTATTTTATCACAAAAGAGTTCCTGTGTCTGTTCTCTCCTTCAAAATCTTTTGAAATTCTTCTTCGCTAATTTTCAATCGTTTTGCAGCTTCGGTAATATTGATAACATTGTCATTTACCAAATCAATTAACAAACAGACTTTTCCTTCTTCAAGGCCTTCTTCACGACCTTCTTCACGACCTTCTTCTCTTTCGTCCTTCAACCATTCTTTTATTCCGGTACACATATCATATACTCCTCCTTCTTTTTCCGCTTTTTCATATCTTAGCAACTCTTTCGCCTGCATATAATTGATGGAAACCATATATGCATCTCTATCCATATTTGAATAATATGGATCATGTTCAACTATTTTTTTTAAATCTTCCTTACTTTCTGAATGTTTAATCAAACGAAATACTTTTCCGATATCCGTTTCAAACAATTCAAATTCTTTCTCGTGCATTCGATGTATATCAATTAAATGAATCCTATGATTCTGAACTAAAGAAACCAATTCTTCCGGTACATCCGTAAAATCCAGCATATCATGAATACAGGTAGGACCATTCCATTCTTCCACGCCGAAATATAATAAAAATATGATGGTCGGGCACAATTTATCATCTTTATTGTAACCATAAAGATATTCGCCGGAGCTCAAATCTGACCTTTGTTTATTCTCTTTTCGAATTACTCTAATCTGTTGATCGTACTCTCCAAATGTGTAACCCATATCTCTTAAGGGATAGGAATAATCAACGGTTTCCTGTAATTCAATTTCAGAAATAATAAAATTGATACCAAAAATAATCTTTCGAACCATATCTCTCTGTTTCGAGAAATAAACTTGTTTCGATCTGTGCTCTATTCGGGAAGATAATTTTGCATCATAATCTTTCACATCTTCTGCCCGAACTTTTCTTTTTTTAATCTTTCCGGATACATTAATCAAATCGGCATAACGCCTGTGATCTTCCAAAAAGATACTCATATCAATTTCTTTTTTCATTGACAACCTCCAATCTACAGAAGTCATCCTGCGAATGATTCATCTACAAAATACTCCTGCTTATAATAAATTAAAAATGGGATTAAAGCAGGATTTTTCTGAAATGATAATATAGAATTGACATTAGTAAATGATAGAAGACCAAGTCCGGTCAAATAGAAAATCTGCTTTGTATAAATAATATAACATCTAATGAGCAAATGCAAACAAAAAGAAAG
>JBJEMA010000051.1:0-1581 GCA_051879435.1 Lachnospiraceae bacterium
CGGCAATTTCCATTACTAAATTAAAATTATTAACTGAAACAGTTGTTCCAGCTTTTCCAAGTTGCCCAATACAAGTTTTTATATTATCACTCTGCTTTCCAGATTTTTTCACCAAACATATTGCATCTCTATGAAAATCTTTTCTGAAGCTTTCTTGAACTTCTGCACCAAGGATCTCCTTACCCAGCCATCCATTTACTACAGCTTCAATTCGCCTCACATAACGCTCAAAATCTGAAGTATTACATTCTTTAATAATTTCCTCAGCCTTATCCCCTGTAATACCCAGCCAGCTAAGCTGCAATTTCAAGCTATAATTGAGCAAATACTGAAAAATGCACAAAGTTATCCTACCAGTTTCAGTACATCTTCCAAAGGCATCCCTTTGTGGATGGACTGATACAAAGCTGTTACCTGTTCTTCCCTGATTTTTCTTTGGAAATACTGATAACCTTCTTCGAAATTGCAGTAAGTTCCATTATATGTGCAGCACATATAATGCACCAGAGACATGATCAGCCAGTAGCGTTCAATTCCCGTCTGGGTTCGAATCTGGTACTTATCCAGAGCCAGTTTTGTTTTACTCTGGCGGAAAAATACCTCGATCGGCCAGCGACTGGTGTAGTGATCCAGGATTTCCTGTGTGGACAGACCTGCATTGGTTGAAATAAAAACTCTCAATGCTTTGGGATCACCGAATGCATTCTCCGGGTAGCTGATGATAACGGCGGCATTTGGAATGTCATTGAGTTCCCCTTCATACCGGTAGACATAGAAGTTACGGTTGTTCACTGTCACAAGGTTGACATCCCGGTCTTCTTTTCTGAGATGAAGGGCAAATTCACTGACTTTCTGACGGATTCCGCAGGGATAGATGATCCGGTTGGTTTTTAATGCACCAATCGTGTAGAAACCTTTCCGGATAAAACGGTCCATGACTTTTGCAGAAGTATACCAGCTGTCACAAAGAAAATAAGAAATTACAGGCGCCGGCGGCAGCTCCTCCGCAATTTCCTGTACAATCTGAATTTTGGATTTCGATTTATCGTACAGAATGATTGCATAGTTCAAAGTAATCCCATTACAGGAGAGCATGACAGATACTGCCTGATGCCCATAATCCTGACAGCCTTTCAAATGGGATTGATGGAAATACGCTGACTCAATGGGATGTTCCGCCTGTGACGAAGGCTTTGTGTGAGAAGCAATCGTATCATCCACAATACAATAGATCGGCATGCCGGAAAGAACCGCTTCCTGGTAGATTATGCGGATTACACTGGCCTTTAAAATTTCTTCGAGTCTGGAACTGTCCCATTTCCCATGATTCAGAAAATGGGAAATCGTTGTTCTATGGTGAGGGCCTGCTTTTGCAAAATCAATCGTTTTTCCTCTGTAACCATAAAGGAATACAGAGATACAAATCGTCATCAGGTGACGAATATAAATATCGGAAAAAAATAATCCGAGTTTTAAACGCTTAAAATAATTGTAAACCACATCAGAATGGTGTATACTGTTTTTCATAGGCATCCCCTTTTTGATTCGCGTACATTGTTTTGTGGTTATTACAATTATACC
>JBJEMA010000052.1:0-18045 GCA_051879435.1 Lachnospiraceae bacterium
TTTCACCAATGCATTCCTGTATTGACAATTTTATTCATACCTATGCAGGGGTTCAACTTAGACTGAAAATGAATGAGATTATGACAAAACAAGGATACGAGGAACCTGTTGGACAGGCTAAAATAATAAGTGGTTACAATCTCCCGGCAAAGTTCATTCTACATACGGTTGGACCGATGATTCAGTGGGAAGTGACCGAAGAGGATGAGAAAATGTTGGCAAGTTGTTATAGAGAATGTTTAAAACTTGCAGCTGAAAACAGAGCAGAGTCGATTGCATTTTGCTGTTTGTCTACCGGTGTTTTCCGGTTTCCGCAGCAAAGAGCAGCTGAGATCGCAATTAAAACGGTAAAGGATTTTCTGATAACAGATACGGGAATTAAGCAGGCTATTTTTAATGTGTTTAAGGAGGAAGATTTTGAAATATACAGTAGTATATTAGGAACTAATTTATGCAGATTACAACATTTACCACAACAGCATTGATATATGCACTTACGCCGGATATATTCTACGGATTGACTGTGCAAAGGCAGAGAAAGGATTAAAGACAACACCTAATTCAGAGTGTGTCTTGAATGCTCTTGCGATAGATAGTCCACTGGAATATGCAAGATTATATCTGGATGGAACTTTACAAATGTGGATTGATGCAGAGGATAGTTTCGAAGTTTGGTAATTATTAAAATTTGTTAAAATCGAACGATTTCATTGATAAAATCGTTCGATTTATGTAAAATATAATTGAAAGAGAGATTTTCTTTTTAAGACGATAATTATTGGTTCTTCAAGAAAGGGGATGATGATATGTCTATTACCGCAACTGAATTAAAACTTAATCTTGGCAAATATCTTATGCTTGCAGAAACAGAGGATATTTATATCACTCGTAACGGAAAAGTTGTTGCAAAATTGTCTAACCCATATCAGGACAGAGTAGATGTTGCTAAGTCATTATTTGGTGTTCTTTCAAATGATATGACTCTGGAAGAAGCACGGGAAGAAAGGTTGAAAACAATATGAGAGTTTTAGTTGATACCTGTGTTATCATCGATGCATTACAGTCTCGTGTTCCGTTTGCAGAAGCTGCGCAAAAACTATTTATATATTCTGCTAATAAACAATTTGAGGGTTATATTACTGCAAAGTCAGTTACAGATATATATTATCTCACACATCGTTTAACACATAACGATGCAGAGACTCGAAAGATTTTGAGCAAACTTTTTACTTTGTTTCATTTGTTGGATACTACTTCTTTAGACTGCCGAAAAGCAATATCTTCTGAAATTGGTGATTATGAAGATGCTATTATGGTGGAAACAGCAATTCGTTCAGAAATGGATTGTATAGTAACCAGAAATGTGAAAGACTATGCGAAATCTTCTGTTAAGGTGTGTGAACCTTCTGCATTAATAAAGTTATTAGAGGAAGAAAACGAAACTGAATAAAAATAAGAAGGGAATAATTAGGAGAACAGCAAGTAAGCTGACACTGGTTATTCTCTTTTTTATGGTCTCCTTTTTAGCCTCGGTTTGCAATTGAGTTGCAATTGAGTTTTTTTAATTAAAAATCGCAAGTTCTTGACGAAATTGACTTTGATATTGGCGATATTTCTTGACAAAATCAACAAAATCTTTCTTCCCACCCGGAGTACCGGAAGTTTCTTCCATTCCACCAGATTTCGAAGTGTGTTTCTTCCGATACCTGTGTAGTCAGCTGCTTCCTCTATGGATAAGGCAATCTTCGTTTCTGTCATTGAATCACCTCCTTGCAAATTGCATTTCCACACATTAAGGCATACCTACACCACCAATCTTCTGTCAAATGGGGCACAGCCAAAAGATGTGCAGGAGTTGTTGGGACATTCCGATGTTAGTACCACAATGAATGTTTACGCTCACGCAACGAGGGAAGCCAAACGAAATTCTGCAAGACTTCTGGATAAGGTTGCAGGGCAATAAACAAAGATTTCCCATGTAAATAACCCATAAGGGCAAAATTTATTCTATAATATTTCCGTCAGTTGCAACGATCACCTTGTTCCATGGAATCATTTTCCCACTGTTTCGGAGTGCTGTTTTGACCGCAGCCTCAATGCCTCCGCAGCCCAACAAAAAGAGGATTTTATGGAAAAATATTTTGAAGTTTTATCCCACTGCCCTTTGTTTGCAGGTATAAAGCGGTCTGATTTGAAGGCTAGGTTAGAGTGTCTCAATAGCAGAACCATAAATGTTCCGAAAGGAAAACCAATATTTCTTGAAGGAGATCCCGTGCAGTTTGTCGGAGTTGTCCTCCGGGGTACGGTACAGGTGATCCGGGAAGACTATGATGGCAATCGCAGTGTAATGGCTTCTTTGCAGCCCGGTCAGCTGTTTGCGGAAGTATTCTCCTGCGCCGGATTTGAAACGATGCCTGTAAGCGTTATGGCATTTACGGATAGTGAGGTGCTTTTACTTGATTGCCGGCGTGTTTTTACAACCTGTTCCAATGCCTGTCATTTCCACAGTCTGTTGGTAAAGAATCTAATGCAGGAAATGGCACGAAAAAATCTGGAACTGACTCAGAAGATCCGATATATGTCACAGAAAACAACAAGAGAAAAACTGTTGGCTTACCTGCAGGATCAGGCAAAACAGCAGGGGAGCAGGGAATTTGTCATTCCTCATAACAGACAATCGCTGGCAGATTATTTAGGGGTAGAGCGCAGCGCAATGTCTGCCGAGATCAGCAAATTAAAGAAGGACGGTCTGCTGGATACCAGGGGCTCCTGGTTTTGTTTAAAATTATAACTTTATTGCCGATATGACAAATCTTCGCCAGTTATACATTTATTCAGGGAATCAGATGAATGATATTTCATTTGTTAAAAATCTTGTTGACCTTCGGTAGTTGTATATTGCACAATCACAGATTAATTCCCTGGATGGGCTGGTGCAGCTGATTACAGAACAGAAAAAAAGATTTGATGCGGAAACAGATTTGATGAAAAGAATATTTATAGGAATCGATGCTGTCTGTATTGAATCGGATTGTAAAAATCTGGACGGAAAAGTGTTATTGGAACCGGGGCTACATCTTTCAGAGGTAATTATTAACGGAAGACATCTTTGCCGGTAAGGTCCGGGTGAGCAGCTGAAATATTATCTTGTGGATTTAAGGATGCGAATCTATAATTATGTATATAATATATACTAAAAAAGGAGATGATTTTATGAATATCATGGTGCCATTGGCTCAAAAGGTTGCATCAGAAGTATTAAATGAAGTTTTGAAGTTAGTTCAAGATGATATTTATAAGGTTGTCTTGTATGGTTCGTATGCCAGAGGTGACTTTGATCAGGAGTCAGATATTGATATTTTAATTGTTTTAAATTGTGATATAAAAAAAATGAAAGAGTATAGAAAACATGTTAGTAGAATTGCCAGTAGAATTGGATTAGAAAATGATATTGAAGTATCACTGCTGTTACGTGACAAACAGTCTGTTGATGTTGGAGAAAAAATATTGCCTTTTTATCAAAATGTAATGAAGGATGGGGTAACATTATATGAATAAGACCGTAAAGGATTTAGCTTCTTATAGATTGCAGCAGGCAGTAACATGTATAAAGTCAGCAAAAATTCTTATGGAAGCTGAAGATTATAAGGGTGCAGCAAATAGATCTTATTATGCCATTTTTCATTGTATGAGAGCTGTTCTGGCTTTGGATGGCATAGATTTTGCAAAACATTCCGGAGTATCGGCATATTTTAGAAAAGAATATATAAAATCCGGAATATTTGATATTGAATTTTCGGATATTATTCGTGAGGCATTTGATTATAGAAGTGATAGTGACTATGATGATTTCTACTTAATATCAAAAGATGAGATAGATGAACAAATACAAAATGCAGAACGTTTTTATGATGGGGTTTCCTGTTTTGTTAACTCTAAGTTAGAAACTTTATAAAGTGAAGTTTGCATTATCTCCTTATCAGTTTCCAATAAACAGCATGAACTGAAAAAGCTGTTTGAAAATTGAATAAAGGAGATTTTTTATGCTCAATATGTAAGAAACAGGTGGCAAGGGAATTTTCCCTGGTGCAGATTGACTTTGCTGAAACAGTATTTCATATCATAAGTTTACTCTGAATAAGCCATTATCATCATGAAAAATGGAATGGTAAAGGGTATCCGGAAGGATTGTCCGGAACGGACATTCCTGTTGAGGCAAGGATTATGGCACTGGCAGATGTATTTGATGCACTGGTAAGTAAGAGATGCTATAAAGAAGCATTTTCTTATGATAAGGCGTTTTCTATCATTGAGGAATCCATGGGAGAACATTTTGATCCGGAACTTGGAAGAATCTTTTTGGAATGCCGGACAGACCTTGAGACATTATATGATGGATACCTGTGTGGAAGCAATTAAGGTAAAGAGTTATGGCAGAATATCAGACAATTGAACATATTTTTGAACCGGTATTTAATGAACGGTCAAGGATTCTGATCCTGGGTTCCCTTCCGTCGGTAAAGTCAAGGGAAAATCATTTTTATTATGGTCATCCGCAGAATCGTTTCTGGAAGCTGATTGCGTCGCTGTGTCATACAGAGATTCCCCGGTCGATAGAAGAAAAAAAGCAGCTTTTATATGATCATGGGATCGCTATCTGGGATGTCATTGCAAGGTGCGATATCATCGGGTCCAGTGACAGCTCCATTAAAAATGTGGTTCCCAATGATATGCAGGTGATTCTTGAGCATGCACCGATTGAAAGGATTTATGCCAATGGTGGCAAGGCATATGAACTGTATATGCAATACTGCTATCCGGACTGCAAAAGAAAGATCATCCGACTGCCATCCACAAGTCCTGCCAATGCTGCATTTTCCATGGAGCGGCTGCTTGAAGCATGGAGTGACTGCATTCCCCATTAAAATAATAAGTTATTAAAACAGTCTGAAAGGACTGTTTTTTTATGGCTATGAAAAGTATTTTTGATTTATACTTGACATATAGGTTTACAAATTGTAGACTGACAATGAGTTTACATCCTGTAGACCAATGCATAAATAGGATGATACCGGATTCTGTGGTAGAAAGGAGACCAAACATGGGTGATATCAAAATGGGAGCAATTGAGGCAAAATTTGCTGAATTAATATGGGAAAATGAACCGGTGGGATCGGGTAATCTGGTTGCCATGTGCAGCAGAGTGCTGGACTGGAAAAAATCCACGACATATACAGTGCTTCGTAGATTATGTGAAAGAGGGATTTTCAAAAATGAAGCTGGTGTTGTTACATCCCTGATTTCAAAGAAAGATTATTATGCCATGCAGAGTGAACAGTTTGTGGAGGAAACCTTTGATGGTTCCCTGCCGAGCTTTCTGGCAGCATTTACAACGCGGAAAAAGCTGTCGAAACAGGAGATAGAAGAACTGGAAAAATTTATTGAAGAAAACAGGAGGAAATAGCATATGATGTATCATATTTTGCCGGAACTGGTTCATATGAGTGTTATCGCAGGTGTTGCAATCGTTGTTGTCTGCCTGCTTCGTCTGGCATTGCATAGAGCCCCCAGACTTTATTCCTATCTTCTGTGGTTTATCGTTCTCTTTCGTCTGCTTTGTCCGGTAGCTGTTTCTTCCGCATTTTCATTGGTGGGATTATTGCCGGTGGCAGATTTGGACAGTATTGGAGAACACTTCTATAACACGACCGAAGATACAATGCCTTCCACATATGATGTAACTGTATCCGGCATGGAAGAGAGGGCGACAACTGATGTGATTAGACCGGTGGGACAGAAACCGGAGATAGAAATATCGGCGGCAGGAACAGGCGGGAATCTGCAGGAACGATTCGTAAATATTGGAACAATCATATGGGCATCCGGTATGATTGCCATGCTCTGTTATGGGATATCAGGTCTGGTATCCCTGAAAAGAAAACTGGTAGGAGCAGTAGAATCCGAAAAACATATCTATCAGATCGATCATATGACGACGCCCTTTGTCATCGGTATTGTACGACCTCGTATCTATCTGCCATCCAGTCTTTCTGAGACAGAGAGGGAGTATATTTTGCTGCATGAGAAGTATCATATCAGACGTGGTGATCATATTGCGAAGATTGTATTTTATCTTGCACTTTGCATTCACTGGTTCAATCCTTTGGTATGGCTGGCATTTAGGCTGTTTGTTAAGGATATGGAGATGAGCTGTGATGAGGCAGTTGTATGCCGGATGACAGCTGATATCCGTTCGGATTATGCACAGTCACTGCTGTATCTTACAACCGGACAAAGCAGGTTTCGTGGTACGCCGCTTGCTTTCGGAGAGGACAATACAGGTGAGCGGATCAAAAATGTGCTGCATTGGAAAGAACCGAAGCTATGGGCTATTTTTGTGGCAGTTTTGGTTTGTGTAGTGGCAGCAGTCTGTCTGATGACGAATCCAAAGGATGAGATGAATGCAAATGAGACGAATCCCGGGAACGGCACAACGGGGAATGGGATAAATTCGGAGGAAGAATCTTATACATCTCTGGAGGATGCAATCAGAGCCGCTATTATTGATTATAACAGGCAGTATTCCGTGGAATGTGACTTCTCCTGTGCAAGCTTTGTTGAACTGTCAGACGTGTATAATTATTATGTGGATAATGAAGAGAACAATACCACGACTTATTATGGTGTTGCTTTATATAAGGATATGAACCTGTCGGAAGAAGGAATTACGGAACTGGTAACAACATGTTCTCCGGTAGCCATTACATTTTATACAGACAGTCAGGGAGAATATCACCTTAAGGAGTATCTGGTTCCGGGAGCAGGAGGAGATGATTTGGTATTTACGGAGAATAATTTTCCGGGTGTAATTGTTGGAGAGAATATTAATACAAGTTTATATGATACTTACCAGTGCATAGACTGCCACGCACAGGCTGTAGTTTATGGAGGATTGGATACGGATGCGATTATTGGCGGGCTGGTGGAGTATATTGCATCGGAACCGTTAACCTCCTCTAATCCTGAGGATTATATTCAGGCATCACCGGTGGCATATAAGGAACTGATTTATTATGGTTCTTATACAATTGCTTACGCACAACAGTATCGGGAGTCCGGGGCAGAGGATCTTAACATGGCAATTCTGGATTGTGCCGTCCGGGACATAGAAGAAGCACTGGGATATCATGATACAGAAAGCCGGAGCGAGGCGGTGCAATGAATGAGGTTGAGGAAACAGTCGTTTGATTCGGGCCGGTCTTATGATAAAATAAATAACAAGTAGAAAAACCGGAATTTTCAGGGGGATTTATGAGTCAAAAAAAAGCAATTGCCCTTTATTTGTTAGGAACTTTAGGGCACATATGGACGATATGTGTTATAGTTTTTGTATTGCGTAATTTGGGAGTTGTTATAAATTATACAACGCCTGTTGGAATGGTTGCTATTGGAGTTGGAGGAATTTCGTCTGCTTTATGGGGAACAATCATCGCAGTTAAGTACAAAAAATACGGAATAAAAAAGATACTGAAAGATTTTTTTGATGTAAAGCAAAGATATAGCAGTTATTTATTAGCACTTTTGTTTTTGCTTTTGGACTTTTGTTGTATTGCATTTAATGGAAAAATTGTGTTAAATGCGTGGTATATTCCTATTATCTTATTTCTTAAAGCAATCATATTTGGTGGTATTGAAGAAGTAGGATGGAGATATGTTTTTCAACCAGTTTTGCAGGAACATTGTAATTATATCACTTCAACGATAATTACTTTTGTTGCATGGGAAATATGGCATTTTTCTTATTTCTACATTGAAGGAACATTGCCACAAGTACAGGCGTTTGGATTTTCACTTGGATTGTTTGCAAATTGCTTTATTTTATCGGCTTTATTCATAAAGACCAAAAGTCTGTGGATATGTGTGATGACACATTCATTAATCAATGTTTTCTCACAATTAGCAATTGGTGGGAATCAATATGTGGCATATGTTTGTAAAATAATTATTATTGTTATAGCAATTGTTCTTTCGACTAGCGAACAAAACAAAAAAGGAAACAGATGCGTCAGTTCATTAGAGAGAACACAAACTTCCGGTTTATAGAAATAAATTTGAAGTAATATAAGAAAGAGAGAAATGATTGAAATGAGTGTGATAGAATACAGAATAATGCAAAATAGTGATATTAACGAAGTTCTATTGTTTTGGGGAAAAATTGATGGAGTGCATTTGCACAATAACGGAGAAGAAACTTATGAGGCTATTTGCAGTTATTTACAGAGAAATCCAAATTTAAGTTTTGTAGCAGTTTGCGAATCGGAAATTGTAGGTGCTGTTATGTGCGGCCACGATGGAAGAAGAGGCTATCTTAATCATTTGGGTGTAAGTTCTGAATATCGTCGTAAAGGAATCGCAAAAGAACTTCTTGGTAGAGTGGAGAGTGAACTAATAAAAGCCGGAATAAAAAAGGAAGCCTTATTTGTTTTGTGCAACAATACATCTGCACAAGAGTTTTATGAACATATTGGTTGGAAAGAAGAATCAATTGTTAAGGTGTATACCAAGATAATATCGTAGAACATTTTCGAAATATTGAATTGAAATTAACTCTCTGATTGTTGAGATAAACAAAGTCCAGTTTAGCTGTGGAAGGGTATAATAAATGAAGAATAAGAAAATACTATGTGTTCTGATTGTATGTCTATTAGCAATGGGATTGACCGCTTGCTCAGAAAGTAAACCGGTGAATAAAGTAGAATTATTATCAGATGAGTATGTAATAGAACACTATACAATAGATTTTCCACAATACAATTCTATTGCATCAGAGATGTACTATGTTGCGTGGGAAGGTGGATTATTCATCCCTACAGGTCCAACGGAACCCGGATATAGGGTGATAATAGAGTTAAAAGATGGAGAGTGTACCAATCTTTTATCTGAATATGAATGGACTTTAGTGGATAATCCGGAATTGAATGTTGAACTAATTGATGTACCGGAAAGTGCGGATTGGTACGAATGCGAGCAATTCAATCAAGATAAGTTTCAGTATGTAAATGTCAATTATGCTTTCTTTGACGGAGTAGATACTATTATTTTTGATGTTCATACTTATTGATGTATCAGTGGAGGAGCGATATGAGAGGACTGATTTTGGCTACTATCATAAGCTGATGACTCGAAATCAGCAAAGGATGTTTTTGCAGATTTGAGAAAGAGGGTTTAGGATTGGCGGATATCTACGAAGTAAAAATTACAAGTCAAGCCCGGGAACAAATGGCTGAAGTATATGAAATTGGATGATTAAAATAAGGGTCTAAATGAGAAAAAAACAAACACATTTAGACCCTTAATATTTGACATTCGCTGCCGGAAAGTTTGAACATAAAAATACAATTTCAAAGTGCATTTGCGTCATATTTCTATATTTAAGGAGTTTCTTATGAAAAAGATATTGGTTACCGGAGGAACCACTTTTGTCAGCAAATTCGTGGCGGACTATTTTGTGCATCGTGAATATGAAGTATATGTACTGAATAGAAATACAAAACCGCAGGTAAAAGTAAATTATTTCAGTTTTTATGATTATGAATATTATTTAGATGTACAGAGGCAACAAAGATTGTTTTCTGATACAATTTCTTTAGAAGAAGGATTAAGAGAATCAGCAGCATGGTATCTTGCCAATGAAGCAGAAGTAAATAAGAAACCATATATAAAATTGATTGACGAGACTTTGACAAGTAAATTGTTGATAAATTGCCACCGCACACTCGCGACTTAAGTCGTGTGAGGCTTCACTTGGAAGAGATTATGAATTTATAAAACGATAGCGATTTTGGAATATGATGGAGACATTATGAACAATGTAATTGAAATGAAAAAAGGAAATAAAACGGGCAATGCAGATAAAACGAGAAATGAAATGAAAACGAACAATGTAATTGAAACGAAAAAAGAAAATAAAACGGACAATGCAGTTAAGACGAAAAATGTCATTGAACTGAAAAATGTGACAAAAGATTACGGCGATTTTAAATTGGATAATATCAGTTTTTCGGTACCGGAAGGCTGTATCTGTGGCTTTATCGGGCAGAATGGAGCAGGAAAAACAACGACCATCAAATTACTGCTTGATGTCATTGGTGCAGATGAGGGTGAAATATTTCTGTTTGGCCACAATATTAAGAAGGATAGCGCAAAACTTCGTGAGGATATCGGTATCGTCTTTGATGAAATGGGTTTCCATGAGTTTATGACGGGAAATGATATCAACATCATGATGAAAAATATTTATAGAAATTGGGATGAGCAGGTTTTTTTCGATTATCTGAAGCGATTTTCTTTGCCAGCCAAAAAAAAATGCGGCGAATTTTCCCGTGGTATGAGAATGAAACTGCAGATTGCGGTAGCCCTTTCCCATCATGCCAGACTTCTTGTTATGGACGAGCCAACCTCAGGGCTTGATCCGATTGTGCGCAATGAAATGCTTCGGATTTTTCGGGAGTATGTAACAGGGAAAGACCATACAATTTTACTTTCTTCCCATATCACCGGTGACCTGGAGAAATTGGCGGAAGAAGTGGTGTTTATCAATCGAGGCCGAATCGTGCTTTCCGGGAACAAGGATGCCATTCTGGAAAAGCATGGCCTTGTGAAATGTGAAGAAAATGAAATGACGTCCATAGACGGGAAATGGATTGTCAGTGTACAACCCGGAACCAAGGGCAAGGAGGTTCTGGTCAACGACCGGGAGGAATTTAAAAAGAAACATCCGGAAATGCCGGTGGAATCCGTAAGTTTGGAGGAAATCATGATTTTTTATGTCAATCAAAGCGAGGACGCGATATGAAGGGCTTGGTAATAAAGGACTTGATGTGTCTAAGGAAACAATTGATTATATTTTGCTATGTGGTTGTTTCCGTATTGGTGCTTTCTATACTGTTTGTTCTTAGTGCAAGGTATGGGAACATTGCCTTGGCAAATGAGGCTATGCAACTGGAAAATGATATGGACGCACTTGATATAAAAAATTTGTCTACCTGGGTGCTTTGCATTTTCCTGCTTCTTCCTATTGCTACTGTAGGAGATGCGGCAACGCTTTTTACCGAGGATGGAAAAGCGGGATTTTCTAAAGTGTCTGCTTGTCTGCCGCTTTCCGTGGAAAAGCGGGTTTTGTCAAAATATGTTACTATATTTGCCATGTTTGGAATCGGAGTGGCAACGGATCTGCTCATTGTAACTATTTTGTCCGTTCTCACCGATATCATTTCCTTTCGAGAATTTTCGGGAATTGTTCTTTCCGCAGCCAGTCTGATGAGTATTTATGGAGCACTTGAAATTGTATTTTGTTTTCTGTTTGGTTACGGAAAAGAAAATTATGCAACGATTAGTTCGTTCTGTGTCATGATTGTGACAACTATTGTATGGAAATTTCCCCGAATCAAGGCGATTTATGCTTCCATGAAGGATGCGGATGCAGAACCGGTATTGCAGGAATTTATTGATTTCTTCAAACAGAAATTTTACATATTGCTTATTCTTGCAATGATTACCATAATGATTTCTTATTTCATTTCCGTATGGATTGCGAAAAGAAAGAGGGGTGTCGTCTGATGGCAGGATTGTTGTATAAGGATTTTGTGTCTGTCGGTGGGAAAAAGATTGTGATGCTGTTTTCCTTTCTGACAATTTTGTATATTGCATTACGCCTGATTTTTCCCGGCACCACCGATATGGAATTGTTTCTGCTTCATAATGAGGATGGCGAAATGATTCATATGATGGATGTTTTCTTTTTGTTTGCGTGTGGCCTTTTCCTTGTGGCAGAATGCAGCATTCTCAACGGCTGGATAGGAAAAACTGTGGAAGGGGATGACAAAAACAAAATCCAGGGTTATCTTTGTGCGCTTCCCCTTGAGAAAAATGATTATATTGCTTCAAAATATGTTTTTATCGGAATCAGTGTTTATATATTTTTGTCGCTTTCGATATGTTGGAGTATTACGGCAAATGCATTTTGCAGGGATGGCATGCTGGCAGATGCATTTACCATGTTGGCATCTGCGTTGCCGGTAATAGCCTGTATTATTCTGCTCTCTGCGGCCGTTGAATTTCCCTTGTTTCTTACTGTAGGAAAAAGTAAAGCATTGCTCATCAAAACGGCAATCTGGCTGACGCTGGCATATGTGGTGGTTGGACTTTTATTTTTCGCGGATATGGGGTGGGTTTTCGAACATTTGAGCATTACCCGGTTCATGGACTGGTATAAAAACAATCAGTTTTTCGTTGCACTAATGAATATTCTGTTTCCGGTCGTATCCTTGGTGCTTTATTATTTTTCTTATCGTATCACCTGCTTTCTGGTAATCCGGCAAAGGCAACATACCGGAGAATAAGCAGGCGACAAGAAATGACCAGGCGACAAGAAATGACCAAGAGACAAGAATGTACAGAAAGAGAATGCTTAAGAAACAAAGAATTACCGGCAAAAAAGGTTAAATGATGAGGATAAAACAAGGAATAAGAAAAAAACAAAGAACAATATGGGAAAGGAAGATAATTTTATGAATCGCAAATTAGAATGGAAAAGACTGCTTCTTTATCTGGCGCTTTCCTTCGGTTTGACCTGGATTATATTTTTTGCATTTATCCTGACCGGACATAAATGGGATGGCTCCAATCCAACATTAGAATCCTTTACTGCACTTGGGATGCTGATGCCGTTTCTGGCACATGTTTTAACAAGAAAAATAACCAAAGAAGGATTCAGGGTAACAGGAAAAGATTCCATGATGCTGGGAATCGAATTGAAGAATAAGAAGTGGAAGTATTATGTCTTTGCCATGCTGATACCATGGTTATATTTTGAGGTTTGGCATGCATTGGCACTATTGCTTTCTCCGGAAATGTTTGATCCGGAATATTATAAGGTATATGGAATCGAAAAGAATCTCGTCTGGCTCATGCCGTTAAACGGTATAATAAGCGGGACTATCATTTCTTTTGCGGCACTAGGTGAAGAGGGGGGCTGGCGCGGTTACATGATGCCGAAACTGATTTCGCTGGTTGGTATGAAAAAAGCAGTTTTGATTGGCGGAATCATTTGGGGACTTTGGCATGCGCCTCTGACCTGTGTTGGACATAATTTTGGCACGGATTATCCGGGATTCCCTTTTCTGGGAATTTTTATTATGTGCGTGGACTGTGTCCTGACAGGCATTTTATTTACCTTTGTAATGGTAAAATCAGGTTCTGTCTGGCCGGCGGCGATTATGCACGGGGTAAATAATGCTAATCCGAGTCTGCTGACATTTTTTATGAATACGGAAAAAGGAGCAGGAATCTTGTCCAATTCTTTTTCTGGATATTTTCTATATTTTATCCCTACTGCAATTATCGCTGCTTTCTGCCTCAAATCCTTATGCCAAAGTGCGCCATCCGGTGAAACGACCGAAAGCGCATGAGACCGGTCAGGGCAAAACCGGTGAAACGACCGAAAGTGCATGAGACCGGTCAGGGCAAAGCCGGCGAAACGACCGGGAAATGTCAGAGGATAGGTATAGATGTATAGTAAGAATAGATATACGGAGTGAAAAAATGAAAGAAACGAAAATTCTGAATCGTATCGTAGGTTATTTGCCGTGCTTGGTATTTATCGTGCTGGTGCTTTTTATGATAGCATTTCGTTTTCCGGGTGAAATTGAACTCCTTGCCGAGGATGCACTTTATCAAAAACCGGGAAGAATTCCAAGTGAGATTAAGATTATTGCCATTGATGAGATTACTCTCGCAGAATTGGGACCATATTCGGATTGGAATCGAAGTTATTTTGCGGATTTAATAGAACAACTTTGTGCAAATGAGGATGGGAAACCAAAGGTAATCGGAATGGATGTTTTTTTTACCGGCGAAGGGGAAACAGAAAGCGATGAGCGGCTGGCGGAAGCGGTAAAAAAAGCAGGCAATGTTGTCATGGCCTCGAAACTGGAAATGGCTTCGGTAGTTGGCTTTTCCGAGGAGGAGAACCGATATGTTCTCCGGGACGAGATAACGGACGAGATTCAGGCATACCCATCCCTTAGTCGTTTTTCCACGCCGGGCTTTACCAATATGATTTTTGACGAGGATGGGTATGTAAGGCATGCTTATACTTATCTGAGGCAGGGCGATGAATTGTACAAGAGTTTTTCGTTTCAAATCGCAGAACTTGTGACGGAGAATCCGGATTCTCTATACGAATTTCCTGCGGTAATGGAATTTGCTTATACGGGAAATCCGGGCGATTTTGAGACGATTCCCATGTCGGCTGTTTTAAGCGGAACAATTCCGGAAGACTATTTTGCGGATTGTATTGTACTGATTGGCGCTTATGAGGAAGGACTTCTGGACGCTTATCATGTGCCGGTCGATCATTCCAAAGCCATGTACGGAGTGGAATGTCATGCAAATGCAATCTGTGCTTTCCTTCAGCAGAAACAAATCCATTCGTTGCCGCTCTGGGCAGAAGGATTACTGGCAGTGCTGATCATCGGCGGGCTTGGACTGGTAATGAAAAAGAGCCGTCTTAGAAACAGTCTTTTTGTTTTGTTTGGCATTCTGTTCTTTTGGCCGATGGCTGCCCTTATTATTTTTGGACTGACACGATACAAAGTTACCTTATTGTACATACCATTGGCTTCCATACTCGAATTTTTGTTGTTTCTTCTGATTCGTTATGTGGAATTGCAAAAGAAGCGGGCAGAAGAAATGCAGAAAATGCTGTTTTCCATGGCAGATTCCATGGCAGAAGCCATTGAAGGCAGAACCCCATACAATGCCAATCATACGAAAAATGTGGCCAAACGTTGTATTGAAATGATGGACTATATTAACCGCATGCATAAAGAAAAAAGAACGGAACTACATTTTACAAAACAGGATAAGAAACAGATGTATCTTGCCGCCATGCTCCATGATATCGGGAAAATGGATGTGCCGCTTGAGGTAATGGATAAACCGACGAAACTGGGCAATCTGGAAACATCGCTTCGTGCCCGTATGGAAATAATCATGCTAAAATTGCAGGTTGATGCATTGACGGGTATACGCAGGAAGGAAGATGCAGATTCGGAAATCCAAAAGATTCGGCATTTTTTGGAACAACTGGACGGATTCAATTGCGGACGCCCATTAAAAGAGGAAGAATGGCAGTTTATTGATGACATGGGTGAGAAAGTTTACCGTAGCCAAGACGGGGAAGAAATCCCTTATCTGACAGAGGAGGAACGAAATGATCTTCATATTAAGGCCGGTACCCTTTCGGAGCAGGAAAGGAAAATTATGCAAAGTCATGTAATTTATACCGACAAAGTTCTGAACCATGTTTATTTTGGCAGTGATTTTCAGGATGTCCGCAGAATTGCCGCAAATCATCATGAGTTATTGAATTATAAGGGATATCCGAACGGGATTGGCGGAGAACAGATAGATACGATGACCAGAATTCTTACGATTATGGATATTTATGATTCTCTGATTGCAGATGACCGTCCATACAAGAAACCAAAATCCGTTCAGGTTGCATTTGAAATTTTGGACGAAGAAGCGCAGGCCGGGAAAATCGATAAAGAACTTTTGGAAATTGCCAGAGAAATATATTATGAAACTTGAAGAAAGGGGAAATAATATTATGAACCTTGAAAAAGGAGGGCAGAATATTATGAAGTTTGAAAAAAGGGCTAATACCATGAAAAATAGAGTGGTGTGGATGCTGATGTTAGTATTTCTGCTGACGGGATGCGGACTTGTCAGCGGGAAGCCGGAAACGGTTGAAGATGAAATAGAAACCGATGAAATAGTCTATGTGTATGAAGATGCTGATGTGCTGGAAAGAGTTTCTATTGAAAAATCTGTTTTTGAGGAAGAATGCTTAAAAATATACATAATAGGGATAGAGGAACCTACATTTCTAAACTGTTATGATAAAGATTTTGAAATTATTGAAAATGATTGGGAATACCAATATCGCGCAGGTAAACTGATTATTCGCGGGGAAGATGCGGAAGATATCAGTGGTGTCGTATTTGGAGATTATAATATGGAATACTATATTCGTTATCTGGATAGCGAAGAACCGGCAATGTTCAGTCTCAGTTTTGCGGATGATCTTGGGTGGGAACCTTGCGAAGAAAGCGAGAAGCCGTATTATACGGAGGAAGAACTGAATCAGCAGCAAGAGGAAATAAATCAAAAAGAACAGCAATTGGCAGATACATTTGCCGAATTCGAAGGCCTGTGGGTATCGCAGGATAATCCGGATGTTTATATTCGATTCTATTACGAAGAGGGTAAACGCTGCATGGAAATGCAGAAGATGGGGGCAGACGGAGAATACTATAACGAATACTATTCGGTCGATGAAATCTCAGTGGATGAAGGGTATGACTACGAAATACTTAGCATTATTGATTCGCCATCCTGGGGTATGCTTCTGAGATATGAATTGTCCGAGGATCATAATTTCCTCTCAAGGGACTTTGAAAACTCCACAATTTATGTACGCCAATAAAAAAGGGGGAGATTCCTGTTCGTATGGGAATCTCCCTGTTTTTGCTGATATTTTTATGTTCATTTGGATTGCTTTTATATTTGCTTTCGCATGAAAGCGTCATTCATGAAAGCGTCATTCATGAAAGCGTCATTCATAAAAGCATCATTCATAAAAGGTAAATGTTACTCCACTTATGGCATATCGTTTGCCATTATCATCGATATGATAAAGATCCTCATAATACAAGTAGGATCCTTCCTCTTCGTCAATGAAAACTTCCGTATAGACCCACTGAACCTTTACGCTTGTAAATGTAAAGGAATAAGTTCCATCATTGTCTTGAATCGTAATCTGATTATTCTCAAAGGAAGCAAACCAGTCGGTTACATCTGTTGTGGAGAAGAACTTCTCATCAATAAAGGCTCTTAATATTTCTTCGCCCTGTTCCTCTATCAAAATATCCACCTGATCCATAACCGGCTTCATAAATTCATTGTAAACCTGAATCGTAGTCTGTTCTAAAGGGGTAAGAGTGTCAGGCGGATTATCCATAGGATTCGTCTGTGCGGAATCGTCTTTTCCGTTGCAATAGGTAAACTCTAATGTATTAGTAAAGAAATTACTAGTATCCGATATCGGAATGTCAAAGTATCGGGTAAGCATAAATACCGGTTCCGGTTCCGAATATAATTCAATATTGGATGGATTCCCTTGCGCATCGTCATTTACGGATGGTAACATCTGGTCGCCTTCAATCATCCGAAGGTCTCCGGCGTTCAATTCTTCGGTGATTCCTCCGTGTTCTGCCCATACCGTTCCGTCAAATACCTCGACGGTAGTGGTTGCACTTTCCGGACTATATGCGACGGAAAAAGATGTTCCGCGGACAGACATGGTTGCATTAGGCGTAGTAACCTGAAAGGAATCATTTTCATTTAATGCATTTTCGATGGTAAACAATGCCTTCCCATATAATAAGTCAATGGCAATATAACCGTTTTCCGTATCCCCTTCGGAATGAATCATGAATCCTGTGTTTCCTTCCGCCCCGATATGTTTGTCGCCATCGGCCAGAAGTTCCAAAAATGCGTTCTCTTCAACGGAAATGATATCCTCGGGTATCAGTTGTAAGCCATCAAATGCAGCAAGTTCTTCATTTCCCCGTCCAATCATTACATCCCCTGTAGATTCATTTATTTTAATAAGGCGATATCGGTCTTTTGTGAGAGTTAACGCGATTATTATCGTTATTGCCACACAAATAACAGTGATGGGAATCATGGCAAAAAAGATTTTTCGTTTGTTTTTCATTATAAGCACTCCTCGTATAAATATAAATATATTATGCATAGTTTATCATGAACCAAACGGGATTGTCACTTATGAACGATTTATTGATAAAGGGAAAGAACGATTATATAAACATTGATTATACTTAGAACGATTTTATAAAGAATGATTTTATAAAATAAACAGAAAAAAAAATAATTAGCACTCACCTCTTGACAGTG
>JBJEMA010000053.1:0-1557 GCA_051879435.1 Lachnospiraceae bacterium
ACGATTTATATGCAACGTATTCCAGAATTAAGGAAAATCAGGCGACACCGCGCCAGCTTCTGAAGGTCATGATTTATGGATATATGAACCACCGGTATTCTTCCAGGGAGATTGAGATTTCCTGCAGGCGTGATATTAATTTCATGTTCCTTCTGGAAGGTGCGCCGGCACCGGACCATGCAACGATTGCACGTTTTCGTTCCCTGCACTTTGCTCAGTGCTCTGAGAGGATCCTTGCAGAAATAACAAATATCCTTTACGAAATCGGTGAAATTTCCGGAAGAGATCTTTTTATCGATGGGACAAAAATCGAAGCTGCAAGCAACAAGTACACGTTTGTCTGGAAAAAGGCCGTCACAAAAAACATGGAAAAGCTGCTTCAGAAGATGGCTGACCTGGTCGCATCCTGTGAGGAAAAATATGGGATCCGCGTTATTTATGACGGTAAAGTGCGCATGAGGCATATGAAGCGTCTGCGGAAGAAACTTTATGCATTGAAAGAAAAAGAAGGGATCGAGTTTGTGCATGGCACGGGGAAAAGAAAGAGTGAACTGCAGAAATCCATGGAAACTCTGGAAGAATATCTGGACCGTCTGAAAAAATATACTCAGCAGGTGCATATCTGCGGTTCAAGGAACAGCTATTCCAAAACTGATCATGATGCAACATTTATGCGCATGAAAGAAGATGCCATGGGAAACGGCCAGCTGAAACCGGCATACAATCTCCAGCATGGTGTGGATTCCGAATATATCACATGGCTCACCGTCGGTCCGCAGCCGACAGATACCACAACCCTGATCCCATTTCTGGAAAGTATGGAACCATATCTGAATTTTAAGTATCAGAATATCGTTGCGGATGCCGGATATGAGAGCGAAGAGAATTACCTGTTTCTGGAAAAGAACGGACAGACTGCCTTTATCAAAACCACGAATTATGAAAAAGCAAAGACCCGGAAATACAAAAATGACATCGGCATCCCGGAAAATATGGATTATGACCCGGAAGAGGATGTATATACCTGTCACAATGGAAAGAAACTGAAAGTGAAAGCGGTCCGCCATCAGAAATCAAAGACCGGCCATGTATCAGAAAAAACAATCTATTCCTGTGAAGACTGCAGCGGCTGTCCTTATAAAATGAAATGTATCAAGGGAAACAACTGCAAAACCCCGATGGAAGAACGGACGAAAAACATCCAGGTATCGAAAGTATTTAAAGAAAAGCGGGAACAGGATCTGGAGCGGATCACCAGTGAACAGGGATGTCAGCTGAGGATGAACCGGAGTATTCAGGCAGAAGGATCTTTCGGAGAAGTGAAGGCAGATATGTCTTTCCGAAGATATCTGTGCACAGGAAAAAAGAATGTTCAGGCCGAAAGTATTCTGCTGGCAATGGCACATAACATGAACAAGCTGCACCATAAAATCCAGGGAGAGCGGACCGGCACCCACCTGTATGAACTGAAAAAAAGCTCATGATTTTGACATTTTAAAACAGAACATCAGTGAAAAAGTTCATGAAATCATGAGCTTTGTTAAAGTACGCCTTTTT
>JBJEMA010000054.1:0-1514 GCA_051879435.1 Lachnospiraceae bacterium
CAGTCTGTCAAAAAAGTATACACAAGCCTCCAATTCCGGTATAATAGAGGAAAGGGAGGCAAAAATATGGAACAAAGAGGAAGAGAAAACCGGAAAGAAGTAGTAATAACGGATATAGATAGCTTGGTGCCCAAAAATCACATGCTGAGAAAAATAGAAAAAGTAATGGAATATGATTGGATCTACGAGCGATTGGAGCCGTATTATCATACAGGAGTAGGGCGGCCAGGAACAGATCCGGTAGTGTTAATAAAAATGGTATTGATACAGCATTTATATGGAATACCATCGCTGCGGCAAACATGGAGAGAAATACAGGTAAATGTGGCGTATCGATGGTTTTTAGGGTATGGACTATTAGAAGAAATTCCGCATTTTGCAACCGTGAGTTATGCATTCTGCAACCGATTTCCGCCAGAAATAACAGAAGAAATTTTTGAGCGAGTGCTGAATAAGGCAATCAATAACCGGATGGTAGATCCAACGGCAATTTATATCGATGGGACGCACATAAAAGCATCGGCTAATAAGAAGAAATTCCAGAAAGAGCAGGTAAAGAAGGCGGCAAAGATATATGCTGGTCAGCTTCGCGAAGAAGTAAATGCAGAAAGGGAAACACTAGGAAAAAAGCCGCTTGAAGATGATAGGGATGACGATGATCTAGATTCTCCGTCCGGAGGCGAAACGACACAGAAAACGGTATCGACAACGGATCCTGACTCTGGAATGTTCATAAAAGGCGAACATGAAAGACAGTTTGCCTATGAAGCACATACCGCCTGTGATCGGCATGGCTTCGTGCTTGGAGTTGAAGTCACAGCCGGAAATGTACATGATAGCGTAGCATGGGATAGTGTATATAATTCCGTAACGGATAGATTTCCGGAGGTAGAGTTTGTAACGATGGACTCTGGCTATAAAACCCCATGGATTGCAAAAAAGATTTTAGATGACGGACGAGTTCCGATTTTACCCTATACAAGATACAAAGGCAACAAAGAACACTTCAAACCGTGGAATTACAATTATGATGTAGTAACAGATACTTTTACCTGCCCGTTCGGCGGTGTGCTGCGTCATACAACAACTACAAAAGATGGGAAACGAATTTACCGAACCTATCCGAAAAAATGTGTTGACTGTCCCTACAAACAAAAGTGCGGCGCAAATGAGAAGGGGCAGAAAATCTTGCAGACTCATATTTGGCAAGACTATCTTACTATTGTAGAGCAATTACGCAAAACCGAACGCGGCAAGCAATTATATCAACAGCGTAAAGAAACCATTGAGCGTGTTTTTGCTGATGCTAAGGAAAAACATGGTATGCGATATACACATCACAGAGGTCTGACCAGAGTATCAAATTGGGTGAGGCTTAAATTTGCTGCCATGAATCTCAAAAAACTAGCAAATTGGAGCTGGAAACAACTCCATATCTTCCGCTTTTTTACGTTGTATACAACAAAGAACGTCTGTTTTTCCTACTAAAACAGACGTTCTTTGACAGTCTGAAA
>JBJEMA010000055.1:0-4898 GCA_051879435.1 Lachnospiraceae bacterium
GATTTTGGTACATGATGGTGGTCCGTTTTATATCGATCAATATGTGGCAAAAGAATATACCAATAATTTAAGCGGTGGATTTGCTCGTTTCAGCAATGGCAAGAGTACCGAATTTACAGAATATGTTACTTACGAAGATTATCATAATCCGACAACCGGTCGTGATTATGATGGCCTCGGTGACCGGATTGAAGCCGCCGGATACAGCACAGAATATAATGAATATTATGCCGGGGATCATTTTAATTTTGTTCCTTCCGGTGTCGATTTGTCGCAATATGGCGGATGCATGGATGCTACAACGATTGAACTTAATTTCCCGCATAATGACTCCACCCTGTACTATAATCCGGAAACAAAACTTTACGAATATTATGAATACGGTTCTCCGCATGTGGATCCTTTGGATGACAATAATGTGCTTACTTTCAAAAATATCATTATTCAGAACTGTACTTTTTCACAACTGGATTCCAACGGTTATCTGATTTACAACTGTCTTGGCACCGGAGACGGCTACTATATTACCGAAGGAAAATGTATTCCAATCGGTTGGGGTAAATTATCCGAAACCGTTTATACTTCTTACTTAAATGCACAGACCGGAGAACCGATTGAAATGAATGTAGGAAAAACTTACATTGCTGTAATCCCAAGCGATACGGCCAATCAGCTTGTAATTGAATAATTGTATTTACAGGGCTGGTAGATGCAGGGAAACCTTTGCATTTACTAGCCTTTTTCTATGTTTTTGAGTATAATATGGACATGATTACATCCTATGAACAGGCTTGTCGCATTTTGGGTGTTTCCCTTGATTCGACAAAAGAAGAACAAAAAAATGCATATCGTAAAATTGCCAAAAAGTACCATCCGGATTCCTTAAGGAGTGGAGATGAGCGGCGGAACCTTTCTTCTGCGGAGCAGGATAAAATGATTCAATTTTATTGCCTGGCCACACAGGCTTATGAATACTTATCGAATGCGGAAAAGCCGAAACTACAGAAAATTTTAGGGAATACGGTACCTTCCTATACAAAATCTGCTTATCCGCAGGATTCCTATCATCGAAAACAAATGGAAGCAAAACGAAAAGCAGAGAAAATGGAGCAACTCAAGCGAAAGGCGCAGGAGATTCATGAAAAGGAGCAGAAAGCGAAAGAAAACGAATTGCTCAATCAGATTCGCTGGCTTCGAATTGCCGATATTATTCATCGTGTTATGCGAGAGGATCAGCAAAAGAAAGAAACATAGCAAAAGTAGAAACATAGCAAAAGTAGAAACATAGCAAAAGTAGAAACATAGCAAAAGAAAGAAACATAGCAAAAACGCAGGAATTGGAGTAATGATTGATGAATAAAGAAAAAGAACATATCACATATCCGGATGTGATACGGGTGGTGGGTTGCATTATTGTAACGCTATATCATTTTGCCTTTACGCTTTCTCAGTATGGAGTACAGGTGCCTTCTCCTGAAAAATTGTATTCATGGAATGGTTTTTCTCTTGTTGCCCCTGTTGTAAAATGCTTTATTATGATTTCCGGCGCGCTTCTCTATATGCGGTATAAAGATGCTGAATTTTGTTGCCGCACCTATTATAAAAACCGGTTTATGGGAATCTATCCCATGTTTTGGCTGGCCTATTTGATTGCCTTTACAATTATGTTTATTCGGGGGAAAGGACTGGTAACTTCATTATTTTCTGCACCAAAATGGACTTTCCTTTTTACGATTCTTGGAACGGATGGCTATATTATATCAATGCCTGGGTTTGTAGATTCCAATTATTATATTTTGGGAGAATGGTTTTTGGGTGTAATTATATTCTGTTATGCCATTTTTCCTGCCATTCGTTTCCTTGCAAACAAGTGTAAATATATTGCACCAATAATATCATTGACCTTGCTGATTTTGCTGATTCAATGGAAACCATATGAAACGAATGAAGATGTGAGTCTGGTGGTGAATGTATTTTATTTCATCCTTGGTATTTTTATCTGGCAAATGCAACAAACAATTATTGAAAAGAAAGACCGCGTTCCTGCATTAAAGGCGGTAAAACCGGTGTTGTTCTTTATTTCGCTTGTGTTGTGTGTATGCTGCTTTTTCGGATATACTCCATATAAAGTGATGCCAAGAGCCTATGCCTTGATTTTGGTGACTGTATCATTGTACTTTGTCCTGATGGGTGTGGGGGATTTCATTGATGCTCTTTCAAAATGGAGTTTTTTTTCCGCATTTAGGGATTTTCTTCGTTTTCTTGCAAAATATACTTTTCCATTTTATCTGGTGCATCATGTATTTATTTATTACTATGTATCGGCCTTTACGGCTACTTACCAGACATATACCACCACATTGGTGATGATTTTGATATTATTTCTTCTGGTCTTTCTTTTGGCAGTTCTGTTGCAAAAACTTACGGATGTTATTGTAGAAAAATGGGTTAAGATATCTCGTGACAAAAATAAGGCAACTGAAACCATTGGAAAATGACAGATATGGTTGCATGGAGAAAAATATATGATCCAAAAAGAAATGCTTTATAAACCATCATTGAATTATTTGAAAAAAGAACGCTTTACCGGAAGTTATTCCGGTATGCGTTATTTACTGGAAAAAAGACAGGTGCCGGTGCACAAAGAAGATGGCGATGATAACAATTCCGGTGAAAATGAAACAGAGACCCTTTTGTTTGCGTGTCATTGGCCGGAACCCTTTAATTACGAGCATACACAGAAGGAACAGATTATAGAAAAAAGTTTTGTCATGTCACAGGAAGGCCTGGATGCGGCCTGGGCATGGTTAGATGAATCTCAGGAGAGTTACGAATGAAGCATTTTTTGCAGGATTGCAAAAAAATCACAAAAAAACAATATATGACATTTGCGATTCTTACGGTCTGCGCCTATGTGTTTCTGCTGTTTCTATACCATGGAAAACAGCTCGGTATTCATGCCATGTTGCAGGCGTTATCTGCGAAGGAACAAACACCGGGACAAATTCTTGCCCTGTTTTTCCGTACATTGCCCCAGGGATTAACGGGCCATTTTGGGGAAGTACGAAAAGTCGTATTTCTTCTTGTGGAGATATTATTTGCCATAATTATTGTTGGCCCAAAGAAATTTTTTCGCGCCCTGTTTCGTTACCGATGGGCGGCCGGTATTCTGTTGCTTGCTTTTTTGACTGTAAACCGTTATCATGGGGATTCCCTTGGTGCCTACAATTTTTACATACAGCCGGGAATCGGTAATGAGTTTACAACGCCGCTTTTTGGGCAGGTGCGTCTGATTCGTTCCGACGAGTGGGCGGTTTCCACTCCTGCAAAGATTTCCTCTTCCTTTGGTGAAGATGCATTTGGACAATATAATTCCCGTATGCGGGGAACGGATACGGTTAATGGAATTAATGGAATTTATTTGGGCTATGCAACATTGGCAAAAAACATTTTGTATTTTGCTTATGGGATTATGGATGTGGAATATGCTTTTTCCTTTGTGTGGTGCGGTCAGATTATATTTGCCTATTTGATTGCCGTTGAATTTTTCCTTGTGCTGACAAAGAAGAAAGCTCTGCCTGCGGTGGCAGGCGCAACCCTTTGCACATTTTCCTCGTTTTATCTGTGGTGGGGATTTCCAGCCGTGCTTTGGTCTTCCCAGTTGGCACTTCTGGGGTTCGCTCATTTTCTTCAGTCCGATAAGAAATGGAAGCGATGCATATTTGCCCTTTTGTTTTCCCTTGGATTTGCAGCTTTTTGTACCATTTTATATCCTGCATGGCAGGTGCCGTTCGGATACATAGCGCTTGCCTTGGCAGTTTCTATTGGATATGACAATTTGGAACAAATCAAAAAACTTCGTATTGTTGATATTCTGATTTTTGTGGTGGCAATCGTATTTGCCGGAAGCCTGATTGTATCTTATTTGAAAATAAATGCGGATTATCTACTGGCAGTAACGCAAACGGTATACCCGGGCAAGCGGATTTCCAACGGAGATTTTGGAATTCGAAAGGTATTTTATTATGTGCAAAGTCTTTTTTACGGATATAAGGAAGTTGCAAACAGTTCGGAATCTACCGCTTTTTTTAGTTTATTTCCGTTGCCTGTTATTTTTGGGTTTATCTCCTGGTGGAAGCGGAAAAAAGAGAATTTCGGGAGTTTGTTGCTTTGTATTCTTGCCGTCATTTTTACTTTATATTGTACGACCGGACTGCCAATGGCTTTTTGCAGAATAACGCTTTTATCGAACTGTGTATCCTATCGAGTTGTGGATGCCATAGGTTATATATGTGTTCTCCTGCTGGTTTTGTGGATTGCAGATGCGCTGGCTCGGCAACCGGTTTCCGCTGACAAACGGAAAAAAACATTTGTGATTGCAATTTTGAGCATAGGAACTGCAGTACTTTCCGTAGTTTCCTGTATCATTGATTTCCCTGATTATTTTGCCGGTTATCAGCGTTTTCTTATTACAGTTTTTCTTTGTTTTTTTGCATATGGTATTTTTCAACAGAAAAAGGTTTTACTCACAAAATTTTGTATCATTATGCTGATTGTGATATCCTTTGTAACCGGATTGTCGGTTCGACCGCTAATGAAAGGATTTGATGCCATATGGTCAAAGCCTGTTGCAGATGAAATCAAGGAGATTGTCAGGGAAGAGGAAGACGCAACCTGGATTGCTCTTGGCAATAATATCGCTCCCCAGGGATTTTTGCTTTCCTGTGGTGCGCGCTGCAAAAACAGTACGAATTTTTATCCGAATTTATCCATGTGGTATGCGCTGGACCCGGAAAAGGAATGCGAGAATATTTACAACCGTTATTGCCATGTGGGAATTAAATTAACCGAAGAACCTACGGAATTTGTTCTTGGAGAAGCAGACAGTGTACTGATTG
>JBJEMA010000056.1:0-61125 GCA_051879435.1 Lachnospiraceae bacterium
CGATCTGAGAAAAGTGAAAAAGGCATTATTGGTAATTGATATGCAAAATGTGTGTTGGAGAAAAACAGGCAGCATTTTTTAAATATAATAACAGAGATCTGATCCAAGAGGTAAATAAGGTAATTGATGCTAATGAAAAAAATCCGGTTGTTTATATTAAAAATGTTATGAAGAAAAGTTTATTAAATAAGTTTGCACCATTTCAGGCGTATGAGGGAACAGAGGAGATTGAATTAGTTAAAGAACTTCATGTTGTATCTGATAATGTAGTTATAAAATACGAAGGTAATGCCTTTAGTAATCCTGCGCTTGATACGTTTCTGAAAGAACATAATATTGAGTATGTTGAAGTTGTAGGTGTCGATGGTGGCGGGTGTGTTGCATTAACAGTATTAGGAGCAATAAAAGCCGGATACAAAGTAATAGTTAATGAAACAGCAATCGGAACAATGTTTGATAAAAACAGGGATAAATATTTTGAGAAGTTACGCAAAGCAGGTGCAGAATTTATTTGAATGCTGTAGGGACATTCCTTTTGTCTTGCCCATGACAGAAGAAGCGTCCCTATGGCTTGTTTTTCATAGAAAGAAGATAGCGGAAAATAATTACAGAATACGGCATATCATTTAGAGTTATACTTATATGTTCTATTGCTATATGGCGGTTCATGATGCGGCAGGAATCGTAACAGCAGAACCTATGGTTTATTTGTTTGGAGGAATCTTAGGAATTGTATTTTTGTACAATTGGGATTTATATTATAAAATAAATTATCCGGAACTTATAGTTTTTAATGGGTTTCTGACCCTGATATCGTGACAAAGGGCGCTCCTTGTGCCAGAGGGACACTCCTTGTGACAAAGGACGCTCCTTGTGACAAAAGGAACGTCCCTGCGAACACCTGCGAACAAGGAGAAATTATGGCAAATATTATAACGGGTATCAGAATCTTGTGCAGTATTGCATTGCTGTTCTGCCCGGCACTTTCCCCGACATTTTATGTATTATACTTAGCCGCTGGGTTGACAGATATGATTGACGGAACGGTTGCAAGAAAAACAAATTCCGTCAGTGAATTTGGTTCCAGGCTGGATACGGTGGCAGATTTTATTTTGGTTGTTGTATGCCTGATCAAATTGATGCCGATTTTGGTGATTCCGGGGTGGTTATATTTATGGATTGCCATTATCGCACTTATCAAAGCAATCAATGTCGTTTCCGGCTATATTGTGCAGAAAAAGTTTGTGGCAGTTCATTCTATTATGAATAAAGTTACCGGAGCATTGTTATTTATCCTGCCACTGACGTTATCAATCATTGATTTGAAATACAGCGCAATCGTCGTTAGCACAGTGGCAACATTTGCTGCCATTCAGGAAGGATATTATATTAGAGCAGGAATAGACAGGAGATGAGAGTATGGAAATCATAACAAAGCGATTGATTCTTCGTCCGTGGAAGGATACGGATGCAGAGAGCTTATATGAATATGCAAAGGACCCTGCGGTGGGACCGATTGCCGGGTGGCCGGTACATACAAGTGTGGAAAACAGCCTGGAAATCATCAGAAATGTATTGTCTGCCAATGAAACCTATGCGGTTTGTTTGAAAGAGGATCATCGTGCCATTGGCAGCATTGGTTTAATTTCACCGGCGCAGTCTCACACAAAAGTCAGTGATACGGAAATGGAAATCGGATATTGGATTGGCGTTCCTTTCTGGGGAAATGGTTTTATTCCGGAAGCAGTACGCGCATTGCAGAAACATGCATTTGAGGATTTGGGCTGCACTGCGATGTGGTGTGGTTATTATGATGGGAACGTAAAATCAAAACGCTGTCAGGAGAAGTGCGGATTTGAGTATCATCATACCGAAGAAAATAAGCCATGTGTTTTGATGGGAGATGTCAGAACGGAGCATTTTACATATATCACTAAGGAGCGGTGGAGGAAAATGGCATCGAGTGCCTGCACCAAAGAATAATTGAGGGTAGTTCAGGAAATTGCTGAGATTTCAAAGGTTGTTTTAGATGTGGAAGATCGAATTGACCAGGGAAATATGCTGTCGGATATAGTAAAAAAGGCTGCACACTAATTACTTAGTGCGACAGCCTCTTTCTTATGCTCGAAAAGATTAAGTTTTGAATCTTAACCCATTACAACTTCTACGCTGTGTGTCTTTCCATCGCCGAATACAGGAAGAATATTGCCTTCAATTGCAGTGCCGTCAACCGTAACAGAAGCAACACCTTTGCAAATGTGTTTTGGATTCGTAACCTTGATGTCGTATGTAGCACCACGGAATTCTCTCTTTGCAGAAAGACCATCCCATGCTGACGGAATGGAAGGATCGATTCTAAGACCATCAAAGTCAGCAGCGACACCCAGAATATACTGAGAAATGGCAACCATGTTCCAAGCAGCAGTACCGGTGAGCCATGAGTTCTTGCCCTGACCAAAATTCTTGCCAGTCTGTCCGATATCGGAACCTGCATCCTTACCACCAATCATCTGTCCGTATACATACGGTTCTGTCTTGTGAAGGTCAGAAGTTTCTTCCGTAAATGCAGGAGCAATCTCAGAATAATATTTGAATGCCTGATCGCCTTCGCCTGCATAAGCAGCAGCACAGATAATCCATGCATTGTTGTGTGTGAAGATTCCGGCATTTTCTTTGTATCCGCCCGGATATGTAGAAATCTCACCGTACTGGATATAGTATTTGGTAAATGCAGGATTGTTCAGTACAAGACCATGCTTTGTATTTAATCTTTCATCGATTGCTTTCAGTGTCTTCCTGGTTGCTTCCGGATCAATGTCGGACATAATCGCAAATCCCTGTGGCTCAATGAAAATCTGACCTTCTTCACATTCTTTTGATCCCATCTTCTCGCCGTTTGCATCATAAGCACGAAGGAACCAATCACCATCCCAGGCGGACTCCATGATGTTTTTCTTCATCTTGTCAATTTCAGCCTGTGCAGCAGCTGCCTCTTCGGTCTTGCCGAGGTGATTCAAAATAGCTACATAGTTCGGACCTGCATAGGTAAAGAGTGTTGCAACCATAACAGATTCTGCAATCTTGGAATATCCGCCTTCCGCTGCGAATTTCGGATTGGTGTAAGTCTGGAAAGACTCACCCGGTGTATCGGAGAAGCAGGAGAGGTTGACACAGTCGTTCCAGTCTGCACGCATAGCAAGCGGAAGTCCGTGTGGTCCAAGGTTGTTTACAATCTTGTAGAAGGATACTTTCAAATGCTCAAGCATTGGCTGTGCAATTGACATATCGTTGTCATACGGAACCATCTCATTCAGAATTGACCAGTCACCGGTTTCCTTAATGTAAGCGGAAACGGAAAGGATTAACCACAATGGATCATCAGAGAAGTCACCACCGATATCGGCATTACCCTTCTTAGTAAGCGGCTGATACTGATGATAGCATCCGCCATCCGGGAACTGGGTAGAAGCGATGTCGATAATTCTTTCTCTCGCGCGGTCCGGAATCTGGTGAACGAAACCAAGTACATCCTGGTTGGAATCACGGAATCCCATACCACGACCGATACCGGATTCGAAATAGGAAGCAGAACGGGAAAGGTTAAATGTAACCATACACTGATACTGATTCCAGATATTAACCATACGGTTAACTTTGTCATCCGGAGTATTCACATTAAGGATTCCAAGAAGGTGATCCCAGTAAGCTTTTAATTCAGCCATGCCGGCGGCAACTTTTTCCGGTGTGTTGTATTTTTCCATCATGGCAAGTGCTTTCACTTTGTTGATGGTTTTTCCGTCCGGCTCAAATTTCTCGGCAACCGGCATCTCTACATAGCCAAGGATGAAGACAAGTGTCTTTGTCTCGCCCGGAGCAAGTGTAATCTTCTTATAATGAGAAGCAATCGGAGACCAGCCGTCAGCAAATGAGTCATTGGATTGTCCTGCTTCAACAGCCTGCGGATTGTGGAATCCGTTATAAAGACCGATGAAGGAATCTCTGTCAGTATCGTATCCGTCGATGCTGTCATTAACAGAGTAAAATGCATAGTGATCACGACGATCTCTGTATTCGGTCTTATGATAAATGGTAGAACCTGCTACTTCCACACGACCGGTAGAGAAGTTTCTCTGGAAGTTTGTGCAGTCATCCTGTGCATCCCATAAGCACCATTCTGCGAAGGAGAAGAATGAAAATGTTTTTGCTTCGCTTCCTTCGTTGGTAAGAACAACCTGCTGAACTTCACCGTCGTAATCCTGCGGAACGAAGAAAGTTACTTCTGCCTTTAAGTTATTTTTCTTTCCTGTAATAATTGTGTAACCCATACCATGACGGCATTCGTAGGAGTCAAGTTCTGTCTTGACCGGTGACCAACCCGGGTTCCAGATGGTACCATTGTCGTTGATATAGAAATAACGTCCGCCCATATCGATTGGAACATTGTTATAACGATATCTGGTAATTCGGCGCAGACGCGCATCCTTATAGAAAGAATATCCACCTGCCGTATTTGAAATTAATGAGAAGAACCCTTGTGTACCTAAATAGTTAATCCATGGGTACGGTGTTCTTGGGGATGTGATGACATATTCCCGATTGGTGTCATCAAAGTAACCAAATTTCATACATTTTCTCCTTTATAGTTTTTTGTTGTCGCAATTGCGAATTTTCACGCAACGCTCATAGCAAAATTATACAAAATGCAAGGGCGAATGGCAAGATAGAAATAGCACATTGACGAGAAATCTTCCCGTACTACAGGTAGAAAAGTGATATGGAAAACCATAAAAGAAAACGCAGAAAGGGAACAGGAAAACGGCAAAAACGGAAACAGAAAATTATGGAAACGGAAACGAAAAACCACAGAAATTGAAAGTGAAAAGTGAAACAGAAAACCGCGGAAATCAGTTGAAATAATAACCCCCCTAAAATATAATGATAAAAGAAATTTTGCAACTACATATTGTACCTGCAGGTGATATTTTGACGAAGATTCTCGCAAAATCATCAGAAGATAAATTAGACAATACTTTGGGAAGATAACACAGAAGTCCAATCGGACAATACTTCAGGAAGATAACGACAATTATGAAAAGATTTGAATTGATTGCGCCATGCCATTTCGGACTGGAAGCAGTATTAAAAAAAGAAGTCATAGATTTGGGATATGAAATCAGCCGGGTGGAGGATGGCAGGGTAACCTTTCTTGGGGACGAAGAAGCTCTGACGCGTTGCAACATCTGTCTTCGCAGTGCAGAACGGTTGCTTATTAAGATTGGAAGTTTTCATGCGGAAACATTTGAAGAATTGTATCAGGGAACAAAGGCTTTGCCTTGGGAAGAATTCATTCCGAAGGACGGAAAATTCTGGGTAGCAAAGGCGGCCAGTGTAAAGAGCAAACTGTTTTCGCCATCCGATATCCAGAGTATCATGAAAAAAGCAATGGTGGAACGACTCTCCGGGATTTATCATATCGGTTGGTTTACGGAGGATGGAGCCTCTTTCCCGGTTCGGGTTTTTTTGTATAAAGACGAGGTAACGGTTGGACTGGATTCCACCGGAGAATCGCTTCATAAGCGTGGATATCGAAAACTCACGGCGAAAGCGCCGATTGCGGAAAATCTGGCGGCGGCTCTGATAATGCTGACTCCATGGAATAAGGATCGCATTCTGGTGGATCCGTTTTGCGGAAGTGGCACATTTGCCATTGAGGCGGCTATGATGGCGGCAAACATTGCGCCCGGACAAAAGCGGGGCTTCCTGGCGGAAACCTGGGATCATATGATTGCGCCGTCCTGGTGGAAGGAAGCCCGGGAAGAGGCAGAGGAAAATGCAGAAACTCATGTGGATACGGATATTCAGGCGTTTGATTTGGACCCGGACATGGTGCGCATTTCCCGGGAAAATGCAAAGTTGGCCGGCGTGGAACATATGATTCATTTTCAGGTGCGGGATGTTGCGCAACTTAGCCATCCGAAAAAATACGGCTTTCTTATTACCAATCCGCCGTATGGGGAAAGGCTGGAAGATAAAGCCGATTTGCCTGCGCTTTACAAAACCATTGGGGAACGTTTCCGGAATCTGGACAGCTGGTCCATGTATCTGATTACCTCCTATGAGAATGCGGAACGGGATATCGGGCGGAAGGCCGATAAGAACCGAAAGATTTACAACGGAATGATGAAGACTTATTATTATCAGTTCCTGGGACCGCGCCCGCCGCGGCGCAGTGTCGGCACATAAATTTTGTGGGAAAAAGCCGGCAGTCGGGAGATGAAAACCATCCGGGCATCATTGCGTACGGCAGGCAGTCAAAATACCGGCCAAAGAGTGAAGCACATAACCGCCGGAATGCAGGAAGAAGGAGAAGTAAATGCGACAGATTATATTTGCAACTACCAATTTGGATAAAGTACGGGAAATCAGTGAAATACTGGGCGTGGATGCCGGTGCGGTGAAAACCATGCGGGAGATTGGTTTTACCGAAGAGGTTGAGGAAGATGGCACCACATTCCGGGAAAATGCGACCATCAAGGCAAAGGCAATTATGGACTTTATTCAGGCCCAGAAGCCGGAGTACCGCGACGCAATTGTTATGGCAGATGATTCCGGACTGGAGATTGATTATTACGATAAAAAACCGGGAGTGTATTCCCACCGTTGGCTCGGGGAACGGACTTACCGTCAGGCCATGGAGGATATTATAGAGGAAATGAAGGATGTTCCGTCAAAACAGCGTACGACGCGATTTGTATGCGCCATGGCTGCATTTTTCCGGAAGGAAAACGGGGAAATGGATAGCCGCGTTGTCCAGGAAACGGTGGAAGGACTGGTGCATACGGAAATTGTCGGTGAGAATGGATTTGGGTATGACCCGTTTTTCTATGTGCCGGAATTTGGATGCACGACAGCGCAGATGTCCACCGAGCAGAAAAATGAAATCTCTCACCGTGGGAAAGCACTTCGTTCCATGTTGAAAGAACTGGAGCCATTTTTAACCGGAGATAAGAATGAAAATACTAATTGTGAGTGACACACATAAAGACAATCGATATTTTTATAAGGCACTGGATCGGGAGAGACCGCTGGATATGGTAATTCACTGCGGTGATATTGGTGGAAATGAAGGTGTCCTGGAATCGCAGGCAGCATGCCCGTTTTATGTGGTGGCAGGCAATACGGATTATTATTCGCCGTTGCCTCGGGATTTGCTTCTTGAGGTGGAAGGCTATCGCATTTTTATAACCCATGGTCATAATTACTATGTGAATAGTGGGAATGAAGTGCTGAAGGAATTTGCACTGGAGAAAGGGGCCAATGTTGTCTTTTACGGACATACGCATGTTCCGGAAATTGACGAGCAGGGCAATATCACGCTGGTAAATCCCGGAAGTCTGTCATTTCCCCGTCAGCATAACGGATGTCCCAGTTATGCCATTATGATGATTGACGAGAAAGGAAAGGCAAGTTTTGAAATCTATTATTTATAGTTTCGGCTCTGTCACACTAAACTGTTAATTCAGGGTTAAAGTACAATTTACAGTTGAGCCATTTTTCGGTACGATGCGGTTTCATGTAAGATAGAGATTATAGAGAGTCTGCGCAACTTCTTCCGCAGGCTCTTTTTTGTTGCTCAGTTCCCATTGCAGAAATGCATTCAGAAGCCCACCGGCATAGCAGTACATTTCATAAACGGAATGCTTTGGGTTTTCGCTGAATTGTTCTTCCATGTAGTGATTGATGCCGTCAAAGAGAATGGAATGCAGGTTGTGCCCGGCAAGTGTCAGAAAGTAATCACGATAACGATCATAGTATTCCAACGCGAATAAAATGTGAGAATATTCGCCGATATGGCCGATTTTTGGATCCTGATTGCTTTCTGTTTTGAATTCCTCTGCCAGAATTTTCAGATAATCCGTCAGGGCTTCATAAAGAGAACGGTAATGAAGATAAAATGTCATGCGCGCAATTCCTGCCTTTTTCACAACGGAAGAGACGGTGATTTTGTGAAATTCCGTTTCCTTCATTAGTGCAATGATGGCTTCCGAGATGCACATACGGGTAAATTTTGTCTTAGATATATTTGTTTGATTTTTCTCCATAGGTCCTCTTTTCATATGACATTGTGTGGTACGGTTCCGGTTTTGATAATATTTGGCGTGGTTTGGAGCCGTGCATGGTTCTGGCTCTGTTTGACGCAGTTTTGCGTCGCGGCATGGTTCCGGCTCTGTTTGGCGTGGTTTTTCGTGGTTTCGATTTATTATAGCAAGTTTTCTGCTGTCGGGGAATTCAATATGTGGATGTGATGTTGCCGCTTCACAATATGAGGATGTTGCCGCTTCACAAAGGAAAGATTGCATGAAGCATTTTGCGGAATTGTCTGTCGGCAGGATTGCAGAAGCATTTTGCGACATTGTCTGTCGGCAGGATTGCAGAAGCATTTTGCGGAATTATTGAGAACTGGATTTCAAAAGTTGACAAAACGATATGATTTGACTATTGTATCAAGTGTAAATATGAAATACCATAACATGTAGTAATGAAAACTACATGTTATCAGGAAGGAAAAACGATGATTAAGTTAATTGCGGATTCATCCTGTAATCTGGATGAAATGGATCAAATCAATTTTGTGTCGGTGCCATTAAAAATTTATACCGATGAAAGAAGTTTTGTGGATGATAAAACAAGACAAAATCATGAGATGCTGGATTATCTCGCATCCTATAACGGCCGCTCTTACAGTTCCTGCCCGAATGTGGAGGACTGGCTGAAGGCATTTGAGGGCGGTGACTGCATTTATGTGGTAACTATCACAAGTGGCTTGTCCGGTGCCTATAATTCGGCAATGGCGGCCAGAACTGCCTATCTGGAACAGCATCCGGATGCGAAGATTGCAGTTTTCGACACGAAAAGTACGGGGCCGGAGATGCACTTGATTATTGAAAAAATTAAAAGTATGATATTGGAAGGAAAAACTTTTGATGCAGTGATGGCCGGAGTGAAAGCATATATGCAGCGTACCCGGTTGTTTTGTTCCCTTAGTTCTCTTCATAATTTTGCCCAAAACGGACGCGTTAATAAGGTTTTGGCGTCTGCGGTGGGTGTGCTGGGAATTAATATCATCGGAACGGCAAGCGAGAAGGGCGAGTTGGAATCCATTGGAAAGTGCCGCGGTGAAAAGAAAACCATTGCCAAATTGATGGAGGAAATGGAGAATGCCGGTTATGTTGGCGGGAAAGTGCGGATTTGCCATACGGAGAATGAGCCATTTGCAAAAGCCATGGCAAATGCGTTGCAGGAAAAATATCCGACGGTAGATATTGCATATTATCAGGCACACAGTCTTTGCAGTTTTTATGCAGAACGGGGAAGCATTATAATCGGTATGGAAGCCTGATAGGACTGAGGTGGCACTGGGAAAACAGGAATTATATGGGAGGAAATGCAATGACATGCAGGACTTGTTCCGTAATTACAACCTTATTTAATACTGTTATGGCATTTCTTTCTCTTATCATCACAGGAGTCGGGTTTTGGTGTCTTTTCTCTGTGGATACCTTTTTAGAACTCTTTGGCGGTAGTGCCAATATTGATCCGAACAGTCCTTCGGCGGGATTGGAATTGCTGGGCTCATTTGCGTTGCTGGGGCTTGGCCTGCTTTCCGGTCTGATTGGAATCGCAATTATTTTGATTGGAATTATTTTTCTGATATTTACGCTGGTGCCGTCCATACACGGTTTGGTACTATGGTCAAAGGAAAGAAATATGGTGGAAAGCCGACCGGATCTTTATCGTAAATCGTTGAAAACGGATGCCATATTGAAAATTGTTTTTCAGTCGATTATGACTATCGTATTTTTGGCGGCCACAATATTTACCTTTCATTTTATATTTCTCACATCGTTCCTTATGTTTCTCGTTGCAACGGTAGTGGCGGTGATGCAGTTGGCGAAAAATGATATGCCACAGTTACGCTGATGCGGATGCAAAATGATAAGCCGCAGTTACGCTGATGCGGTTGCAAAATGATAAGCCGCAGTTACGCTGATGCGGTTACAAAATGATATGCCACGGTTACGCTGATGCGGATGCAAAATGGGTCGCAACCATGAGTATAAAGGCAGGATAGGGCGAAAAAACAAAATTGAAAAAATACAAAAAAAAGATTGACAAAGTATTGGCTCATACATATAATAGTGATTGTGCCGCGGATGAGACAAACAAACGATGCGGTGTCTAATTACATCGGGGTGTGGCTCAGTTTGGCTAGAGTACCTGGTTTGGGACCAGGGGGTCGCAGGTTCGAATCCTGTCACCCCGACTCATACAACTTAATATATAATATGCGGGTGTAGTTCAATGGTAGAATGTCAGCCTTCCAAGCTGAACACGTGGGTTCGATTCCCATCACCCGCTTTCTTTTTTTGTAAAGGAAACCCGGTATAATCAAGGTTTCCCTTTTTTATTCTGTATTTTGGTATATCATATATTGGTTTTGGATATAAATGAGCAGTTTATTAATGGAAAAGAATAATATTTTTCAAAGAAAACAATTTGTAATCCTGTTTGCAATCATAGCCATGTTTGTCTGGGGATGTGCCTATCCCTTTATTAAGTTAGGCATGGTAGAATGGGATATTGCAAATGACGATGCCGGTGGGAAAATGCTGTTCGCCGGTGTGCGATTTACTATGGCAGGAATTTTGACATTGCTGATTGCGAAACAAAAAAAGCAGGCAATTCTGTTGACGGACAAGTCCACCTATTTCCCAATCTTTCTTTTCGCCTTAACCAATACCGCACTTCATTATTATTTTTTTTATGCCGGCCTGGCTTATTGTGAGGGCGGAAAGGCTTCCATAATCAATGCGTTGTCACCGTTTCTGCTGATTTTACTTGCCACCGTCATATATAAAGAAAAAATCACATGGAATAAGGCTTTGGGTTGTATTCTGGGTTTTTCCGGAATCATAATTGTGAATTATGGAACGGATATGAACGGTTTTACCATGAGAGGAGAGGGCATGATTGTTCTTAATGCGGTATGCTCGGCTATTGGAGGGATTATGACCCGCGTGGTTACGAAGAAAGTGCCGCCAATCACGGCTACCGGTTATAGTCTGAGTCTTGGAGGATTGATGCTGGTTTTGACCGGCCTTATCAGCGGGGGACGATTGCGTCAAATAACTGTGACCGGTGTTCTTTTGTTATGCGGTCTGATCGCTATTTCCATGATAGGATTCATTCTATATAATCAATTGATTTGTTATAATCCTATCAGTGAAATCGCTATTTTTAATGCTTTAATTCCGGTTTTCGGGACAATCATGAGTGGCCTGATGCTGGAAGAAAAAATAGGCAGGGGAAATATAATCGGACTGTTACTTACCTCGCTGGGTATCTTTGTAATCCATTATAATTTTTCAAAAAACAGAGAACTAAAACGGGAAAAACAGATGAAATCATTACAAGAAATAAATGAAAAAGTTTCAAAAACAGATGAATAAAATTGGGGAACAGTTTCAAAAAACAGGTGAAACATATTTGGGGAAACAGAAAAATAAATAGATGAAAAAAATTAAAATCGGTAAATAGAGGAATATTAAAATCGGTAAATAGAGGAAAATATGTTGACAAATAAAAATCATTTTTATAAACTGTAATTCACATTAAAAACAATTTGCACTGCATAAAGCTACAGTACAAACTGAACAGGCCAGGGGATTCCTTGAGAGCCGGGTCACACATGTGACAGTGGAGACGTAAGATATCCATGGGACAGTAGTTGCTATTACTGGTTTCATGGATTTTTTTATCCGAAATCGGTCGCAGGCTCAAAGAAAAGGAGAACAGATATGGCTGAACAATCATTTGAAAAACAGGCAACAAAAGTTTCTTTGGTAAGTATCATTGGTAATTTGATTCTTTCCGTCTTAAAGTTTCTGGCAGGTATTTTCGCCAAATCACAAGCAATGATTTCCGATGCCGTTCATTCGAGTTCGGATGTATTTAGCAGCATCGTGGTAATTATCGGTGTAAAAATTTCCGCAAAAGAATCGGATAAAGAGCATCCCTATGGACACGAAAGGCTGGAGTGCGTGGCTGCTATTGTGCTGGCGACCATTCTTTTTCTTACGGGTATTGCCATCGGGTATAGCGCGTTTATCAGTATAACAAGCGGAAACTATAAAGAAATGGAGATTCCGGGTATGCTGGCACTGATCGCTGCGGTTGTCTCAATTATTGTAAAGGAATCCATGTTCTGGTACACCCGGTATTACGCAAAGAAAATTGATTCTTCTGCATTGATGGCGGATGCATGGCATCATCGTTCCGACGCCTTATCCTCTGTTGGCGCATTTATCGGTATTGGCGGAGCAAGAATCGGATTTCCCATTTGCGAACCGATTGCAAGTCTTGTAATTTGTGTTTTTATCTGCAAGGCAGCGCTGGAGATTTTTAAGGATGCCATAGATAAAATGGTGGATAAGGCTTGCGATTCGGAAATGGAAGACGCCATTCGTGAATTGGTGTTAAAACAGGAAGGTGTTCTGGGAATTGACCTTCTCCAGACAAGAATGTTTGGAAATAAAATCTATGTGGATTTAGAGATTGCCGCAGACGGAGACCGTCCACTGAAGGAAACCCATGGAATTGCGGAACATGTACATTGTATTCTGGAAGAAAAATTTCCGAAAATCAAACACATTATGGTCCATGTGAATCCCTTGGAAGATGAGGCAAACGCAGCTGCGGCATTGCAAACTGAAGAAAAGAAATATCTGTAGTTAGTTATCGCTTGGTGTCACATCCGTCCAGACCGTGCGACGGAGTTACATCCGGACACTCTGTGGAGATGTATTCTTTCAAATATTTTTTTGCGCAGGATAAGATCTCTGTGTGCGGAAGTTCTTCCGGGAAAAGTAAACCACAGGAAGGATTTTCCAAAAGGAAACAATAGGCGGCAAATGCAGATGCGCTAACCTGCAAAACCGTTGCAGTTTCGGGAAGGCCTGTGCTTTCCAAATAGTTTCCGTAATATCGTGTCTTGAAATGTTTTCCCTGCAGGATGATGCCAACGGATTCTCCGCCGTCAATATATTCGTTTTTTGTAAACAGATGATACTGAACCTTTTCCGAGGAAATGCTACTAAGAACGGACTGAAAGGCCTGTTCGGATGGAGAATATACAAAATATGCCGTTGGTTTGTAACGCTTGTATTTTAAATAATCACTCATGGAAAAAATTTCTTCGTGGGTCGATAATACTCCGTTCACTTCACCTTGTGGGGAAAAGATGGTTTCCCGGCAATTTACGGCAGAGCGTGTTAATGCGGCAAAACCATCCGCGATATTATAATCACTCAGATACCGGTGCCGCAGGAAATCCTTTTTTGTTCCATAGGAAATTTCCGGAGCAGATAACATTTCCATATGAAAGGCGCATGGACTCCAGGGAGATGAAACTACCAACTCTGCGGCTTCGCCGGAACATATGGATGAGTCCTCGCCGGAGCGCATGAATGCGTCCTCGCCGGAGCGTGTAGATGAGTCCTCGCCGGAGCGCATGAATGCGTCCTCGCCGGCGGGAGTGGATACAGAAAAATGCTGGGTATCGTTGTCGATTTCTACGATATAGCGGATGCCGAGTTTTTTTGCAACGATATTGTATTTTTGCTGTTCAAGAAGTTCTGATAATATCCTGCGATGGCGGCGGATATAGGCAGAATCATCATAAGCAACAATATCATCGATGCACTGTTTCAAAAAGCAGGATATGAGACCGGGATTCATGCCAAATTCCACAATGCAGGTAGGAAGCGCAGCAGACGGATATTTCTGCCTGATTTTTCTGTATTCGATATAATGGCGATAAGTATTAACCCAGGTGGGATCCGGGTACCAGCTGGCGTCTGCCAAAGAAAGATAATGAATGCCTTTCTGCAAACAGTATTCCAGCATTTCCAGATTTTTGATATCATTTCCGAAGTCTAAAACAAAACCTTCTGTCTCTATGCCGTCTAATATCGTCATATAATTATCTTTTTCAATTTTTACACTAAGAAAATGAGACGCAAATCCTCCCATCTGCAGGAAATAATCTTTTGTCTGCGAATTACAGTCGGTACAATAGAATTCATCCGGATCAAACAATTCATTTTCTTTTAATAGGCGTAGAAATGATTTTCCAATGGCACCAAGCCCGATTAATAATGTTCTCATAGAATCTCCATTTTGAAATTAAGTGCTTTTCTGTAATTAAGCCAACAACATATTTATAAAAACCATAAGTATCAGCATACAAATAAGATAAATGCAATTAAGTAGCAAAGTGCCAATCCAGCGAAGGATTCGATGTCTGGAATGGCACAGGAAAAAATGTTGTTGGATGTTCAGATAATTTCCTGTAATATAAATAAAACCCAGACAAATCAGGAACAGGGAAGTTCGCATTAAAACGACAGATTGAAATGCGGTGCCTTCGCTTTCCATAGAAAAACTCATCCAACCGATAAAAAGATAGAGAATAGTTGCAACAAACATTTTCAGCGGATTTAACGAGCGAAATCCCGGTGGCAAAAAACGCAGATACCGGGTAGCGGATTTGCCCTGATGTGTGTCGCTGCGCAATACTTCGGATTTGCCCTGATGTGCGTCGCTGCCCGATGCGTGGAATTTGCCGCGGCGCATGTCGCTATACATTCCGCCGCGCCGCATGTCGCTGCCCGAAACATTTTTCCTGCGTCTCCCTAAAGAGAGCCTGTGTGCAATTTCATTCACATTTTTGTAACGCTTTTTGTAATCCAGTTGCACGCATTTCTGAATAATTTTCGTAAACGGACTGCCCTCGATGGGGGTTGGCGAAAATGTGCCAAGGGCAAGGGTATTCATCAGCATGCCGATGGCGTAAATGTCGGTCTGTATACCGGAAGAGGAAAATCCGTATTGTTCCGGTGCGGCGTAGCCTTTCGTCCCAAGCAACTCGGTATCCTCCGATTTTTCGCCCTGTGCCAGTCTGGCTGCGTTCAGGTCCAGCAAAATGATTTTGCCGGAAGGGGTCATCATAATATTTGAAGGCTTGATATCCCTATGGATAATTGGCAGAACGGATGAATGAAGAAGATGCAGGGTGCTGCAGAGACTGCAAATGATATAGCGGATTTCCTCCTCGGAAAACCGGTGATGTTCCTCCAGCATTTCCTCCAGACTTTTCCCGGAGATATATTCTTCAAGAAGAATCAGCCGGTGATTTTCCGTATCCTCAAAGATTTCATGGAGACATGGTATATTCGGAATCGGACAACGAAGAAGCTGTTCATAAACCGCTTTGTTGTAGTGAGGAAGAAATTTTTGAACATAGATTTTTTGATCCCGGGAATCCTGTACCAAATCAATTTGATGCGCTTCGTTTAATGTTGCAATTTTTCGATAAAATGATAATTCCAAACGGTTTTCTAAATTCATTGGATGTAATTTCCTTTCTACAACATTATTCTATTATAACAAAGGAGTTTGATATGGCAAAAAAATCGACAGAAGAATTGGAAAAGATATTGGGTTCCACGCATATGAAGGATGCGGAGTCTTATTTGGAGGCAAATGCGGAAAGCATACTTTCGGATGACCGTCCTTTTTGTGATTACTTTAAGGAGCGGATCAAAGAAAAGAAAAAGCGGCAGCTTGATATTTTTCTGGATGCGGATATTCCGGAACGTTACGGATATAAATTGCTGACGGAGGAAAAACACACGAAACAGAGAGATGTCATTTTGCGTCTCTGCTATGCAGCGGAATTTACATTGGAGGAGACCCAGAAGGCACTGAAAATCTATAAAATGCCCCAACTCTATGCAAAAATTCCAAGGGATGCGGTAATTATGATTGCTTTTAATAAGAGACCGGGCAGCATTATTGATGTGAATGCTTTTTTGAAAAAAAATAAAATGGAGGTATTACGGCCGAGCGGAATTCAGGATTAAATTTATATTACAAAGATTATTTCCCAAATGGAATCGCATGTCGGTAATGCAGGAACTGTTGGAAATACCGGAAAATTTCCACCATGGCGGTGGCAACGCAATGGAAAGAACGATGCTATAATGAGCGCAAGCAAGCCAATATGCTTGCGCAGAAAACCAATCAGATGCGAATGGAGACAGAAAATGAAAAGAAAAATGAGTTCCTTCGTTTGCTTTGTTCTCCTGCCAATTGTTTTTGGAACTGCCTTTTATGTATTGTTTTGCCCGGAGGTCCGGTTTGTAAAAATGATATATGAAATGGCTCATTTACAGATTTCCCGGAAGATTACGACAAACGATATCGGTTACCGGTTGTTACGATATTATTTGATGGATTTTTTGTGGGCATTTTCTCTGATGGCGGCGGTGCAGATTTTATTTGCGACAAAGAAAGGATATCATCGTTTTTTCTTCCTTGTATTGGTTTTCGAAATAGGGATGGAACTGGCTCAGCTCTTTCCCGGAATAAGGGGAACCTTTGATATTTGCGATATTTTTGTGGAAGCACTGGCAAATATCTTGGTGATAAAAATTTTACCGATAGGAGGAGAAGAAAAATGAAGAAATGTAAAATGATTGGAATGACAGCGCTCTTGTTGACATTCGCAATGATGTCGCTGGGAAGCGGTTCCGACAGTTCTTCGCAAAAAGAAATTGTTTCAGGAGCATCGTCTGATGGGGCGACCGTGCAGGAGAATGCAGATGCAGCTGCCAATGGTTCCGATACGACGAATGCCGTAACCATTGAAGAACAGGTTTTATTTGAAAAAGACGGCCTTCGCGTGACAGCAACGGAGTATGTTACCGACAGCATCTGGGGAGATGGAATTAAACTGTTGATTGAAAATGAATCCGATAAGGATATCGGCATCGGCTTAAATGCCCTGATTGTAAATAATTACATGATTACCGATTTGTTCTCTACAACCGTTGCAGCCGGAATGAAAGACTATGAAACTGTAAATCTTTCCAGCAGTGAGTTGGAAGCGGCCGGAATTGAAAATGTCGGACAGATTGAATTTTATTTCCACACTTATGATGCTGATTCGTTTTCCACCATCAGCAATATTGACTGTGTGACAATTCAGACCTCCGCTTATGAAAACATGGATATTACCGTAAATGATGCAGGACAGGAATTGTACAATGAAAATGGAATCCGTATTGTGGGAAAATATGTGGATGAGAACAGTTTCTGGGGCGCATCTGTTCTGTTGTACATTGAAAATAACAGTGGAAAGAATGTGTACATTCATTGTGATGATATGTCCATTAACGGATTTATGGTAACACCAATGTTTTCCTGTCTGGTTTATGACGGAAAAATGGCAATTGATGAAATTGACCTTCTTTCTTCGGAATTGGAAGAAAATAATATTACTGCGGTGGAGAAAATTGAATTGAAATTCCGTATTACGGATGAGAACTTTTCAAATTCAGTTGAATCGGATGCCATAACATTCTCTGCACAGTAATGTTCTTTGCACATTTCCATATTTACATGGAGAGAACTACCCTGCGAAAGTCGGCCGACCCGCAGGGTGGTTTTTTATATGGCGCGAAAAATGCAGATTTAATTTTATTGAGAAAGGATGTGGTTTATAGTAGATAAGCGAGAATGCATATTTCATATGGTGTATAAGAAATGGTATCATCGGATAGGGATTTCTAGTATAATTTAAGAGAGTAATGTTGAAATGGAGAATTTACCATGATATATGATAATGTGCTTCAGGCAATCGGGCATACGCCGATTATTCGCCTGAATCGAATGAATAAACCGGGGAACGCACAGGTTTTAATGAAATTCGAAGGCCTCAATGTGGGTGGTTCCATCAAAACGAGAACGGCCTTTAATATGATTCTGCAGGCAGAGAAGACAGGAAAGATTACAAAAGATACCATTATTGTAGAACCTACCAGCGGTAATCAGGGCATTGGATTGTCTCTTGTCGGAGCGGTTCGCGGGTATAAAACCATTATTATCATGCCGGATTCCGTGAGTGAGGAAAGACGGCTTCTGGTACGCCATTATGGCGCCGAGGTTATACTGATTCATGACGATGGGGATATCGGTGCCTGCATTGAGGAGTGTGTACATACGGCACTTCGTATGGCTAAGGAAAATCCGAATGTTTTCGTTCCGCAGCAGTTTGAAAATATCGATAATGTGAAAGCCCACAAGAAGCATACTGCCTTGGAAATTATGGAACAAGTGGAGGAGCCGATTCATGGATTTTGTTCCGGAATCGGCACCGGCGGAACCATTACCGGAATTGGGGAGGTCTTGAAAGCGCAATATCCAGATATTGAAATCTGGGCAGTGGAACCGGAAAATGCGGCGATTCTTGCGGGGGGAAACATCGGAACGCATCTTCAGATGGGGATCGGAGATGGCATTATTCCGGATATCCTGAATCGAATAATATACGATGACATCTGTGTCATAACGGATGAGGAAGCGATTCAGACCGCAAAGGACCTGGCGCGGTTGGAAGGCATTATGTGCGGAATTTCCAGCGGAACAAATGTAGCAGCCGCTCTGAAACTGGCAGAGAAATTAGGAGAGGGAAAGACGGTGGTTACGGTTTTGCCGGATACGGCAGAACGCTATTTTTCAACGCCATTGTTTGATGAATGAGAGGCTTTCCTAAAAAGAAATGAATTCGCAAAACGAAACACAACCGCAATAGGATGTGCAATCATTATTCGGATAAGGCATCTTTCGCAATGCAGATGGCCGGTCGTACGCCGAAACTGGAAATTCCTGCACTGGCTGACAGATAGACTACATTATCGTCCATTGTGGTTGCCATCAGGTAGACCTCATCTGCGCTTTCTGTGGAAGTGCTTCGCAGCCACCAGTAATAATTATCCAGACCGTAGGCACTGTTCAATCCGCTGTAATACATGCTTTCGTCATTTTCCACACATTGCGGAGTCGGTGTTGCATAATGGGAAACATTGGCCTCATCCAGCCATCTTATTTCCTCGGTGGAAAGCAGAAAGACATAATCCTCGACGGGATCCTGAGATTCCCAGGAAAGCCAGTGAACCGGATTATCCGGTTCATGGGTTACCGGAACAAGCGCGGTCCGTTCCGCCGGCGTGAAATTGCAGAGAAATCCGGCCTCGTGCGCATACGGATTTTCCATGACTGCTTCTCTTGTTGGAGCCTGGTCCGGATAATTGACAGTAAAACTGTCTGAGTTAAGCCATCTTCGCAAGTTGCTGCTCGCCCAGTTACCGTTTCCGCGAACATGTACAGCAAGTTCCGGTTCCTCTATATTTGCAATCTGCCAGTATTCTTCATCACCGTCGCGGTTATATTCGCCGCCCTCTGCGGCATCAAAGGCTTTCATGCAGAGAATATAGCGGGAAAGCAAAATAACCGTTCCGTCGTCATTTTCCTTAATGGCAATCCATTCCATCGGTTCCCCGTAGTAATATCCAAATGTAATAATGTCGCCGACCGCAATTTCTTCCAACTGTGAAGTGCCGGTATCGCTATTTGCAGAATTGCCGTTTGCGGAATCTTCATTCGCGTCATCCATGATTCCGGAATTGCCGTTTGCGGAATCTTCATTTCCATAATCATCTGTTTCTATGGAAGCAACCGAATCTATGTCTGCTGGTTCCCCCTTATTATTACGAACAGCAAAGATAAGACCTGCAACAAGGGCAATCAAAAGCAGGGCTCCTCCTGCGAACAGAACCTTGCGGGAGAGAAAATGGCTGTACTTGTAAACCGTTTCAGGATTACCGGCAGAGTCATCCGCAGTATTCCCGGTGGAATTCTCATTGGAATTCCCGGAAGAGTACTGAATAGAATTCCCGGAATAGTTCCCGGTGAAATGAACTGCCGCCTTTGGCAAAGGCGAAAAATCAGGCATTTTTTCATCATACAAAAATGCGGATGAATTACTTGTTTGCCTGTCATTTGAAGGAGAGAATCGGGAATCGTCCTTTGCTTTTTGATATTGGTTTTGCAAAGCGGAGGTGGAGACTGTCTCCTGCGCCGCATTGCTTTGAAAAAGGTGCTCCAGACTGGAAATCAATTTCTCATCTTTGTTTTTATTTCCGACAACCCATTGGTGTGTCATCAGGTAATATTCCATGGATTTGGAAAGCGATACTTCTTCCAATGAGTAGACGAGTATTGGAGTCTTGTGACTGACCGCGTATTCCACTTCCCGCAAAACATGTGGCGAATCGTTGGCAGACTGGGATAAAAGCAGGACGACAGCCTCTGCTTCGTCTATCTGTGTCAAGAGTTGTGCTGCATATTCTTCGCCCGGCATTAAATCCCGGGTGGATATGAAACAGCAAATCCCCCGCGATTCCAGCAGGCGGCAGATGCGTTCTGCTTCCTCTGTTTGTCTGGATGAAAAAGAGATAAATACTTTCTTCATGATAATCTTGCCTTTCAATACAAATGCAATCATCGTGCAAACTGCTATTTTAATCATACCTTATTTTAAGGAAAAATGCGAAATAAAGGAAGCAGGAGAAAATTCTGCCGGAGACACATTAACAGGAACGGCGTTATCAGAACCGGTAGCGGTGTAGAAAACGGGTCCTATCGGGTTAGATAAATCGGACAGAAGTAGTGGTAAAATCGGACAGAACTAGTGGTAAAATCGGACAGAACTAGTGGTTTCGATTGTAGAGAATGGGGAAATAAAGTAAAATGAGACAAGACATGGTACAAAAGTGTGAAAAAACATGGTACGGAGACAGGAGACGACGATGGAACTGAAATTGGAAAAAGGAAGTCCGAAGAATACGGAAGGAAGACTGGAAAAAGAAAAACGGTGTTATGAATTACTTGACCGACTGGGTTTGGAATACTGGCGATGCGATCATCCGAATGCCAATGCAAATACCATGGCAGATTGTCTGGAAATTGATGCAATTCTGGATGCGGTTGTATGCAAAAATTTATTTTTATGCAATCGGCAGCATACCCAGTTTTATCTTCTCATGATGCCGGGAGATAAAGTGTTTAAAACAAAGGAACTAAGCGGTCAGCTTGGATGTGCGCGGCTAAGTTTTGCGGAACCGGAATACATGGAAAAATATCTTGATATAACGCCGGGGTCTGTCAGTGTTCTGGGGCTTATGAACGATAAGGAAAATGCGGTACAGCTCATTGTAGATGAAGATGTAATGAAGGGTGAATTTATTGGATGCCATCCGTGCATCAATACCACCAGTCTGAAATTGTATCGTGATGATATTTTCGGACCATTGCTGGAAGCAATGCATCATGACATGAAAATCGTTACACTGCAGGGAGATGTGTAATTACTTCGAAACGGGAGGCTTCCACAATCTTTTCGGAAAAACGAACGGGGAATTAATTTTGGAGGATTCTTATTATTGAGGACAATTTTTCGACTGAACGCCGGAAAAATTTTTGCGCTGATTTTTGTGATGCTTGTCGCATTGATCATCACCGCAAATTTTCATTATGAAACGCCGACAACGCTTGGAAAAACGCGGGTAAAGAGTGGGACGGCTTATACCTATCTGAAGGAAGTGAACCTTACGCTTACGATGCCGGGGGATTATCGGCGCTATTTTTCGGATGCCAAAAATAAAGATGTGCTGAAATACCTGGAAGAGAATCATTTATATTTTGTGGCAACACCATCCGGAGATAACGGATACGAGTTGGGACTTCGCGTCAATGCGTTTGATGATTTGTATCAACTGCCGGAAGGTATTACGGATTTATCGCAGCTTGGTGAAAGCGAAAAGGCGAAACTGCGGCAGGCACAGCAGCATGTGGTGCAGTCTGTGAATTCCCCTTATACATATGAAAAAGCAGAACCGGCAGAAGCGGTTGAATTGCTGGGGCACACATTTTATCATTATTATTTTGCGCGTTCGGCAGCACAGTACAAATATTATGAAAATGTATCCTGTTATCTGGGCGTGCTGGATGGAAATGTAATTGAAGTGATGATTGCGACGGGGCAATCCAAACCATGGGGACAATTATCCGGCGATCCTTATTTGCAGGAGTGCGAGCGGAGAGTCTTAAATACATTGCAAATAGGAGATATGACCGGAGCCGGCGATAATGAGGCAGAAAGTAGTTTTGCAAATGCATGGAAAAGAATCAGTTCCTTTCAGTTTTCTTTGTGGATCTTACTGCTGCCGGTGGGCTTCGTTATGTTGGGCAATACGAAAGTCGCAAGAGAGTATGGCGTCTGGCAGGAGGATTTTACGGGATTGCAGCATTCCAAAAGCATCCTGGGTCTTAGTGCTGTGCTGATTGAATTTCATCATCTGGTACAACGGGTTGGCGTAAATGCCGCCGGTGCTCTTGCTTTCCTGGAAAATGCAGGCGTAAATTTCGTCGGATTGTTTTTCTTTTATTCCGGCTACGGCTTATATACCAGCAGTAAAACGAAACCCGATTATTTCCGGGGCTTTTTCCGGAAACGATTACCGGGAGTTCTCGTGCCGACCTATCTGGTGATTGTGATTTTTACGCTTTGCAATATTTTGATAGAAAAAGAGCCGATTACCCTGGATGTGCTCCGGGGGCTGCTTGGCATCCGTCTGGTCAACGACCATATGTGGTATATCGTGGAAATCTGTCTTTTGTATTTCCTGTTCTGGATTTGCCTCAGCAAAATTAAAAACGAAAAAGTGGCCTTGTCTGTGCTGGGGGTATTAATCGCGTTACTGGTGGTTGGCAGTCTGTGCCTGGGACATGGTTCGAACTGGTTTCAGGGAGAGTGGTGGTATAATACGACCTTTGTGTTCTATCTTGGAATTTTATTTGCCGGATTTGGGAACCGCATGCTTCCGTGGTTGAAAAAACATTACAAAACCGTACTGGTCTGCTCTGTGATAATATTTGCGGTATTGTATCAAGGAACTGCGGAAATGCTGGAGCATGTGGGATATTGGACCGAATATGCGAAAGGTGGCAAATGTCTGGGTGACAAATTCCTGACGCTTTCCGTTCAACTTCCAATGGTGATCAGTTTTGTCTGGCTCGTACTTATGCTTGGGATGAAGGTGCAGATTGGCAATCGGGTACTGACCTGGCTGGGGAATATTTCACTGGAATTATACCTGATTCACAATCTGTTCCTGAAATATTTTTCGGGAATCAGTGGAGTGGGAATCTATTGTTTCTTCGTCCTTGCTGCTTCTTTATTGGCAGCAACTCTGTTGCATATGGTCGATACGGCTCTGCTCTGTAAAATACGAAAGAAACCTTTGCCGAAGTACTCCATTGATGTCGGCGCACCGCTTCGTTATCTGGCGCAGGTATGGAAACGATTCCGAATGTATCTGCGGGATTGGAGAAGGCATCCGAGGAAACGATTGCGCATTTTGTTCCGTGAAATGGTCTGTATCTTCCTTTCTTTGATTTCCATTTATCCGGTGTATGAAATGGCTATCAATGCGACGCAGAATAATGTGGTCGGTGGTTTTCAACTGTTGCCGGGTACCAGCTTTTTGAAATATGTAAGGGAAATTAATTCCATGTTTCAGGAGGCCGGCGGTGACTTGTATCACGGTATTTTTATATCGACCGTGATTTCGGTAAGTGCGGCGTTGCTGGCAACCTATTTCGGTGCGATGACCGCGTATGCTTTTGAAAAATATGATTTTAAAGGGAAAAAATATTTGTGGTGGGGAATTCTTGCCTGCATGTTTATTCCTCAGGCGACCTGTTTTGCCGGATATTATAAGTTGATTCTTGCCGTTAACATGACAGACAATCTTCTTCCGGTTATTTTGCCGGCCATGGCTACGCCCTCTGCCGTGTATCTGATCCGGATGTATCTGAAGAATGTCAGCATCCATGAAATAGCGGAGGCGGCGCGCATCGACGGAGCCGGAGAACTTCGCATCTTCAATCAGATTATTTTGCCGATGCTGCAGCCGGTGCTGGTACTTCAATTAATGTTCAGTTTTGTGACAAACTGGAACAACGCATTTGCCCAGACTTTATTGTTGGTAGACTGGAGGATTCGCTCGGCAGTTTCTTATGTTGGCGTAGTAGCCGGAGGCAACGGCGCCGGCAATGATCCGCATACCTATGCATTACTGTTGGTAACGGCATTGCCATCCATCCTGGTCTATTTGTTTTGCTCCAAATCAATTGTTTCGAATATTACACTTGGAGCGATTAAGGAGTAAATGGGACGGATCCTGTTATGTATTATGTATATGGTTGAAATATTTTTAAAATATGGTTGAAATATTTTTAAAATAATGGTTGCTTCCCTGAAAATTCTATGGTAGACTATAGGCACAATTGAAAGAGATATTAGTGAAGATATGTTGACGCAATAAGTGCGCCCACATGCATTCGCTAATATCTCTTTTTTTGTTCCTTGAAAACAGCATAGCGCTGTAACACAGAATCGGGAATATGTGTTACAGGCATAAAGCCCGAAGTATGATGTTTCATTTTTGTAATCGTGAAAATCCGCTATGTCGGGTTTTTACGAATCATATTTTTCTCAAAACGAAAGGAGAACGCCTATGAATAATCAAAATTTATCTTTCATTGACAACCGGAAATCTCTTTCCTACGCTATCTACATGATGGGCGGAAGTTACTTCAAATCCTGCAAATGCATGACGCCGGTTCTTCTTGAGAAATTGGATATCCTGTACTGGATTAATAAAACCAAGAACCAATATTTCCTTGAAGATGCTGTTGTTCGATACTTTGACAAAATGATTCTTCCAAAATTCCCGGATATGGAGAAATACGATGCCGAGGTTTACCTGTCCGTCCGGGACGCTTCGGGTCAAATTTTTCTCAGTTTTGAAGGGTATGGATTTACCCTTACCATCACCGGTATTTATTCTTCGAAAGGATGCCGCTTTTGGCATCACCTCGAAAAAGATCACTGGTTCCGGCCGGCGGCATAACGGATTTTCCGGGGGCGGCGAAAAGCCGCCCCCGGTGGACTTGCCAAAACGAAAGGAAAACAGTACGATACGAGTATGTTGTATGTATTAATCGTTTAGAAAGAAAGCGTAATGAAGCATGGATAAAAAAGAAACTCCGATTTATATAGAAGAAACAGCAGGAAACGCTTCCGGTAAAAAGAAAACAAAACAAATATTTGCGTTGCTTGGCGTAATACTAATCGGTGTTATAGTGCTTGCAACACTAATTGTTGCCATCCTTCCGTTTCCGGGCAGTGACAAATGTTTTCTTGTTCTACTTGGTTGTGATATCATTCTTCCTGTGCTGATCTGGATGTATATGATGATTTACAAATGGGCAAGAAGAGCAGACGATGAAGTGACGAAGGATGTGATTGCCCAAAAGGCACCGACAAAAAATGCGGATGCGCCGACGCAAGATGAAACTACCGGGGATGTACCGGCGCAGAATGAACTTGCCAAAGACGCACCGAAAAAAGATGCATCCGACGCAACAGATAAACTTTAAATTGATTTGTGCCCGCGTAATTGTTGCGGGCATTGTTGTAGCGGTGCTATAATCAAAGAGGTATGATGTTCAAAAATGTTATTTAAGAGTGAATACATTTTGGAACCGGTATGATATCAATAATGATTTTCAAGGAGGTCTAATTACATGAGAAAAGGTAAATTTGGCGTAGTTCTCGCTCTGTATGCGGTTATTGCTTATATGCTTGCAGCATTTAATGAGAGCATATTGGCATTGGTGGGAATTACTTTATTTGTGCTTGTGGTTGAGAAAGATGAGTGGGCATCAAAGCAGTGCCTGCAGGCATTGGGAATTTGTGCACTTCGCTGGATAATCAGTAAGGCAGTTTATTTCGTGAAACTTCCGTTTTCCTGGGTAGCGAACTATGTGGAATACGATTCCGGATATTACAAATTCTATAATGGTTATTCGGATGGTATTGGCTATATTGCAGAGATTTTATACATTATCATTTTCATCTTGTTAATTTCCGCTGTCCTCAAAGCTGCAAAGCAGCAGGATGCAAAACTTCCGATTGTTTCTGCATTTGCAGATTGGGCATTTGGCGTAGTTGCACCGAAGGTAGCAGCCCCGGTTCAGAATGCAGCCCCGGTTCAACCAGCAGCCCCGGTTCAACCAGCAGCCCCGGTTCAGAATGCAGCCCCGGTTCAGAATGCGGCCCCGGTTCAACCAGCAGCCCCGGTTCCACCAGTGGCACCGGTTCAGCCAAAGGTCTGCCCAAAATGCGGATCGCCGGTGGAAGGTAAATTCTGCGGCAAATGCGGTACTCAGATTTAATTCATAAAATTATGTAACAGGGATGCGAAACCATGGAGAAAACTATGGTTTCGCATCCTTTATAATTTTGTGGATAGTTTTCCTTTGCAGTTTTTATCTTTGTATTGCAATACAAGTTTTTTCCCTTGATTTGAAATACAAGTCTTTTCCCTTGATTTGCAATACATTTGCAATTCTTTTTTTGTTTTGTTTACATTTGCAATACTTTTTTGCTTTGCAGATGGCAAAAGAGATAATAATTTTGTATAATAAAAATAATCAGGTGATTTTGAAACAAAATAAAATACGGAATAGGCATTCCGTAACTATATTTTGTGCAGAATTCAAAAGCAAAAAACAGGATGTGTCGTTGGGTTGTTACAAGGAGAGAACAGGATGTCTCAGGAGATAAAGAACGAATTTGCATATATGGATTTTTTGTTCAAAGACTATCAGTCGCTTTGGACCGTTGATTTAAAGACCGGGAAATTGGCACTTTGCAAAAAGAATGAAGAGATTGCCATCCCCGGAACGATTGATTATGCCATAAATATGGAAGATTTCGAATGTGTCCGCCAATGGTATATTCAAAATTATATTGTGGAAGAACATCGTAATCGCGTTGAGAAGGAAACACAACTGGACAAGGTAATCGCGGGAATATCCAATGGGGATACCTATGTTGTGGAATATCGCAGAATTTACAATAATAGAATTAATTATAATCAACTGTATTTTGCAAAAGCGGAAGAAGAAAATGGACAGATTGTCCGTATTTACATGGGATTTCGCGATGTGGACAGTATGAAGCGGGAAGAACTGGATGATTTGACCGGCTTGTTTACGAGAAAAAGTTTCATCCGTCATGCGGAGGAACTGATAGCAAGGGATCCGAATATTTCTTACAGTATTCTCCTCTCGGATTTCGTTGATTTCAAGGAAATTAATGAAAAGTACGGAATTAAAATCGGGGATGAGATTATAAAATGTGCGGCAAAACAGTTCCGCTCCAGTGCACGCCATGACTTAATGGTAGGGCGATATGGTGGAGACCAGTTTGCTCTGTTGATTAAAACGGATGAATTGCGGCAATTGATTCAAAATCATATTTCCTATGAACTTGATTTCCCGTCTCATTTGCCGAAGGTTGTGGTTAAATACGGCATTTTCGAAAACATTGCAGAAGATATGCGGATTACCGTTGCTTGTGACTGTGCGCATATTGCAGTGAACAGCATCAAACATACATATGGGCAATCCTATGCATTTTACGATAGTAATTTAAGCGAGGCGCTGAAAAAGCAGCGGATTATTGAAAGGGATATGCACCAGGCATTGGCGGAAGGGCAGTTTAAAGTCTTTTACCAGCCGAAGCATGATACCAAAACAGGCAAGATGGTAGGGGCCGAAGCTTTGATTCGGTGGATTCATCCGATTTACGGTTTTATGTCGCCGGCAGATTTTATTCCGCTGTTTGAAAAGAACGGATTTATTGCGGAATCGGATTTGTTTGTCTATCGCAAAACATGTGAGAATCTGAAACGGTGGTCAGATTTACATCTTCATACGGTACCGATTTCGGTAAATGCATCCAAAGTAACATTTGAAAACCGTAATGTGGAAGCAGAGGTTTCCGAGATGCTGAATGCTTCCGGAGTTTCCCCGGATTTGCTTCATATTGAGATTACGGAATCCTTAATGAGTGATGATGTGGATGATTTGGTGAATCGTCTTTCCGCCCTCAGGAATAAGGGAATCCGTATTGAACTGGACGATTTTGGTGCAGGTTATTCTTCCATTAATATGCTCAGCATGCTGCCTTTGGATGTAATTAAACTGGATATGTGCTTTATGGAACAGTTAAAAGACCCGAAGCGGGCAAAGGTTCTTCAGGCCTGTGTGAATCTGGCAAAAAATCTTGGTTATTCTACGGTTTCGGAAGGGGTGGAAACCTTTGAACAGCATGAATTTCTAACGGAGATGGGAGTGGATGTGATTCAGGGATATTATTACTCCAAACCTTTATCCGAGGAAGATTTTGAAAAATATTTGAGGGATGAAAAAACAGGAGGGGAATATGTGGACAATTAGTGATTTGAAGAACAAAGCCATGACGCAGTTAAAGGCCAACTATTGGCCGTCTGTTGGAATGGCATTTATCATGGCGTTTTTAACGGCATCTGGTGGAGGAGGCGGTGGCAGTGCCGGAGCAAGTTCGGGCTCCGGCTCTCCTGATTTAAGAGATATTGAAAATCACTGGGAGGAATATTTGGTTATTTTTCTTGCCATGATGGTGGTGTTTTTACTGGTATTTGCATGCTCCATGGCATTTTACTCCTTTTTACTTGCACCGGCATCGATTGGTTGTTACAAATGGTTTACCAACAGTACATTTGAACGGCAGGCTTTTGATTTGCATGATATTGGAATGGCATTTCAAAAAGGCGTATATATGAATGTGGTAAAGGTAATGTTCCTGCGCCAGCTCTATATCGGTTTGTGGTGTCTGATTCCCATTGCCGGATGGGTTATTGCGATTATAAAAGGATATGAATATCGCATGATACCTTATCTGCTGGCACAGAATCCGAATATGTCTTCGCAGGACGCATTTGCAAAGACGAAGGAAATGATGGACGGCGAAAAAGGGAATACCTTTTTATTGGATTTGTCATTTATCGGATGGAGTATCTTATCCCTGTTTACCTGCGGATTGCTGAGCATTTTCTTTGTTGCACCGTATATGAAGCTGGCACAGGCTAATCTGTTTGTGGCTCTTTGTCCAAAGGGCAATGTGCAGTTGGGCTATCTGTACGGCAATGGAGCACCATATTACAATGGTGCATACGACCAGAACAATATGTATGGACAGAACGGAAGTTATAACCAGAATAATTATTATGGCCAGAACGGAACCTACGGTCAGAATAATGCATATGGCCAGAACGGGGGCTATAACCAGAATAATTATTATGGACAGAATGGAACCTACGGTCAGAATAATGCATATGGCCAGAACGGGGGCTATAACCAGAATAATTATTATGGCCAGAACGGAACCTACGGTCAGAATAATGTATATGGCCAGAACGGGGGCTATAACCAGAATAATTATTATGGACAGAATGGAACCTACGGTCAGAATAATGCATATGACCAAAACGGAAGTTATAACCAGAATAATATTTATACACAGAACGGTGATAACAATCAGAGCGATATTTATTCGCAAAATGGTTTGAGTAATCCATACAATGGAAATGTGCAAAATGTTGGAAGCAGTCAGGGAAATACAAATCCTGCAAATGACAACATGACAACACTTTTCCAAAATGATGGAGACGGCGATTTGAATAATTAATTAACCGTATAATGCAAATTCCCTGCCTTTCGGCAGGGGATTTTTTGTTTACATCATGGAGAAATCGTAGATTTTAAAACCATTTCCAAAATCAAAGAAATAAACGCGGTAGACATTTACATCCCGGGTGCCGTCTTCATTTTCCGGTGCATTTGTGTTTTCATAGGAAATGTCCACACAGTAAGCATTATCAGCAAGCACATAGACCTCCGACGGGGTTGTGACATAATTGGCGTTATCAAAATTGCACCAATGTACGCCGTCAAAAGATTGTCGGATAATGGTTGCGGCATGAGAGGAGGAATCCACATGGGATATGGCGGCAGCCATATTTTCGGAAATACTGTTTTTTCCATAGGAGTAATAATGAAGAAGAGCCCGGATAAATTCCTCCGCTTTGTTTTGATAAGTGGTACCATCGCTTAAGGCAGGATAGTAATTGCCGGCGATATCCCGGACAACATGCCGGGTATCTGAGTTCATGGAAACCGTCAGGCTCGGGGCAGACAGCAGTCCTTCGACTGTATAAGTTACATAAGGCACCGGATTTTCCAATCGGTCGGCATAAGTGTAATTGGCATCGTTGTCAGAGACCGTTATTTGATATTCTTCGCTTAACAAAATGCCGTTACAATAAACCTGGCAATTGGCAGGAACAACGATGGAAGCATTTTCCTGCCCATAGAGATTTAACTGTGCGGAAGAAACCTGCCAGGATAGTTCCCGACCTTCCAAAGAAAAAAGTGCCAAAACCCGGTCATCGGATTTTATCAGGAAGACCGGATTATCTTTCGTATAAGAAGGTGCTTTCCAACAGGTGTAAGGTACATGAATTAAATTGGTCTGAAGGAAGGTTCGTATTTCTTCTTCGCTGTCAAAGTGCTCCGGATGGTTTTCATACCAGAGAGCAATCCAGTCCTCCTCTGTCATTTGTTCCAGATATTCATCAAAGCAAACTTGCGGTGCCCGGTTAACGGAAACCTGATAGGCGGCCTGTTGCTGATTGGCATCATAATTATTTTGGTAATCGGCCAGAGATTTCCATAAATATCCCAAAGCACCCAGAGTCAGGATGATAAGAAGCGACAGATAAGTAACCAGGAAAATGCGAAAGACTCTGGAGACCGGTGCATAAGCAACCTTGGATTTGACTTTCTTTTCAACTTTGAGATTGGAGTGATTGCAGTTGCTTTGATTCTCGTAAATCCTTTCCTCATCCAAATCGATGAATTCAAAATCATCCTCGTAATCTTCCGAATCCTCGGATATTTCTAAATCTTCGAATTCTTCGAATCCGTCCGATTCTGAATTTCCCAATTCTTCTGATGCGCCTTCCAACTCCTCCAAATTTATTTCATCTTCCAAATCTTCCAATTCTTCCCTATATTCTTCCGGGGACAAACTGTCATCGTATTTTCTTTTCTTGTTTTTTGCCGGATATTCTTTGCCGTTAGATGATGGTGCCTTTTTTCTGCTTGTGTTTTTCATTACAAATCACTTTCTTTATGAAATCCATTTCCTGTGGAGATTTCTTCTCAAAATATATGATATCAAATAATCATTCCCCCGCTTCAGACGGAAATAATCGTCTCCTAGCGGCTCACAATAATGGCGGTGGGGAGCGGCCGGTCGCCAACCAGGCTGCAGCTTCGGGTAATTCGTTCTCCTTCGTAATACATTCCCGCAGACGAACCACCGTCCATATTAACCGCGTTGATGGCTCCGTATTCTTCCATAATATCTGCCAAATCTTCAAAGGAAGCTCCCAGGCTGTCGGCAAGTCTTCCTTCAATGGAAATGAGTAAAACCGTACCGTCTGCTGTCTGCCCGATGCAGGTACGGGGATTGATTCCACTGGCATTTAACTGCTGCCGAACCCCGTCTTTGATAAGGACGGGACCCAGTGCAAAATTTGTCCCATTCACAACGCCTAAATCCAGTGCCTGCTGACCGGTCATGTTGCCAACATGTAAAATGTGATCGGCGTCAAAACCTGCAAAGCCCACATAAGTACTGCCGGCGCTTCCGTATACAATGGCTCCGTTTTGAATCACAATTCCATCGGGAATGCCGCCTTTTCCGGTTCCGTTTTCGTCTTCAAAACCACCTGCATTGGTGCAGGCAAGAGCGTCATATTTGTGTAGAAAGCCGGAAAGAGTCAGCCCAACGCCACCGAAGGAATCAATGGAACCAAAGAAGACTCTGGATGGATCGCGAATAATCAATAGTTTGCCCTGGTAGGTTGCCCCTTTCAAATCCACAAGTTCCACATCAGGTAGTTCTTCGGCCCCGGCTGTCAAATTGTCGGAAGCAATCCCCTGAATATCGTCCTGAGAAATGATACAGGTACTGTATTCCACAAAGTTATCGGACACCGTTGCCGGATGAAGGATAGCCTCATATTCTTCCTCTGACATAAAAAGTGTCGGAAGCCATTTGATGGCGCTTGTCTCATGGGTAGATAAAGTGAATATTTTTTTCGCCTGCTCGGACGGTCCGTGAATCAGGATAAGAACAGCACCAAGAAGAAGTATAACAAGGACGCCCAAGGTGGTGGCAAATACAAGACCAATGCGTCCGAGTATCTTCGGAATACTTAATCGACTATTTGTTCCGCCGGTATTATGCTTTTGGTTTATATTTTTATTCGGTATCTTTTTCTGTGATTTTTTCTGTGTCTTTTTCTTTGCCATAACAAATCTTTCCGTAAAATGAGTGTTCAGGTGTTTTTCAACGCTTATCATAGCATTTTTTGAATCAAATAGAAACAGAAATGCAGATTTAAGCATCATGGTGGACAATATAATGAACATGAAAGAACTCATATTATGAAGAAAGCCAGATATAGAGAGAAGTTAGCCAAATTTAAAGACGGGGGAATTTGTGAGGAATGGGAATGTATGTTATAATCATAAAGACAATCTGAATTTTGATTCTTAGGGGGGGTGAAGAATGAAAAAGAAAGATGATAATACGCTATTTTTATCGTTATTTGCAATGATAGGGATTGTTACCCTTTCCTATATTACATCGTTGTTTAGTTTACAGTATATGCAGGATACATGGGACGGATTGCTGATTTCCTGTGTAATATCTTTGTCGGTATTGTTTTTCCTGGCAGTCAGCATTTGTGTAAGAACGGTGCATCGCCTGCGGAAATATGACCGCATGACCGGAGTCCCTAACTCCAATTGGATTATGGGGAAAGGTTACATGTTGAAACATCAGAATAAATTTCACGAATATGTGGGATTGTTTCTGAACATGAAGGACAGCAAATATAATAATGAACGCTTTGGCAATGCGGTTGTAAATTGCATCATAACGGATTATGCCAGAGCACTGGATCGGTTTCTGGTAAAAAAGGGGTATATCGGACGAATGGGTGGCGATAATTTTGTTGTATTTATCCGTTCGGAGTATTTGGACGAATTCCTGCGTTTTGTCCGTAAAATTACCATGGAGATTCCGATTGATGGTGTAACGGAACGAATTACCATAAGTACCCGTTGCGGTGTATGCCGGATTACGGAGGATTTGTCCCCGGGAGAAGTGGTGAATCATGCCGCTGCAGCACTTAGTTTTGCAAAGTCAGAAAAAAGGGATGTGCTTTATTACCAGGACGATTTGCTGGCAAGACTGATTCAGGATCAGGATATTATAAACCAGTGTTCCCAGGCATTTAAAAAGAGGGAATTTGTTCCGTACTATCAGCCAAAGGTGGATGCCAAGACAGAGCGGCTTTGCGGGGCGGAGGCCTTGGTGCGCTGGAAAAAAGGCGATGAAATTATTTCACCGGCAAAATTTGTTCCGGCCATGGAAAGAGCCGGAAAAATTGTGACTCTTGATATGTACATATTTGACTATATGTGTAAGGATATCAGGGACTGGCTTGATCGGGGAATTGAGCCGGTGAAGATATCTTCCAATTTTTCTAAGGTACATTTGAAAAATCCAAAATTTGCCGATGAAATTTTCGAAATCATGGATAAGTATCAAATAAGCAGTAAATATGTGGAGATTGAGTTAACCGAGTCCTGTGGTTTTGAAGATTATGAGAATTTGAAATTTTTCCTTAAAAAATTTAAAGAGCGGGGGATCTGTATCGCTATTGATGATTTCGGTACCGGATATTCTTCGTTGTCCATGCTGCGTAGTTACGAAGCAGATGTTATCAAATTGGATAAATCATTTTTGGATGATGCGACCAATGATAATCCCGCCAGCAAACAGTTCCTCAGGGATATTATTAATCTGATTTCCAATCAGAGGGAACAGACTTTGTGCGAAGGTGTGGAAACCAAAGAGCAGTTAACATTTCTGCGCGATGCCGGATGTAAGGTGATTCAGGGATTTTATTATGATGAGCCGCTTTCTCACGATGAATTTGAAGCGCGGCTTATTACCCCGGATTATTCTTCCCGGGAAGAATAATTGAAATGTAAAAGCAAAACAGCCGGGCACGGACCGGTTTGTTAATCAAAAATACATTCACAAAAGAAAACGACCGGTTTGTGAAAATCGAAAATACACGCACAAAAGAAAACGGCCGGTTTGGGTAATCCAAAATACATTCACAAAAGAAAAAGAAGGATAAGTTGTGAAACGATTTGGAGGGAAATAAAAAATGATAAAAAAAAGAATGGTTTCCATAGTCAGCGCATTATTATTTTTGTGTGCCCTGTTTAGTGCATCATTGCCATGTCCCATTCATGCGGCATCAAAAAAACTGGATCGTCATACACAGTTTACATTAAGCACCTATGATGTGACTGTGGAACTGGGAGGCGTAACGGAGATTATTGCGGATTACAACGAAAGCGGGCTGGCATTTGAGAATCTGGCAGTGATTAGTGCAAAACCGGATGTGGTTGAGGTATCCCTGGAGAATTTGGGTGCCGGTAAAGCAAAAATCGTAGTACAGTCTGTGGATGTGGGCGTGGCTACCATTGCCATCTACAGTAAAATTAATCCGACCATAGTAACATATGCGGGCGTAAACAGTGGAATGGCGGAAAAGGATTCTTCCTATAATCGCGTGGTAGGTACGAATCTACAAGTGGTTTATGAAGATAAGATTGTACAGTTTGGACAGACCCTGACAAATGAAGAACATGATGTTCTTACTATTACAGCCTATCGTCTGACGGAATGCGCCGGCAGATCCCGGGTTACATTTACCGGCACATTGGGACAGAATGCAACGGACAATTCGATGATTGGATTTACCGCAAAATTTTACGATGCCGGCAATCAATTGATTGCAGAACGATGTATTTTCGCCAGACAAACACCGGGGTCTGACAGTTTTACCATATCTTGGAATCTTCCGGAAAAATGTGTTTACGCAGTCTTTGAATAAGGCGTTATAATCCATATGAAACCGACCGGATATATGGAAAATAATCCGGTCATGAACAGGGATATTATAGTGCGCCAGAACAATACTTGAATGGTTACGGTGGATGCGTTTCACAGCATCCACCATTTTTCTATAAAAGGGGGAAAGCGTCGTGGAAACGACGAAAAAATATTTTTGCAAAAAGAATATTCCGGTTATTTTAATTCTATTCGGCGTTTTGCTTCGGGTGGCTGCATTGGGGAAATTGCCCGGAGGATTAAACCAGGATGAAGCATTTGCCGGATACGAAGCCTGGTCTCTGTTAAATGATTCTGTGGACTCTTTTGGTTATACAAGACCGGTTTATTTTGTGGCCTGGGGCAGTGGAATGAATACCTTATACAGTTATTTGCTGGTGCCACTGTTTTTTCTCTTTGGTAAGCGAATCTGGGTACTGCGTCTGGTACAGGCGATTTTTTCCTGCATCAGCCTGGTGGCATTTTATGATTTGCAGAAGGAATTATTTTCAAAAAAGATGGCAACCCTGAGCCTTGCTCTTCTGGTGTTTTCTCCCTGGCATATTATGATGTCCCGGTGGGGGCTGGAATCCAACCTGGCGCCTGCTTTCCTGATTTTCGGTCTTTGGGCGATGGTGAAATCTTTCAAAAACACGAAATATTATATACTTATGTTTCTTTTTTTCGGAATCGGCTTATACAGTTATGCATTGCTATGGATTTTTGTGCCGCTGCTATTGGTGGTACAGACAATATATGGAAAAAAGACAGGGAAAATGCACATTGACCGTTATTATTTTATGGGGCTTTTGCTGTTTCTTTTGACGGCATTGCCTTTGTTTCTCTTTGTGTTGGTTAATCTTGACTTTCTTCCGGAGATTCGAAGTAATTTCATTTCCATTCCCAGACTGTATAATTTTCGGGGAGATGAGATTGGCGGAAAATCTATATTCTCTAATCTGTATGCGCTGTATTGCGTGCTGATTTATCAAAATGATGGCATTCTTTCCAATAGCGCCGGCAATTTTGGATTATATTATCGCTGGACATTACCATTGCAGTTGTTGGGGCTTTTGCGCACCTTAACCCTTGCGGGAAGAGCAAATAAAGAAAAGCGTTTTTGCGCAGAGATGTTTTTCCTCCTTTACGGGGCCTGCGCCTTTTTCCTGGGCTGTATCATAAATGCCAATGTGAACCGAATTAACTGCATTCATATTTTTATGATAATATTGCTGGCGGAGGGATTTTTATTTACGGCAGAACATTTGCCGGAGTGGGTAAACAGGGCACTGGGCGTGGCGGTTCTTGTAAGTTTTGTTGGATTTATCTCGTACTATTGTTCAGACTATAAAGAGTCTTTTAATGATGCGTATTATGATGGTATCGAAGAAGCAGTGGAATATGCCATGAACATGGGTAAGGATATCTGCGTCAATGAAAATATTTCCTATAGTGTGATTATGTATTGCAGCGGTGTCAGTTCGGAAAATTATTGGGATTCCGTCAGCTACGAACCATTTTCCTCAGGGAATCTTGCGGTGACGGGATTTATGCGATTCCGGTTCGGTTATGATTTAACACAGATTTCCTATGATAAGGTTTATCTCATTGACGATGATGAGATGGAATTGTTCATAAAAAACGGTTTCCGGGTGGAAATGTTTGGTGACTGCGGGGTGGCTTATGTGGCGCCGATTTAAGTAAAAACGGTTACCTGTGCGGCACGAATCTGAATATAAAATGGTTTAGCACCAATTTAAGCAAAAACGGTTACCTGCGCGGCATGAATCTGAATATAAAATGGTTTAGCGCCAATGAAACTTGATATAGGGAGGAAGAAAATGAGTTATTTAATTAAGGACACAACAAAGCAGCAAAGAATCGAAATCATAAAACAGTGGGTTCCGGAAGAAGGCAGCCTGGATGAGTCGGATATGGATTTGTGGGATCAATATGCGGACTATATCAACGGCACCAGGGAAATTGCGGAAATTAATGCGGATTTAGTAAAACATTATGTGGTAGAAGGTTAATTTTTGGTGTGGAGAGGCTGATGGCATAGGAGAGGCTTATTGCTGTGACGCGGTTATGGCTGATGGCATAGGGAAAGTATTTGTGCGGTGATGCGCAGGCGGAACTTTGTTTCGAGGGGGTGGACAGATGAAACCAATTAATATATATGTGCTCTCCAGAGTCGCCGACGACGGATTGCTGAAAAAACTGGAGCGGCAGATGTCCGGACGACAGTATTTTCTTAATGTGAAACGCTGGGAGATGATTTGCCTGAGGGAAGTGGCAGAGGAACTGAATCGCCGGATTGGGCAGCCGGAACGGTTAACTTTTTTTTATTCCTTCCAGGTTCCAAAACTAGGAAAGGAATTTGATTTGCTTCGCATTTCCGAGGATACGGTACTTAATCTGGAACTGAAATCCGGATTTGTTTCCGATGACAAAATCAAAAGACAGTTGCGGCAAAACCGTTACTACCTGGCACCGCTTGGAAAAAATATCCGGTCTTATACATACATAAGCCAGTCGCACAGGCTGGTGCGACTGACCAACGGTAATCGTCTGGTAGAAGAGGACTGGGAGGTACTCTGCCGGGATATACTGCAACAGGAAAATTGTTATTCCGGTGATATGGAACTGCTGTTTCGGGAAGAGAAATATCTGATTTCCCCGCTTACGGATCCGGAGCGGTTTTTGCGAAGAGAATATTTTCTTACCTCGCAGCAAAATGATATTAAAAACAGTATTCTTCACCGAATTCGAGAAAAGAAAGCGTTGGCACAAGGCACTGCCGGAATCGAAAAAGAAGCATTGACACAAAGCACTGCCGGGAAGGAAACATTGGCACAAGGCACTGCCGGAATCGAAAGGGAAACTGAACAGGGAAAAACTCTGTTGCAAGGGTTTACCGGACTTCCGGGAACGGGGAAAACTTTGCTGCTTTACGATATTGCCATGGAATTGTCCGAACATGAGAAGGTATGCGTTCTGCACTACGGTTCTTACCCGACCCAGTTGGATATGCTGGATTTTCGACTGAAACGAATTGATTTTTACCCTTGCGAAAAAGGAAATGAGATGCCGGACTTATCCGGATACCGGGCAATACTGGTGGATGAAGGACACCATATGTATCCTGAGGATTTTATCGCATTGCAGACCTATGCGAAGGAACGAAATGTGCCGATTGTGCTTTCCTATGACCGGGAAGATATGATATGCCGGCAGGAACGCATGCAGGATATGGGGGCGTTTTTGGAAAAACAACCCGGATTTGTCCGTTATCGATTGACAAATCGGATTCGTATGAACAGCGAGTTGTCATCTTTTATTCATAATCTGCTACAGACAAAGGGTGCCTATCGGAGAAATTCCTATCCGTCAGTGGAAGTGGCTTATGCGGATTCCGAGGAAGAAAAAGAACAGTTGATTCGGATTTTCCAACAAAAGGATTATATCTATGTTTATCAGGGAGAACCGGGGGCAAATGTTGACCGGGAGAAATCCATGGAGGCCGGACTGGCAACCTGTCGCGAATTTCAAAAGGTTCTCATGGTTTTGGATGAGCGGTTTTATTATGATGAAGCCGGCTATCTGCGGACTGGGATGATGAACAATTCGCAGACGCCGGAGAAGGGACTGGTGCGGGATTTGTTTCATGGCCTTAACCGGGCTACTCTGGCTATTGGCCTTGTGGTGAAAAAGAATGAAGATGTACTGAAAACGATTTTACAAATTTTACAATACAGAAAGGAAAAATGGGGATGAAGAAAAAAGTATTAATTCCAATTATTATCGGCGTAGTTGTTTTGCTGCTGTCGGTTATGACAGTACTTGGATGTACGGTCTGGAAGGACCCGATTTGCCGGACATTTCTCTCGCCGGAGAAATATGCACAGCATGTCATTAAAGAAAACAGCAGTGTTATTATTGAACAACTGGCGAAAGGCTATGAACGAGCAGTGCTTGTTTATTCTGACAACATTCAGGGAAATAGCAAAGTGACGGTGCGTTTTAGTGAGGATACGCTGGATGATCTGGCAGAGTATCTTGATACCGACGAATTGGGTATCATGACGAATCTTTCGGTGGAGATTGTCAGCAATGTGAAAGGCATGATGACGGCGTATCACATTTCGCTTCTGCATGAAGATACAAAATTTGTTTCCGGAGAAATCATTCTTGATATGGAAGAGGACATTGTATATTTCCGGAGCGAAGAATTAAATGCGCCCTGGGCCTACATAAAATTAAGGGATATGATGGATTCCGATGAGGTGAATGAATTAGAGGCAAGCCTTCTGGCTATGACTACCATGAGCAATTCTTTGCCATCTGCCGCACAGATTTCCAAATTAATGAATCGTTATGTCGCAGTTATGGCAAATGAAATCACGGATGTGGAAAAAAGCAGGGAAACCTTGGAAGCCGGCGATTTGGAACAAAAATGTACAGTGCTGGAAATTGATATTACGGAAAATCTGGTGAAAAATATTGCCCGCGCATTTGCGGAGGAAGTCATCAATGATAAGGATTTGGAAGAATATGTGGTGAATTTCTGTGATGCTTATGAAGATATGGATAGCCTGGACATTCCGGAAGGGGATGATGCATGGGACGAAATTGTTGATGAAATGAAAGAAATGAAATCAGAAGCCAGGGAAATTGATTTTGATTCCGTTGAATATTTGCTGTGTCTGTATGTAGACAATCGCGGAGATATCAAGGGTTTCCGATTTGAAATGGAAGAAAAAGAATACGACGCACTCCTGGAAGTGGAAGCGTTGCAGGTGGTGCGCGGGAAAAATTACGCAGCCGAAATAACCTTGGAATGCAAGAGTGTTTATACGGATGAAAAAATGAAATTTACCGTGGACGGAACCAGAAGCGGCAATAAAGTCACCGGGGACTGCAAATTATCCTATGAAGGAATCAGTTATAAATTCCGTATTGAGGATCTGGACTGGTCAAGGATGTTTGAAGGAACCATCAGCGGAAAGATTTACATCAAAGGTCGTTTGTTTGGTGACATTCTGGAATATACGCTGGGCTATTACACAGCGGAAAAAGTTTCCGATTTGCTTCAAGATTCCGAAATCTGTTTTTATATGGATACTACCTGCGGAAACGGGAAAACCGGTCTGGCCATCATGGAGGATGAGGAAGAATTATGTGCCATTGAATTTGAATCTGTTTATTCTTCCGGCGGTTCCGTGACTATTCCGGAAGATGCAGAACGCTTGAGAGACGAAGAGGATTTGCGGGATTATGTGGACGATATGGATTTTGATGAGGTACTGGATACCATGGAGGAACTGGGTACACCGGAGGAAATTCTGGATGAACTTTTTGAGAGTATTTATTGATGAAGAATTCCGGAAAAATGTGGAAAAAGTGAAAAGTATTTTCTTTACCGTCAAATAAAATTGGTTTATTATGTAAGTTAACAGGAAAGAAAACCGGAGGGGAACTACGATGGGAAAAACAAAACTTAGTAAGCAATTGGAAAAAATATTCGGCAAAACGATTCTGGTTTCCATTTTGATTGTGTGTGTAATCAGCATGTGCTTATGCGCCGGGCTTATTACATATATTTTGCAGATTATGAATCGAAATGCGGCAACACAGTATACAGATGCGGTCAATACCGCCATGCAGGGCAAGGTCAGTATGATTGAAGCAGTTGCATCGGGAATCAGCAGTGGAACGATTACAGAAAAAGAAGAAATTCTTCATTATGTGGATTCTATGGTGGCGATGGACGATCAGGTGTCTGCCGTATACAGTTGCTATGATGAAAATATCACTGTCATGAGTGGTGGCTGGGAACCACCGGCCGATTTTGTTGTAACCGAACGGGAATGGTATATTGAGGCGCAAAAGAATCCGGATCAGGTTTATATTTCGAATCCTTATGTGGACGAGCAGACGGGTGGAATGTGTATTACGATTTCAAAAGCAACTTTCCGCAATGGAGAAATGTGCGGCGTGGTTGGTCTTGATATGTATATGGATGATCTGGTTAAAATTATCCAGGAAAGTTTTGACGGCGGCCGTTATGTCTTCCTGGCTACCAGCGATGGCACAATTCTTGTTCATCCGAATGAAGAATATTGTCTTAGTGCCTCGCAGAGTGCTTCCGTATTGGAAGGAGATGCAAAAAGATATACTTCCGTAGCAAATGCCGGGGACGGTGAAATTAAGGTTGTGGCAGATAAGACGGGTGGTCTGAAATTCAGTACATCTTATACTTCATCCGTTACCGGATGGCGCATTTACGCCATGAATCCGTTGTCTATATTATTCATATTTATCGCAGGACTTCTGGCAGTTAATGTGCTGGTATTCTTCCTTACCACACGGCAGGCGTCTTCCCTTACAACAAAGAAGATGGAGCAGTTGTTCCGGCCATTGGAATCCATCAGCGGAAAGATGAGCCAGATTGCAGAAGGGAATTTGTCCGTATGTTTTGATGAAGAGCAGAATTCCCGGGAGATTGCGAATCTGACCGATGCGTTAAATGAAACCGTGCGGAGTCTGAATTATTACATTGAGATGATTGCCAATACGGTTACCGCCATATCCCAAAAGGATTTGACCATTACCATTGATGGTGAATTTAAGGGGGATTATGTACAAATTAAAGATGCGTTGGAAAGTATTGTGGAAGACTTCAGTGCTTCCATGCGGGACATTAAGAGTCAGGCAGATACAGTGACCAGTTTTTCCGGAGAGTTGGACAAGACCGCTTCTTTTGTTGCAGAAAGCGCAACCATGCAGAGTGGCTCCATTTTGGATGTTTCATCTGAGGTAGAACGCTTATCGGCAGAAACCAGCAGTATAACCCAAAAAGCCATGGAAGTTAGCGATGCTTCAGCCGCTTCCAATGCTTCCATGCAGAGAAGCCGTGAGGAAATGGAAGCCCTGTCTTCTGCAATGGCACTGATTGAAGAATGTTGTGCCAAGATGGAAAACTTTGTCGGAGAGATTCAGGAAATTGCAAGTCAGACATCTCTTCTTTCCCTGAATGCTTCCATTGAAGCCGCAAGAGCCGGAGATGCAGGTCGTGGATTTGCTGTAGTGGCACAGGAGATTAGTCAGCTTTCCGAAAACAGTGGAAAGGCAAGCCAAAATATCAGTTCTTTGATTGGGGAAACCCGCCGTGCGGTAGGAAATGGAAAAGAATTGGTGATTTCTACTGCTTCTGCCATTGATGTGAGTACCACAGGGGTGGAGCAATCCAAGAGACATTTGGAAGAAATTGTGGCAGCAGTTCAGGGACAGCAGAGTGCCATTGAAAATATTAATGAAGCAATGCGCAAGATTGCTTCCATGGTGGAGAATAATGCGGCAAATGCCGAGGAGAATGCGGCTATTTGTTCCCAGTTAATGGATTGCTCCCATATACTTATGAATACTGCGGAAACATTTAAACTGTAATTCTGTTTCAGACAACTGCTTTTTTGTCAGTTGTTTTACAAAATAACTGTCTTGTAGTGTTAGTTTTCGGATTCCAGTTTCTTCAGATCGGTTTTGCCGCTTTCTGTTTTTGGGAGCGACGCAAGGCATTTCCATATTTTTGGAATCTCATATGCGGCAAGTGTTTTGGAAAGATACGGAATCAGACAACCGGAGACGATATCCTTTTCGGAAAAAATGTGGGGATTTGGAACCACATAAGCCACCAGTTGTTCGTCATGTTGAAAAGAACATTTACATACAGCAATATCAAGGATGCCATCAATTTGATTGATGGCATCTTCTATTTTTCGGGAAGCAATTTTTCGACCTCGTATCCCGAATATATCATCGCTTCGTCCGGAGAAATAAAAATTTCCATCTGCATCCTGATAACCCTTATCTTTTACAGAGAAAGGCATGGATACCCCTAAAATGGCGTAAGGGGTATTTACAAATAATTCTTCCTCCCGGAGAAAAACCTCTACCCCCGGAAATGGCTTCCCAATCAGATTGCGTTCCTCATTCATGTTTTCATCCGTAACATAGGTAATATAACTTAGTTCGCTCGCTCCATAATACAGAAGGATTTGAGCATTTGGGAAAACGGTTTTTAAGTGGCAGGCGTCTGTGCGACCAAGACTTTGGGAGCCGGAGAGAATCATGGTAATATCCGGCATCCGTTTTTGAATAATACGAGGCAGCAACATTAATTTGGATGGTATAAGATAAATCAAATTGGCATGGTGACGGTACATAAGATTTTCCCATGTTTTCGGTGTAAACTGGCTGTCTGCAATCATGCAGCCGCCGGCGAAAAAAACAGCAAAGTACATATTAAGATTCCCGGTAAAAGCGAGACTTCCCTGGGCAAACATGCGTGTATTTTCGTTAATGTGAAAAATTTCATTCTGGATAGGAAAGAAATTGTACCAGCTGGAGAAATCCCGGAATAGAATCTTTGGAATTCCCCGGGAGCCGGAGGTGCAGACTGCCATAATTGCGTCCTCCGGTATATCAGGATTGGTTTGTTTCAGTGTTTCAACATCAATATCCATGGGAACAAACAGTGGTATAAAATTTGTTCCCTGACAGGCAAGAAATGCAATCAGCTGATCGATAATTTTTTCTTCCTGAATGTAATAAAGCTGCCTGGCGCTATTGTTCCCGGAAGAAATGTCTTTTTGGGAAACATTGTCGCTTTTGGGATTGCATGAATTTACGGAAGTCTCTTTGCTCCCGGTAATTCGGGAAGTAGCCATGCGCTGCCGATATTCTTCTGCTGCGCGCGTGATTTTACCATAAGTGTAAATAATATCTTCTGAAATCAGTGCCACGCGCTTCGGTGCGATTTGACAAAACATTTCATAATAGTTCCGGATAATCGGTAAATTGCCCATATAGATTCCTCACGATGATTAACACATTTTTTTGCAAATTATTTTATTGCTTCGTTTGTTTCTTTTGTAACATTTCGCAGAAATGGTCTTCCTTATTCATTTTGCATTTTAACTAACATGGCTGTACCGATACCGCCGGCAGCGGCAATCGCAAATACGCCGTAGTTTCCGCCGGTATTTTTTAGTGCGGCGAGTCCATGCAAGGTGATAATTCCACCGGAAGCGCCATAAGGATGCCCGTAAGCAAGTGCTCCGCCATAGAGATTGTATCGCGTCATGGCTTTGTCGCCATAATGACGATAAAACATCTCGTCAATAACGGCAAATGCCTCGTTACATTCAAATACGGAAATGTCATCTGCCTTTAATTCATTTCGAAGAAGCAGGGCATCAATCGCTGCAGTGATGGACATGGGACTACAGACCGGATTTACGCATGCCTGTGCAGAGTCAATGAATTCGGCGAGTGGTGTGAGATGATGCTTTTGTACAAAATCTTCGGAGGCAATGGCGAGAAATGCGGCACCGTCGTTGGTAAAGCAGGTATTTGCTGCAGTCAGTACATTGCCATCTGCAAGCAGTAACGGAACATAGTTTAATAAGCGTTCACTTACTTTTTCGCGAATGCCTTCATCGTATCGGGCGGTCGGGGTAATAGCAGTAATAAAATGGGATATATGTCCGTTGTCGCGGGCATTTCTCGCATTTTCGTGAGAACGGATGACCCAATGGTTTAAATCCTGCCGGGCGATTCCGAGGCGTCTGGCAGTTTCTTCTGCACCTTCTAACATGGCTGTTTCCCGGTGTGTGCCCGGAGAAAATTGTGCAACCGTATATTCGGACTTCCCGTATGCCGTCCGATAGTCCTCATAGCCGGGATGATTTGGATGATAGGAGCGAAGCGGTGCGGTAGAACAACTCTCAAAACCCCCGGCAAGAATAAAATCTGCCTGCCCGGCCTTGATTTTCGCATCGGCTATGGCAATGCTTTCCAAGGCAGAACCGCACTGCAGGTCAATGGTATAGGCTGCAGTGGCAGTGGGCAGCCGGGATGATAATGCCATCAGGCGCGCAATGTTGCCGCCCCCGCCGACCCCATTTCCTGCAATCACCAGGTCAATTTCCTTCGGGGAAATTGCTTGTCTTTCCATACGGGAGAGGAGGGCATTGATTACGCCGGCACCCAGTTCCTGGGCGGAATTATTTTTATATAGTCCGCCTTCAATGCCAATGAAACTTCGAACACCGTCAATGAGATAGGTTTTCATGAATCGTGTCTGCCTCCTTCGTCATAGGAAATTTGAACGATACCGGTGAAATAAGTCCGATCCGCGTCTATGGCATTGCCGAAGAAACTGATTTGTTCCGAACCGGCTTGCGATGCGGTTGCTCCGCCGGAGAAACTGATTTCTTCTGAACCGGACGCACAGCCGGAGTAATCAGATTGCGATGCAGCTGCTCCGGAATTATTGATTGTTTTTTTCGAAGAATGAAGAATATACGGTTCATTGGCAAAAAGAGGTTGATGGAAGGACAAGGAAACCGTTGCCGGACATACCATTTCCCGGTCTTGCCCGATGCAGCCAAAGGTAAGCAGCACTTCTTCCAATATTTGCAGGCCCGGAACGACGGGAATTTTGACTTGGTGTATCGGATTGGAATCTCCTATATCATGAACAAAGGAATCGATATCCTCCGGCCGGAAGAATCTTACATCTTTTGCTTTTGTGGCCGGTATGGTAGACGGATCCGGAGTCTGATTGGCAATGTTTTGCGTCGGCCTTAAAATTGTCATCCGGATGGAAGCGTAGAAATCCTCCTTGACCATGGTATACTCCAGAACCGAAAAGTATTTATAATCTGTTGCAATGACGGAATTGTCAGACATGGGTATGTCATGCTGCATACCACACACAAAATTACATTTTGCAAGAACATAATGATCATATTCTTTGCGAGTCGATAATTGACTTATAAGTTTACGATAATTCATCCTTTTCTCCGTTCTGATTTCATTCCCAATCCGTTTCATTTCAAATGATTATGTTTTTCGTCCGTTTCGGTCGAAACATCCTTATCTCAAGTTTATTGTTTTCCGATTTGTCGTTTTACTCTTATTGAATCTTGCTGTTTACGTTCTTTCTGTTTTCTCTGTTTCAAGTATATCCGGTGGTTTGTGCATCGTCAATCGAAATGTTAACCAATAAATATATTTGTTGACATTTGAAATTGGCATTGTTATACTTTGGAGCAGGGTGTTAATGCGCTGCGTGAATAGAAATAGTCCCGGCGAAAGAAAACACCTGTAAAATACATTGGATAAATTATTCAGAAAAGAGGAATTATTATGAAAACAAAATTTTCGACAAAATCAATGGTAATGATGGCATTGTTTAGCGCAATTCTTTGTGTGTCCGCTTATGGAACAATTCTTTTACCGAACGGATCACACCTTACCATCCTGAATTTTATGGTCATGCTTATTTCACTGTTGTTTCCTGTATACCAGTCTGCAACGATAGTGCTGATCTGGATGCTCCTGGGAATCTTTGGGGTTCCGGTATTTGCCGGAGGAAATGGCGGAATCGGTTATTTACTGGGATTATACGGCGGATATAATTTTGCCTTTCTGATTGTTGCTATTTTTGTACCACTGGTGCGCGGAAAGCAGTATAATCGGATATTTTATACGCTCTGGTCTATTGTAGGTGCGCTACTGGTGGATATTGTGGGTGCCATCTGGTGGATGATTCAGGGTAATCTGACAATTACGCAGGCCATTACCATGGGCGTTCTTCCGTTTTTGCCGCTGGACTTTGTAAAAGCAATCGTTGCAGCACAAATCGTACCGCTGTTCCGGAAAATAATGAAGAACTGATATCAGGAAAAAAGAAGCATTCAAAAGAAATATTCAAAAGAAGCATTCAAAAGAACAGAAGTGTTGTTCTTTTGAATGCTTTTTTGTTCTTATTTACATGTTTACATGGATTTTACATAACAATGGCGGTGCAATTTACATTTCGTAGGTATCATAAGAAAAATATCTTGATTGAATGAAAGGAAATCGTTTAATGAAACTGCTAAAAAAAGATCTGGAGGATATTATAGAAAGTAAAAGAATTTATACGGTATATCAGCCGATTGTTTCTTTGACAGATGGTGAAATATTGGGATATGAAGCACTTAGCCGGATTGATGAACCCCAAATGATTGACAATCCGGACGAATTGTTTCGGATGGCAGAGACCTACCAGAAGGTGTGGGAGGTTGACAGCCTATGCAGGAAAAAGGCGATTAAGGGGTTGGCTTCCCAGACAGATGAATTTGACAAAAAACTTTTCCTGAATGTAAATCCGATGGTGCTTACGGATCAGGAATTTAAAAGCGGTTATACCCAGAACTGCCTGGAAGAGTGCGGACTCAGCCCGGAACGGGTTGTAATCGAAATTACAGAGCAGAGTGCGGTGAAAGATATGCAGGAATTTTCCTGTGCAATCAGACATTACATAAACCAGTCTTATGAAATTGCCATTGATGATGTCGGTTCCTGTTATTCAGGACTGAATCTGATCTGCGATATCCGTCCGCGGTATTTAAAACTTGACAGACAACTGATCCAGGAGATTGACAAGGATAATGTGAAGTATGCCATGGTAAAAAGTCTTGTGGATTTTTCAAAACTTGTTTCGATCCGGCTGATTGCGGAAGGAATTGAGACTGAAAAGGAACTGAAAACCCTGATAAAACTTGGAGTACCATATGGACAGGGATTCTTTCTTGCCAGACCATCTAAGGAACTGGGCAGCGTGAAAAAAACTGCCATGAAGATTATTTGCCGCGATACAGGCGAAATATCTGCAGACGATTCGGGCAGTGGAGAGAATTTCCGGGTTGTGTTATTTGGCATGAATAATGCAAAGGCAATTAAGGGACTTTCAAAGAAGTACGGAGAGGAAAAATTCCAGGAGATGTTTCTTGAACTGAAGAACACGATTCAAAGAAATCTGGGAGAAGAGGAAATACTAAAAAGTCTTACGGAAAATGATATTCTCGCAGTTGTGGAAAAGGGCAGGGTGCAGATGGTTGTAGAAACAGTGCTTTCCCAATTTGAAAAAGAACTGGAAAAAATCTATAGCGAAAAAGAAATGAAAAATGAAGTCATAAAAGTGATAAATAAGCGGGGAGAAGAAAAAAGATATCCGATTTTGAGGCCGGATGCGGAGGAAATATTGTGATGATGTTAGTAAAAAATATAAAGTTGACAGATGACGAAAGGAGAAAGAGATGAAAGAAGCAATGGCAACGATATTCGGACTGTTGGGTGGACTTGCGGTCTTTATCTACGGAATGAACATGATGAGTGAATCGCTGCAGAAGGTAGCAGGCGATAAAATGAAAAAAGTATTGGAGGTACTGACCAAAAATCCGGTTATGGGTGTTCTGGCAGGAGCATTTGTTACGGCAGTTCTGCAAAGTTCCAGTGCGACAACAGTGCTGGTAATCGGCTTTGTCAGCGCCGGTCTGATGAGTCTCCCGCAGGGAATCTCCGTCATTCTCGGAGCGAATATCGGTACAACCATGACCGCGCAGTTGATGGCATTTAAAATCAGTGATTATATCTGGCCAATCGTATTTATAGGTTTCTTTATTTACTTTATTGCGAAAAATGAAAAAGTGAAATTTGTAGGTCAGACAATTTTTGCATTCGGTCTTTTGTTTGTCGGCATAGAAACCATGGGCGATGTCATGAAACCATTGGCAAGAAGTCCTATTTTTATTGACCTGATGGGTAGGGTTGCGAATATTCCAATCCTGGGAGTTGTATTGGGTGCTGTCATGACACTCGTGGTACAAAGCAGTTCAGCTACCATTGCCGTACTGCAGAATTTTGCCTCTCAGGCCGGACCGGATGGAGTTAGTTCAGTAATTGGTCTTACCGGTGCGATTCCGATTCTGTTAGGGGATAATATCGGAACCACAATTACTGCATTGCTGGCCAGTGTAGGACAGTCTAAAAATGCAAAACGGGCAGCAGTAGCACATAGTGTTTTTAATATCACGGGTTCCTTCATTTTCATATGGATTATCGGACCGTTTGCAAAGCTTGTGGCTTGGATTTCACCTAAGGGAGAAGAATTGGAAATCATTTCCAGACAAATTGCCAATGCCCATATGAGCTTCAATATCATTAATACCCTGATCTGGCTTCCGTTAATTCCGCTGATGGTTAAGATTGTCATGACTATAGTGCGTGACCGCAAAGGAGAAGAGAAAATACCTGAAATGGAAGTATCTTTTCTGGATAAGAATGTCCTGTCGCAGCCGATGGCAGCGATGATTCTGGTATCAAAGGAAATCCATCGTGCAGCAAGAATTACAAAAGATACTTTTGAAAAATTGCAACTGGCATTTACGAAAAATGACAGTAAAGCATTGGAAATCGCAGAGAAAAATGGCGGTCTTGTGGAAGAAATTAATCAGGAAACCGTTTCTTATATTTCAAGTATGTTCTCCATGGGTGGTCTGACGGAAGAACAGTCTGCACAGACAGCCGGTCTGATGTATGTAATGAATGATGTTGCCAGAATCAGCCAGCGTTGCATGGATATTCTTCCGTTGGCGAGAAAGTCTGTAGAAGGAAAGACCGGATTTTCGGAAGAAGCGGTGAAGGAACTGGAAGATAATTTTGTTCTTGCTGAAAAAATGTTCTCTTCGGTCATTGCCGCCTTGGAAGAAGGAGATATGGATAAGGCACAGAGCGTTATGAAGTATCGTAAGGAACTGCGTGGCATGGGAAAGAAGAGCAGCAGAAATCATCTGAAGAGATTGAAAAAGAACAATTGCAAGCCGGAACTTACCTATCCGTTTTCCACGATTCTGCACAGTCTTGAGCGAATTGGAGATGGCTGTGGCAATATGGCAGAAGAAGTACTTGAAAATATAAAGTTTATCAGTCTCAGGGAGGAATCGGGGTATGAAGCATAGGATAAGAGGATTGTTTGCCGTATTGATAGCGGGAGTCCTCCTCATGGGATGCAGCAGTGAAAAAGATTTTACCTTTCAGGGGGAAAATAAAGATGCGGCGTCGTTGGGGGAAATTGCACTGGCAGTAAGGGAAGAAGGCTCCGGGACACGGTATGAATTTGAGAATTTTCTGGGAATTTCAATGATGGATGGAGAGCGGGATCTGTATGCCGATATGCCGCAGGCAGCAATCCGGGAAAGCGGAGAAGATATGGCAGCTTTTATCGCACAGAACGAAAACAGTATTGGTTATCTGTCCTTTTGGCAGACCGGTGAGTTAAAAGCATTGGCAATCGATGGTATTGTCTGTACCGGAGAAAGTATTGCGGCAGGCGTGTATCCGGTTACGAGAGATTTTTCTGTGGCCTGGACCGAAGAGAGCAATGCACTGCGGGATGATTTTATCCGGTTTATCAATGGAGCGGGGCAGGAAATTGTGGCGGAAAAATATGTTGCGGTGCATAAACCGGGGACATTTTTATATGATGAGACGGCACAGGGAACACTGGTCATCAGCGGTTCTTCTTCAGTTGCGCCTTTAATGGAAGATCTGGCGGCTGCTTATATGGATATTAATAAAAATGCAGAAATCGAAATACAGGTCAGTGATTCTTCACAGGGGCTGAACAGTCTGCTTGCGGGCGACTGTGATCTGGCAATGGTTTCCAGACAATTGAAAGAGTATGAAAGTGAATTGGTTGAAATCAGTGTTTTTGCAAAAGATGGAATTGCCATAGTAGTTGATGCAGGGAATCCGATCAATCAGCTGACAACGGAACAACTTTGCAGCATCTTTACCGGGAATATTACCGGGTGGGAGGAAATAAAATAAGAAAATTTCCGGTCATACTTAATTGATAAGACTTTATCCTGTTAATTCTCTTTTTTGCGAATCCTGTATTCTATGATAAAATGAGGAAAACAAGAAAGCAGTAAATGGATTCAATAAGTTGAAATCGTTTCATGGAAAGCAGTAAATGGATTCAATATTGAAACCGTTTCATGGAAAGCAGTAAATGGATTCAATATTGAAACCGTTTCATAGAAACTGGAGCGCAGGAAAGGGCCGGTAGGATGCAAAAGCAATTTTTGCCCATAACAAAAGAAGATATGGAAATGCGTGGCTGGGCACAGCCGGATTTTGTCTTTGTCATTGGAGATGCCTATGTGGACCATTCCTCCTTTGGACCGGCCATCATCAGTCGTGTGCTGGAAGCCCATGGCTATAAGGTGGCAATCATTTCCCAGCCGGACTGGAAGAAGGACGAAAGCATTACCATATTTGGCGAACCACGGCTGGCTTTTCTGGTCTGTGCCGGTAACATGGATTCCATGGTAAATCATTACACTGTAAATAAAAAACCTCGTTCTACGGATGCTTATACGCCCGGAGGACTTCGGGGAAAAAGACCGGATTACGCCACCGTTGTATATTGTAATTTGATAAAACGAACTTATAAAAATGTGCCAATTCTCATTGGTGGGGTGGAAGCAAGTCTTCGTCGTCTTGCGCATTATGATTATTGGTCCGACCAAATGAAACATTCCGTTTTAATAGACTCCGGTGCTGATTTGCTGTTTTACGGAATGGGAGAATTGGCTGTTGTGGAGGTGGCAGATGCGCTAAGCAGTGGAATTGCCATTTCGGATATTACTTATGTACCGGGAACGGTGTACAAATCAAAAGATGTGTCTGCGGTTATGGAAGGGATTTCCGGGAAAAAAGGAATTGTGCTTCCGGATTTTGAACGGCTTAGGGAAGACCCTTTGGAATATGCACGCAGTTTTCGAATACAGTATGAAAATACGGATTTTGCTACGGCGCATCCTCTGATTGAAAAATACGGGGAAAAGCGGTATCTTGTGCAGAATCCGCCTTCCCGTCCACTGACAACACAGGAAATGGACGATATTTATGAACTCCCTTATGTAAATACTTATCACCCTTCTTATGAGGCACTTGGCGGTGTTCCGGCTATTTCAGAAATTAAATTTTCCTTAACCAGCAACCGGGGCTGTTTCGGTGCCTGTAGTTTCTGCGCCATCGCATTTCATCAAGGGCGCATTGTGCAAAGCAGAAGTCATGATTCTCTTATCCGGGAGGCTGCGGCCATGACAAAAGATCCGGATTTCAAAGGTTATATTCATGATGTAGGCGGCCCGACGGCGAATTTCCGGAAGCCGGCATGCAAAAAACAATTGACGCATGGGGTGTGCACCAACCGGCAATGTCTCTATCCGGATGTATGCAAAAATATGGAAGTTGACCACAGGGATTATGTGGAACTGCTTCGCAAACTTCGGGCGATTCCCGGTGTGAAAAAAGTATTTATCCGTTCCGGAATTCGGTTTGATTATATGTTGGCGGATAAAGATAAAACGTTCCTTCGGGAACTTTGCAAATATCATATCAGCGGACAACTCCGGGTAGCACCGGAACATGTTTCCGATCATGTGCTGAATTTGATGGGAAAACCCGGAAATCAGGTATATCAGCAGTTTGTCCGCCAATTTCAAGAGATGAATCAGCAGTTTCATATGAATCAGTATGTGGTGCCTTATCTCATTTCCTCTCACCCCGGCTCCACTCTTTCCGACGCCGTTGCGCTGGCGGAAAGTATTCGGGATATGGGCTATATGCCGGAGCAGGTGCAGGATTTTTATCCTACGCCTTCCACCATTTCCACGGTGATGTATTATTGTGGCGTGGATCCCAGAACCATGGAGAAGGTAAATGTGACCCGTAATCTCCATGAAAAGGCAATGCAGCGGGCTCTCATGCAGTATCGTAAACCGGAGAATTATAATCTGATAAAAGAAGCCCTGATAAAATGCGGCAGACAGGATTTAATCGGATTTGGTCCGAAATGTCTGATTCCGCCAAGACCTCTGGCAGATAAAACGGTTCCTTCAAAGAACGGAAGAAGTGCATCAAAGGGGCCCGGCAGTGCAAAGACAAAGGGAAGAAGAACATCGGCAGGGCATCAAAATTCCGGGAAGCATAGTTTACAGAAGGGCGGTAGAAAGAAATGGTAAAACTGGATGATTATCTTTACAATGGAGACACTGTTCTGAAAATTTTATACAACTATCAAAATGACCTGCGAAAAAATGCAGGGGAAACGGGAAACCGGGTTGATATGGCACATTGCAATTTCCTGTTACAGATTTCCGGTTTGCTCGAACGCAATGATTTCCTCTCTGACCAGGCCGGAAGAATCAAGGAATATTACCGCTTTATGGTGAAGGAATACCCCTTCCTTGCATTTACTTTTCGAGGACGCATTAAGTCGCTTATTCGGGCAGAGGAGAAATTCAATGGCTATATCGTGGAATATGTTCACGATTATTATCTGAAATATCATAGTTATCCTACGGCGGATGAAATTCGGAGCCGTTTGAAATGCTTTCGTGATCTGATTGCCTATCGAATTGTTATTTCTCTGCCGAAATGTCATAAGAAAGAAGATGAGAATATCGAAGAGGCGGAAATTAAGTATCTGTATCAAATTGCCAATCAATTGCCGGTATTTCTGGAGGAAAGAGGTTTTACGGCAGAAATCGCGGGTATGGAGCGGGGCATGGAAGCAAAGGTACAGTCTCCGCTTTTAAACGATGAGGTCCGGCCGTATTTCCGGGATTATGTTGCCAATCCAAAGCCGGGTGGTTATCGCGCCCTTCATATTACATTTTTCGATAACTCCTCCAGAGTGTTTGCAGAATTGCAATTACGGACCAAAGCCATGGACGATTATGCGGAAATTGGTCCGGCCAATCATATGGGCTATGAACAGAAACAGGATACGGAGCGTTCCAGGCGTGCGGACATTCCGGAGGGAGAATGCGTTTATTTTGATGAAGCGTATTTGCGGGGAATTGCACTTCAGAAACTGCAATTGGCAAAACTGGATGTGAATATGTTTGGTGCTACCAATAATTCCCTGGTAAATGATGGCTGTGGTTTGTATCGGGGCCGTTCCATTCAACCATTCGAGCATTTGTCAAGGTTTCAAAATGATTTAGATTAAACTTCCGGCGCAATCTGCGCCGGTTTTTATTTCCGGCTTTTGCATTTCGAGACGCATGATAAAACTAGGGTTCTGATTCGAATAGCAGAATTCATTTTTAGAAACAAAAAACCGAAAAGTGAGAAAAATCAGATAATTTCTCAAAAAAAAATCAGATAATCTGGTTGACAATAATTGGCATATTGTGTAACATAAGTGTACTAGCATAGATAATACACTTAATACATAGATGACACACAGACACAAAGTCAGACAAACAAACATAATTATAAGGTTTTTTTGAATCAGGAGGTATATATGATTCGGATTGACTATTCGGATGCGACTCCACTCTATGAGCAGATTGTCGAGCGCTACAAAAATTTAATAGCCAAAGGAGTACTGGCACCGGACGAGAAAATGCCGTCCGTAAGAAATCTTGCCATGGAGCTGTCCATGAATCCAAATACCATTCAGAAGGCGTTTACTGAACTGGAACGGCAGGGCTTTATCTATGCGATAAAAGGACGCGGTAATTTTGTCGCGGGTAATCAGGATTTGAAGGATGTAAAACGAAAAGAAATCCTGGAAAAACTGGACCTTGTTATAAAGGAAGCAGATGAAGCGGGCATTCATGCAAAAGAACTACTTAATTATCTGAACGGGAAATTAGGAGGAGAAAATATTGATTAAGGCAATTAATATAGGAAAAACTTATGGCGATTATGCGGCGTTGAAAACGGTAAATATGGAGATGAAAGAGGGGCAGGTTTTCGGCCTGATCGGAACCAACGGAGCCGGAAAATCGTCGTTGTTGCGTATTATGTGTGGGATTAATCCGGCGGATGAGGGAAGCCTTCTGGTGGACGAGGAAGAGGTCTACGACAATATTTCGGCAAAAAACAAATTATGTTTTGTATCGGATAATCCATATTTCCTCTCAGGCAGTACACCAAGGACAATGGCTGCATTTTACCGCCTGGTCTATTCTGGATTTGCTATGGAAGAGTTTGAACATTATCTGGAACAATTTGGACTGGACGGCAATCGCAGCGTAAGTAAATTTTCCAAAGGAATGAAAAAGCAGTTGGCACTTTTGCTGGGGCTCTGCACCAAGACGAAATATCTTCTTTTGGATGAAACTTTTGACGGCCTTGATCCTGTAATGCGGCAGGCGGCAAAAAGTCTGATTGCGAAGGAAATGGAAGAACGTAATCTGACACCTGTCATTGCCTCTCACAATCTGCGGGAATTGGAAGATATCTGTGATACCATCGGATTGTTACATAAGGGCGGCGTATTACTAAGCAAGGATCTTGATGAAGCAAAATGCTCCATGCAAAAGGTGCAGTGCGTATTTGCCGATGAGACCGATGCACAGCAGGTCAGAGAAAATCTGGAAGTGATAAAAGAGGAACGGAGAGGTTCTCTGTTTGTATTTACAATTAGGGGAAATCGTGCGAAGACCCATGCAGCATTTGATTGCCTGCATACGGTATTTTGTGAAATGCTTCCACTTTCCCTGGAAGAAATCTTCATCAGCGAGACGGAGGTAGTTGGATATGACATCAAAAAAATTATTTTGGAGTAATTGTTTGTTTCAGTTAAAACAACGGCTCTGGGCTTTCTTTCTGTATTTTGGAATTGTTCTTTGCGTTATGCCGATTTATGCTTTTCTCATGGTCAATTCCTTTGAACACAACAGTTCGGTAGTGCTGATTGGCAACCGGCTCAAATATTATAACCTGATGGGAAGCATATGGGTATTCACTTTGTTGTCCATCGGCGCAGCTGTTCTGTTTGCTTTACAGGGATTTCAGTATCTCCATCATCAGAATCAGGTGGATCTTTATGATGCGATTCCAATCAAAAAAAGTAGCCGTTTTTGGATGATTAATCTTTGCAGTTTTCTCTATTTTGTTACCGGCTATGCAGTCGGTCTTATTCTTACGAATCTGGTAATCGCTATAAACGGATATTGGGAGAACTCCATGGCCGGCATTTCCTTCCTGTCCCTGCTGATGGGAACTATGGTATTTCTGGCCGCCTATGCGGTTTCCTGTATTGCAGTGCTCCAAAGCGGTAATTCCGTAGCGGCGCTTTTCTTTGCTGCACTGCTTCACCTGGCGGAAATAATTGTCTGGGCCGATATCTATGGTATGATGAATGCCTTTTTTATCACCGCTTATCTGCAACTGGAAGAATTTTTGCAAAAGAGTTGTCTGACACCTCTGGCTGTGATGTACAGGTGCTGGCAGAATTGCAATTCACTGACGATGGTACGAGCTAATCTGTTGTGGGAAGGCATGCGTTTCCCTCTTCTGTTGCTTCTGCTGCAGACGATTCTTTATATGACCATTGCATACCTTCTGTTCCGGAAACGCCGGCACAATGCCTTTGGAAAAAATGTGGTTTATCCGTTTTCTGCGACTGCAATCCGTTTGTATGTCATGTTAACGGGAAGTATTGTTGTGGCACTTTTATTTATTGACGTAAATGTGAAGGTGGGTATCGTTGGCCTCCTCTTAGGGTTATTGTTCCTGCATTTTATCGCGCAGGGAATACTGGAGAAGAAATTATCCGCATTGAAGGACGGGATCATTTCATCCGCTATTCTGGCATTTCTTACGGTAGGCGGCTACATGATTTGTTATTATGATGTTTTAGGTTATGATGCTTATGTGCCGAAGAGAAGTGAAATTTCCTCATTCTCGGTATCTTTTACCGGTGATTATTGTTATGATTTTTATGATGAGGATCTGGATTATTGTAATGGACAGAAATACATTCTGGACAATTTGCAGATTTCCGATCCGGAGCAAATTGATAAAATGGTGTTGATTATGCAGGGACTGGTAGCAAATGAATCGTTGCCTTATCTTTCCTGCCGGGCATTTTCGCGGGATGAACTGTTTTCAAATGGTTCTTACGGTAATATGACGGTCTGCTACCGTCTGCAAAACGGAAAAGAAGTTACGAGACATTATTATGTTCCGTATGAACTCGGCTACGAAGAGGAAATTTTCAGGAATATTTATGATTTGCCGGAATATAAAGAATGTATCAATACTTTACGAACAGACTCCGTACAGGAGGCGGTTGCCAATACCAGGCAGATTGTGGTCAATTTCCAGTCGTTTAATTTTGACCGTATGTATTATGGGGAAGGAATAATATCCGGTGATATGGGGTGGAAATTGTTTGATGCCATTGCAGAGGATATGGACCGGCGAAGCGCCGATTTCGTATTGGAAGAACTGCCGATTGGCGCGCTTTATATGGTACTGCAACTGTTTCAGGATGATGCGATGTATTCCAGAACCTTAAGTTTTGAAATACCGGTATATGCATGTGATGCATTGACCCTTGCCGTTTTGGATGAGCAACAGATTGATTATTCCATTACACCAAAACCGGAACTTGTGAAAGTACTGACAATCAATTACTGTGATGATGAACTGATTTATTATGACGCAGAGTCTGCCAGCGTGGAAATGGCGGTCGGACTGATTCGGGAAGTGGAAATATTACCGGGAGATCCTTATCTGGAGCGGATTCTGGATAATTGTGTCGTGTCAGATGCCACATATCTTATTCCGGATGTCAGAGAATATGCAATAAATGATTATGATATTGAATTACAGACTATAAAGGGGGATTATATTTATCTCAAATTGCGAAAAGAATGCGACCCGGCAGTAATCTCTTATTTGGAGCAGCTGCGTGAGGAGTAAATGGGAAAGGGGATGACAAAAATCAATGGAACAAAATGTGATTCAGGTAAAGAATTTATACAAGATTTACCGAATCGGTGATAATAAAGTCCGGGCATTAAATGGTGTGGATTTTACTATTTCAAGGGGAGAATTTGTGTGTATTGTAGGAACCTCAGGTTCCGGAAAATCCACGCTTCTGAACATGCTGGCAGGTCTGGAGAAACCAACGAAGGGAGAAATCGTAATTGCCGGAGAACATATGGAGAACAAGACGGAAGGACAACTGGTAAAATTCCGTCAGGAACATGTGGGCTTTATCTTTCAGTCGTATAACCTGATGCAGAATATGACCGCGATTGAAAATGTGGCAATGCCCCTGACTTTTCAGGGAGTGTCCAAAAAGGTTCGGACCGAGAAAGCAAAAAAAATGCTGGAACTGGTGGGACTGAAAAAATATATGAACCACAGACCGGGGCAAATGTCCGGTGGTCAGCAACAGCGGGTGGGTATTGCAAGAGCCCTGGTGGTACAGCCGGAGATCATATTTGCGGATGAACCCACGGGTAATCTGGATTCCAACACCTCTCTTGAGGTATTGGAGTTAATGCAGAAGATTGCAAGAGAAAAAAAGCAGACCTTTGTCATGGTAACGCATGATAATTATCTGGCCGGATTTGGTGACCGCATCATAAATATCCGTGACGGAAAAATACTTTCGATTACGGATAACCGCAAAGACATAACGCCGGATATTTCTGAAACAACGGGAAATGCAAAACCGCCGGAATATGCCGAAACTTCGGAAAATGCAAAACCGCCGGAATATGCCGGGACTTCGGAAAAAGCAGAAGTGGCAGAGCATGCCGACACTTTGGAGGTGGCAGAATACAATGAAACGCCGGGAAATTCCGAAGCGACAGAATATGTAACGGGCAATACCGATAGGATAAGAAACAGTGAAATAACAGAATAAAAAAACATCCAGAATAAAATCTTAATTTCAGAAAAAGAGAGGTTTCAATATTATGAAAGAAAAATGGAAACATTGGCTCCTTACGGGGGCAATGATTATTGTTATTTTTTTGGTTTTGGCGTCTGCCGGAATGGCACTTCAGAAACCGGCCGTTGCCTATGCGGCCACGACCAGTGCCAATGCAACGACATTGGACACAAGAGATCCGGATGCGGTAATCACAAATCAGGATCGAAATACCGCTTACATACTTTTGATTGAACATATGAATGCAATCAAATCCCTGTATGATTTGTCTCCGGCTGCACTTCAGCGACTGGAATCCGTATTTTATGAAGCAAATGTTTATATTGCCAATACCAATATGACAGTCGGAACATTAAGTGCCTATGTGCAGCAGGTAAAGGGGACGATGACAGCAGCAATCGGCGATGCTTCTCTTTTGAGCGATACCCACAGTTTCCTCTTTTTGTGCAATGAAGTACCCACGGCCAGTGTACGTTACGGTCAGACCGCAACAGTTACCATATCATTGATTAACCTTGGACAGGAGGGTGTGACCAGTGTGGTTGTCACACCGAACATTTCCACGAAACCGGATGAATGGCCGTTTGTGATTACCAATGCTTCGGATGTGCGTATGATTAATGCAATTCCGGCAGCGGATTCCGTAGAGGCGGCTTATGCAATCCGTCAAAACCTTACCTGGAATTATGAAATTTCGGACGAAGCGAAAACCGGAACTTATCCGATTTCTTTCCATGTGCAGTATTACCGCAATGGCGGAAATATCGAAGAAACGGATTTGACCACCTATATCAATGTTACCGGAAGATCTTCTAACGGAGATTTAAATCCTTCCAACCCGGAGGAGGACAGCAATACTTCCATTCCGCGTATTATTACGACCGGTTTTGTTACCGATCCGGAGGAGGTGTTCGCCGGAGATACCTTTAACCTGACCATCACCGTACAGAATACATCGCAGACAACGGCAGTATCCAATATTCAGTTCGATCTGCAGGCGGCACAGACCGGTGGCGGCGTAGAAGGTGGGCAGAATTCCACCTATGAGGCATTTCTCCCTACCTCCGGTTCCTCGACTATTTATGTCAGCAATATAGGACCGGGAGAAAGCAGGGACATTTCCATTGAAATGACGGCGCGAAGCGATCTTTCCCAGAAACCGTATGTAATTACGCTTCATGCAGCTTATGAGGATTCCAACCATCATGCATATGATGCAGATACCAACATTTCCATCCCTGTACACCAGGTGGCTAAGATTGACAGCGGTGATGTGGAAGTCCTTCCGGATTCCATCGCAGTAGGGGAAAGCAGTAATGTAATGTTCAGCGTTTACGATGTGGGAAAAACAACCCTGTATAACGTGCGTGTTTCTTTTGATGAAAATTATATTTCCGGCGGAAACTGCTTCCTGGGTAAAATTGAACCGGGTGGAACCGGCAATGTGGATACCATGATAACTGCAGTTGCCGTACCGGAGGATGGAGCATCTTCCATCATAGCCACCATTTCCTATGAAGATGAAGCGGGAAATGTGTCAACGCTGGAAAAAGAGATTCCGATTTACATTTACGAAGCTTATTATGATGATATGGGATATGACGACATGGGCTATGATGAAATGGGAGACATGTATTATGACGACATGGGAAATGCGGGCCCGCCGGTTGGTATGATAATCGGAATTTGTGTCGGGGCAGCCGTGATTATTGCCATCGTTGTGATTATCATCATTGTAAATGTGAAAAAGAAAAAGAAACGCCTTGCAGAGCAAAAAGAACTGGAAGATTTTGCCGATGATAACCTGCAGTAGAATATATAACAGCAAATGTGAAAGAACCCTGCAGTAGAAAATGTAACGCAGTTGAAAAAAGATACTGCAGAAGAACAAAAACAGAAACCCCACAGGAGGATATAAGATTGAAAATTTCAGATTTGCTTCGGATGAGTCTGGAAAGCCTGTTTAAGCGTAAAGTCCGTACGATTCTTACGGTGCTTGGTGTGTTGGTAGGAACTACCTCCATCGTGGTCATGGTCAGTCTGGGATTCGGATTGAAAACTTCCATGATGGAGGAAATGGAATCCTACGGTAGCATGACTTTGATTGAAGTGACGGATCCGAACCTGTATTACAGTGATTCCTCAAATCAGGATGTGAAACATCTGGATGATGAACTGGTGGAAAACTTTGCCGCTATGGAACATGTGGACCTGGTTTGTCCGCGGATTACCACAAGTGCAATATTTAAATCCGGAATTTATGAGGCTAATGAACAAATAACCGGTGTCCGGCTGGAAGAACTGGAAAAATTGAATATTGAGTTGGAAGAAGGTACACTGCCCCAGAAGGGAGAAGGCTTAAAACTTGTTTTTGGTAACATGATTCTGAGTTATTTTTATAATTCAAAAACCTATGTATACGATTATTGGGATAATGGGACTCTGCCCAATATCGACCTGATGAATGATACGATTTTCATGATTCTGGATTCGGACCGATATTATATGGCCGGGCAGCCGGATGAAAACGGAACCCCGATTCCGAATG
>JBJEMA010000057.1:0-16941 GCA_051879435.1 Lachnospiraceae bacterium
CAATGGCAACTCTTACTTCTAATAGTTCAAGGAACAAATTACCCAGCGCATCATTTCGTTGAATTACGATCTGACCCAGACCTTCAAGATATCCTTGAAAATCAACGGTACCATCTGCATAGGCCTCCTCCAATTCTTCTTCAGAATAGGTCTGTCCGTTTATGGTCGCATAGTAATCCTCATTGTAAAGTTCATCATAACGAAGTTCCAATTCGGTCTCTCTGGCGGAAAGTTCTTTTTGTTCCTCCGTCATAGGAACATAATCAAGAATATCCTGCCAGTCATCCTCATTATCAATTCTTTCCTTTAAATCCTCGCTATATTGAGAATTTGCAACAAGTTGATAATTGAGCATAAGTTTATCGCAAACATTGGTCCAAAGTTCGTCATAAAATTTCACTTCTTCGTCATAGGCTTCGTTGCCGGCATCCAATGTGGTATAAATATTTGCAATGGAATACATTGCATTCATTTCACAGATATAGTCTTCCATGCAGATAACGACATCCATAACGGCATCTGAATTATTATCCTGCTCCACAAGTTCCGGCAATAATTCCACAATAGCATCAAAATCACTTTCGTCCATGCGGTGATAATCATACTGGCTAAACAATTCATCTGAATGCTCCACACGATCCACAAGAATTCCCGTAACTCCGCTTGCACTTGCGGCCAAGGAAGGTACCAGTAATACGGTAACAAGAATACCGACAATCCACCTGGACAGTTTACCTTTTCTCTTCATACACAATTCTCCTTTTTATAATAATAAAAAGCGCTCAAACAAATTCTAACCTATGTTGAGCGCATTTATTCAAAAAACAAAACGCAAAAACCATATAATTAATCTTCAATATTCTGTGCCTGAACCGCAGTCAAAGCGACAACACCCACAATATCTTCCCAGGAACATCCACGGGACAAATCATTCACCGGTCTTGCAATTCCCTGTAACATCGGTCCGTAAGCATCTGCTTTTGCCAGTCGTTCTACCAGTTTGTAGGCAATATTTCCGCAGTCCAGATTTGGAAAAATAAGGACATTGGCACGACCTGCCACATCACTTCCCGGTGCTTTTGTCTTTGCCACCCTCGGCACAATGGCTGCATCTGTCTGCAATTCTCCATCAAGAACCAGTTCCGGGTACTGCTCATGGGCAATACGGGTTGCTTCCACGACTTTATCCACCAACGGGTGCTTTGCACTTCCCTTGGTGGAATGGGACAACAATGCAATCACCGGATTGGCGCCAACAAGACTTCGAAAACTCTTTGCAGAAGAATCCGCAATCGCCGCTAATTCCTCCGCATTCGGATCCTGATTCAGCCCGCAATCGGAAAATAAGAATGTGCCATTCTCCCCATAAGGACAATCCGGAACATCTATGATGAAAAATCCGGATACCAGTTTTGTGCCCGGTGCGGTACGTAAAATCTGAAGCGACGGACGAAGTACATCTGCCGTTGCGTGACAACATCCGGCCACCATACCATCTGCATCTCCGGCTTTTACCATCACAACACCAAACGTAAGATAATCTTTCAGCAAAATCTCTCGCGCCTTTTCCGGAGTCATTCCTTTTTCTTTTCGTGTTTCGTACAGTAATTCAATGTAATCATCTAATTTATCTGTCTGTTCCGGGTCAATTACCGTAACCTGATCCAGATCAATTTCCAACCATCCGGCACCGTCACGAATCTTTTCTTCACGACCCACCATAATAATATTCGCAATACCTTCTTCAATTACATGCGCCGCAGCAATCAAAGTTCTCTTATCATGCGTTTCCGGCAAAACAATTGTTTTTTTATCTGCTCTTGCTTTATCTTTGATAATATCAATGTAAGACATGGTTGTCTCCTTTCGTAACCCAAACCTATTCTTAATTATATGACTTTTTCTATAGGTATTCAATAAAAACAATAAGGTTTTCGGTAAAACACACGCCTTGTTTCTTCAAAAAAACAAGACGAAATATATCACAAAAGTTATGCGTTTTTACATTTTCAAAAAATACAACCATCGGCAAGTGCTCCTAATTCATGCTATAATATGCTCCGGTGGAAAACATTGTGAGTCTAAACTCGCCCGTTGGAAAAACAAGCGGCGCCGAAGGCAACATTTGAATCAGAAAAGTGAGTAAACAATGAAAGTATGTGGAATTATTGCAGAATTTAACCCGTTTCATAACGGGCATGCCTATTTGTTGCAACAGGCAAGACAATTAACCGATGCCGACTATATCATCGCCATCATGAGCGGGGATTATATTCAGCGTGGCGAACCGGCTTTCCTGGATAAATTTGTCCGTACCCGGATTGCGCTTCAGAGTGGATGTGACCTGGTACTGGAACTGCCTCTGCTTTCCGCTACAGGCAGTGCTGAATATTTCGCCCGGGGCAGTGTAGCCATTTTGCATCAATTGGGGGTAGTGGATTATCTGGTTTTTGGAAGCGAAAGCGGAAATCCGGCATCCGCCGATTCGAGCAATCTTCTGCCGCCCAATGATATTCTGGGCATGGAATACCAAAAAGCGTTGGCACATTTTCATTCTACCATGAAAGCAATTCCGGTTTTACGCATTGGTACCGGTTACCATGATAAGACCAATGTCTCCGGTTCCATTTGCAGCGCATCTTATTTGCGGGCGCAGTACCATAAGAACAATTCCGATAGTACATCACAGCCGATTTCTGCCACTGCGAAAAAGAAGGGATGTGAGACCGCTTCTTTTTTACAAAATAATGCTTCATTTATGCCACAAACAGCCGTACATTGTCTGCAGGATTATTTTGCTCAGGCCAATCCCATTTTCTATGATGATTTTTCCTCACTGCTTTATTATCAATTATTAAACAGGGAAGCCACCGGATTTTCCGAATACTTTGATGTTTACCCGGACTTATCAGATAAAATCAAAGCCGGATTGGAACATTTTGAAGATATATCATCCTTTCGGAAAATTTTGAAATCCAAGGACATTTCCTATGCCCATATCAGCCGTTCTCTTTTGCACATATTGCTTCAAATAACAAAGGAAGAAGAGGCAATCACCCGTGACTATGACTATTGTCCGTATTTACGGCCTCTTGGTTTTCGCCGGGATGCCACTGCTCTCCTTGGCCGTATCAGGCAAAACAGTTCCATGCCTCTTCTGTCAAAATTGGCCGATAGTGGCAACATTCTTTCTTCCAGACAACAACAACTTTTGGAACATTCCCTTCGCGCATCTCATCTCTATCAGAAAATGGCGCAGAAAAAGAACGCCGTCATTCAAAACGAATTTCGGCGTCCCCTTATCATTCAGGAATAAAATTTCTTTTGACAGACAAACCAATCTTTGCGTCTACGGTTTAAGGAAATTCAAGTCAAAATATACGGTTAATTCTTGAAGGAGTGAATCGGCGCCGGGATTCTGCCGCCCCGGTTTACAAAGCCGTCGCAGGAAAATGCATTTACCGGCATAACCGGTGCATAACCCAGCAATCCGCCAAACTCTACCGTATCGCCAACCGTTTTTCCGATCACCGGAATCAGACGAACCGCTGTTGTTTTCTGGTTAATCATTCCAATCGCCATTTCATCGGCAATAATACCGGAAATGCTGGTTGCCTTCGTATCGCCCGGAATTGCAATCATATCCAGACCCACAGAGCAGACACAGGTCATTGCCTCTAATTTTTCCAAAGTCAAAGCCCCGGCCTCCACTGCATTAATCATTCCCTGGTCTTCACTGACCGGTATAAATGCACCACTTAAGCCACCGACATAGGAAGAAGCCATTACACCACCCTTTTTCACCTGATCGTTCAAAAGAGCAAGTGCAGCCGTGGTTCCCGGTGCCCCCGCATGCTCCAAGCCGATTTCACATAAAATATCCGCAACACTGTCCCCCACTGCCGGAGTCGGTGCCAGGGACAAATCAATGATGCCGAAAGGAATGCCCAGTTTCTTTGAGGCTTCCTTCGCCACCAACTGACCCACGCGCGTAATCTTAAATGCCGTTTTCTTAATCGTTTCACACAGGATTTCAAAGTTTTCCCCCCGCACTTTACTAAGAGCGGTTTTCACAACTCCCGGTCCGCTGACTCCGACATTAATGATAGCATCCGCTTCCGTTACGCCATGGAAGGCACCGGCCATAAACGGATTATCATCCGGCGCATTACAAAATACAACCAGTTTCGCACAGCCAAAGGAATCTCTTTCCTTTGTAAATTCTGCCGTCTCCTTAATAACTTCCCCCATTAACTTCACAGCATCCATATTGATACCGGTCTTTGTGGAGCCCACATTCACGGAACTGCACACCAGATCCGTGGTAGAAAGCGCCAGCGGAATGGAACGAATCAGCAGTTCATCGGCCCTCGTCATTCCTTTGGCAACCAATGCGGAATATCCACCGATAAAATTAACCCCAACCTCTTTTGCTGCCCGGTCAAGTGATTTTGCAATTGTTGCAAAATCATCCGGCGTCTTGCAGGCGCTTCCGCCCACAAGGGCAATCGGTGTTACGGAAATTCTTTTATTCACAATCGGAATGGCATATTTCTTTTCAATCTCCTGTCCGGTCTTCACCAGATCCTTTGCGACTGTGGTAATTTTCTGATAAATATTATTGCATACTTTTTCCAGATCGGAATCGATGCAGTCAAGAAGACTGATTCCCAATGTAATGGTACGTACATCCAGATTCTCTTTCTCAATCATCTGATTGGTTTCAAGAACTTCACTAATATTAATCATTTTTTTCTTTCCTCCAATCATTAAATCCTGTGCATGGAATCAAAAATTTCTTCCCGCTGGCATTTTACAACGACACCGATTTCTACTCCAAGTTGCGCCAGTTCATCGGATACCACATCAAATGACTTCTGTGAATGATTCATATCAACAATCATCATCATGGTAAAGTAATCCTGTACAATTGTCTGGGAAATATCAAGAATATTGATTGCATTTTCCGCCAAATAGGTACAAACCTTTGCAATAATACCTACGGTATCCTTTCCAACTACAGTAATAATTGATTTTTTCATAATCTCCTCCTTAATTGTTCTGCAGGTGCATTCTTTTTTCTGTTGCAAGCATTTTATTCATTCTTTTTCAGTTTTCTGTCCCCACCGGTTTATGCATTCTTGTTGCCCATTTGTGCGGAATCCGGGAATTGTTTATGTGTATTCATGGAAAAATTATTCCGGCACACTTATATCATCATATTTGCAGTAGGTTTATCCCGCCGGGCAACACGAATGTCAAAATCTTCGCCCCGGTACCGTGTGTCAGACATGGTAACCTCCATCCGCACGGATTCATACGCCAGTTCCGGCAAATTATTTTCATGGCTCAGATGACTGAGAATTACATATTTCATGTTGTCATGAAGTATTTCCGAAAGCAGACGCCCGGAGGTCTCATTGGACAAATGCCCCCGCTTTCCCAAAATCCTTTGTTTCAGTGCATAGGTATAGCGCCCTAACTGCAACATGCGCACATCGTGATTGGCCTCTAAAAAAATGGCATCCAGATTTTTAAGGTTTTCCACAATATAAGAATCATAATACCCCACATCGGTCATCACCGCCACACTTTTCTTCCCATGGGAAAAGCGAAAGGCTGCGGGCTGCGCCGCATCATGGGAAATGCGAATGGGGCGAACTGTAATATCACCTATGGAGAAGGACTGGTCATATGTAATTTCCTGAAAAAGAAACGGATCAATCTTTGCTCCTGCTGTTGTGCTTTGAATGGCTGCAATGGTGCCTTTGGTTGCAAAGATAGGGACACCGAATTTGCGGCTGGCCACCCCAAGTCCGCTGATATGATCCGAATGCTCATGGGTAATCAGAATTCCGTTCAGTTCTTTGCCGCAAAGGTCTAATTCTTTTAATCCTTCTTCGATTCGTTTTCCGCTAATTCCGGTATCCACCAGAAGATGCGTTTCTTCAGAACCGACAAATATTGAATTCCCGCTACTGCCACTGGCAATGCTTTTGATTCGCATGACTTATTCCTTCTGTAAATGAATTATTTTCAAAATTTTGCATTATTTCCAATAAATCTCAATCACATCTCCATGATCAATCGGATGCATGAACTCCACCTGTTCGCCATTGACCGTTGTTACAAGGGAGGTGCCTCCCACCGTTTTGGTGTCAAAATCGATATAATCAAAAATGTCAACAAATACATATTCCTCTTTCCCGTGGAGAGTAACCGGTTTGGAATTTACCAGCAGTCCGATATCGTGAATCTCTTTTGAAGTTTTCTTTGGCTTTTGTGCTTTTTTTGTTTTTTTGACGGTCTCTCCGGTTTCCTCCTGCATTTCCTCCGGTTCGTCTGATTCTTCTGCCTCTTCACGGTCACCGGCGCTTTCGGAATCCGGTTTTTCAAAATGTTTGATTTCGTCCCCTTCCTCCGGCTCCGGCAAATCCGAAAACCTGACAGGAATATGTCCTTCAGGCACCTGTGTCTTTAATACCCATTTGATGCTGAAATTTTCATATACCTTTGTGGTATCATCCGCAACTTCGTTATTTACCAGAACAACCATGGAATCATCCAAAGTCACATCCATGAATTCTTTCACCTGGTCCACGGTGTAGTAATTCAGCATTTCGATTTGATCGCCATCCTGAACTTCATAATACGGTGTCTTTAATTCCCCATTAACCAGGGCATACTCCGGCAAAATAACCTTACTGCCGTTCACAGTAACGGAAATTGACACTTTTGCCTCCGGCAATTTTCCCAGCACAAGACTGGCCGGTTTTCCTGCCGTGGACTCCTCTACCGTAATCACATCATTGGCATGAATCGGCCGATACAAATCTGCCACTTCTCCGTTCAAATGAATCACAGCCGCTTCGCCCAGTTCCCCCCGGCAAATCTTTTTCGTTCCGTTTATGGAATAATTAATTTCCTTTCCCCGCTTCGGGAACAGACCATCATTTGGGAAATTAGCATGCATTGCCGCATCCACAATAGCCAGGGAACTGTTATCGTACAATTTGATTCGTTCGTCATTAAAGGTAACATAAATAAAATTATTTGTCTGCTCATAATAGTTCAGGCAGATTCCAATCGGCGTCACCAGAAGAGAATCCTTCTTAATCTTTTCCCGGAAACGAATCTTTTGCATCACTTCTTCCCCGCGAAGTGCAACCCGCTCCGGAGCAATCTGAAGATGCTGTGCAAGGTATTTTTCATAGTTTTCTATTTTACCTCCGCCACCGACAATAAAGACGGCACTCACCGATTTACCTCCGTTCAGTTCCATCATCTTATCGGCCACCTGCTTCGTCATATCACGAATGCGCTCATCCAGCACAGCAAGCACCTGTTTCTTGGTGATTTTCTGAGGCAGTCCCATAATATCTTTATACTCAATGCTTTGTTTCGTTTTTATGGAACGCTTAATCTTCTCCGCAGTATTGAAATCTACAAGACAATGCTGCGCCAGTGCTTCCGTAAGATAATCACCGGCAATCGGAATCATACCATATCCCACAATGCAGCCGTCTTTTGTAATACAAATATCGGAAGTACCTGCACCCACATCCACCAAAGCGATGTTCAGCATCCGGTACATTTCCGGAATGGCAACCTCAATAGCCGCAATCGGCTCCAGAGTCATATTTACCACTTTTAATCCTGCAAATTCAACCGCCCGATATAATCCGTCCACCACATCATCCGGAAGGAAGGTTGCTATAATATCTTCTCCGATCGATTTTGCCTTGTGGTTTTCCAGATTTCCAATCTGATAACCGTTCAGATAATAACGGATTACCGAATTACCAACACAATAAAATTTCATATCCGTATCGTTGGATTCCAGGAATTTTGCATAGGCCTGCTCAATCCCCATGGATGTCAGTCCGGCCATTTCATCCTGGGTAATCACGCGCTCCCTATCAAATTCCCAGGTAACCTTAGTGGTGATGGTACGAAGAACGCGACCGGCTGCCGCAATACAGACATCCGTCAGTTTCACATCTAATTTCTTTTCCAGTGACTTTTTCACCTGCAAAATGGTATTTCCCACCTGACCAATGTCATGAATCTGACCATCCAGCATAGCCCTGGTCTCATGCTCTTTTACGGTCTGTGCCTGCACATAAAAAATATCGCCTTCCCGGTATCCCACCGTTCCCACAATACTTCTTGTTCCGATATCAAGACCAAATACAAGTTGTCCCTGTGTTTTCTGTTCTGTACTCATGTAACCTCCTCGCCCTTATGTAAAACGGCATCCATCTGTGCAATGGTATCCTCTAATGGTCCATTATTGTCAATTACTACCTTACATTTTTCCCGAAATTGTGTTTCCTTCAACTGCCTGGCCATAATCCCGTCAATTATTTCATCACTGTAACCGCGGCTTTGCTTTAAACGCAGTCGTCTGTTATCCTCAGCCGTATAAATATACCAAATTTCATCCAAAAGCCGGTCGTACCCCTCTTCCAGCAGAAGCGCTGCTTCCACCACCACATAAGGGGTTTTCTTCTTTTTTTCTTCCTCAATTGTCCGCATGATATATTTTTTCACCTCGGGATGCACAATGTCATTCACTCTCTGCAATGCTTCCGGGGATGAAAAAATCAGTTGCGCAAATGCGCCGTTATCAAGGAATCCATCTTCCCGTAAAATGGATTTTCCAAAAAACTCAACTAACTCATTATAACAAGGCTCTCCGGGTGCTTCAAGAAGATGCGCCACCTGATCCGCAACGATGATCTTTGCATGGTATTTTCCCTGAAAATGTTGCAATATCGCAGTTTTTCCGCTTCCCACACCACCGGTAATCCCAATGGTTTTCGTCTTTTCTTCTCCTGCCGTCATCCTGTCACCATTCCATATTTCTATCTATTTTGTTTCGTACCAGTCACTGCCGTAATGAGCGTCCACCTCCAGGTCAACCGGAAGTTCTGTCACATTTTTCATTTCTTCCCGTAAAATGGCAATGGCCTTTTCCTTCTCTTCCTCCGGAGATTCCAAAAGCAGTTCATCATGTACCTGCAAAACAATTCGCGTCTTCATATTCTCCTGAAGAAGCCGGTCATATACATGAATCATTGCAATTTTCATAAGGTCGGCCGCAGTTCCCTGAATCGGTGCATTCATCGCCACCCTTTCCCCAAAAGAACGCTGCATAAAATTACTGCTGGAAAGTTCCGGAATCGGCCGTCTGCGTCCAAACATGGTAACCGAATATTTCTTCTCCTTTGCCTCTTCCTTGCAATGTTCCAAAAAATCCCGAATACCCGGATAAGTTTCAAAATAATCCTCAATGTATTGTTGGGCTTCCTTTTTGGAAATGGACAAATCCTGACTCAATCCAAAGGAACTGATACCGTAAACAATCCCAAAATTCACCGCTTTTGCATTGCGCCGTTGAAGAGGCGTTACTTCTTCAAACGGAACATGAAATACTTTTGCTGCAGTAATGCGATGGATGTCCTCGCCGCTCTGGTAAGCAGCAATCAAATCCTTATCCCCCGCCATGGAAGCCAGGATGCGAAGTTCCACCTGAGAATAATCCGCATCCACAAAAACACAACCTTTCCGCGGAATGAATACCTTGCGGATCCTGCGTCCCATTTCCATACGCATTGGTATATTTTGCAAATTCGGCTCCGTTGAACTGATTCGTCCGGTTGCCGTTATCGTCTGATTAAAATGGGTATGAATACGCCCGTCCTGTTCAATATAACCGGCCAATCCGTCAGCGTAGGTTGATTTTAACTTTGTATAAGTACGATATTCCAGAATATCATTTACCATAGGACATTCCGGCGCCAGCCGTTCCAGCACCTCCGCCGAAGTGGAATAACCCGTCTTTGTTTTCTTCCCTCCGGGAAGTTGTTTCTCCACAAAAAGGATTTCACCCAGCTGCTTTGGTGAATTAATGTTAAATGCATGACCGGCCTGCTCGTATATTTTCTGCTCCAATTGACAGATTGTGTTCTCCAGTTCATCCCCATATGCCTTCAGCGCTGATGCATTTACCGCCATCCCTTCCTGCTCCATGCGATACAAAACGAAGGATAGCGGCATCTCCATATCCCGGTACAAATCCATCATATTTTGTGACGCAAGCCGTTCCTTCAATACCGGAATACTTTCAAAAATGACACGACACTCCGTACAAAGGAAGGAAACATATTCCTCTGTCTGCGTGCCATAAGCCTCGCTCCAGTTTTTCTTTCCAAATTTTTGCACATAAGACGGTAACATCTGGCCAAGATATTCATTGGCAATATCGTCCGTGTTGTAGTCATTTTTTAACGGATTCAGCAGATATGCCGCAAGCAAAATGTCGTCAAACCGCTGCCCCAAATCCCTGACCGGCATATCCTCCAACTGCAGAAAACGATACAATTCCTTTACGGAAAATGTGGCAAATGAAAGATTTCTGTTCTGCATTAATTGCCGTAACGCATCCCGGAGAAATGAAGCAGAAAGTTTGCCGGCATCCATAAAATAAATATTTTCCCCGTCTGCTGTAATGGCAAGATGCATCACACCTGCATTTTTTTCCTTTTTTTCCTGCTCCCCGGCAGAGATTTCAAACAGGGACATCTGTCCCTGACTTTCCGTAAATGCGGCATAGGGATCTTCACTCTCAAACGCATTGTTTCCTGCCACGGAGTCATAAACCCTTACCGCCAATACGGTTTCCTCCGCAGTATTCTTCCAGCGGTCCAACAGTTCCTGTACCCGGCTCAAATCGTCACATACATGCACCTGTAAATCCACTTGTGTACTCTGCTGGGCAGCCTGTTCATAACGGCCAAGAAAATTTTTAAACTCCAGCCGCTTCATTAAAATATAACTTTCCGGCGTATAGAGATTATGCATGCGCGCCGTCTCAAAATCCAGTGAAATCGGAGCATCCACATGAATGGTTGCCAGCACTTTACTTAGTTGCGCCAGTTCCTTATTGTCTCTTAAACTTTCCCGCACTGATTTTTTGCTGATATCCTCCAGGTGAAGGTAAATCTCCTCCAATGAACCAAATTGTACCATAAGTTCTGTGGCAGTCTTTTCTCCCACTTTCGGGACTCCCGGAATATTATCCGAAGTATCCCCCATCAATGCTTTCAAATCGATAAACTGCGTTGGCGTGACCTGATACTTTTCTTTTACATCGGTGGCATAATAATTTTCCACCTCCGTTTTTCCTGCTTTGGTTTTCGGAATGCGAATCATAATATGTTCGGAAGCAATCTGTAATAAATCCCGGTCTCCGGATACAAGAGCAACCTCCATTCCCTGTTGCTGGGCCCGATTGGCCAGTGTTCCAAGAATATCGTCCGCTTCCAGCCCGGCTTGTTCCATAATTGTTACATGCATAGCCCGCAACATTTCCTTCATCAGCGGAACCTGTTGTCTTAATTCCGGCGCCATAGGCTTACGGGTCCCTTTATATTCCTTATATATTTCATGGCGAAAGGTAGGTGCGGAAACATCAAAGGCTACCACCAGATAATCCGGCTTTTCCTCCTCCAGAATCTTAAACATAATATTAAGGAATCCATAGACCGCATTGGTATGAATTCCTTCCGCATTCGTTAAATCCGGCAAACCAAAAAAGGCCCGGTTCAATATGCTATGCCCATCAATCAAAACTAATTTTTCCGCCATTAAAACCTATGTCCTTTCAACCATAATTCATATATAAATTATATTGTAAATATCCTTAACATAATATAGGGAAAATATACCCTAACAATCAAAATCAAGATTCCAAAGTGGCTTCGCAATGCAGTCAAAATACGCAATTCCAAAGCAAAATTGCAATCGCCGACAAACAACAAATACCCTGCAGAACAGAACATAAAATCTGCAAATTGTACTTGTGCCCGCTTTCCCTTCTTGCATTTACAATTTTCTTTTCAAAGTCTTTTTGCAAATTAAAATTGCCGCCATTTTCCAAACGATCCAAACCTTCCCGCACCAGGAACTGAATTTTCAGTTCTTCGCGACACTGCTCGCATTCGTCCACATGGTTTAACAGGCGAATCACTTCTTTATCATCCAGTTCCTCCCGCAAAAAAGGAAGAACCTGTTGCTGATAATCTCTACATTCCATCCGAATAAACCTCATTTTTTCCCTATTGCTTCTATTTTACAACAACGGAAAATAAGTTGCAAAAAATTCTTGCTATGTTGAAAAAGTTATGTTAGTATGAATCTTGTGATTGCGCCGGCTTGTCGGAATGGCAGACGAGGCAGACTCAAAATCTGTTGTAGGTGACTACGTGCGGGTTCAAGTCCCGCAGCCGGCATATCCATTCGAGCCAGCCTTCGGGAGGGCTTTTTTAATTTATAAAGAAATGAGGAGTCAATCGTGAGTAAGAAGAAAAAAACCAACAATCAAAGCGAAACAAAAGCAACGCCGGATATCCCTGTAAATGCAGAAGATACCGCAAATGAATCCACGAAAGATACGGAAAAAACTACAGATAACGATATCACCGATATGGATAAAACCGAAACAATCAAGAAAACTGCTGTTAAGGAAGAAAGTGCTGACACAGCAAATGATCATGTGAAGGATCCGGCGTCATCAGACGCCCAAGACAACAAAAATGCTGCAGAAAAGGCGGATGGCGAAAAAGATGTCAAAGGCATTGAAAAAGCAGACGACAGCGAAAAGACTTCGACAGAGGATGAGGAACCGCAGTTATCTGCGAAAAGCAAACTTACACTGTATATTGTAGAAGGACTCATTGCCATTGCTGCGATTGTTTTCATTATTATTTCTGTGGTTCAGGGAAATAAAGACGATTCGACCAGTGCAAACGGTATATCCAGCGATAACATTTCCGGCAATATACTTGATTCTGCCAGTGAAGATGCCGCTTATGATTATGTTACCATTGATAACTCTGTATTATATGAAGTTACACCGGCTATGACAGATGTTTCCACATTAAACACTCTCACGCTGGAAGAATGTGATGCCGCCGTAGCAGAAGGCACCATGATGAAACTCACAACTTCCGATGGTATCGATGTCTATGTGAATAATTATCTGGATCAGGAAGCATTTGCACAGGCAACGGCTTACACGCAAGAAGAAGTTGATGATTATATTTTTACGGACCTTCTTTATTACTATGGAGAAGAAAGCGAACCGGAGCATGAAGAAGCACAGCTTGGAGATACCGTCAGCATTGACTATGTAGGAAAAATCAATGATGTTACTTTTGAAGGCGGTACCGGTTCCACTAATCTGTTGCTTGGTTCCGGGACCTTCATTCCGGGATTCGAAGATGGGTGTGTTGGAATGAAAGCCGGGGAAGTCCGGGATATTAATGTCACTTTCCCTGAGGATTATGTTGCAACGGAATATGCGGGCAAGGATGCTGTATTTACCGTTACGCTTCACGAAATTGTCAGCACCACTACTTATCCGGAATTAACGGATGAAATCGTTCAGAGTGCATTTACCGACATCACTACTGTCGCAGAAGCAGAAGAATATTATGAAAATCTTCTTGTTCAGGAGAAAATCTGGACTTTCATTGCAAAGGACTTTTATGTAAGCGCTTTGCCGGAGGAAACCGTAAATTCCTACTATAACATGACACTGGAGTATTACGATATTGTATCTCAGAGTTACCAGACTTCCATTGAAGATTTACTGGGAATGTATGGTGAAACCATCGACCAGTTCCGCGAGGAAGTCATGGCCTCTTCCTGTGAGAGTTCCCGCTACAGCGCCATGTATCAGGCAATTTCACAGACTCACGACCTTACCGTTACTAATGAGGACATTGCAGAGCTTGCCACCAGCTATGGTTACGAAGACATAGAATCATTTATGCAGGAAAGCGGTGAGCAAAATGTTATGGACTATCTGTATCAGAAAGAAATATTAGAATATCTTACTACATTAAGATAATCTACTATTTATATGTATTCATGTATTAATAAACATTCATGAGGAGGAAATTATGAAAAAGAAACTATTTGCTTTACTCTTGTCTGTACTTTGTATAGGCGCATTGGTCGGATGCGGATCTAAATCCGATTCTGATTACGACTACATTACTTCAAACGGAAAAATGATTATTGGTATTACCGAATATGAGCCGATGAATTATTATGATGAAGATGGCAATCTGACCGGATTTGATACCGAATTTGCTGAAATGGTTTGCGAAAAGCTTGGAGTTACTCCGGAATTCCAAATTATCGACTGGGAAATGAAAGAAACCGTTTTGAAGGCACAGAATATTGACTGTATTTGGAACGGGCTTACCGTAACCGAAGAAAGACGGGAAAATATGGATTTCTCCGACACCTATCTTGCAAATCGTCAGTGTATTGTTATTAATGCAGAGGATGCTGCAACTTATACTGATACCGCCGGTTTGGCAGGAGCACTGTTAACTGCAGAAGCCGGTTCTGCCGGCGAAACTGCAATTCAGGCTGACGAAAATCTGTCTCAGGCAAGTTACACTGCTTCCACTTCTCAGGCAGATGCTCTGCTTGGATTAAAAGCAGGGAACTACGATGCTATCGTTATTGACTACACTCTTGCCAACGCAAGCGTAGGTACCGGTGATTATGCAGACATGGTAATTCTTGAGGATGTTCGATTAGCCGACGAATTGTATGCGATTGGTTTCCGGGTAGGTAGCGATATGACCGATAAAGTAAATGCAATTATTGCAGAAATGAAAGCAGATGGCTCTTTGGCTGCGCTTGCGGAAAAATATGAGCTGACAGAGTTATATGAATCTGTAGAATAATTTCGGTAATCAACCCGATTTGTTACATCCGTTTAAAAAGACCAAGAATAATGAAAATATTTGCCCCGGATATCTTTTGTATTCGGGGCTTTTCTATTTTAACATTGTCCTATGCCATATTTTTTTGTATGATAGAAAAAGAATAAACAGGACCGGTATTATACTTATGAACGAATTTTTTATTGTTACAGCGAAATTAATGGAAGGCTTTGGCGTCACCTTAAGCCTTTTCTTTTTAACTCTGATTTTATCCATTCCTCTTGGATTGATTTTTGCGTGTATGTCCAGGATGAAATTGAAAATCATTCAATATCCCATTCGCACCTTTATTTATATCATTCGAGGCACTCCTCTTCTGTTGCAATTGATGATTGTGGTATATCTTCCTGGAATTGCCCTTGGCGCACCCATCACCAAATGGTCCATTTTTAACAATAATGTTTCCCTGGCCTATTTCTGTGGTGCACTATTTGCATTTACCATTAATTATGCCTGCTATTTTTCCGAGATATTCCGCGGTGGAATTGAAAATGTACCAAAGGGTCAATACGAAGCCGGCGCAGTTTTAGGTATGACAAAATCTCAGGTATTCTTCCGCGTCATCCTATTGCAGGTTATACGAAATATTCTTGCACCGATGAGTAATGAAATCATTACACTGGTTAAGGATACGGCTCTGGCACGAACCGTTTCTGTGGTGGAAATTCTGTTCTGCGCAAATGAATTTTTGAAATTGGACTGTATCATATGGCCACTTTTCTATACCGGCGTCTTTTATCTTGGATTTAGCGCCATATTAACATTATTGTTTCATAAAGCGGAAAAGAAATTGAGTCGATACTGGAAATAGGGAAAAGGCAATAACACAGGGTTCTCAAAGTACTGATGAAATCCTGAATGTAAAAAAAGCATCATCGCAAGAAAGGCAAAAAAGATGGCAATCTTAGAGATTAAAGAATTAAAAAAGTCTTTTGATAATACAGAAGTTTTGAAGGGAATTAATTTCTCTCTGGAAAAGGGCGAGGTACTTGCCATTATCGGTTCTTCCGGAAGCGGAAAAACCACACTTCTGCGTTGCTTGAATTTTCTGGAATTGGCAGATTCCGGTCTTATTGAAGTAAACGGAAAAACAGTTTTTGACGGTTCGGATCCCCACTATGCAACTGACAGCGCCATTCGCGAAAACTGTCTGCATTTCGGGCTGGTATTTCAATCCTTTAATCTGTTTCCCCAATATACGGTTTTGGGCAATTTAACACTGGCACCAAGACTGGCTGCAAAATCCCAAAATCCGGATTATCGAAAAAGAAAAGCATCCATTTTTGAGGAAATTGATCAACAGGCACTGGCGCTTTTAGACCGGGTCGGATTGTTGCAAAAAAAAGACGCTTATCCCTGCGAACTATCCGGTGGTCAGCAACAACGGGTAGCCATTGCCCGGGCACTTATGTATCACCCGGAAATTCTTTGTTTCGACGAACCTACCAGTGCTCTTGATCCGGAACTGACAAAGGAAGTTTTACGGGTTATTCGCAGCCTGAAAAATAATGAGAATACAATGATTGTGGTAACACACGAAATGGATTTTGCCAGAAATGTAGCAGATAAAGTAATTTTCATGGCCGATGGCATTATAGAAGAAATGGGCTCCTCCGACGATGTATTTACCCATCCGAAGAGCCCGGTTTTACAAGCATTTCTACATAATGCTCTGGATTTTAAGCAAGAATAAGTCTGGTCTCAGGTTATTTCAACGAAACTGCCAGAAAACAATATATGTAAAATGTATCTAGTATAATATATCTCGTATAATCATCTCGTATATTCCGTCTTAACATACGCTACCGTGCCGTTGTAAATTATCTTGCACCATTGTGTTCCCCGCTCTACCAGATCGAATGTTTCTCCTGCATAGGCGGTTCCAACACGAGCACCATCTACACTGGCGCTGGCACGAATGTTTACTGTATCCGTAATGGTTACCGAACCGATAACCGTCACATCCGAAGCCAATTCTTCGTTTCCCAAAAGGATTAAATACTCGGATTTAATGTAACCGATTTGTCCTTCAAATACCACTTCACTCCAACCATTGAGTTTCTGTTCCCGACACTCCAACACCGTTCCAATCTCAGCGCGGCCAAGACGATCCGCTTCTTCGCTATCCGAT
>JBJEMA010000058.1:0-16799 GCA_051879435.1 Lachnospiraceae bacterium
CGATCTTTTTACTTTCTTTCCATCCTCAGTTACATCGTCAATAAAATCAGAGGCTATATCCTGTTGCCATCGTACAGTTTTCATTGTCATCTTGCTAATAATATTATTTATCGTATCGGCACAGTAGTGTACTGTGGCTATATTTTTTTCAGTATACTCTACAAACTGCCATGACGAATATATTTTATGTGTAATCAAATCCTTCTTCAATAAATCATCAGCCATCTTTAATCTTCCTTTCTATATTTCGGTACTTCTCCAAACTCAAACCTTGCTTCTCTAGCTGCAGAAGCTGCTAGCGTAAGTTCTTCTTCTGTTACACCTGGAACAACCCAAAGCCCTTGCATAAAACGAGAATAGAATTCTTTTTCTGACAATTCAGCAGGTGCAAGAAATTTATAATTTGATGGATACTTCTCAGATGGCCACTCCCATACATATTCTAATACACCAGCAAAATTATCAATTTTTACAGCTTCTGGGGACCCAATTAGCACTGAAAACTTTATATTCTCATTATCTTTATTAAAACAAAATTCTTCACATTTTTTCATTTCATATTCGCTTAATGGCTTTGCTTTAATTTCAAACCATCTATCAAGACTCGGAATATAAAAGTCCGGCAAATATCGTACCCCATTCATCTCATAACCTTCAACTTCATATTCATACTTAAGTCCAATCATATCAAAGAAAATGGCCCATCTTGCTTCTAAGCGACTTCTAAAATTGAAACCATTGTACTTTGTTTCAATAGCTTTTATCCCCATTACATTCATCCTTTCTATAACAACTATTTCACAAACTCAATTTCTGTTATCTAATCCAACGCCACAACCTTGCATATCTCATATTCTTGATATGTTTCCTCACAAAATAACCAAGGCTTTTCAGTAGTCAGGCTTCTTGTCCCAACTTCCGAAAAGCCCGGAAATATGCCATTTTATGGCTCTTATTTATCTTTTTTAGAAATCAAAACTACCGTCTCAACGTGCCCTGCAAAAGGAAACATATCAACCATGCCATATCGCGTTACTTCATATCCGCGTGCAGTTAAAATCTCCAAATCCCTGGCCAGACTGCTCGCTTTGCAGGAGATATATACCATCTGATCAACGCCATAGGAAATGATTTTCTGCAAGGCTTTTGGGTGAATACCGTCTCTTGGCGGATCCAGAATAATGTAATCCGGTTTATCCACAATTTCATCCAGAACCTCTAACACATCTCCGGCAATAAATTCGCAATTCGTCAGGCCATTTTGTCTTGCATTTTCCCATGCCTGCTCCACTGCATCCGCAACAATTTCCACACCAATCACTTTTTTTGCCGCCGGTGCCAGCATCTGGGCAATTGTTCCGGTCCCACTGTAAAGATCATAAACCGTTGCCCCATTTTCCTTGCCACTCACATATTCGCGGACTGTTTCATATAGCACCTCGGCGCCCAGACTGTTTGTCTGAAAAAAGGAGAATGTGGAAATTCGAAAGGAAAGACCGAGAATCTGCTCTTCAAAATAATCCTTTCCGTATAAAATGTGTAACCGGTCGCATTTTACTGCATCAGCAAGAGAATCATTCTCTAAATGAAGAATTCCCACAATGGTCCCGGTAAGCGGAAGTCCCTTTAATCCCTCGGCAAATTCCGTAAGCATCTCACTTTCTTCTCCACTTGTGGTCACAAGAGCAACTAAGATTTCTCCCGTTCCGTTCGCTTTTCGAACAAGCAAATGACGCAGATAACCCTCGTGACGGATTTTATGAAAATATGCATATCCGCGTTCCCGGAAAAATTCCTGGGTAAAGGAAAGAATCGCACGATAATCCCCATCCATAATCCGGCATGAGGTAACCGGGAGTACATCAAACATGCTTCCTCTTTTGTGAAGTCCGAGGGTCAATGGTCCATCCTTATATGCATCTCCAAAAGAAAATTCCATTTTATTGCGATATTCCGTCGGTTTTGGGCTCTTTTTAATTCCGTCGTAAACTGCCTTCTGCGTATATTTTTCCAAAAGACGCATGACCTGTTCTTCTTTTATTTTCAGTTGTTCTTCATATGGAAATCCCTGATACAGACAGCCTCCGCATTCCCCCGAAAAAGGACAGGAATCCTCTGTTTCGCAAGCAGCTTTTTCCAATACCTGAAGCAAATAACCTTCCACCTTATCTCCATGCTTCTTATTTACTCGAAATGAAATCCGTTGTCCCGGCAATGCATTTTTAACGGTCGCATAAATTACGCATCCATCTTCTTCCGTAACCTGAACAATTCCCTTATTTGGATAATCCAATCGGATTACCTTTCCATCATATATTTGTCCCTTTTTCATCTTGCCCCGTGCCTTTCTTGCCAATTTAACAAAACCGAGTCGTTCCAATATCTTATAATGCGTATCGCATCCATTCATGACCACATAATTTGTTTTTCATGCGAATAAAAATGGGATGTATATTTCAACATCCCATCAAACTATCAATATTGTTATGCCTCTTTGATATTACAATTGCATAAATACAAATGAATTATCGCAATTATTTATCTTCATCAGATGCTGTTTCGTCAATTGTAATGTCCTCATCATCAAAGAAATCATCATCAAAATCATCATCAAAATCTTCCAGATAATCCGGTGTCATGAAACGATATATTGCATAAGCAACAACAGCTGCAATTGCAACTACACCTACAACAATCAGAACGATTTTCCATTTGTCATTTTTTTCATCTTCTTTTTTCTTATTCAGAATTTCCCCTAATTTCACTGCTGCAATCATGTCTTCAACTTTATTCATATTTTGAAATCCACCTTTCCTAAAATATTATTTGTCCGTAACACAAAATTATTCATGTCGGCAATACTAACCTCACATAATAACGGTATGAAACACACAAAAACTAACTATATAATAACACAATTAATATTACATTACTACCATAAGTAAATGAAAAATATCATAAACTCAGCAAAAAAATTGTCTTTGACTGCCTTGTAATCCATGCTTCGTAATGAAACATAAATCCATGCTTCCCAACAAATCATAAATCCATGTCTCCCAACAAATCATAAATCCATGTCTCTCAACAAATCATAAATCCATGTCTCCCAACAAATCATAAATCCATGCTTCAAAACAAATCATGCATCCGTGACTTTTACCAGTTTCGCAAACGCTGCATACATAATCTTTTGTCCGGCTTCCTCAAAATCCACCGTCACCTGATAGTCTCTCGGTCCGGGTACAATTTTCTTTACCGTTCCAATACCAAATTTCACATGGCAAACGCGGTCTCCTACATCATAATCCAGTTCGCCGGCAGAAAAATCCGACCCCTTTTTTAAGGTTGCCATAATAGCATCATCTTTTTTCTGCATATTACTATCATCACCGGATATAGTCTTTGCAGCGCTGTTCAGGCCTGGTCCGGTCATCCCCTTTGCAGCGCCGTTCATGCCATATCCGGACATAGACTTTGCAGTTCCTGTCGCACGGTTTCCGAAAGTACCGGAACCGGTTCGGTTTCCTGTAGGACTAAGATTCACTTTACGCGGAATAAATTTTTCCTTCGAACCGGAAAACGGATTTTCCCGAAAAAACCGCTTTGGCATTTCCGATTCATCATATTGCTCATCATCCCGGAGTTTTAATGAAGGCACTTTTCCATCTAAATACTCAGCCGGAATCTCCTTCACAAAACGGCTGACCGGATTATACTGTGTTTCCCCGCGAATCATACGGGCTTTTGCATAACTTATGGTCAAGTGATTCATAGCTCTGGTAATAGCAACATAAGCAAGCCTGCGTTCCTCTTCCATATCTTCGTCACTGCCGTTATTAATGGTCATGTAACCAGGAAATACACCATCCTCCATACCACTTATATAAACATTAGGAAATTCCAATCCTTTCGCACTATGAATTGTCATCAGAACAACTTTTGAAACTTCCCCATCCATATTATCCAAATCCGATACCAGAGCCACTTCTTCAAGGAATTCGCTAAGTCCGTTTTCCGGATGCTCCTCTTCATATGTTTTGATTTTTGAAAGGAACTCATCAATATTATCAATTCGGTCCTGGGCATCATCTTCATCATTGGCACTTAGTTCTTCCACATAACCGGTATCATCCAGAATCTGTTCCATCAAATCCATAATGCCATAATCTTCCTGCAGTGCAGAACGATACCCACGAATCATCAGCGAAAAACGACGCACTTTTTCTGCCGCTTTTCCTAAACCCGGTATCTGGTCAGCTTCACAACAGGCATCAAAAAAACTGATATTTACGGCATCGGCATAATCCTGTACTTTGGCTATACTGCTCGCCCCGATTCCCCGTTTCGGAACATTGATAATTCGCTTCACCGCCAAATCGTCTTTTCCGTTATCCACTGTTTTCAAATATGCCAGAAGATCCTTTATTTCTTTCCGCGCATAGAAATTAACGCCACCAACCAAATGATATGGAATATTTCGATGTACCAGATATTCTTCAAACTCACGAGACTGGGCATTGGTTCGATACAAAATAGCGCAATCCCCGTAATTTACCAATCCCTCGCGCTCCATCGCAGCAATCTCAGAGACAATTTCCATTGCCTCCTCCCGTCCATTATCAAACGAGCGAAAACGAATTCTTTCATTCTCTTCCCGATCCGTCCAAAGGGCTTTATTTTTTCTTCCCTTATTATTGGAAATTACTGCATTGGCCGCATCCAGAATAGTTTTTGTACTACGGTAATTCTGTTCCAGTTTTACAACATGGGCATCCGGATAAACCTTTTCAAAATTCAGGATATTCATGATATTTGCTCCCCGGAACTTATATATGGACTGATCATCGTCACCAACAACACAAAGATTACGATTCTTAGATGCCAGCAGGCGGATTAGTTCAAACTGCGCCGTATTGGTATCCTGATACTCGTCCACCATTAAATATCGGAAACGGTTTTGATAATTTTCAAGAATCTCCGGACATGCCTTAAACAGGTACACTGTCAATCGGATAATATCATCAAAATCCAGCGCATTGTTTTTTCGTAACATCTCCTGATATTCTCTGTAAGCATCCACGAATTTTTTCTTGCCATAATCCGACGCATTGGCTAATTCATATTCTTTCGGTCCAAGTAATTCATCCTTTGCCCTTGATATTTCCCGCAATACCGTTGCTTCCTTCAAATTCTTTGAATCAATCTGCAATTTCTTAAATACGGCTTTCATCACATTTTTGGAATCGTCCGTATCATAAATGGTGAAATTATTGTCAAAACCGATGTGGTCAATATAGCGACGCAAAATGCGTACACAAGTGGAATGAAATGTCATAACCCAGATGCTTTCTGACCCCATTCCCACAATACGATCCACACGTTCCCGCATTTCTTTTGCCGCCTTATTGGTAAATGTGATTGCCATAATCTGATACGGAGTCACATCCTGTTCTTCAATCAAATATGCAATTCGATGGGTCAGCACTCTCGTCTTCCCGGAACCTGCACCGGCAATAATAAGAAGAGGTCCATCAACATGAGTTACTGCCTCTAATTGTCTGTCATTCAACCCTTCCAGCATATTATTCATAATCTCTCTCCCGGATAAATTTACTTTGTTAACATAGTGTATCTGCTAATTTTTCTTTCCGCAATAATAAAATAGAAAACTTTTGCACGATAAATATAAAATATCTGCGTAAAAACAAAAAAGTTTTTGCATGATAAATATAAAGTATCTGCGTAAAAACAAAAAAGTTTATGCGTGAAAAATAAAAAGTCTGCGTAAAAACAGAAAGCTTTTGCGTGAAAAAGGAAATCGACCCATCAGCCGATTTCCTTCTCAACATCATCATACACCTGCAATTCAATCATTTTTCTAATTTGTTATTGTCAGACCACAACAAACCTTCGGATCCGCTTTCTTAGCAATTGTCCGATAACAGTTGCTAATGCATTCTACTGCGCTCCGCTCTCACCGGAAGTCATGCCCAAAGATGCTTTTAAGGCTTCCAGTTCTGCATCTACTGCCGCAGATTTTGCGCCATCGTTATACTTTTCAACCAAATTATCCACTGTAGACGAGCTCTTAGTGTTATTCAATTCAGCCATTGCGTCTGCCTCATCCAGTTTACGGTTGATTCTTTCCTCTAACGCATCAAATTTTGCCATATTGCTACCGGCACTGGACACACCGGAAGACATATTATTCATCTTCTGCTGTGTTTCCGCAACCTTAGCTTTTGCTTTCAGAATCTCGCGTCTTGATTTAAGTTCGGCAATATCGCGTTCCAATTTGTCATGCATTTCGCGCATCTTCATGGAGTTCTCGCAAGACAATGTATATTGCTGAGACAATACTTCCTTTCTGGATTCCAATTCTGTTTTCTTATTCAGGAACTGTCTCGCCTCATCATCGTTACCACTCAGAACGGCACGCTTTGCATATTCCGTCATCTTGTCAATTTCCGCCTGACATTCATCCAGATTACGCTTACTTGCCTTTTCCTCTGCGATAACGGAAGCTGTTTCCTTCTTAACTTCATCTAAATCTTTTTCCAAATTTCTAAGATATTGATCAATCATTTTTTCCGGATCTTCCCACTTATCAAACATTGCGTTAATATTTGCTTCCATAATATCCTTGAATCTTGAAATAATACCCATAATACTTCGACCCTCCTGTTTTTTGATTTATAATTTTTCATTCCCGACAAAGGTGTTCTTCAAAAAAGTAAATCCATTGTGCTTCTGATTTTCATTATATCGAAATCAACCTCAATTTACAATTATTTCAACGCACAACCTGCGCATACTTTCATGCGCAATGCTCATTATGTGTCAAAACAATACCCATACAATCCTGTCCTGCGCAATCATTCATGCACAATGCTCTTGTGCTGCGATTTTATTTCAACGGGCTTTTCCGGTAAATGATATCTTCTCTTCCTGGTCCGTTACTTACCATGGTAATCGGATAACCAATCTGCTGTTCAATGAATTCCACATACATTCTGCAATTTTCCGGAAGTTCTTCGTAATTGCGAATGCCGGAAATGTCTGATTTCCAACCCGGTAAGGTTTTTAATACCGGTTTTGCTTTTTCCAAAAGATGTGTTACCGGGAAATCGGTTGTAACCTTTCCATCAATTTCATAACCAACACAAACCGGAATCTCATCCAGATACCCAAGAACATCCAATACCGTAAATGCCACATCCGTTGTTCCCTGAAGGCGACAACCGTATTTGGAAGCAACACAGTCAAACCAGCCCATTCTTCTCGGGCGACCGGTGGTTGCGCCATATTCGCCACCATCACCACCGCGACGGCGAAGTTCATCCGCTTCGTCTCCGAAGATTTCCGATACAAATGCACCTGCGCCGACAGCAGAAGAATACGCTTTGCAGACCGTAATGATTTCTTTGATTTCATATGGCGGAATTCCTGCACCAACAGCGCCATAAGCCGCAATGGTATTGGAAGAGGTAACCATTGGATAAATACCATGATCGGTATCCTTCAAGGTTCCAAGCTGTCCCTCCAAAAGAACCGTTTTCCCTTCTTTGATTGCCTGATTGAGTACTGCGGAAACATCACAAACATACGGTTCTACCATTTTCTTATATTCCATCAGGGTAGCAAACAATTCATCCGGATCAATTAATGGCTTGTGATACAAATGCTCCAGCAAAACATTTTTAGAAGCAATCACCCGTTTGATTTTTTCTTTCAGGGAAGCCTCGTCAAACAGTTCATTTACCTGAAAACCTATTTTTGCATATTTATCCGAATAAAAAGGTGCAATACCGGATCTAGTGGAACCGAAGGATTTTCCCGCCAGTCTTTCCTCTTCATACTGATCAAAGAGAATGTGATATGGCATTACCATCTGTGCCCGTTCGGAAACCATTATTTTTGGCATCGGCACTCCCTTCTCCAGAATGGAATTAATCTCCTGAAAAAGAATCGGAATGTTAAGTGCTACACCATTTCCGATAACACTGGTTGTATGATCGTAGAAGACGCCGGAAGGAAGTGTATGCAATGCAAATTTGCCATATTTATTTTTGATTGTATGACCGGCATTTGCTCCACCCTGGAAACGAACAATATAATCCGCATCCTGAGCAAGCATGTCTGTAATCTTTCCTTTTCCTTCATCGCCCCAATTGGCTCCAACTACTGCTTTAACCATATCCATGGCCCCTTTCTTAAATAAAATTTTTCTTATACATTGATTTCCGCTTTCGCACCTAATAAGTCTGCATTTGCGGTCAATACCGGTTTCACAACTTCTTCCAGATATTTTTCCACCTGGATTACGGAACGGCCAATATATTTATCCGGCTGCATGGAAGCTTTCAATTCCTCCAGTCCCATTGGGAATACCGGATCCTGTGCAATTAATTCCAAAAGATTATTTTCAAGACCGTTTTTCTTAACATTGATACCGGCCTCCATAGACAATTTACGGATTTCCTCATGAAGTTCCTGACGGTCTCCACCGGCTTTCACACCGTCCATTATAATGTTTTCCGTAGCCATAAACGGAAGTTCACTCATCAGTCGTTTTTCAATGACCTTCTCATTTACCACAAGACCGTCCACCACATTCAGGCAAAGATCCAAAATACCGTCTACCGCAAGAAATCCTTCCGGGATGGAAATTCTCTTGTTTGCAGAATCATCCAGCGTTCTTTCAAACCACTGAGTTGCGGAAATAATGGCAGGATTCAAAGCATCCACCATTACATAATTTGCAAGGGAAGCGATACGTTCGCTTCGCATCGGATTTCTCTTATAAGCCATGGCAGAAGAACCTATCTGGCTCTTTTCAAACGGCTCCTCCACTTCCTTCAAATGCTGAAGGAGACGGATATCATTACTCATCTTATGGGCACTTGCCGCGATTCCCGCCAGAATATTGCAGACTCTGGTATCTACCTTACGGGAATAAGTCTGTCCGGATACCGGATAGCACTTTTCAAATCCCATTTTTTCGGCCAGCATCGGATCAATTTTATCAATTTTCTCCTGATCCCCGTTAAACAGTTCCATGAAACTTGCCTGCGTTCCGGTGGTTCCCTTGGAGCCAAGTAATTTCAAAGTGCTCTGCACATAGCAAAGATCCTCAAAATCCATCATAAACTCATTCATCCAGAGGGTTGCACGTTTTCCGACAGTCGTTGGCTGAGCCGGCTGAAAATGAGTAAATGCCAAAGTAGGAAGTGCTTTGTATTTATCCGCAAATTTGCCAAGTTCGTCAATCACGCAGACCAGTTTCTTTTTAATCAGTTTTAATGCTTCGTTCATGACAATAATATCCGTATTGTCGCCTACATAACAGGAAGTGGCACCCAGGTGAATAATCCCTTTTGCCTTTGGACACTGAACTCCGTATGCATACACATGACTCATAACATCATGACGAACCTCTTTTTCTCTTGCTTTTGCCACATCATAATTGATATCGTCCTTGTTCGCAATCAACTCATCAATCTGCTCCTGGGTAATAGCCAGACCAAGTTCTTTCTCAATCTCCGCAAGTGCAATCCACAATCTTCTCCAGGTACGGAATTTCATATCCTGTGAAAAAATATACTGCATCTCTTTGCTGGCGTAACGCTCGGTCAAGGGGTTTACATATCTGTCTGTTGCCATGTTTCGTATCTCCTTTATTCTTATTTAATAAACTCTCCGCGAATATCTTCCTTCGGTGGTTCCATTGGATAATTTCCGGTAAAGCAGCCTTTGCAGATGCCAAGTCCGTCAACAATCTGGGAGAGTCGTTCTTCTTTCAGATAAGCCAGAGAATCTGCGCCAATGATTTTGCAGATATCTTCAACACTTCTGTGATATGCAATCAACTGGTCGCAGGCCGGCACATCCGTACCAAAATAGCATGGAGCAATAAACGGCGGGGAACTGACACGCATATGCACCTCTTTGGCTCCGGCCTCCCGTAACATCCGCACAATCCGGTCCGATGTTGTCCCCCGGACAATGGAATCATCAATCATGATAATCCGTTTCCCGTCTACTGCCTCTTTCAGGGCATTTAATTTTACCTGCACGCTGTTGACACGGTTTTGTTGCTGCGGCTTGATAAAAGTTCTTCCCACATAAGTATTCTTCACAAATGCCTGTCCGTAAGGAATGCCGGAGGCAAGGGAATAACCAAGGGCAGCCACATTTCCGGATTCCGGGACACCGACTACCATGTCGGCTTCCACCGGCGAATCTTCCGCAAGAAATTTTCCGGCTAAAATACGGGAATTATATACACTCACATCATCCACATAGCTGTCCGGACGGGCGAAATAAATATATTCAAAAACGCATCTGGCCTGCTTATTTTTTTCAATACACATGGACCGGTCGGATTCAATCCCTTTATCCGGACTGATGGTCACGATTTCCCCCGGTTCCACGCTACGCACATATTCTGCGCCAATGGTATCTAAAGCGCAGGTCTCCGATGCAAGCACATAGGCATTGCCTTTTTTTCCGATACAAAGCGGGCGGAATCCAAAGGGATCTCTTGCTCCGATTAATTTTCTCGGGGACATAATGACAAGGGCATATGAGCCTCGCAATTTACGCATTGCCCGCGCCACCGCTTCTTCAACGGTTTTGCTGTTAAGCCGTTCCCGCGCAATCTGATAAGCAATAACCTCCGAGTCAATGGTGGTCTGGAAAATTGCTCCTGTATAGGCAAATTCGTCGCGCAGTTGTGGGGCATTAATCAGATTGCCGTTGTGGGCAAGCCCCAAAGTCCCCTTTACATAGTTTAACACCAGCGGCTGTGCATTTTCGCGGCAACTGGAACCTGCCGTAGAATAACGCACATGGCCAACGCCAATGTCTCCTTTTAATTTTTCTAAAGATTCCGAAGTAAATACTTCGTGAATCAATCCCATATCTTTTGAACTGACAACCTTATTCGGACCCTTCGTGTCACTTACTGCAATACCGCAACTTTCCTGTCCGCGATGCTGAAGGGCAAACAATCCGTAATAGATTGTGGAGGCAACATCATTTCCATCGAAATCATACATTCCAAAGACGCCACACTCCTCTCCCGGTTTGTCGCTGATCTCATGAACAGAGATATCCTCCTGATAGTTCGCCTTTGAACTGCATACCTTAGTCAACACATTTTCTTCCATAGCCTTAACCTACCTTTTCTTGAAAATAATGTTTCCCCCATATTCAATTGTAAAATTCCTCTTGTAAAAACCCAAAAAAAGTATAATCGAAATCAACTGGACTGTCTAGAATATCTTCTTGTGAGCGAATCAATTTCTTCCTCATAATCCGGATATTTCCTGCGGACTGCCTCAATGCGTTCCTTCGACTGGGCCATAATTTTCTGATTGTATTCCATCTGCTCCCGAAGTTTTTGACGACGGGCAATCAGCGCGTGACGCACTTCCACCATTTCCCTGGGGTCTACCAGCGCTTCTGCCTGTCTTGTCCAGATGTCCGGATCCTTAATCCGATATTTTCGCAGAAGATTGGTTAATTTCTCATAGTAATACTCCAAATCTTCTTTCAGGGCTTCATCTTTATGCCGCATTTTTTCTTCTTCCATGTAAAGTTGCCACTGCTTTTCTAAATCTGCCGCAGACTTTACGGAAAATTTCTGATAAAGATAAGCAAGAAGATTAGTGTTATTGATATAACGGATTTTCACCGTATTATGAAGGGAAATCAACTTGTTTACCCGTTTCCCCAACTGTTTTTGCTCTTTCACCGCCTCCAGATAACGAAGGTAAGAGGCCGTCAGCGTAATGGCTCCAACCAATCCCGCAATAATATAACCGATTCGAACATCCATGTCATACGAAAACTGTAGCACCAAAAGCATGATAAAACAAAGCACCATGGCAATTCCGCAAATCAGTGCGACGCCCCGGCAATTAGCAATGGTGGTAATCAGTTCCTGCTTACGATATTTGCAGGCAGCCCGCTCTCCATCCAGTTTTTTCAAATCATATTTCACCAATTTCCGATAGGCTTCCGTTTCCTTCATTTTCTTGATACCCTCGGGTATCTCGTCCTCCTTGGACTGTAAGGACTTAATCGCCTTTTCCGGAAGTTTTCCGGATTTTGCAAAAAGTCTGCGTCTTTCTTTCTCAAGCATCATTATTTTCTGGGCATGATTCATGATATCCACCCGGATTTCATTGGGAAGACTCTCGATTTCTTCCATATCCGTCAAAAGACTGGTAACCGCTTCATATTCCGAGGTGTACTGCTCCAGCCGTTCTCCCGACTCCGTAATTTGGCCCATGCATTGTAACAGGAAAACCGTACGCTGATTGGCATCTTTTAATATGATGTCGTCCTCCGGCAGGGAATTATCCTCAATTTCCTCCTCCCAATCCAGTTCCGGTTCTCCGTCATTCTCCATGTCCAGATCATGATAGTACCAGTTATTCCATTTTTTCTTGAAAAATTTGATTAATCCCAAACCTAATCTCCCATACGAGAACGATATTCATCTTTCAGTTTTTCCGTCTGCTGAAGTATTGCCAGTGCAAACTCTTCCTGTTCATGGTTTTCATACATATGCGCAATTCCACCCGCCTTCATTTTTTCCTCGGAACGGTTCCAGTCCTCCAGAATCGTCCGGAGAGACTCCTCCAGTTCCCCGGAAATCTGGTAAGCATCCTGGGAAAGCGTGGATAAATGTTTCAAATACTCATCATCTTTCATGCTGATACGGCAGGCCGCCAGATATGCCATTTGGTGCTCCGGGCGTCCATCCAGTTCATAAGCCTTTTGAAAATACTCCGCCGCCTGTTCGTAATGAAATAAATTGGCATAAATTACCCCAAGATTATGATACACATATGGAAGAATAGCCTTATCCTGCGTATTAATTACTGCAGGGCGTGTCAGTTTTTCCTTTATATCCTCATACAATTTCTGCGCCAATGCATATTTCTGATTTTTCAAAAAATAATCCGCCCGGATTTTCGATTTTTGAATGGTGGAAATGCTGTCGTTACTCAGCAATAACTTCTGAACTTCTTCAATTTCCGTATCTCTGCAATATTGAATGTCAGAAAGAAGGGTTTTAACCAGCGCATCTAATTTGGCTCCCTGTTTCAGCATCCCTTTTAGTTTCCGGGAAAGGTCCACCAGATTGCATTCTTCCTCCAGCCACTCCAGCAAATCCGCCGAAAAGAAATCCTTCTCCAGCAGATAGGCATTGTTGCAAATATAAAAGCATAATTCTTCCACACAGGAAACATGAATCCATGCACGCTTAATGGTATAAGGTGTGCCTGCATAACGGCCCACACATGCATATACTTTTCCCATTTCCTAGTAAACCTCCAATTCTCCCGTCCACTGCATATTAGTTGCCGGATAAAATTCACCGAAACCAAGGTCAGTTACCCGTACAAAAAGACGCTTTTCGCTAAGCATTTTCAACTCCAGATGCACCCTGGTGGCTCTTGGCGGACGCACCGGAATACCGGTCAGGTAAATGTGGGCATTACGGGTATTAATCCCGTTTAATGGCGTAATAATCAGTTTTATCGTATCTTCCCGGTCCAGAATCAGGTCGATTTCCCGGGAAGTATCATACCAGTTCATGCCTGCATCCAGCAATGCCATATAGACTTCTTCCCCTTCCCGGTATACCCGCATACCGATGTTGGCTTTCACTTTATCTTTTCCCAGGAAAATGTATTTTGAAGCCAGTTCCGAAGTCTCTAACTTTTCTCTGGCGCCATAGCATGCACCCAGACTGAACATATTGTTTCCCCGGAAAACACGCCGGTTTCTGCACATATATTTTAGGGATTCCTTGCACCACTCGCCTTCAAAGCCGTCCCCGAGAAGATACACCGCAGAATACAGTTTCCCCTCCATAATCGCATAAAGGATATCATGAAGTTCCTGGTCTTTTCGTTTTATCCGCCCCTCACTGCCCCCGGAAAAATCTTCGAAACAGAAATTGGCATATTTCCGTTCCTCCATCAAAACAACAATCGGCGTTGTACGAATGTTCTTCCGCATACTCCTGCAGAGAAGTCCCTCCGATGTTAAATGCAGAATCAGCACATCATGATTCCAGATGTCCTTTGCCTGATGCAGCATATAGTGATAAGCACTTTCCGTATGACTTTGGTAAAAAACTTTATCCGGTTTGATTCGAAGTGTTTCCACTGCTTTATCCAGGATTTCTATCATGCGGGAATCCGGCTCATTAACCGTAATCATAATGACGGAAACCTTTTCCAATGGAGCATGTACCGCAATCATGGCAAGACATTTTTTTATGAATAGGGTGAGCAGGTCTACGGGATCATATTCCTTATGGTCAACCTGAATCAAATCTCCTTTTCTGGCTTTTTCCACCAGGTGATCCACCAGAATTCCCTGCTGATTCTCGTATAAGTTGACGGCTTCCCGGCCAAAGCACCAGATATTTTCGCCATTTTTCTTAGTCAGTACGGTAGGTATGCAAATCTGATCCGCTCCCACCACCATACTGACCGATTCCGGCTTTTCCTGATTTTTTCCGTAATAACTCACCTGGGAAAACTCGTCCGACAAATCCAGTCCGATTACCAGTTTGTCTTTAGTCATTTTTTCCAATATTCCTTTGCGTTCTCCTTTGAGTTCACCTTTGATCTCACCTTTCATTTCACCAATCACAGATGACATCCCCTCTCTTTGCAAGTTTGCAACGCCATACCGGGTATGACCCCTGGCAGGATTGCGTTGCTTGGGTTCCGCTTTTTCGGAACAATTATTACCGCTTTGACCCCTGCCAGGGCCGCGTTGCTTGGGTTCCGCTTTTTCGGAACAATTATTACCGCTTTGACCCCTGCCGGGACCGCGTTGCATGGGTTCCGGCTTTTCTATACCGGCAAAAACAGGCGTTTTACCAGATAATTTTGTTTTTCATAATCCTGTAAAAGTTCACAATAAGCCCCGTAATTCTTGGTATTTTTGTCGTACACCATCCGGTTTACCATGGCATACCGGCTTGTCGCATTTTTCCCGTCATTCAAAGGGACTTCCTTGTTTTCAATCGAGCTGGACATCGTCAGTTTTTCCTGTCTTCCGTCCTCCTCAGTTATGTAATACTGAATCCGTTCTCCGTAGAACAGAATGAAGGATTTAACATAGATACCCGCATACATATGTGGCATCTCTTCCTTCTTGTACTCGTTGTTTTCGTTTCCCTCATGTTCCACAACATAATGAAGAATTACGCGGCTTCCTTCTTTTCCCCTATACTCAATATAGCAGCGGTCCTCCATCATCTGCAGGGACGGGTACAAATCCTTAAAATCCATAAAGAACGGGAAGAAAATCTGATTGCCTGCCATCTCGCTAAGGAAAATCGGAATCAGTTTTTTCTCATTATCGAAAAGCCGTCCGTTCTTTCTCAATTCAGATGTTTTTTTAAGGTATGCCAATTTACACACCAAAGAAACCTTTTCATGATTTTCCGTATGGGTAATTACCCGGTCAAATACCCGGCTGTCCAGTTTTTCCTGACAATGGAAATACCGATAAGCCAACATGGTAAGGAAGGCCTTGTCCATATCAACATTGGCGCCCTGCTTTACATATTCCAGGTAAATGTTGGTTTCCTCACCCACATGAACATCGGAATACAAAATCTGAACCAGCATCTTCTCGAGCAGGGAATGGGTATCCAGATTAAAAGAATCCGCGGCACGCCAGATCATTTTTAATTGCTGGCTTGTCCCATTGCCATAGGCAATCAGATAATTCAAAATCGTTTCATCATATTTCCCCATACGGAAAATGGAATGACAAATTGCAACATCCTCCGGGTCATAGGAAAACTCATTATGGACAAAATATCGGTCGCATAGGCGAACCAGAATCTTATAGTCAATTCCCCAGGTTCCGTAGGTATGAATCCACTCAATCGCTTTTTCATACATTCCCCGGGCCACCATAATACGAATGCAGATTTCCCGGTTCTGGGCAGGAATTATTTCCGGATCAAAGCGCTCAATAATACTGTCCAGTTTTACAATTTCATCCTTTTCAAAATAATATTCCGCCAGATGTAAATTCAGTGCAACCCTGTATTTCTCCGTAATCTCCAGTTGCTTTGACAGCCAAAGCAATTCTTCCTCGTTCTTTTCCGATACGAAAATCTTTTCTCCCGAACTTTCTGCCAGATAAAGTGCTTTTCTTATGGTTGGCTCGCAATGCCGGATGACATGTTCCAGAAAACGACGGTCTTTCAGCATAGGCTCCATGGTATAAAGACTCTCATCAATATAGCGGTTCCCATTTTCATCTTCCAGGGCGATGGTGTAAGAGGAACCGGCCACCCCAATCAGCGCCTGTCCCTGATAAATAGGATATTTTTCATCTTCCTTCAGCGCTTCCGTTGTAACCACCACATTTTTCATCTCTGCCTGTCCCGTAAGCCGGATACGACGAAGGAAAAACAGATTCATATAGGCGCCGGCAAATTCGGGTTCTCCAAGCATTGGATAAAGAAATTCACTGTAAATTAATGCCAGATGGTCGTTAATCCGTCCCTTCAACAGCTGTTCGCAGGCAAATTTCTCCATATGAGGAAGATAATCGCTGTAAATATCCAGGTACTGTTCTTTATGCATGAGAACATTGGCATACAAAAAGGCATTGCGTTCGTAGTCCAGATTGGAACGATATGCAAAATACATGAGAATGATTTTCGGCAGCCGCCCTGTATACTGCAAATCAATGGACATAAGATAGTATTCATACAACCGGTTAATACGGATTTCCTTTTA
>JBJEMA010000059.1:0-16383 GCA_051879435.1 Lachnospiraceae bacterium
CAAAATCCTGCAATTCTTCCTTTGCCAATATCGGAATGCTTCTCGACCGGGAACGATTTGCGGACACTCTGCTTAGTATGCTGTTTAATACGGATTTGCCGGTTTCATTTTCGCATCGGCAGTCCCATATTTCCATGCGGGAATCCATGACAAATGCCGAAATAATGCAATCCGCCATTGGACAGGGGGAAACCCTGATAACACCTTTGCATCTGAATATGGTTACCCAGGCGATTGCGAATGGTGGAAATATGTATATTCCTTATATGGTGGACAGGGTGGAAAATGTGGATGGAGTTTTGGTAAAACAGTATGTGCCAACTTTATATCGCAGCATTATTACTCCCCGGGAAGCCGAAATATTAACGGAAATGATGATTCAGGTAGTGGAAAATGGAACTGCTTCAAAATTGTCCAATCAGAGTTATACTGCTGCCGGGAAAACAGGCTCTGCGGAATATTCTTCTGTAAAGGGGCAGAGTCATGCCTGGTTTACCGGATTTGCGCCGGCGGAAGATCCGGAAATTGTTGTAACGGTTATTCTTGAAGGAGCCGGATCCGGAGGGGATTATGCAGCACCCATTGCCAGAAGAATCTTTTCCCAATATTTTAATTAATTCTTGGCCGGCTGATGGATATTCCATGCGGATGGAAGAAAATGCTTCGGAAAAAATGGGATAATAAGTCGGATATTGCGAAAAAGTATGTTATTTTACTTTTTTTTACAATAAAAATAAGTTATAATGAAAAAAATATGTAAAAATGCATAAGAATCCGTTATGCATCGATTGGAGGTATTTTAATGTTCGCTAATATCTTTGGGGATTATCTTGTAAAAAACGGAAAAATAACAAAAGAACAGTTTATTTATGTGATGGAAGAGCAGAAAAAGACTCGTGTGAAGCTTGGTCTGATTGCTGTATCCGAAAAAATGATTACCGACAAGCAGGCTGATGAAATTAATCGCAAACAGGCTGTAATGGACAAACGTTTTGGGGATATTGCCGTTGAACTTGGTTATCTTCGTCCGGAACAGGTTACAAAATTATTGAGCCTGCAGGGAAATCCATATATGGTTTTTCTTCAGACTATTACCGATAAAGGATATATGTTATTAAAAGATTTGGAAGATGCTTTACTTAGTTTCCAGCAGGAAAATAATTTTTCCGATACAGATATTGAAGCGATTAAATCCGGTGATATTGACCGTATCGTTCCGGTTTATCTTCCGGAGGTGCCGGCGCAGACAAAGGAACTGATTCTTGTTGCGGTTCGTACCATTAACCGCTTGATCAGTACTGATATTTCAATACAAAAAGCGGAACTCGTTTCTTCTTACAATGCCAATGCAATTGCCGTTCAACATATGAAGGGGGATTGTAATGTTACAACCGGTTTTTCCGGAAATCATTATGGACTTGGCGGCATGCTTGCCATAGCAGATACCTATGCAGGTGAAGAATTTGATAAATTAGACCTTGATGCGCTTGATTCCATTGGCGAATTTATTAATATTATCAACGGACTTTTTGCAACTGCTCTCAGTTATCAGCATGTAGAGACAGAACTTTTGCCACCTGCATTTGCTGAAAATGTAGTTGCATTAAACAGCGAAAAACAGTTCTGTGTTGTACCTCTTACCATTATGGGCAATGCAGTTTCCTTAATAGTATCAACAGAAGAAATTCTTCAATTTTAATCTTTGAGAGTAGAAAACAACGAAAAATGATAGGAATGAGGGTAAAAAAATGGCTAAAATTTTAATTGTTGACGATTCAAGAACATCACGTAAGATTCTTCGCGGAATATTGGAAAATAATGGCTATGAAGTTGCAGGAGAAGCGACCAACGGAGAAGAAGGTGTAAAATTATTTGGAGAATTAAAACCGGATGTTGTTACAATGGATATTACCATGCCGATTATGGATGGCGTTTCTGCATTAAAGGAAATTATGAAAACAGATGCAAATGCAAAGGTAATTATGGTTACTGCGGCAGGGCAAAAGGGTAATGTTGTGGAAGCTTTAAAATCTGGTGCCTATGAATTTGTAACGAAACCATTTGAAGAAGATGTTATTTGCGATTTGTTGAAAAAAGCAACAAACTAAAATAATACGGTTTTATTGTGTTATATTTTCGTTTGGGAAAAACATATTGAAATTACATTATGCACATTTGTAGGGGATTTAAACCTTAACAAATGTGCATTTTTAGACCATTTATAAATGTGCATTTTAGGCCTGTACAATTTTTGACTGTATATTTTTAGACTTGTACATTTTGAAACTTGTACATTATTAGACCTGTACATTATTAGACCTGTACATTTTTAGACCTTCATTGCATTCTTTTGGTATTTACTATATACTAATATTAATTGTACACACAGGCAGGAGGACGACAACGATGATTGAAGCAGTCAGCTGCGGCGGTGTGGTTATATTTCGTGGGAAGATTTTGCTTTTGTATAAAAATTTTAGAAATCGATACGAAGGCTGGGTTTTACCCAAAGGAACCGTAGAGATGGGCGAGGAATATCCTCAGACGGCCCTCAGAGAAGTAAGGGAAGAGACCGGAGTAAAAGCTTCCATTGTAAAATATGTAGGAAAAAGCGAGTACTCATTTAATGTTCCGGAAGATACGGTCGAAAAGGAAGTTCACTGGTATTTAATGCGCTCAGAGAACTACTACAGCAAACCACAACGCGAAGAATTTTTTGTCGATTCCGGATACTATAAATTTCATGAAGCATATCATTTATTAAAATTTGCGAATGAAAAGCAGATTCTTGAAAAAGCTTATGAAGAGTATCTGAGTTTATCGAAAAACAGATTATGGAATTATCACAAATAACTGTTTTTAGTTTACCCCAAGTGACCACATATTTGTGATTTCTTTGGGGTAAATTACATTTATCCACAGATAATCCGTATACCGTCGAGTGAAAGACAGGGATGAATATGCATTTTAGTGACAAATTATATTTAAGTGAATCCTTAATTGCACGGAAGGATCAATTGTGCCGACAGTTAAAATATCATCAGGGAAATCCGTCTGTATTTGTTATTGTTGCACCCCTTCCTTCGGCTGACAATGAAGCAACAGAAAATGGGGAAAAACATTATCCGGAATTTTTTCATGCGAAATATTTGAAACAAAAACGGTATCGGGATTTGCCATTTTGCATTTTAGGAATAACAGATACTTATGAGGAAGCACTATTATATTTGTCGGCACAGGTAGCAACCGATTTTCAAGAGACGAGATAACAGAGGCATGATATTATGGGTTTATTTCTTACCATACTAAAAATAATCGGAATCATTCTATTGTCTGTTTTAGGATTGTTATTTATCATTTTGCTTTTGTTATTATTCTGGCCGTTTCAGTATCGAATTGCAGGGCAAAAGAAGGAAGAATTAAATGGTTATGTGACAATATCCTGGTTGTTTCATATCCTTTGCGTAAAAGTATTTTATAAAAACGATTTTAATATTATCCTAAGGATTTTTGGAATTCCGATTTACAATCATAAGAAAAAACAAAATAAGGATGCGTTGTTTTCCAAAATGAAAAGCGAAGATGCGCTGGATAAAGCAAATAAAGAAGATTTACATTATACAAACGAAGACACTTTGAAGAATGTTAACGAAGACGCTTTGAAGAATGTTAACGAAGATGATTTGAATAATGGAAGTGATGCTTTCGAAAAAGAATCGGGAAATGAGGGGAAGGATGACGGTGATGACGCAGAGAAATCATCTCATTCCTCGAAAATTAACCGGATTATTCAAAAAATAAAAGAAATTATTGTGAAAGTAATCCGGTTTTTGGAAAAAATACCGGAAACATTGGAATCACTGTCGGATACAATCACAGATAAAATTGAAAAAGCTTTGGATACTTATGATTATTACGATCGCCTTTTTATGCAAAATGGAACGGAATATGCGATTGATTTTCTGAAAAAGAAAATTATTAAAATATTAAAGCATTTGAAACCGTTTTATTGTAAAATAATAGTGGATTATGTTTCGGAAGATCCGTCAACGATTGGTAAATTGATGGAATATTATTCCATGGCAATCCCGTTTCTTCTGAAAAAGATTGAATTTCGTCCGGTATTTCGTGAAGCAGCCGAACAGGGAGAAAACCAACCTGCATTACAAATTGATGCAAAAATAAAAGGTCGTTTCGTCCTTGGTTATTTAGGAATTAATGCATTGCAGGTTTTGTTAAATAAACGAGTGAAAACATTTTATAAACGATTGAAAAGAGAGGGCGTATAATGGCAGAGAATAACATCACTATCATTGATAATTTATTAAAAAACATGGATCATGTGATTAATTCAAAAACAGTTGTGGGAGAGGCTACCAGAGTAGGGGATGCCACAATCGTACCTTTGGTTGATGTTTCCTTTGGTGCTGCAGCCGGAACTACGGCAAAAGAGAAAAGAAATGGCGGAGCCGGTGGGCTTCATGCCAACATTTCCCCGAGTGCGGTTCTGGTTATACAGAATGGTCATGTGAAAGTTGTACCTGTAAAGGGGCAGGATACGGTGAGCAAGGTGATTGATATGGTGCCGGAATTAATTGATAAATTTAAGGCAAAAAAAGAGGGCGGAATTTCCGATGAAGAAGCGGTAGAGAATGCTTTTCCGGAAGAAAATTAGGTTATGAGATATGGCAAATCCATTTGAAAGCGAACTGTCCAAAGCAAAATCAAAAGAAGAATTGGAGCAATTGAAACATCAGTTGTTTCTTGAAAATGTCAGAATCCAGGCAGAAAAAAGCCAACTGGAAAATGAGTATGAGAATCTCCGTCGCGAAAGAAAAACCATTTCCGCAGAGAAAAAACAACTGGTACGTGAGAAGAGACAGTTAAAAATTGAATTATCGGAATTAAAAGAACAAGTGGAATACGAAAGAAAACGCCTGAAGGATGATGAAATTCTTTTAGAAAAAAAGCAAAGAATTATCGAGCACAGTTATGAATTAATGGGGCAGGATCAGGCATATATCCAGCGGGAAAAAGACGCGATTGAGAAGGAAAAGGAAGCAGTATCCCGCATGATGCGTAATGCACAAAATGTTCGCAAAGAAGTTTATGCCACCGGAATTTTCTTTCGCGGTGTGAATAACCAGATTGCATTAAAGAAAAGATATAAGGAACTTCTGAAAATCTATCACCCGGATAATATCTGCGGAGATGGAGAATTGTTAATGAAGATTAATAAAGAATATGAGGAATTAAGTCGCAGATTTGAATACGGAAAGCAGGCGTAATGTTTTCAATCAATAAAAAAAGAAACCAATGAATTGGTTTCTTTTCGTTTGCAACAATACTATAATTAAACGCGTTCAACTTTTCCGGACTTCAAGCAAGTTGTACATACATGAAGTCTTTTCGGTGTTCCGTTCACAGTACATCTAACACTCTTTACATTGGAATTCCAAATTCTGTTTGATCTTCTATGAGAAAAGCTAACATTGTTACCGAAATGAGCACCTTTACCGCAAATATCACATTTTGCCATGTCGACACCTCCTTATAACATATTGGGTCACTGTTTACTCATAGACCCACAACAAAACTTATATTAGCAAACATTTAACATAATTGCAAGATATTTTTTTGTTATGTTATGATGTTTTTTTGTTATGCTATGATGTTTTTGCTATCTTGTAAAACCATATGCGCTTTTTCCGGAAATTAAATGCACCGTTATTGAAACCAAAAGCGCCATTTTCGAAAAAATGTTTTAATTTACATCTAAATAAGTTATACTAAATAAAATAGCGACATGTCACAAGATTTGCCATATACAGTTCTGTTGTATTTTTATGGCAATGAATTGAAGTTTGTCGCAGCATAAATCAGACAGGTTATGGATTCATATTGGGTAAGGAGGATTACAATGAAAAGTTCAATGGATACCCATTTAGGGAGCATACAGATTGATAACGAAGTAATTGCACAATACGCAGGCTCTATCGCAATGGAATGTTTTGGTATTGTTGGTATGGCCAGCGTGAATATGAAAGATGGTTTGGTACGCCTTTTGAAAAAAGACAGTCTCAATCATGGCGTAATTGTTCAGTCAGACGGGAATAAACTGATTATCAATTTTCATATCATCGTTGCATACGGAACCAGCATTTTAGCTATTTCTGATAATTTGATCAGTGATGTAAAATACAAAATCGAGAGTTTTACCGGTTTTCCGGTAAAGAAAATCAACGTCTTTGTGGAAGGCGTTCGAGTAATCGATTAATCTGAAGTATTGGTATTGTTAAGGAGGAAATAAGAAGTGGCAGCTAACACGATAGATGCTAAGCTTTTGGCAAAAATGTTTTTAGCCGGAGCAAAGAATCTTGAAAGTAAAAAAGATTATATCAATGAATTAAATGTATTTCCGGTTCCGGATGGGGATACGGGAACCAATATGACATTAACCATCATGTCTGCAGCGAAGGATATTTATGAATTACAAAACAGCGGTGCAGATTTTGATATGAAATCTCTTTGCAAATCCATGTCTTCCGGTTCCCTTCGTGGCGCCAGAGGTAATTCCGGTGTAATCTTAAGCCAATTATTGCGTGGTTTTACAAAAGTTGTACGTGATTTTGAGGAACTTGATATAGCAACAATTTCCGCAGGAAGTGACAAAGCGGTGGAAACCGCCTATAAAGCCGTTATGAAGCCGAAGGAAGGTACCATTTTAACGGTAGCAAAAGGAATGGCGGTGAAAGCAAATGAACTCTTTGAATCCGGCTGCGATGATCCGGAAACATTTTTCAAAGAAATATTAGCATATGGCTTTCAGGTGTTGGAGCAGACGCCGGAAATGTTGCCGGTTCTGAAAGAAGCCGGTGTTGTTGATTCAGGCGGACAGGGATTAATGGAGTTTTTGCAGGGCGCCTTTGACTGTTATGCGGGAAAAGAGATTGAATTTTCCATGGATGATAAGACGACGGAAGCTGCCGGTGAAGTACGCATGTTATCTTCCGAATCCGGTAATTCTTCCGGCGTAAAATATGGCTATAAGTTAAGTTATGTTCTTCATTACAGCCAGGCTGCCAATAAAAATTTCAATGTGAAGCATGAAGAGGAATTCCGCAATTATTTGGAAGGCATATCTAAGGATGCCGTTTTGGAAGCCGGTGATTTGAAAGCGAATATTTCGCTTACCACGAATGATCCCGGATTAGCGATTCAAAAAGGTATCAAGTATGGAGAATTAACGGATATTTCCATTGAAAATATTCGTTATGTACCAAGCCGGGAGGAAATTTCTTCTCCGAAAAGCACTGAACCCCAAAAACGGTTTGGTTTTATTTCTGTGGCTGTCGGTAATGGTATTGCCGAGATTTTCCGGACGCTTGGTGTGGATCAGATTATTGAAGGCGGTCAGACAATGAACCCAAGTACGGAAGATTTACTGAATGCTATTGAAGTCACAAATGCCGAATATGTTTTTGTTCTTCCGAATAATAAAAATATTATCATGGCAGCCAATCAGGCACGGGACTTGACCGAGGATAAAAAGGTTATTGTGATTCCTACGAAAACAATACCACAAGGAATTTCCGCTTTAATCAGTTTTGTCCCTGACGCAACACCGGAAGAGAACGAAAAAATCATGTTGGATATCATTGGCAATGTAAAAACCGGTCAGGTGACTTACGCAGTACGTGATACTGCGATTGAAGGCGTCACCATTCATGAAGGGGATTACATGGGAATCGGAGATGCCGGTATCCTTTCCAATGGCAATGATTTGGAAAGCGTTGTTCTGGAAATGACCGATAGAATGGTGGATGACAGTTCGGAATTAATCAGCATTTACTATGGCGCAGATGTTACTGAGGCAGATGCAGTAGCAATTCATGAAAAATTATCTGCTAAATATACGGATTGTGATATTGAATTTCAAAGTGGCGGACAGCCGATTTATTATTATATAATTTCCGTAGAATAAAAGGGAACGAAAAGGAAGACGCCCGTCTTCCTTTTTTCATCGATTGCCATATCGTATATGGTTTGATTTGAAGAAAGGAACTCATTATGTACTTGTCAGATTCAATCCTTACAATTCATGGAATCGGAGAAAAAACAGCTAAATATTTTGAAAAACTTGGCGTATTCACCATCGGTGATTTGGTGCATTTATTTCCCCGCTCTTATACTTCTTATCCTGATATTCGTCCGATTCATACCTTATCTGATGAACAGACCGCCGTAGTATGCGCAAAGGTGGTTCGTACTCCTCGTTTGTTTAAAAAAGGGAATCGAACCATATTACAATTTGAAGTTACGGACGGAACCGGTATGGTAATCGTAACTTTTTTTGGAGTACCTTATTTGAAAAAGGAAATGGTTCCCGGAAAAGAACTTCTGTTATTTGGAACTTTTAAGATGATCGGTGCCAACTATTGTATTTCCCAACCGAAAATCCTATCAAAACAGGATTATGAAAAAGGACACGAAAACCTTCTTCCCATTTATCGTGGTACAAAGGGATTAACAAATAATACTGTATGTAAAGCCATGGCTTATGTTTTTGATACAATGGATGATGTGCCGGATTTTATGCCGGAGCGTGTTCTTAAGGAACATAATTTTCTTCCCCTTTGTCAGGCGTTAAAACAAATCCATTTTCCGGCTGATTATGACGAAATGGCAAGGGCGAGAGAGCGGTTGTCTTTTGATGAGTTTTATTTATTCCTTGCCAAAATGAAACTTTTAAAAAGTGGGCTGGAAAAAAAGAAAACCATTCATTGTATATCGGATTTTTCTCTTCAAGCAAAACTAATCCGTCAACTTCCGTATGAACTGACCGGGGGACAGGCAAAAGCCCTTGCGGAAATCAATGAAGATTTATCCTGCGGATTTCAGATGAATCGTCTTGTTCAGGGAGATGTTGGATGTGGGAAAACCATTCTTGCATTTTTGGCAGGACTTTCTGTTATACAAACCGGGGCTCAGGTTGCCCTTATGGCGCCAACGGAAGTTTTGGCCAACCAGCACTATCTTGATCTTTGCCAACTGGTAGAAAAATATTCTCTGCCTATAAAACCTGTTTATTTAAGCGGACATTTGAAGGTTTCCGAGAAAAAATCAGTGAAACAAAAAATTCGAAATATGGAGGCGGATTTTATTATCGGAACGCATGCCGTAATTCAGAAAGATGTAGTATTTTCGAATTTAGGATTGGTAATTTGTGATGAACAGCATCGTTTTGGCGTTCGTCAGAGAAGCGATTTTTCATTGAAAGGGAATATGCCGCATATATTGGTAATGAGTGCAACTCCGATTCCCCGTACACTTGGTATTATTTTGTACGGAGATTTAAGCATTTCCCTGATTCATGAATTGCCTGCCAGAAGAAAACCTATAAAAAATACGGTTGTGGGGCCGGAGTATCGGGAACGTATTTATGGTTTTATGCAGAAACATGTCCTTGAAGGCCAACAGGTTTATGTTATTTGTCCAATGGTGGAGGAAACCAGACTATTGGAAAATGAAAATGCAGATCTGGATTCTTTGGAAATGGAAAATGTTAAAGATTATGCCCAAAAATTGCAGACAATTTTCCCGACTTTTTCCATTGGCATTCTTCATGGAAAGATGAAATCGTCAGAAAAAGATGAAGTCATGGATCGATTCAAAAAGAATGAAATCCAGATACTGGTATCTACCACTGTAGTAGAGGTGGGAGTAAATGTACCAAATGCTACTGTTATGCTGATTGAAAATGCGGACCGTTTCGGACTGTCGCAGCTGCATCAGTTGAGGGGCCGGGTAGGTCGTGGCGATAAGCAATCTTATTGCATTTTCATGACCGGAAGTGACAGCAAAAAATCCAGGGAACGCCTCGAGATTATGGCAAAAACCAATGATGGATTTGAAATAGCAAACGAGGATTTAAAACAACGGGGTCCCGGGGACTTTTTCGGTTTACGGCAATCCGGCATGCCGGGATTTGAGATTGCGGATATTTATGAAGATGCTGCTATGCTCAAATTTGCCAAAAATGTATTGGATAATCAGACGAACTGTCATAAGGATGAAATAGAACAATGGCTTGACAAATTACAACAAAATGCAGGAATGAAATATGTAGACTTTCATCAAATTAATTTATGAAACAGAAAATAATATGAAATTTATGGGAAAGGGAATCAATGGCAAAAGTAGGTATTATTACAGATTCCAATAGCGGAATTACACAAGATAAAGCAGAAACCCTTGGGATTACTATTCTGCCAATGCCTTTTTTTATTGATGGAAAAGAATATTTTGAAGACATCACATTATCCCAGCAGGATTTTTACAAAAAACTGGAAGGCGGTGCGCAGATCAGCACTTCCCAGCCTTCTCCGCAAAATATTCTGGAGTTATGGGAAAAGCAATTGCGTTTTTATGATGAACTTGTGTATATTCCTATGTCCAGCGGGCTGAGCGGGTCTTGCGAAACGGCCCGTATTCTGGCAGAGGATTTTGAACAAAAAGTCCAGGTAGTGGATAACCAGCGTATTTCCATTACCATGAAAAATTCCGTATTCGATGCACTTCGACTTGCCAAAAGAGGAAAAAGTGCAAGGGAAATAAAGGATATTTTAGAGCAGGAAAAATTTAATGCAACCATTTATATTACGCTGGATACTCTTTCCTATCTGAAAAAGGGAGGGCGCATAACACCTGTTGCGGCAACTCTTGGTACTCTGTTCAAGATTAAGCCGGTGTTACAGATTCAGGGAGAAAAATTGGACGCTTTTGCAAAAGCAAGAACATCGCAGAATGCCAAATCCATTATGCTGGAGGCTGCCATGCAGGATTGCATGGGACGCATTAGCGAAAACGGGAAATATCCTGTTTCCATTGGAATTGCCCATACAAATAATTACCGGGCGGCAGAAACCTTTATGGAGGAAGTGAAATCTGCTTTCCCAATGGTCAAAGATATTTACATGGATCCCTTGTCTTTAAGCGTCTCCTGTCATATCGGCCCGGGATCCCTGGCAATAGCTGCTTCCAGAATAATCGAATAATCCGGGCGGTAAAAATGAAAAATGTAATCTGCTGTGGAAATTGAATGGAACGATAGCAAAATGTCAGAATTCTCCATAAACACATGATGTGGTTTTCATTTGAGAGACTACTATATCATGTGTTTTTTTGTTGCCAATTGTAAATTCCTTTGTTATACTAATTTGGTGTCGAATAAAAATATTATGTAAATAAAATTATGTGAACACAGAAACAGGAAAGGTTGCAAATTTTACCTATGTCAAATGTAAACACTACATATAATGCAGATAACATAACGGTATTGGAAGGGTTGGAAGCCGTACGAAAAAGACCCGGCATGTACATCGGAAGTGTGTCTACCAAAGGACTGAATCATTTAATTTATGAAATCGTGGATAATTCCGTAGACGAGCATCTGGCCGGATATTGTAATGAGATTCATGTAACACTGGAAAAAGATGGTTCCGCAACGGTTTCCGACAACGGCCGGGGAATCCCTGTGGAAATGCATAAGAAGGGAATCAGTGCGGAGCGGCTTGTATTTACCACACTTCACGCGGGTGGTAAATTTGATGACTCTGTCTACAAAACCAGTGGTGGCCTTCATGGTGTCGGTTCTTCTGTGGTAAACGCTCTTTCCACCCATCTGGAAGTTACCATAAAACGAAACGGGCGTATTTATCGGGATGAATACAAATGTGGAATTCCGGTAACGGAACTGACAGATGGCTTGCTCCCTGAGATTGGAAGAACAAAGGAAACCGGAACCAGCGTTAATTTTACGCCGGATCCTTTGATTTTTGACCGGACTAATTTTAAAGCAGATGATGTAAAAAGCCGTCTTCACGAAACCGCTTATTTAAATCCTGCCCTTACCATTTATTTTAAAGATCTTCGCGGAGATGAAGAGGAAACCGTTACTTTCCATGAAGAAGAAGGAATTGTCGGTTTTGTTAAAGCGTTAAACCGGGGGAAAGAAACTCTGCATGATGTGATTTATTTCAAAAATGAAATGGAGGGAATTGCCGTAGAGGTGGCCTTCCAATACATTAACGAATTTCATGAAAATGTGCTTGGTTTCTGTAATAATATTTACAATTCAGAAGGCGGTACGCATATTACCGGATTTAAAACCAGTTTTACCACAATTATTAACAGTTATGCCAGAAGTCTGAATATCTTAAAGGAAAAAGACGCAAATTATACCGGTCCGGATGTACGCAACGGCATGAGTGCCGTAATCAGTATCAAGCATCCGGATCCCCGTTTTGAAGGCCAGACAAAAACGAAACTTGACAATCAGGACGCTGCTAAATTTGTCAGTAAGATTACCGGCGATGAATTGACGCATTATTTTGACCGTAATCTGGATAATTTGAAGGCAATTATCAGTTGTGCGGAAAAATCGGCTAAGATCCGTAAATCCGAAGAAAAAGCAAAAACCAATCTTTTAAATAAACCGAAATTTTCTTTTGATTCCAACGGAAAATTGGCGAATTGTGGAAGCAAGGATCCTTCCAAATGCGAAATTTTTATTGTGGAAGGAGATTCTGCCGGCGGTAGTGCAAAAACGGCAAGAAACAGGGAGTATCAGGCAATCCTGCCGATTCGCGGAAAGATTCTTAATGTGGAAAAAGCAAGTATCGATAAAGTACTTGCCAATGCGGAAATTAAAACTATGATTAACGCTTTTGGCTGTGGTTTTTCCGAAGGCTACGGGAATGATTTTGATATCAGTAAATTACGATATGACAAAATTATTATTATGGCAGATGCCGATGTGGACGGTGCCCATATTTGTACACTTTTGCTCACTTTGTTTTACCGTTTTATGCCGGAACTGATTATGGAAGGGCATGTCTACATTGCAATGCCGCCACTTTATAAGGCCATTCCGGCCCGCGGGGAAGAAGAATATTTATATGATGACGCAGCACTGGAAAAATATCGTAAAAGCCATAAAGGGCCATTTGTTTTACAGCGATATAAAGGTCTGGGTGAAATGGATGCCAATCAGCTTTGGGAAACCACATTGGATCCGGAGCGCAGAAAATTAAAGCAGGTTAATATTGAAGACCCTATGATAGCCAGTGATACTACGGAATTGTTAATGGGAAGCGAAGTGCCGCCGAGGAAAGCGTTTATTCACGCCAATGCTACCGAGGCACTGCTTGATGTATAATTTTTGGAGAAAGGCGCACAGAAGTAATGAGTTCCAAAAACCACAATAATGACAAAATCGAAGAATGCATTATAAAAACCGAATATTCTGATGTTATGCAAAAATCCTACATCGATTATGCTATGAGTGTTATCGTTGCCAGAGCTTTGCCGGATGTAAGAGATGGATTGAAACCCGTACAACGGAGAACGCTTTATGATATGCATGAACTTGGAATCCGCTACGATAAGCCTTACCGAAAAAGTGCCCGTATTGTGGGAGATACCATGGGTAAATATCATCCACATGGAGACAGTTCCATCTATGAAGCATTGGTGGTTATGACGCAGGATTTCAAAAAAGGACTTCCTCTGGTAGATGGTCATGGTAATTTTGGCAACATCGAAGGGGACGGAGCAGCTGCCATGCGATACACCGAGGCAAGGCTTCAGAAAATAACCCAGGAAGGACTTTTGGCAGATCTTGATAAAGATGTGGTCGATTTTCTTCCGAACTTTGATGAAACGGAAAAGGAACCGTCTGTATTACCGGCGAAATTTCCAAATCTTCTGGTCAATGGAACCGAAGGAATTGCTGTTGGTATGTCCACCAATATTCCCCCTCATAATTTTGTAGAGGTGATTGAAGCAACAAAAGCATTTATCAACAACGAATCCATCACCACAGAAGAACTGATGCGTTATATACCCGGACCGGATTTCCCGACCGGCGGAATTATTATCAATAAGGACGAATTGCCGGAAATCTATCGCACCGGAACCGGTAAAGTACGCATTCGTGGAAAAGTAGAAGTGGAGCGGGGGAAGGGTGGTAAATTATATCTTGTTATAACCGAGATTCCTTTTACCATGATTGGCGCTAACATTTCTAAATTTTTAGCAGATGTGGCCGCTCTATCCGATAATAAGACCACAAACGATATCATTGATATTTCCAATCAGTCTTCCAAGGAAGGCATTCGTATTGTGATAGAATTGAAAAAAGATACGGATGTGGATAATTTCACTAATATGCTTTACAAAAAAACGCGTCTGGAAGATACTTTCGGCGTCAATATGCTGGCCATTGCGGATGGGCGTCCGGAAACTATGGGACTTAGAGACATCATTCGTCATAATGTGGAGTTTCAATTTGAAGTAGCCAGACGCAAATATACCACTTTACTGGCAAAAGAACGCGAGAAAAAAGAGATTCAGGAAGGCTTAATCAAAGCCTGCAATGTGATTGATTTAATTATTGAGATTCTGCGTGGTTCCAAAGATAAACCACAGGCAAAAAACTGTCTGGTAAACGGAGTTACCAAAGGAATTCATTTCAAGAGCAAAGAGTCGGAGATTATGGCGGGAATGTTATGCTTTACAGAGCGTCAGGCGGATGCCATTCTGGAGTTAAAACTCTATCGCCTGATTGGTCTTGAAATAGAAGCACTGAATAAAGAATACGAAGAAACTACGGCAAACATATACAAATATGAGGATATTCTTGAACGGAAGGAGTCCATGGCCAGAGTGCTTGTGCAGGATCTTGACCGGATGAAGGAAGAATACAGGCGTCCTCGTCTTACTGTAATTGAAAACGGCAAAGAAGCGGTATTTGAAGCAAAAAAAATGGAAGAAATGGATGTCATTTTTCTTATGAACCGCTTTGGATACTGCCACTGCATTGACGAGTCTACCTTAGAACGAAATCGGGATGCTGTGGAAAGCGAAAACAAATATATTATCAAATGCAAGAACACCGGAAAAATTTGTCTCTTTACTAATCTGGGCAATCTGCATACCTTTAAGGTCAGCGATGTTCCTTTTGGAAAATTGCGGGACAAAGGGGTTCCTGTCGATAATATCAGCACTTATTTATCTTCCAAAGAAGAAATTGTATGTGTTGCCAGTCAAAGCGAACTGAATCTTTATCGCATGCTTTTTGTTACCAAATCATCCATGTGTAAACTGGTAAGCGGTGGCGAGTTTGATGTTGCGAAAAGAATGGTTAGTGCCACCAATCTGAACGAAGGGGATGAAGTGGTATCCGTCGTTCCGTTTATTGACCAGAAATATATGGTGTTGGAAACAAAGGAGGGGTATTTGCTTAAAATGGAAATTGCCGAAATCCCCGAGAAAAAGAAAAATGCCATTGGCGTTCGTGGTATGAAATTAAGTATTCATGATGAGGTTTGTGCAATTCATTATTTGAAAGGTGCACAGGATTATGAGATTGACCTGGGTGGAAAACCATATGCACTATCAAAATTAAAAACTATGAAACGGGATACAAAAGGTACAAAACCGAAACGCTGATATCAGAAAAACTGATAAGAAGCATGAGTAATGAATTAAGAATCAGGAGATTTTCTATGCGCGTAATTGCCGGAAGTGCAAGAAGTTTGCAATTAATAACGCCGGGAGGATTGGATACCCGTCCGACTACGGATCGAATTAAAGAAACTTTATTTAATATTTTGCAGACGGATATTCCCGGGTGTGTGTTTGTGGATTTATTTTCCGGAAGCGGCGGAATTGGGATTGAAGCCATAAGTCGCGGGGCAAAAAAATCTTATTTTGCAGAAAACGGAAAAGAAGCCATTCGATGCATTGAACATAATATTAAACATACCCATTTTGAGGAGAAAGCAACATTACTTCGGCAGGATGCCATTTCCGCATTGGCCTATAGCATTACTGAGCCTGCAGACATTGTGTTTGCGGACCCCCCTTACGGGAAAGGTTTTGATCATATGTTATTGGAATGTGCGCGTCATGCCGGTTGCGTTACGAAAGACACAATTCTTATTATTGAAGAAGAGAAACAAGCGGATTTTTCCTATGCGGAGAGCCTTGGATTTGCTATATTAAAAGAAAAGGTTTATAAGAATAATAAGCATGTATTTTTGAGAAAAATAGGTGAAGGAGAGATTTGAATGAATCGTGCAATTTACCCGGGATCTTTTGATCCTGTGACATTTGGACATCTTGACGTAATCAGGCGGGCAAGCGGAATGTTTGACGAAATTACGGTAAGTGTGCTGAATAATACGGGAAAAAGTCCGTTGTTTTCTGTGGATGAACGTGTTAAGATACTCAAAGAAGTAACAAAAGATTTATCAAATGTCAAGGTAGAATCTTTTTCCGGTTTATTAATCGATTATGCCAGAAATAAAGGAATTCATA